>CBDULZ010000068.1:0-27181 GCA_965368185.1 uncultured Kriegella sp.
TTGCTCTTGGAAGCTCCCCCTCTTGGGCTCGAACCAAGGACCCTCTGATTAACAGTCAGATGCTCTAACCAGCTGAGCTAAGGAGGAATATTTTCACATACTTTCTATCAGGAAAGCGGGTGCAAATATAATTGTTTTTTTGTTTGCTCCAAACAAAAAAAATGCAACTTTTTATATATTCTTATCAAACCCTGAAATGAAAAAGGCCGAACATTGTTGTTCGGCCCTGTAATATAGGTAGGAACAGTTTTATAGTCCGATGTTTAAATCAAAATCTTGGTTGGTCAGATCGTCTTCGACAATAACGACATCTTCTACGGTTTCAGCTGAAAAGCCAAGTATTTCGGCGGTAACCGTATACTGACCGGGATCTAACCCCAATACAGTATAAGCACCCGATACATCAGTAAAAGTGGTGGTATTTAAAGTATCTGCTACCATAACACTTATCTGAACACCTGGCAAGTCTGTTTCTAATTGTCCGAGTAACGATGTTTTAACCGTTCCGGTTAATGTTCCCGAATTGGCCATATTCGCAGACTTGAAGACTGGTTTAAACGCAAAGCCCGTGATTTCTGAGACAATATCGAGCCCTCCTTCCAAAATAAAAGATCTACTAACGTCAAAATCCAATAGCAAATCGCTCTGGGCATCACTTTCTACAGAAATTGCCCGGTTAATAAAAGATATGGTCCCCGTTTCAGAACCGTTCGGAATATCGAGATTAAAAAGTGTTCCGTCAAGTAGTCCGATACTCGATTCTTTAATGTACACCTTAACCAAATCATACGAACCTACAGGAACCTCCACTTCACCCATTGATTTTGTAATTCCATTGGTAAGCTCTAAAAGATTTACACTTTCATCGCCTTCATATAAGGTTTCAAAGGCATCGTCTTCGCCTTCAACACCTTTACGGCGCGCATCTATCTTTACTATAGTCACGTTCGCCTCGGAAAGTAATTTATGGGGAAAAGGAGCATCTGTAAGTTGAATCGAAATCGTTCCATGTTCTCCGTATTCAACATATTGTAGTTCGTTGCCGTATCTAGAACATCCTGTAAAATATAAGGATGCCATGACCACGGCTCCTAAAGCAAGTTTGGTAGCATTCATAGGTTTATTTTAAAGATTTGGGAATATCCCTACACGGGATAATCTAAAATAATACCTCAAATTAACTCATTAACGCTCTAGGTGCAACATTTTTTCGACAAAAGGACTTGATTTTGAGGCAATCAAGCACTTTTTCGTTTTTAATTAAGACAATTCAACCAATTCGTGAGGAATCCGTAAAAGGTAGGACTTTGTTAAAATTCATTGTATCGAAGACAAATCAGGCAGCTATCTTTGAGATAACCCACCCGTTTTCTACAATGCTTATAAGAACACCAAATAAAGGGCCATTGTTTATAGAAACTTTTTAATGATATTCCAGATATCATTGCCAAATATGACCACCATAAGGCCCATAAGAATAACAAAACCAATTATCTGACCTGTTTCCAAAACCTTTTCACTTGGTTTTCTACCTGAAATCATTTCGTAGAGTAAAAACATGACGTGGCCTCCATCAAGTGCCGGAATAGGTAGCACATTCAAAAACGCCAACCATACTGAAAACATAGCCATAAAACTCCAGAAAAACGTCCAATCCCAAGTTGGTGACATCATTTCTACTATCCCAATCGGTCCTTTAACCTGTTTGTAGGCGCCCGTTTTAGTATTAAAGATCACCTTAAATTGACGTATCTGATCGGTAAGCACCTGAATCGTCCTCGTAAATCCGGCAGGTATCGCCTCCAAAAAGTCATAGTGATCGGTGACCCTTAAATCTTCAACGCTGGGATAAACCCCTATTTTACCTTCTTCAGGTACGGTCACCTGTAGGTTTTCCTTTTTCCCATTTCTCAAAACCTCTAAGGTTAGGCCGGCATCAGAAGATGACGTTATTACATCGGTAAGTTCATCCCAAAAGTCTACTTTTTTACCATTGACACCTATGATTTGGTCTTGGGCTTTTAGCCCAGCGTTTTGGGCCGCCGATTGGGGAATTACGCTATCGACCACAGCTTTCTTTCTATAGGTGATAAAGTTTCTTCCTTGGGCCTCAAAAACACTTGCCTTTCCTTCGTCGGAGAGTGGGACGGTAATTTCTCTACCATCGCGATTGACGGTTATTTCATCTCCCAGAATAATCTGAAGAACGGCATTACTAAATTTTTTCGTCTTTTTTCCATCGACCGCCAAAATTTTGTCGCCTGTTTGCAAACCCAACTGTTGACCGATAGAATCTACCTGAATACCATACTTCAAGCTGTCTGCCGGAATGTATGTATCGCCATTGTTGAACAACAACATCGTATATATTATCCAAGCGAGGAAAAAGTTTACCGTGACCCCCCCCAGCATAATAATGAGGCGTTGCCATGCTGGCTTGCTCCGAAATTCCCAGGGTTTGGGCTCTTCCTTCATTTGCTCGGTATCCATGCTCTCGTCGATCATCCCAGCAATTTTCACATATCCCCCTAAAGGCAGCCAACCAATACCGTAGACCGTATCCCCAATTTTTTTCTTGAAAAGGGAAAACTTCACATCGAAAAACAAATAGAATTTCTCAACTTTTGTTTTAAAGTATTTGGCAGGTATAAAATGGCCCAACTCATGCAGAATGACCAATATTGATATGATGAGTACAAATTGTATTATTTGAATCGCAAGTGTCATCTAAGGTTTTTTATTTTATAAAGCGCACAAAAGTACGCTTTTACCTAATCTTAAAAAAAGAAAGTGTGGAAGCTAGCCCGTATTTATGAAACATTTAGCAGCTACACGGCATTAAATACTTGAAAGCCACTATTGGCTAACGTATCTTTGCCAAAAAGATTATGCGCTCGTTTTTCAGAAAATACAAACTTTTTGGTATCGTGCTGTTTTTTCTTTCTGCAGTCATTGTCTATCTGTTCTTCAACGCGCTGCAACCCAAAAAAACATTACCTATTTACCAACCTGCTATGGTTAACCCTGAATTGGTCGATAGCAACTTGCAGTTCGTAAAAAAGTACCACACCATAGCTGATTTTTCACTTATCAATCAAAATGGGAAGACCATAACGGAAGCCGATTATCGGAACAAAATCTATATTGCAGATTTTTTCTTTACTACCTGTCCCACAATTTGTCCCATTATGACCAAAAACATGGTAACTATTCAAAATCGGATAATCAATGACGATGATGTTTTGTTACTTTCCCATTCCGTCACCCCTGAAATCGATTCGGTGGGGCAATTGAAGAAGTATGCGCTGGAAAAAGGGGTAGATGACCGTAAATGGAATCTTGTCACAGGGGATAAAAAACAAATCTATGCGTTGGCCCGCAAGTCGTATTTAGCCGTAAAAGAGGATGGTGACGGGGGGGAATTTGATATGATTCACACCGAAAATTTTATTCTTGTTGATAAAGAAAAGCGTATTCGAGGGTTTTATGACGGAACGAAATCTGAAGAAATTGAAAAATTGATGGGTGACCTCGAAGTTCTAAAAGCTTCCTATAAAGAAGATAACGGCAGCTAAGTCCAATGAACAAGCACAATTTCATCTCTAGGGAAGTATAAATTCCCTGTAATTAAGTCATTTGACTGTCATAGAGACAATTGCGTTCAGATGAAAATCCAGACTTTTGGCGGTGACGATGCAACCTTACCTACTTCACACGTTCAAATTTAGAATTGGCACTGGTTTTTGGGATTAATTAGGATATTTTATCTTATTTTTGCCCTTAATTGTAATCAATCTAAATAAGAATTGTCAGTTACAGCAGCACATCTAAAACGAGGAGAGAAAGGCATAATCAAAGAATTTGCCGAAGATATACTTCCGATTAAACTTCTAGAATTGGGATGTTTGCCCGGCAATGAAATAGAATTGGTACAAGTGGCGCCGCTAAAAGACCCCATATATATTAATGTCAATGGTTCACACATTGCCATCAGGCGTTCAGTAGCTTTGAAAATCGAACTTGACATTATCGATGAGAACAGTGCGCTATGAGCAAACAAATCAATGTAGCCCTCATAGGAAACCCAAATACTGGTAAAACATCGGTTTTTAACCAACTCACAGGTCTCAAACAAAAAGTAGGCAATTACCCTGGTATCACCGTAGAAAAAAAAGAGGGTATCTGTAAACTTCCCCGAGGCGTAAAGGCCCATATATTGGATCTCCCAGGCACTTACAGTCTCAACACCACCTCACTTGACGAAAGTGTTGCCGTCGAATTGCTACTAAACAAGAACGATAAAGACCACCCAGATGTCGTCGTGCTGATTTCGGATGTCGAAAACCTAAAACGGAATCTTTTATTATTTACGCAGATAAAGGATTTAAAAATTCCGACCATTTTGGTAATCAATATGGCGGATAGAATGTCTCGCAAAGGCATTTCGCTCGACATTTCCCTTTTGGAAGAAAAACTAAGCACCAAAATTGCGCTTGTCAGCACCCGGAAAAGTACGGGGATCGAGCATCTAAAGGAACTCATAGCAGACTACAAAAATCTATCGGATGCCTCGATCATAGACACGACCATTATTGCGCCTGACTATTTTGAACGGCTACAAAATGCATTTCCGAAGGAAGATCTATACAAATTATGGTTGGTAATTACCCAGGACGTAAACTTTATGCCTATTAAAAAAAAGGCCGTAAACGATCCCTCCAATTTTGCCACAAAGTCAAAATCTGAACTAAAACGCCTGCAACAAAAGGAAACCATACTGCGGTACCAGTTCATTAACGGAATTCTAAAGGAAACATACAAGGTAGATTTGAACACGGCTAAAGGATTTCGGGCATCTTTAGACAAAATACTTACCCATAAAATTTTCGGATACCTGATTTTCTTTCTAATCCTTTTAACCATATTTCAGGCCATTTATGACTGGAGCAGCTATCCGATGGACTTTATCGATGCCACTTTTGCCTCGGCAAGTGAATGGGTTAAAAACAATCTACCCCCAGGGGCCTTCACCGATTTATTGGCCGAAGGTGTACTTGCGGGTATTGGGGGAATCGTCATTTTTATCCCACAGATCGCCTTTTTATTCCTTTTTATTTCGCTATTGGAAGAGTCGGGCTATATGAGTCGCGTCGTATTCTTAATGGATCGATTGATGCGGCCCTTCGGCTTAAGTGGAAAAAGCGTAGTGCCCCTAATATCAGGAACGGCTTGTGCTATCCCCGCCGTTATGGCCACCAGAACGATCGAAAATTGGAAAGAGCGGTTGATCACTATTCTTGTGGTTCCTTTTACCACCTGTTCCGCTCGACTACCAGTGTACCTTATCATTATAGCTTTGGTGATACCCGAGAAACGGTTTTTCGGACTAAGTTATCAGGCACTCACCCTAATGCTCTTATACCTAATAGGGTTTGGCGCGGCGATTATTTCCGCTATGGTTTTGAACAAAATACTTAAAATAAAAAGCCGGTCCTTTTTTGTAATTGAAATGCCCAACTATAAACTGCCTTTAGTGAAAAATGTTATCTATACGGTTTGGGAAAAGACCAAAAGTTTTGTTCTGGGCGCAGGAAAGATTATTCTGGCAATATCCATAGTTCTTTGGTTTTTGGGGTCTAACGGTTATTCCGAAAAATTCGAAAATGCAGGACATATTGTTGAAAATAAGATAGAAACAGAAGGGTATTCTGAATTTAATATGTCCATAATAAAAAAGGACTTGCTTACGTATGAGAAGGTCCTTCGTGATAGTATTGCCCCCAATTCAAAAAAATTAGATGCCAATACTATTTCTGATGCACTGAACCAGCGCGAATCGGAACTTAAGGAAAGGGCAAAAAACGAAGAAATTTCGAGCTTTAAATTAGAGAATTCCTATATCGGAAATATGGGCAAAGCCATTGAGCCTCTGGTAAAGCCTCTAGGCTATGACTGGAAAATCGGTATTGCCGTATTGACCTCTTTTGCAGCGAGAGAGGTATTCGTGGGCACATTAGCTACAATCTATAGTGTTGGTAGCGATGAAGAGGAAACTATTAAAAACAGAATGGCAGCGGAGGTTAATGCCACGACCAAAGAGCCCCTTTTTAATTTGGCCTCGGGCATATCGTTATTATTATTTTATGCCTTTGCCATGCAATGCATGAGCACGCTTGCCATTGTAAAACGTGAGACCAATACTTGGAAATGGCCCATGGCCCAACTAGTTTTCATGAGTCTTTTTGCGTATATTGTAGCATTGGCGGCCTATCAAATATTAAAATAACGATGGAACTTATTCAATCTATATTGGTCTATATAACCTTGGCACTTGCAGCAGGATATTTGATTCGCAAATTTCTATTGCCCAAGCATCTTTTCTCCTCTAAAAAAGGAAGTTCCAAACATTGTAATGACGGCAATTGCGGGTGTCATTAAAATTAAGGAACGATAACAGAATTTTCTCCAAATAGTAAATAACCGTCTGTTTCAGCAGACCAAACTCCCTTTTCCGTTAAAAATAGAATAAATGCTTCCTAATTAAATCTAAAAAAGCATTGTGATTTAGTTAGATATCGTTTGCTTTGTTATAAGCAACTTGCACAAACGAGTGCAATGCAAGTACTACTCGAATGATTGGAAAAGCTACCCTATTTTTTCTTTTTTTATGCTTGTTTTACCACAACGCGGTAAGCTCGCAATCGGTAAGTTCCAAAATTATAGATTCTGTCACACAAAAACCGGTACCCTATGCAACGGTGCAATGGGCTACGAAAAAAGGGGCCATCACTAATGAAGAAGGTCGATTCAGCCTGTTGTTACCTGAAGACGTCCAAAAATCCGATTCGCTTTTTATCTCGTGTTTAGGGTATGAATCGATTGCCAAACCTTTGGAAGAATTCGACAAAGCCACAATCTATTTGGTTCCGATGGCCATTGCGCTGAAAGAGGTTATCGTTAGCAACAAGCAATATACCGCCAAGGAAATTATTGAGAAAATGAAAGATGGCATTGAAAATAATTACAACCTCGCCCTTACAAAAAAAAGGTTGTTCTACAGAAAATCTTCTTTTCAACAAATGCACAAGGCCGACTACACCCTTAGAAAGTCGACTATCGAGGCGTTCAACGAAAAGTTTCTCGACAGTGTGATACGTACTATTCCGAAAAACAATAGCTATTATACCGAAGTACTGGGGGATCTTTATGGGAATTATGGGGAGGAACAGCAAAAATTCAATCTTATAAAGGCTTCGGAACTTTATGATAAAAACATGGAGCTAGATTTTAACAAACTGGAAGAAAAGTTTAACGCGATAATCAAAGAAAACGTTAAGACCGATTCCTATTTTAAAATTAAGTCAGGCTTTTTTGGAACTAAGGTCGATGTCGATGAAATTTTCGAGGAAGAAATTGACTCGACCGATGTTTTGGCATTGAACAAACAACTTGAAAAAACCAAAAAGGAGGAAGAAGAACGAAAAAAGAATTTTGCCGGTTCTCGAAGAAATGCCTTGGGTAAAATGTTCAACAACCTGCCAATTTTAGAAGATTCGGATTTGAACTTTATTTGGAAATCGAGAAAATACGATTTCACACTCCAAGACTTTACATACCTCGGAAGCGATGCCGTTTACGTTATCGATTTCAAACCGAAACGTTCGGCCGACTTTAAAGGCACACTGTATATAAATTCAGATGATTTTGCGTTGATCAGGGCAGATTTCGAAAATGTAAAATCGCTAAAAACCTTTAATTTATTGGGCATTTCCCTTAACAACTATCTGCATAGGGGAAAAGTAATTTTCTCGAAGGATACCGGACAAAAATACAGTCTAAGTTATTACGAATCGGAGCAAGGGAACAAAATGGGCGTCAAGCGACCGCTGAAAATCATAGAAAAAAACAAACGCGTAAAAGGTCGCAACAAACAAAATGAGCTTTCGGCCAAGGTAGATCTCGCCTTTGCCAACATCGATAAAAATGAAGTGGTCATATTCGATTCAGAAAACATAAACAAAACCGATTTTGACGCTTTTAAGGAAAACAACAAGGTGTTGCCGACCTACATGCCCACTTACAATCCAGAATTTTGGCAAGGCTATACTATAATAGAGCCGAATAAGGCCATCGAAGAATTCACCGCCACGGAAATACAGTTAGAGTGACATTTAAAACCGAAATCGATTGGTGTTCTAAACCAAATTTTTAATAAAAGAGTATAGCAGCATCGCCCAACCCAAAACCAAAAGAAGCCCCCCTATAGGTGTGATGGGCCCGAGAAACCTTAGCTTTTTTCCTTTGGAAGCCGACACACACAACCCGTAGATACTAAAGGAAAATAGAAAAGTGCCTATTATAAAACAGTAAATCATAGTACGTTCCAAGGCGGTTTCCAAATTAAAATTAAAACCGAGAACGATTAACAAGATGGCATGGTACATTTGATATTTAACTCCCGTTTCAAAACTTTTAAGCTGGTCTTCGGTAAATGTCTTTTTTAGGGCATGTGCACCGAAGGCACCAAAAATAACGGCCAAAAGTCCGTATAGGGCGCCTAAACATTGTGCTAATAGAACCATAATATCATTTTTGCATGTTTGCTGCCGAAGCGGTATCCCTTTTATCACGTAAAAAGCGATAGAGCCGATCAGTCTCTAAGGAATCTGAGAGATTTAAAAAAAGCTTTAGCGAATCTTTGTATACTACTTTTATTTTCTGTTGTTCAAAATTGTCGACATATACATATACTTTCTTGTCGGTGAGTGAATCTTTGAACTCCCTAAAAAGTCCTTTTTCTCTAGCCATAGCGGAAAAGCCGTTTAACCGTTCCATTGGAGGAATTTTATCTACCAAGAGCACACTATCTAAATCTGCGAATTTTATCTGCCGGTAATATGCCCCGGAAAGTATCTGAATATCCTGTGTGTTTATTTTGGTCCAGTTCTTGGAATGTGCTACAAAAGCGATCAAACAAACTATAACCGTGAAAACAATCAAAATGTTCCACAACCAAGGATTTTTGCTTCTTCCCATAAAATGGATATTTTCTTGAGGTCACAAGTACTAGGACCAATTTAATTTATTTCAGATTCTTCACACGTTCAAAATTCCGCATTATCATATGAAAGAGATAATTAACCAGTGAAAAATGAGTATTTCGCCTCCTATTTATGTAACCCATTTATCGTATTTATATTGTAATCTTCTGGTAATTGTCTTCTATCGCAACCCACGAAACAATTCTTTCGACATTTCACGCCTCTTTACCACATCTGGGGAACTCCCTTTTAGTTTCGCTCTATCCAAAAACGTCTACTTATTCTTCCGATTTGTACCATGTATTCAAAAAGGTGTTCGGTGTTTTCAGCACAATTTTATAAAATTCGGACGGAGCATCAAGGGGAACTACAAATCTTTGGTCCTCGAGCAACACCTCGCCTATAACCTTATATTTATCCTTTCCTCCCTTGGCAAAGTCATTGGTACTGACCAGGTAAAGTGTTCCTACTTCGGTTTTGACCGCTTTGTTCTCCCATGTAATTTCCAAACCTTCATCAATCAATTTGACCTTTAGGCCTATGGCGTCAACTTCTCCAATAAGCGGTACACCATCAAGCTCAAAAAGTACATTTTCGTCAATGTCAAGGTTCGTAAATCGAAAAATCGTTGGCATTATGTCAACGATTGCTGTTGTTTCTTCCCTGAAATACGCATTTGTATTCTGGGCATTGGTAATGATCCAAGTACTGCGTTCCCGATCCGATTGTCCTCCATGACCTTTACCGTCTGTGGCACTTCGACCGTGATCCGTGGTAATCACCACCAACCAATCTTCATTAAATGAGCGCTCCCGTTCCTGTACCGCATCCCATATTTTACCCATCAAGCAATCTTCGAACTCAATTGCTGCATTAAGTTCGGGACTATCCCCAAATTTATGGCCCATATCATCGGAAAACTCTAGATATACCCACGACATATCGGGACCTTCCGATTGAATATACCGAGCCGCTTCGGTCGCTACTTTCTCGTCAATATTCTTAATGTACATTCGTTCAGAGTCGTGAGGGAAGTTTATAGTATCGAGCTCAAAACCGTCAAAAGCGTAATCCATTCTTATCTTTTTTGTTTCTGCAAGACCTTCACCAATCAATTTTGTGCGGTTATCGAGCCACGTTGAAAATATGGCGATCTTTTTCTTTGGGAAGTTATCCTTGAAAACTCTGAAAATGGTTGGATAGTAGTAGTTCGGCGCTTTGATTTCGTTTCCAAAGACATTATGCTTATTTACCCAAACACCCGTCAATAAACTGTTATAGCCTACAGCGGAAATCGTTGGGGTTTCGGAGTATCCGTTCCTTTCCCCACCTACATAGGCTTCAGTAAAACCGCCTTGTTCCGCAATATTATCAAGATTGGGCGTATTCACATTTTTCAACATATCGGCCGCAATACCGTCGATGATCACAAAGACAACCTTTTTCTCAACCTCCTCTTTTTTAAATTTCCTAGCTTTTGGATCACTTCCACACTGCGCAGAGAACAACACGATTGCGATTAGAAGAATAGCTTGTTTTATGCGTATCATTGTAGAATTTCTGATTTAAATGGGAAATAAAAACACTAAATGGGCAACATCTTTATTGACTTTAAAGGTTCGATTTTTAGTGCGGCTTCCGTTCTTGTTTTAAATCTAAAGAATTTATCAACCCAGTCCCACATCCAAGGTCATCATAATTATAAAACCGCCAATAAAGCCCATTGTGGCAATATCGGTGTATTTGTCTTGTTGCGTTTCTGGAATCACTTCTTCAACAACAACAAAAATCATCGCCCCCGCGGCGAAAGAAAGCGCATAAGGTAAGATAGGCTGAAATGTCAGCACCGCCCAAGCCCCTAAAACTGCCGCAATCGGCTCTACAATAGCCGACGCCTGACCGAACAGAAAACTTTTATATCGACTTAAGCCTTGTCGCCGCAATGGCATTGCGACAGCAAACCCTTCGGGAAAATTCTGTAAGCCTATCCCCAATGCCAAAGCTACGGCACCTCCAATACTGGCGCCGTCAAAACCTGCCGCCACACCCCCGAACAAAACCCCTACCGCCAGCCCTTCGGGAATATTATGTAAAGTGATGGCCAAAGTTAACAAGGTCGTTCTGTGCCAAGGAGTTTTTATACCTTCCTTTTCACTCTCTTTAAAATTGATGTGCAAATGCGGAAGAATTTTGTCCAGTCCGAAAATAAAGAGTGACCCTAAAAGGAACCCTATGGCAGCGGGGATTACCTTAACAAAACCTTCTCCCGGACTCATTTCTATGCCAGGTGCCAATAAACTCCAAAAACTGGCGGCCACCATTACCCCGCCCGTAAAACCCAACATACCATCTAAAACCGCACGGTTCATCCCCTTAAAGAAAAATACCAGCGCTGCCCCGGCGGCTGTCAGGCCCCATGTAAACAAGGTGGCATACAATGCGGCCAGAATTGGGTCAATAGATTCGAAATAATCAATTATTTGTTGCATGTTTTTTTTAATTTCTTGTTTGACGTTCAGTCGATTGCCAGATCAACCATCTATTGCATTGGATTGCTCTTTAATACGATTGATATATTTCACAGCTATTTCTATTCACTTATCTGCAAATACAAATTGGAAGCTATCTGATTTGAAATATGCATATTTCGTCCGTTTATTTTAATATGTAACGAACCATCGAATTCTTCCTTGTCAACTACGGTAACAGTGTCACCTAGTGCAATCTTGTTTTTATCTAAAAATTTTAGAAATGCTACCGAAGAATCCTTTACCCCGACACAAATACCTTCCACACCCATAGAAGCTTCGTTAAGCAGTTTTTTAATTGATTTTTTAAACTCGCCATTTTTGGATGGAATGGGATCACCATGGGGGTCTACCTTCGGAAAACCCAAATAGGCATCAAGCTGATCGATCATTTTTTCACTTTTTATATGTTCAAGCTGTTCCGCTACCTCATGAACTTCGTCCCACGAAAAATTCAACTTGTCGACCAAAAAAACTTCCCACAATCGATGCTTTCGCACAATCGAAAGGGCACTATTCTTACCCAAATCGGTTAATGTAACCCCTTGGTATTTTTTATAGTTCACCAATCCTTTATCCGATAGCTTTTTTACCATATCGGTCACCGAAGACGGCTTGGTATCCATGCCGTTAGCAATCTCATTTGTGGTCACGTTAGTATTCTCACCTTTGCCCAAGTGATAAATAGCCTTAATATAATCTTCTTCGGAAAGTGTCATTTCTAAAATTTAAACAAAAATACATTTTTATATGTAAAAACATATTTTTAGTTTTGTCTAAATATTTATTTAGAAATAATTAAATTTTAATTTTCAAATGACAAAAGCAAATAGGCCTTCATTAGTCGGTAATTTTTGGTTGGTTTTATTAGTATGCTTTACCGTACTTTCCAATACATTTGGCCAAAATGCCGAAATTATTGGGATGGCTACGGAAAACAGCATACCAGTACCCTTTGTAAATATTTACTTGGAAGGCACTACTTTGGGAACGGCTACCGATGAAGAGGGGAACTATACTTTGAAAGGTATTCCGCCCGGCGATTACAAATTGAATGCGACAATCTTAGGGTATTTACCTTTTTCTAAAAAAATTACACTTAAGGGATACGAAAAAAAATCCATTCCCATTAGGCTAAACACAGCTTCCGAGCAACTTGATGAGACGGTGGTTACGGGCACCCTAAAGTCTGTTAACAGATTGGAGAGTCCTGTTCCCGTAGAAGTCTATAGTCCGACTTTTCTAAAGAAAAACCCAACAGCCAGTATTTTCGAAGCGCTGCAAAATGTCAATGGAGTACGTCCGCAAATTAATTGCAACGTCTGCAATACGGGCGACATCCATATCAACGGTTTGGAGGGCCCGTACACCCTCGTTCTAATCGATGGTATGCCTATTGTTAGTGGTCTTGGCACTGTCTACGGTCTTTCAGGTATTCCGAACTCTTTGATACAACAAATAGAAATCGTGAAAGGGCCTGCTTCAAGTCTTTACGGCAGTGAGGCGGTTGGCGGCCTTATTAACATCATAACCAAGAATACACCCGAAGCTCCCGACTTTTTTGCTGATGCCTTTGCTACAGGATGGGGAGAATACAACCTCGATATTGGCACCAAACTTCATGTCGGAAAGAAGGCAGACATGCTGTTGGGCATCAACTATTTTAATTATGATACACCCGTTGACAATAATGGCGATAATTTCACGGATGTTACCTTGCAGAACCGTGTTTCCATATTTCAAAAATGGAATTTCCAACGGAACAAATCCCGCATATTTTCTATGGCCGGGCGCTTTTTTTATGAGGATAGATGGGGGGGTGAGCTTCAATGGACACCTCAATATCGCGGGGGCGATGAGGTATATGGAGAAAGTATCTATACCCGTAGATGGGAAATATTGGGGAAATACCAGCTTCCTATAAAAGAGAAAATGCTGCTCTCCTTTTCGTACAACGACCACAGTCAGAATTCTGTCTATGGAGACATTGCATATCTCGCCGATCAGCGTATTGGTTTTACGCAGTTGACCTGGGACAAATCGTTAGGGGCACACGATTTATTGTTCGGAAGTGCACTTCGGTACAACTATTACGACGACAATACTACGGCCACTTCAGACTTTCAGGGAAACGAACCCAACGAAACCTTGATCCCGAGTTTATTCGCTCAAAATGAAATAAGTTTGGCAAAAAAACATTCACTACTTCTCGGACTGAGATATGACTACGACCGGCGACACGGGTCTATTTACACGCCTCGAACGGCCTACAGATGGAAAATTTCCGATAACGATATTCTCCGTCTTAATGCCGGAACGGGCTTTCGTGTGGTAAACCTATTCACTGAAGAACATGCCGCCTTGACGGGGGCAAGAGAGGTTGTCATTACCGAGGCACTAAAGCCCGAACGCTCTTATAACGTAAACCTCAATTATTTGAAAAAAATCTATATAGATAATGGCACTTTCGCGAGTCTTGATGCCTCGGCATTCTACACCCATTTCAGTAACATTATCCTTCCCGATTACGATACCGACCCTAACCAGATTATTTATAACAACCTCGATGGAAAATCAATCTCCCAAGGAGTAAGTGCAAATGTCGATGTAGTTTTCCCTAACGGCCTCAAGATTCTTGTGGGCGCAACATACCAAGATGTAAGTAGCACCGAAAACGGAATCGAGAAACAACAAATTTTGACGGAAAGTATTTCGGGTACTTGGAACGTATCATACGAACTGAGAAACCTTAAACTAACTATTGATTACACTGGAAACCTATATGGCCCCATGCGTTTGCCTCTATTAGGGGAATTGGACCCCCGCCAAGAATTCTCACCGACTTGGAGTGTTCAAAATATTCAATTCACATACAAAGGGCTTCAGAACTTTGAAATCTATGCCGGCATCAAAAACTTATTGGACTGGACGCCCAATCGCGGAAATCCATTTATCATCGCGCGCGCTCAAGATCCTTTTGATAAAAATGTCACTTACGCAAACAATGGTGACGTAGTGGCAACGGCCGACAACCCATACGCACTTACTTTCGACCCTTCCTATGTTTATGGGCCAAACCAAGGTATCCGTGGATTCTTTGGTCTGCGCTATAAACTAAACTAAAGACAGCCCAAAAAAGCGGCTATGATTAAACTTCCCGGTGCATCAACTGTTTTCCAAAAGTTTCAAGAAGTTCTCTTTTTTCAGCGGATATTTCCAATTCGTCTAATAATTCAAAAGCCTTATGTGTATATTTTTTTATGGTTTCCTGGGTTTTTTCCACAGCACCGCACTGTTCAAAAATTTCCTTGACAGTATTTACTTTATCCGTAGTGTCTTTCGGATAGATTGAAAAGAGGTGCTCCAATTCCCTTTTTTGTTCTGTTGAAGCCAACTCACAAGCCGTCAAATACAAAAATGTTTTTTTATTGGCCATAATATCGCCACCCACTTGCTTGCCAAAAGTCTTTGGGTCACCAAAGGCATCCAAGTAATCATCTTGCAATTGAAACGCGATACCTAAATTTTTACCAAATTGATAAATATGGTTTTGTTGGGCTTTGGAAGCCCCAGCTACGATACCGCCCATTTTCAAGGCTGCCCCCACAAGAACAGCCGTTTTATACTCGATCATCTTTAAATACTCGGGAATGGTTACGTCTTCCCTTGTTTCAAAATCGACATCGTACTGCTGTCCCTCACACACTTGAAGTGCCGTCGTACCGAACAATCGCGCCAGATCGCGAAAGGTATTGACCTCATAATTCTCGAATAACTGATAGGCCGTAATAAGCATAGCATCTCCAGAAAGAATCGCTGTATTCACATCCCATCTTTCATGAACCGTAGATTTACCGCGTCGCAAAGGGGCGGCATCCATAATATCGTCATGTACCAGCGAAAAGTTGTGAAAAACCTCAATGGCCAAGGCAGCATCTAAAGCCTCCATGTAACTTTTGTCAAATATTTCCGCAGCCATCAGGGTCAAAACGGGCCTTAAACGTTTTCCCCCTAAACCAAGAATATACGTAATTGGTTCGTATAAGTTTTTAGGCTCCTTTGTTTTCGTCCGAGATTCTAGATACGACACAAACTCTGTGCGATACTTTTCAATAGAATGCATACAAATGATTTTGGTCAAAAATACATCCAATTTAACAAATAGTCCGCAACCTAGGTATAACATTGAAGCGCAAAAAATATGTATAAAAATGCAATAGCTTTGAAATATTTCGTCTTTAAAACAGAAGACTCGATTATAAAAGTGTTTGCATGACTTCGGATACGGAAAATTATAAAAACCTTAAAACTTTTTTCAACGAAGAGTATAATTCGCTTAGAGCCTATGCCAAATCACGAATTAACGATACGGCCGACCGTAATGCGGAAGATATTGTTCAAGAGGTGGCGTTGAAATTATTTTCGCGTGCTGACGACGCCTCTCCCATTAACAATATTGCCGGTTTTGTATATAACGCAATAAGAAATAAAATTATCGACCTAATGCGAACGAACAAGCGCCAACTACATGCCGATCATGAAATAGAAAACCGCTTGAACGCTTTCAGTGAGCTATTCTATGACAATCAAGGAGATTCATATTCAGAGGCAATGAAAAATGAACTAAAAAAGGCCATCGGCAATTTAAAACCCCATTACCGGGAAATTATTCTGGCGATTGATTTTGAGGGATACACTTATAATCAAGTTTCTTTGGAAACGGGAATACCAAAAGGCACCCTGATGTCAAGAAGACACAGAGCCCTATCAATTTTACTATCAATGTTGGACAAAAAAAAGAAAATCATTAATTAAATCATAAAAGATATGACAGATTATTTAGAACATAAGGTCAAGACTAAAGTTGAAAAATATGTAAAAGCCGCTTTTAAGGTACTCTTTGCCATTATTGCGGTACTAATTTTTGCCCTCCTTCTCGGATATGGCATAATGTGGTTATGGAACTGGCTGATGCCCGATGTTTTTGGGTTGATGGCCATTGATTATTGGCAGGCCGTCGGAATGCTGGTACTGGCCAAAATACTTTTCGGGGGCCTAGGCAATCATAGCTCAGGAAAAAGCAAAGGGAAAAAGGGGCGTCGTTGTGGTCAAAAAAAACAAGAGAGATTGAAAAGCAATTTTTCAAAATGGAAGCATTACGAAAAATTCTGGGAAGAAGAAGGGCAAGAAGCCTATAATAACTATGTAGAACGTATACAGGGAGATAAACAATGACTTTCGTCAGAATGAAGTGTTAAATTATTGTAAAACTTAGGAAACTTTAAATGTTTTAAAAGTTTCCGTACCTATATTTGCACACTTTATGAGAGAGAAAATTCTATCCAAAGCAATCGATATGTTCTTGAATCTTGGCTTCAAGAGTGTCACCATGGACGATTTGGCCAATGAAATGGGCATATCAAAAAAAACCATTTATACCCACTTCACGAACAAAACAGAATTGGTCAAAGAATGTACCTCGCAGCTCTTCACCAATATCTGCGCAGGTATTAACAATATTTGTTCCCTGGAGAAAGACCCTATCGAAGAACTTTATGAAATCAAACGTTTAGTTACGGTTTATTTAAAAGATGAGAAATCGAGTCCCCAATACCAACTTCAAAAGTATTACCCGACCATATATGCAAGGTTGAAATCGAGGCAGTTCGATACCATGAAAGAATGTGTGGTCGACAATATCAAAAGGGGGATAAGTCTGGGCTTGTATCGGGAAAATTTGAATATTGATTTTATAGCAAGAATTTATTTTTCCGGAGTTACCAGCATAAAGGACATTACTCTTTTTCCGCCTGAAAATTTTCCGAAAGAACAGTTGATAGAAGAGTACCTAGAATATCACCTTAGGGGAATTGTAACGCCCGAAGGCAGAAAAAAATTGAATAACCTTATTAATTCAAACTACGAATAGCATGCGAAACCGTCTTTTAATAATCGCTATACTGTTAATTACTTGTGTGGGCTTGTCCCAGGAAAAACCAGTAGGGTATACCTTGGACGAAGCCATTGTCTTTGCCCTTCAAAACAATTACAATGCCATTAACGCCGATAGGGACATACTAGATGCCCAAAAGCAAAAATGGGAAACCATCGCGGGCGGTTTGCCTCAAGTCGACGGAAGTATCAACTATCAAAACCAACTGAAACAGCCTATTTCCTTGATTCCGGCAGAATTTTTTGGTGGTGAGCCAGGTACTTTTCAACCCATCACTTTTGGCCAGCCACAGCAGGTAACGGCGACGGCGACCCTAAAGCAACAAATTTTTGATGGCTCATACATTGTGGGCGTGCAAGCGACAAAATCTTTCTTAAGCTATAGTCAGAACAACAAAGAAAAAACGGAGCTCGAAGTACGTAAAAGTGTAGTAGAAGCTTATGGCAATGTTTTACTCGCACGTGAAAGTGTCGCCATTCTCGAAAAAAACATTATCACATTGGACAAAAACCTTTTCGAGACCCAAAAATTATTCGAAAATGGCTTGGGAGATGAAGAAAGTGTTGAACAATTGCAAATCACCTTATCATCGGTTGAAAACCAGCTCAAGAATGCAAGACGTCTTGAAAACATCACCTTGCAAATGCTCAATTTGGTTATGGGGCTTCCAATAGAGAACCCAACTGCGTTAAACGAAAACCTCGACCAATTGACCACACAAAAAATAGACCCAGAGCTATTGAATGCCGACTTTGATTTAAAAAATAATGTTGACTATAAATTAGCTTTGAACCTTAACGAACAACGTTATTTTGAACATAAACTGGCCAAAAGTCGTGCGCTGCCAACTCTAAACGCGTTTGTCAACTATGGTTCTTCGGCATTCAGTGATAAATTTGATTTTATAGGAGGAGATTCAGAGTGGTTCGACTCCTCAATTCTAGGTTTTGATTTGAACATACCGATTTTCAGTTCCTTTAAAAGAGATGCCAGCACCCAAAGGGCAAAAATTGCACTTGAAAAGGCTAAAACTCAGTTGACGGAAGCTGAAGAACAAATTCGTCTTCAGCTAGAAAATGCAAAAAGCGAGTATGAATTCACAATAGAACAGTATAAAACGGCAAAAGAAAATCTCGGATTGGCCGAGCGAATCGAACAAAAAAATCAAATAAAATACGCCGAAGGGCTGGCCACTAGTTTTGAACTGCGCCAAGCCCAAACACAGCTGTATACTACCCAGCAAGAATACTTGCAATCTATGGTAGATGTTATCAATAAGAAAACCGAACTCGAAACGATTCTAAACAACTAATACAACCATTACGATGAAAAGAATATTCTACACTATAATACTACCGATAGCATTAGCTTCTTGTGGAGGTGGGGAAGGCAATCAGGCCACCCTAGAAAGTGTTGTCTCAAGTGGAAATTTGGAGGCTTTAAGAGCTAAAAAATCAGAATTATCGCAACAATCCAAAGCATTGGAGGGTCAAATAAAACTTTTAGACTCTGCCATTGCCACTAAATCGGGGACTGAAAAATTGCCTTTGGTAACAACTGTCACTGCAAACTCTGAGAAATTCGATCATTATTTAGAGCTTCAAGGCAATGTACAGACCAAACAAAATGTGCTTATTTATCCTGAAATGGCGGGAACGCTAGAACGAGTTTATGTAAAAGAAGGTCAACGCGTAGCTAAAGGTCAATTATTGGCCAGTATCGATGACGGTGGCATGAGCAGTCAATTGGCACAATTAGAGACACAGACGGCCTTATCAAAAACCACTTTTGAGCGTCAAAGCAAGCTGTGGGATCAAAAAATAGGTTCAGAAATTCAGTATTTGCAGGCGAAAGCGAACTATGAAGCCCAAGAAAACGCCGTTAAGCAGTTACAAAGTCAATTAGGAAAATCGACCATAAGAGCTCCTTTTTCGGGAATTATAGATGACGTAATAAAAGAACAAGGTACTGTTGTTGCGCCCGGAGGTCCGGGGTCGGAAGTATTTCGCATCATAAATCTTTCCGATATGTATATTGAAGTTGATGTGCCCGAGACCTATTTAGGAGGTATTTCGAAGGGGAAGGAGGCCATTGTATATTTTCCAATTTTAGGAGATACCATTCGCACACAGGTTAGGCAGACCGGCAACTTTATCAATCCTAATAATCGTGCTTTTACGGTTGAGATTCCTGTTCCAAACAAAAATGGCAACATTAAACCCAATCTAACGGCAAAAGTCAATCTAAATGATTATTCAAGCGAGGGGGCCATCGTTATTCCACAAAGCATAATCTCTGAAAATGCCGACGGTGACCAATATATTTACATTGCCGAAAAATCGGGACAGGAAGACCATGCCACCGTACATCGACAAATTATTACTACTGGCAGAACACAAGGCAGCATGGTAGAAGTGCTAACCGGTATCGAAGAAGGAAATGAACTAATTAAAGAAGGAGCCCGAAGCGTGAAAGATGGTCAGAACGTACAAATCTTAAACACCGATTCCAATGAATAGCAAGCAAAAAAAGAATGCCGACAAAGAATTCGGCCTGTCATCATGGGCGATAGATAATCCTTCGGTAATCTATGTAATGATTGCCATTTTTCTATGGATCGGATATCAAGGCTATCAAGCGATGCCCCGAGAAGATTTCCCGGAAATCGTAGAGACCAAAGTCTATATAAGCACTCCTTATCCGGGAAATACTGCGGAAGATGTAGAACGTTTGATAACCGATCCTTTGGAGGATCGGCTAAAAAACGTGAGTAACGTGGTTGAAGTAACTTCTACTTCCCAAGAAGATTATTCCATTATAACCGTAGAATTTGACGAGGAAATTTCTGTAGAATCGGCAAAGCTAAAAGTCAAAGATGAGGTCGATGGGGAAAAGGCAAGTGAAGATTGGCCGACCTTTAACAACGCCAAGGTAGAGCCTAATATTTTCGATTTGAACCTCTCAGAATCGTTCCCTATAATGAACGTGAATTTTACGGGCGATTACCCAGTGGAAAAATTGAAAGAGTACGCCGAATATATGCAGGATGAAATCGAAGATCTTCCTCAGATAAAAGAAGTAAGCATTAGAGGTGCCCAAGAAAAAGAGGTAGAAGTTGCAGTCGATGTGTATAAAATGATGGCGGCGAAAGTCAGTTTTCAGGATGTTTTGAGTGCTATTGGCAATGGTAACACTACCATGTCGGCTGGCAATATTGAATCTGGCGGACAACGCCGTACCATTCGTGTTCTTGGTGAAATCTCAGATCCAAAGCAGTTGAACGATTTTGTCGTAAAATCAGAAGACGGAGCGGTATATCTTAAAGATATTGCCAAGGTCACGTTTAATGAAGAAGACAAGACGACCTTTGCACGGGAATTTGGTGAAAGTGTGGTCATGCTCGACATTAAAAAACGATCTGGCAAGAACATGATAGAGGCAACCACCAAAGTAAGGGAGCTGGTAAAAGAGGCGCAGCAAAACTATTTTCCTGCTGACTTGAATATTACCATTGCCAATGACTCCTCGGGCAGAATCTTAAACCAGGTCGACGATCTGGTTAACAATATTATATTCGGAATTATACTGGTGGTAACCGTACTTATGTTCTTTTTGGGCTTCCGAAATGCACTCTTTGTAGGTTTTGCCATACCCATGTCGATGTTCATGTCGTTTATGATCTTGAACAATTTAGGTGCTTTTGTCGATGGTATGAGTTTCACCTTGAATACGATGATTCTTTTCGGTATGATCATGGGACTGGGTATGATGGTGGATAATGGTATTGTAGTCGTAGAAAATGTATATCGACTTATGAGCGAGGGTATGTCGCGGACCGAAGCAGCTAAAAAAGGAATCGGTGAAATTGCTTTCCCGATAATTATTTCAACCGTGACTACGGTGGCAGCCTTTGTTCCTTTAGGTTTGTGGCCTGGAATTTTTGGGCAATTTATGATCTATTTCCCTATTACATTATCTGTAGTGTTGGGATCATCGTTATTCGTAGCCATCTTTATGAATTCCATGCTGGTATCCCAGTTTATGGAAATCGGGGAAAAAGAATTGACTAAAAAGCAGTTGATCCGCCTTAGTATCATTTTGGGTGGTTTTGGTCTTTTCATCATTCTGATTGGTGGCCCCATGCGCGGTTTTGGGAGTGTGATGATCGTTACCGCCCTGATGTTTTGGATTTATAAATACGCTTTAAAGAAATGGGCCATGAGTTTTCAGAACAATGCCATGGTACGTTTCGAAAATTGGTATGAGCGACGTATTCAGCATTCGTTGCGCGGCAACAATGTATATTGGTATTTCGGAAGTACCTTCCTTTTGTTGATCGCCGTTTTTATGCTGTTCGGAATGTCTGTAGGGAGCGGAAGGACCAAAATTGAGTTCTTCCCTGACAATAAACCCAACGAAATCTACGCCTATATCGAATATCCACAAGGAACATCGATTGAAAAAACAAATGAATTGACACAGGCCATTGAAAAAAGGGTCTATGAGGTGGCCAACCAAGATAAATATACCAATGGCGATCACAATTATCTAGTGGAATCTGCCGTGTCGCAGGTGGGTGAAGGTGCCGGCAATCCTATGACAGATGGCGGATCCGCTGCCGAAATGCCCCATCGCGGAAAAGTAACTTTATCAATGCGCGAATTTAAGTACCGTGGTGGTCGCGATACTGAAGTATTGCGTGCAGAAATACAAGAAGCATTGACAGGAATCTATCCCGGAGTTGCTATTTCGGTTGAAAAGGAGGCCAATGGCCCTCCGGCAGGATATCCAATCAATATTGAACTTGAAGGGAAGGATTATACAGAACTGATCAATACAGCAGAAGACATTCGAAACTTTATCAATACAAAGAATATTGCCGGTATCGAAGAGCTGAAGATAGATGTGAACAAGGGCAAACCATCAATGCAGGTGGTCGTGGATCGCGAAAAAGCCGGAGAACTGGGCGTCTCCGTAGGCCAAGTGGGGCAGCAATTGCGTCGATCTGTTTTTGGTGAAAAGGCTGGGGTCTACAAGGTAGACGGAGAAGATTATGATATTAATGTTCGCTTCAACGAAGATATTCGCTATAACAAAAGTGCACTCTTTAATCAGAATATTATATTTCGGGATGCAGCTACGGGCAAAATCAAGGAAATTCCGGTATCGGCCGTAGCAAGTCAAAAGAACTCCTCAGGCTTTAGTGCCATCAAGCACCGTGACAACAAAAGGGTCGTCATCGTTTATTCACAATTAAAACCAGGCTTTAGCGATGCCGGTGCGATTGTGGCCGAAATTCAAAAAGAAATGGAGGATTATAAGGGGCTTCCCGCTGATGTAAAAATCGATTATACCGGTCAAATCGAAGAGCAGAACAAACAAATGGTATTTTTGGTAGGTGCCTTTTTCTCAGGTCTGGGACTGATCTTCTTAATTTTAATCTTTCAATTTGGTGGTATTTCAAAACCCTTTATCATCATGATAGCCATCTTTCTCAGTTTTATCGGAGTCTTTGGTGGATTGATGTTGACCGGCTGGTCTTTTGTTATTATGATGACCATGATGGGTATTATATCATTGGCGGGTATTGTCGTAAATAACGGCGTGGTGCTGCTAGACTATACCCAAATTTTGATCGATCGAAAAAAAGTCGCTCTTGGTCAAGACGATAAAGATTTGTTGACCATGGCTCAGGTCACCGAAATTATTACAAAAGGTGGTAAGGCAAGGTTGCGGCCGGTAATACTTACTGCGATTACTACGGTTCTAGGCTTGATTCCGTTGGCTATTGGATTGAACATAGACTTCTTTTCGCTCTTTTCAACAGGTAACCCGAATATTTATATGGGTGGCGATAACGTGGTCTTTTGGGGACCTTTGGCATGGACGGTCATCTTTGGATTACTCGTTGCCACATTCTTGACCTTGATCATTGTACCTGTGCTGTTCAATATTTCCTATCGAATAAAGGTTTGGCTACGCAAGGGAAAGAAGAGAAGCGCAGAGAAGGAGCAACTCGACGTTGCCGCATAGATAGCATCTTATAAGTTCAAAAAGAAAAAATCCCGTCTTGGCAACCAAGACGGGATTTTTTCTTTTTGAATTTTGTGAAGCTATTTGTTTACAGCAACAGTTTTCCCATTATCCCAAGTCGTAACATTGGCAATTTTATTATTGGTATAATCTACTTCTTTTAAGACTTCTCCTTCCCAAAAAAACCATTTCCCTACTTTTTTGCCATTAAGATATTCGCCCATAGCAATTTTTTTGCCTTTTTCATCGAACATTTTCCACTCTCCATGTAGTTTTCCATCGCGAAAGAAACCAATTTGAGCTATATTTCCATTTTCATGAAAATAAGTGGCTTTTAAGGCGTTGTCTTCCTTTTCAAATTTTGGCTTAACCTCCTGAGCGGTCATTGCCACAGAAAATATAAGTGCTAAAGCTATTATTATTGTCTTCATTTTGTTTGGGATATAAACTGAGATTCAATACACTAACGTATTCAAAGATACAATTATTTTACCAAAAATAAATGTTAATGTAACGTTTAGTTTACATTAAATTTACATTGAAGGTATAAACAACTCATTAACAACAATATATTTCTAAGCAGATTGTGTACAGTCTAATAGATATACAGCTGTATCAATACAACGAAGAACTACCCTAAAACTAAAATATAAAAACTGAAATTTTGTTCGTAAACCAAAAAATTCAAAACTTTAGGTATTATAGCTATAATCTGGATGATTTATAATGAATATTTAAAATTTAAAGGTGAGTCCGACACTTATGATAGTACCATTAAATCCAAATTGATTCACCTCCCAAGGATACTTGAATCTTCCCCCAAGGTCTGTAACCACATCTCCTTTCGGTTCAAGCTCGTCAGGGTAAACATTCAACAAATTATTAATGGCCAAAGTCGCCGAAACCTTACTCAAAAAATCGTACCCAACAATTATGTCAGTAATCACCTTACCCGCAAAGGTCTGATCGTTTAATGGATCTGTTGCATGGTCCCATTTCACCTCGCCAAAATAGGTGTTATTCAAAGCGAAATTCAACTTTTGTAAGTTATAATCGAACCCCAGCAAAACTTTTGATTTTGGCCTAGACGTTGTAATGCGCGACTGTTCCTTACGATTAAAAATTTCATACCCATTTGCAGCAAGCAAAGGAGGCGTACCTATTTCTCCATCAATCTTTGTTTTATTAAAATTAGCTGCTATCGTAGCCCCTAATACGCCCATTCCCAATTTTAAATTCTTATAACTAGCCACTACATCTACCCCTGTGGTATTGGTGTTAACGGCATTAACAAAAAACTTTAGACTTGTTATGGCATTATCAATCAAAATGTTTTCAACGGGATTATTGGCACTATCATCTCCATCGAAACCTATTTCATTGGTAAATAATACCCTATTGTCTATCTTAACATTATAAAAATCGACAGCAATAGACAAATTCGTTACGGGGTTAAAAGTAAAACCTGCAGAAACGTTTTTTGACGTTTCAGCCGTTAGCTGGGGCACACCCAAGCCATCTCTAATAATGGGGTCAACATTATTGAAAGTTCCTTGATTCGAAATGGTCCCTCCAGAAACTAGGGTTTGAATATTACTTAAATAAATTTGGTGCAGCGCCGGTGCTCTAAAGCCCGTACTATAGGAACCTCTAATCGCTCCCATATTATCGCCCAATAAATATCTTCCGTTGATTTTCCAGGAAGTATTATTTCCAAAATCACTGAACTCCTCAAAGCGAAGGGCTGCACCGAGTAATAATTTACCAGTGGGTTCCCATTCCAAATCCCCATAAAGGCCATAATTGTCGCGTGTGGCCTCCACAACGTTGCTAGGCTGTAGCCCGGGAAAAGATTGCGCTCCCCCGCCGATATACGATGCAGGATCTCCTGCCATTGCGGTAAACCGCTCTCCCCTTAATTCTGCACCAAAAGCAATATTAACCGCTCCCATGTTTTTTGAAAAATCCAAATTACCGAGGGTGTTGCTAAATGTATATGAACCTACATCAAAAGAAGTGGGACTTCCAGCTCCTAAGGCAGGGTTAAGTGTATTATTCACGTCATAATTCACGGCATTTCTGCCATAAGTACCACTTAGATCAACATCAAAACCAATTAATTTCCATTTCGTTCCAACAGTCATCGTATTATCCCTAATATCCGTTTCGAACGTGGGCTGAAACCCTTGATATTCTGTCCCTGAATCATGTAACAGGTTGTGTGGGTCTGGAATCCAATAAGGTGGACGGTATAAAGCAAAACTCTTACCCTTTCTGTAAGTCAATCCACCAAAGGTATAAAACTCTCCATTTCCACTTTTAAAAGGAACTCCGGCATTGAGAAATACGTCTGCCTTTTGCATTTCGGGTTGCCCAATGTTCATTCCCAAATCCGGGTTAGCTGATAGCCAAGGTCCCCAAGTGGGATCATCTGCGGGAACACCAAACAAACCATCTACTCCTGGATTCCCAGACCTGTTCGTCTTTTCCTGTTCATAATAACCAAAAGTCAAATTCAAATACCCTCCATTTTCATTAAGTTTTATTGCAGAATTAAAATCAGCGGCAAAATTAAAACCATCACCTTCTGTAGTAATTCCTGAAGTAATCCCTACAGTTGTGTATTCAACGTTTTTCTTCAAGACCATATTAATAACGCCAGCAATCGCATCAGATCCGTACTGGGCAGATGCACCGTCACGCAGCACTTCGATTCTTTCTATCGCCGCGGCGGGTATACTTTTTAAATCGACCCCAACCTCACCTTTTCCAGGAGTATCATTTATATAAACCAAAGAGCTTAGGTTCTTACGTTTTCCGTTTACCAAAACCAGGGTTCTACTGGGGCCTAATCCCCGAAGATCTGCAGGGTCGAAATGTGCCGTACCATCAGAAATGGCCTGTGTAGTAGCATTAAAAGATGGCACTTTAAAGGTCAACATCTTGTCAACAGTGGGCTGACCAGTATTCTTGAGTTCATTGACACCAATATTATCAATTGGCACAGGTGAATCCATAATTGTTCTAGGTTTCGATCTATTTCCTACCAAAATCACTTCATCAAGTGCCACGCCTTCTTGTAAAACTACGTCTATGCGACCTGGACCTTTAACATTTACTTCATTTGTACTAAATCCTATAGAAGAAAATACTAAAATAACAGGAAAAGTCTCAGTGCCAATAACATAGTTGCCATCAAAATCGCTTGTTGTACCCTTAGACGTGCCTTTTATCACAACATTGACTCCAGGGAGGGGTTGATTGTTTTGATCAGAAATTGATCCCATTATTTCATCCTGCGCCGAAAGGCCTAATGAGACCATAAACAAAACAAAAGGGCATAGAAATTTGTTTAAACTAACTTTCATCCTTCAAATATATTTTTGGCTATTTGACAACAAGTTAACACTATATTTAATAATCTTTTAGAAAAGAATCCAAATTTTAAGATATAAAGAAGAATAATTCTACATTACTTCTGGTTTTATTTCACTTGTAAGATTAAGCAAAACATACACTATTAAGATAACAACATACTTTTATACCTTTGCCACCAAATTTATTCAACATCAATGTACAGAGATCATACTTGCGGAGAATTAAGAGAATCAGATATTGACACATCG
>CBDULZ010000069.1:0-27070 GCA_965368185.1 uncultured Kriegella sp.
CGTTCTTTTAGACCGCAGGCCAGAAATTTTTCATGGAGCTTCTGCAATTGCACACGATCCAAGGTAACACCAAGTCCGGGCCCGTCTGGTACCGAAACGAATCCATCGGTTATCGGAATTTTTCCACCTTCGATTACTTCATCGACCTGCCACGGATAATGGGTGTCCAAGGCATAATCGAGATGCGGAATCGCTGCCCCTAAATGGACCATGGCGGCCATCGAAATGCCAAGATGACTATTGGAATGCATTGAAAAACCCCTGCCGAAGGTCTGGCAGATTTTATTCAGTTCCATCGACGCCCGCAAACCGCCCCAAAAATGATGGTCTGATAAAATGATATGTTCCGATCCCAACCGAATGCTTGCCGGAATATCTTCGAAAGAGGTGGTGCACATATTGGTCGCTAACGGAATATTTACTTTTTGACTCAATAAAGCCATATCGATCTGGCCTCTGACTGGATCTTCGTAGTATTCGAGTATGCCCTCCATTTTCTTACCGTATTTTATGGCGGTTTCCAACGACCAAATCGCGTTGGGGTCTAACCGCAAAGGCATATTTGGGCCAAAGGCATCTCGCAGGGCCAAGATACTTTCATATTCGATTTCCGGGGGGCGGGCACCGCCCTTTAATTTTATGGATTGAAAACCGAACGCCTCGCACATGGCCTTGGCTTGGTCAACAATCTGATCAGCCGATAGGGCTTCCTCTTGACGGCTCCGTAACCATCCAGAGGCTTCTTTGTCCATGCCAGATCCGAGTGCTCCGCCAGCGCCTTCGTACTTATAGAAAAGGTAAGCGGAAAAAGGCACTTTGTTTCTTGAGTTACCTCCTAATAGATCTACAACGGGCCGATTTAATTTTTTGCCGATACAATCGAGACAGGCAACTTCAATCGCACTGAACAAATGAACCAATAACCTTTGGTCCCAAGGGGCTACACCACGTTGGTCGTCACCTTCACCAAATTTCTCACTGATCAACTTCTTGATCATATTGAGTTGGAATACGTCTTGACCGATTAGATATGGTTTTAATTCGGCCAAGGCCTTGTATATTTTTTCGCTCCCTGGAATTTCACTCAGTCCGGTTATGCCAGAATCAGTAATTATTTCAACGATAATTCGCAGGGCGTACGGGGCATGTAATCCTGCAGCATTTAATAATGGAGGGTCTCCAACTGCAATCTGGGTGATATCTATATCGGTTATTTTCACGGTTTCATTTTAAAGAGGATACTCAAGCTATCGGAACAATCATATGCCTGCCAATTCAGCAAGCAATACATATAGGGCACTGTGGTCGAGCTCCCCTTTTTTTTGGGCAATTAGTGCATCCATGTTAGAGGCGACCTGTGCACTGCCTGGTAATGGGACTGAAAATTCCTTTCCTGCCTGAAGCGCGATGTTCATGTCTTTTCTATGTAATTTTACTTTAAATCCGGGTTTGAAATTGTCATCGATGATGCGTTGGCCGTGTAAATCTAGAATACGGCTTTGGGCAAATCCACCCAATAGTGCTTCCCTCATTTTTTCGAGGTTCACATCCGCTTTTTTGGCTAGGGCGAAGGCTTCCGCTACGGCTTGAATAGTCATTCCCACAATGATTTGATTACAGGCCTTCGTGGTTTGGCCTGCTCCCGAACCACCGATCAGTACGGCGCTTTTGCCCATAACATTGAATAGGGGAAGCACTTTGTTAAAGGTGTCCTCATTGCCCCCGACCATAATTGATATGGTGCCGCTTTCGGCACCCACCTGCCCACCGGATACAGGAGCATCCAATGCTTCAACCTTCTTTTCTCGGAAAGCTTTGTATATTTTCTTTGCGGTTGCAGGGGCTATGGTCGACATGTCGACGAAAATCGATCCTGGGCGTATGCCTTCAAGAACGCCATCTTTACCTAAAACTACCGTTTCAACTTCCGGGGAATCGGGAAGCATCGTTATGACGATGTCGCTATCATTGGCCAGATCTTTACTCGTTTTGTATGACTTGGCGCCGGCGGCGACTACTTCATTGGCGGCCGCACTGGTTTCCAATACCAATACGGAGTATCCTGCCTTGATTAAATTCAATGCCATGGGTTTTCCCATAATTCCCAATCCTATAAATCCTACTTTTTCCATTTTTTATGTTATTGTACAGTTAAAATTAGTTTTATGTTGGTTCTTGTTCTTATACCAAGGGCCATAATTGTGCAGCAATTAAAATTACGATTAGACCCGTAACGCCCATAATCGTTAACATGGGCGAAAATGTTTTTAATAGTTCCTTTTCTGTCAAGTTACTCATTTTACATACAATCCAAAACCCGCTATCGTTCATCCAAGGAAATATTTTAGAGCCGCAGGCAATGGCAAGTCCGACATAAAGTTGATGGTAGCCAAGATCCATTGTTGCCGACATGCCTGCAAGAATACCCGATGCGGTAATCATGGCCACTGTAGCCGATCCTTGGGCAGTGCGAACTACAACGGCTATAAAAAAAGCCAAGGGTATTATGGCCATTTGATAGCCTTGGGTAAGTTCTCCGATACGGGCGCTTATGCCTGTTTGTTGCAGCATTCCTCCAAAAGCGCCACCCGCTGCAGTAATCAATATGATGACGCCACCGCTCATAAGTGCGGTTTGAACTGCCCTGCCCATAGCCGTTTTATCTTCTTCTTTTTGGAGCACCAGAAGCACTAATGCGGATAACGCCCCACAAATCAAGGCTGTATTCTTTTCACCGAAAAAGTTAACCAAAGTTAATAAGATGCTTTCCGCGTTCTCTATATTCATGAAAGTGTCAATAACGGCTTTTAAGGTTATAAAAATTAAGGGAATTAAAACGGGAAGGGTAGAAAACCATAGTGAGGGTAGGTGGTCGTCTGATTTTAAAGACAAGGCTTTTATATCTTTTAATGGGGCATCAACCGAATCGCGAAGGGGTACCGGCCATTTTCGATTTGCCCATACGGCATACATGTAGCCAGTTGAAATCGTGAAAAGGCCCACTAAAATGCCGCCCAACATCATCATACCAATAGGAATGTTCATTTCGCTGATTAAGAACAAAGGTCCGGGTGTTGGTGGTACCAATGAATTGGCCATAGCGGCGCCTGCGGTAATGGCAAGTACCAAAAGCAAATAGTTCTTTCCTAATTTGTTGGCCAACGCTTTTGCCAAGGGGATCATCAAATAAAAAACGGTATCAAAAAATACGGGAATTCCCAAGAAGAAACTTCCCCCTAGAAATGATATGGGGGCGTTTTTGACCCCCGTCCATTTAAGAAGTGAACGTATAATTTTCTCTGCAGCACCGCTTTCGAGCATACACTTGCCGATAATGGCTGCCATAGCAATGAGGATTCCGATTTTACCACATGTCTCGCCAAAGGCAATAGCGATTCGTTTCCCGACGTGCCAATTCGACATTTGCTCTGCCGTTTCACCAGAGACACCCTTGGTCAGGGCGAAAGTTTCAACAGCGGAAGCTGGGGTCAATAAAGCCACAGCAAAGGCTGCGATCAATAACGCGAGAAAAGCGTGCAGGCGAAGACCAATAATTCCTCCGACAACAATTATAATACCTACTAATAGAATAAATAAGGGATCGGAAAAAAAACTAGCTAATGCCATAGTGGAGGGTTACGCTTTTTTTGAATTTAATGAATTGGCCATTTGGGAGGCCCCTTGACTCACAAAAGTTGCGTCAGAACCGCAGGCTATTAATCTAATGCCCATGTCGTAATAAGTTTTATAGTCATCAGGATTGAATAAGAGAATTCCGACAGCTTTTCCGGCCTTGTCGGCAGCCGCAATAATGGCTTCCAAGGCACTGATATAGCGGGGGTGGTCTAATTGGCCGAATATTCCTAAAGACATTGACAAATCGGATGGCCCGACAAACAAGACATCGACACCATCCAAAGCTGCAATTTCATCTAAATGGTTTAATGCTTCTGTAGTTTCAATCTGTATTACACCTAGAATGTTTTCCTTCAATTGTGACCTATAGACGTCGAAGTTTTTACCAAAATCCGTTGCCCTTACCATTTTTGCTACACCCCGTTTTCCGTCCGGAGCATAATATAAGCCCTCGATGACTTTTTCTGCATCGGCCGGGGTCTCTATTTGCGGGCACATGATTCCTTCGGCTCCCATATCCAAAGCTCGTTGAATACGTCGTTTATCATTACTTTCGACCCTGATAATCGCGCCAGTTGAACTAGCTTGCAAGGCTTGAAGCTGCAAAAGGGCGTCCTTTTCATTCCCGGCACCGTGTTCAAGATCGATCAAGACCCAGTCGAAGCCCGCCTGTCCTACGATCTCCGCTGTCAATGAATTTCCAAGATTCAACCAGCATCCATTAAGGGCCTCACCATTTTTTAGCCTTGCTTTTAATTTTTTCATACAGTTTACTGTTGGTTAAGTGTTTTAATAATTGTCGACATCCTTAAAGCAATAAGATCTAGTACTAAACTATTTCAAACTTTAATCGTAGTCGGCACTTTACTGTCAAGAGATGAAAATTTTGTTTTTACCCCATGAAGCCGACATATTTTTTGAAAAAGTTAGGATTTTTCTATCCTGGGGTTTTCATAAGAGGAAATTAATTGTGCTTTAAGCGGTTTTTCAATTATTTTAAATGGGCGGTTTCCTGCATTTTATTACTTCTAGCAAACAATTTTATCCAATGTATTAATTAGTAGTTGTTAATTTATTTTGTACTTTGTTGGCATATTCTCAAAATTCCCCTGACTTAAATAGCATTTAACTATTTTTTCAACTGTGGATATAATTTGTTTTGGATTTAAATTTATCATATTATCAGAAATACATTTCGGTCGATAGTCGTAAGGCATCCAAAGTAGTTTCGAGAGATTCGAAGGTGATTGTCGATTTTGAACTTTGGCAAGAGTTTCAAGCTGGAAGCGAAATTGCCTACGCTACTATTTATAGAAACAATGTAACTTTATTATATAGTTACGGACTAAAATTGATCAAAGACAAAGAATTGATCAAAGACTGTATTCAAGAGCTTTTTGTGGAAATTTGGAACACCAAGCACAAATTGGGTCGAGTGAAATCTATAAAATCGTACCTGTTTAAATCTATCAGAAGAAAGTTGATCGCTGAATCTGTAAAGCGACGAAAGAGGTCGACAACATTTGCATTGGCACCTACATTTTTTCAAGTCTTGTCCACACCTTCTATAGAGTTCGATATTATTGAACGACAATGTTTTGACCAGCAATGCCGAAAGCTTAAAAAGGCGCTGGAAAAACTTACTGACAGACAGAAAGAAATCATTCACTTGAAATACTACACGCAATTGAGTTATGACGAGATTGCTGAAATTATGTCGCTTAGCACAAAGGGAACTTATAAACTGATGGGTAGGTCTATCGGTTTTCTTAGAAAACATATGGGCAGTACTCTTTTTCCGATCTTGCTTTTATATTTTTAGGACGCGAATGTAGCAGCCAATCAATGGGAGGGACTTTTGTCGTCAAAAGAAGGGTCGTCAGGGGTTTTCGGCTGACCCGAATCATGTTTTGGGGCCTCTTCTTTTGACGAATCAAGGATTGTAGTATTTTGTTCGTGTTCCTTTAGTTCCTCATGCTCATGGTGTTCTATTCCTTCGTATGCTTCCTCCCTAGCCTCGTATTCCTCTTCGATTTCATCTAGAAGCGTACCCATTTTCTGTTTATCCTTGATCATGGCCCAGGTCATGACCAGACTGGTTACAATGATAACAAACAATAATATACCCGATTCAAAACCGGCAATTTCCGCTTCGACAGGAATTGCATAGAACAATAATATGGTAATCAATCCCCTTGGTGCGATAAAGATTTGGGGCAGAATATCCTTCCCTATAAAAATGCGTAACATTATAAACCGAATGGCGTAAATCGAGGCGATGATAAGAACGCTTACCAAGGCTACATTTAAGCTCAGTAACGAAGCCAAAACAATGGTGATACCAAATATAACAAAGAAAAAAGTGCGCACCACAAAGGCTGTTTCCAAAGTAATAATGTGCAATTCGTGGTAAATTTGGTGCATTTTTTCATTTTCGAGGAAAATGGCCGTTTTTCCGGGAAAAAATAGTTTAACGTTCGCGATTACAAGTCCGAATACCAAAATAATAATCAATGAGGAGAGGTGCATTTTTTTGCCTATAGCGTATAGCAATAGTAGTACGGCAATGAGCAAAAATTGTTTGGCTTGACTTTTTATGCGTTGAAAAATAAGCACTAGGGCATAACTGGCGACTATGGCAATAACAATGGTCAAAACAATGTTGCCGGCAAAACCTACAGCTCCGGAGTCTTGCTCAGGGTCTAGACCTCCGGCCAGAAAATAAAACATCATGATGCCCATGATATCGGAAAAGGTGCTTTCATAGATGTGGAATTCCTTCTTCTCGTTTGACAGACCACCCACGCTTGGTATTATTATGGCGCTCGAAAGAATTGAAAGTGGTGTGGCGTATAGCCATGCCGATTGCATGGTCATATCGGGTATGAACTGATATAGAACAAGTGCCGCGACCCAAGCCGAACCAATAAGTCCGATAAGGGCAATGGCCATTGACTTGAGAATGGGCACCAATTTTTCCCTTTTCAGCTCCAATTCCAGAGCAGCTTCGAGTACAATCATGATAAGCCCGACCGTGCCAATAATTTCTAAAGTGCCTTTCAGACTTTTTTCGAAATCAATATCGTCTCCAATAAAGTATTTCAGTACAAACTGTAAAATAATACCCAAAACAATAAGCATTAATACCGAAGGAATATTGGTTTTTTTAGAAATGCCATTGAACCAAAAAGATAAAATAACAATGATCGAAGCCCCGATAATCAGGTTGTATGAAGACAATATTTCCATAGGATAAGTGGGTTGTTTGATGTTGCAGTTGTTTAAAAATACTACTAAATCAGCAATTTAAACTTATTACCTTGGGATTCTTTTTATCGTGATAATCAATAGAAGTTTAGGGTGTTTGAAAATAGGTGTCAATCATAAATAGATTGTGGGAAACAAAAAAATTGTATATTTGCACCACTGAAAGGATATAAAAGTATTCATGAGGGGACCATAATAGTCCTCTTTTTTGTTTGTAAGATTTTCTTTTTAGGGCGTGAAATGCGAATTAGAGGGAATCGAATGCATTTGGACCGAGATAAATTTAGAAAGATTTTAAACGTTACGATTCATGTTAAAAGATAAAGTTAGGGCACTTTTGGAAGTTGCTTTACAAGAGGATACATCGCTCTTTCTTATTGATTTTTCCGTAACACTTGATAATAAAATAAAAGTCATTATTGATGGCGATCAGGGCGTTACGGTTCAAGATTGCATGAAAATAAGTAGGGCTATAGAGCACAATTTAGATCGCGAAGAGGAAGACTTTTCGTTAGAAGTGGCATCAGCGGGAGCGGCAGCGCCCATAGTGATACCAAGACAGTATAAAAAAAATATTGGCAGAAAACTAGAGGTCAGCACTTTAGGTGATACCTTTGAAGGTAATCTAACTGGCGTTACCGAAAATGGTATCGTCCTAGAATGGAAAGCGCGTGAACCCAAACCCATCGGAAAAGGGAAAGTTACGGTTCGGAAAAAAAAAGAAATCGGCTTCGCCGACATAAACGAAGCAAAAGTTGTATTAAAATTTTAATTGTAGCATAAAAATGGAAAATATTGCGCTCATTGAATCTTTCTCTGAATTTAAAGACGATAAATTCATAGATAGGGTAACGCTAATGGCGATTTTGGAAGATGTTTTTAGAAACGCGCTAAAGAAGAAATTCGGCTCCGATGATAATTTCGATATTATTATCAACCCCGACAAAGGGGATTTGGAAATATGGAGAAATAGAATTGTTGTTGAAGATGGTGAGGTAGAAGATCCCAATGAAGAAATTTCGCTGTCGGAAGCACGCAAGATAGAGCCCGATTTTGAAGTAGGTGAAGATGTTTCCGAAGAGGTGAAATTGATTAATTTGGGAAGAAGGGCCATTTTGGCTTTGCGCCAGAATCTTATTTCTAAAATACATGAGCACGACAACACCACGATTTATAAGCAGTTCAAAGATTTGGAAGGAGAAATTTACACTGCTGAGGTGCATCATATTCGTCACAAGGCCATCATTCTTTTAGATGATGAGGGCAATGAGATAATTATGCCAAAAGACCGACAGATTCCGTCAGACTTTTTTAGAAAGGGAGATAACGTCAGGGGCATTATAGAAAGCGTAGAATTAAAAGGAAGCAAGCCGACCATAATCATGTCGAGAACATCTCCGTTGTTTTTACAACAGCTGTTCTTTCAAGAGATACCCGAAGTTTTTGATGGGTTGATTACGATTAAAAAAGCGGTTCGTATCCCAGGTGAAAAGGCTAAGGTTGCGGTCGATTCATACGATGACCGAATCGATCCGGTAGGTGCCTGTGTTGGTATGAAAGGATCCCGTATTCATGGTATTGTAAGGGAATTGGGTAACGAAAATATTGATGTGATCAATTGGACAAGTAATCCGCAATTAATGGTAACTAGGGCTTTGAGCCCGGCTAGGGTTTCCACGGTGAAACTGAATGACGAGAAAATGACGGCTCAGGTGTATTTGCGACCTGAAGAGGTTTCGAAAGCAATTGGTCGGGGAGGGCACAACATCCGATTGGCTGGTCAATTAACTGGATATGAGATTGATGTGTTTCGTGAGGGTGTTGAAGAAGATGTTGAACTTACCGAGTTTTCAGATGAAATCGAAGGCTGGATTATTGAAGAGTTCAAGAAAATTGGAATGGATACGGCAAGAAGCGTTTTAGAACAAGACGTGGCCGATTTGGTAAAACGTACGGATCTTGAAGAGGAAACAATTTTAGAAGTTGTACGTATACTAAAAGAAGAATTGGAAGATTAGCTATATATTAGCGGTGTTTTATTGAAAGATTAGGAATTAATATTTATGGCAGAAGTTGCAAAAATTAGGCTTAACAAGGTTCTCCGAGAGCTGAATATTTCATTGGATAGGGCGGTGGATTTTCTTAAGGATGCTGGGCATGAGGTAGAGGCAAGACCGACCACGAAAATATCCAATGCGGTATATCAAGTGCTGGTCGACGAGTTCCAAACCGATATGAGCAAGAAGGTTGCTTCAAAGGAAGTCGGTGAAGAAAAACGTAAGGAGAAAGAAGCCCTAAGACTGCAATTGGAACAAGAGCAGGAAGAAAGACGTCTTGCCCGTGAGAAGCGAACCGCTGCATCCGAGAATATTATTAAGGCAAAAGCATCACTTGCCGGACCTAAAACAGTTGGTAAGATTGATTTAGATAAAAAGAAGGTCAAACCTGAGGTCCAAGAGACTCCGAAGGTTGAAGAGCCGAAAATTTCAGAAGTCAAGGCTCCCGAAGAAAAGACTCCCGAGACTAAAACTCCGGAGGTTAAAACTCCCGAGGCAAAGAAACCGGAGGTTGTCAAGGAATCTGAACCAGTTAAAAAGGAGGAGCCGAAGCAAGAATCCAAGGTAGCCGGAAAAAAGGAGCCTGAGGTTAAGGCTGAACCCGAGGAGCCCGCGCAATCAGAGGCTGAAACGATAGCGACCAACTATAAAAAGTTGACCGGACCGAAAATTACAGGTGCAAAAATTGACCTTACCCAATTTAATAAACCTAAGAAGAAAAAGGAAGACGCTAAAACATCCGACTCCAGTGATAGAAAGAAAAGAAGACGGCGTATAGTAAGCGGTAATAATACGGGTTCTACAGCAGGCAGGGGAACGGGGCCAAGAGGTGCCAATTCTGGATCAAGCGACGCTAGAAAAGGTGGGGGCAGACGTTTTACTTCGCCCGTCAATAAAGTTGAGCCTACCGAAGAAGATGTACAAAAACAAGTAAGGGAGACCCTTGAGAAATTACAGGGGAAATCTAAAAAAGGAAAAGGTGCCAAATACCGTAGGGATAAGCGAGACCAACACAGGCAACAGACAGAAAAAGATCTTGAGCAACAAGAACTTCAGAGTAAAATACTAAAGGTTACCGAGTTTGTAACCGCCAGTGAAGTGGCCACGATGATGAACGTCTCTACGACCGAAATTATTTCGGCTTGTATGTCGTTAGGTTTGATGGTAACCATGAACCAGCGATTGGACGCTGAAACGATTTCGATTGTAGCCGAAGAGTTTGGTTACGAAGTAGAGTTCGTTACGGCCGAGATTGAAGAGACTATCGATGAGCAGAAAGATGCGCCGGAAGATTTGAAGCCAAGAGCACCTATTGTTACTGTAATGGGGCATGTGGATCACGGTAAAACTTCACTTTTGGATTATGTTCGCGAAGCGAATGTTATTGCAGGGGAGAGTGGTGGTATCACCCAGCATATCGGTGCGTATGGTGTGACTTTAGAAGGAGGTCAAAAAATCACTTTCTTAGATACTCCAGGTCACGAAGCCTTTACCGCGATGCGCGCTAGAGGTGCACAAGTGACCGATATAGCGGTTATCGTTGTGGCGGCGGATGATGATATTATGCCACAGACCAAGGAGGCTATAAGTCATGCACAGGCAGCTGGTGTACCCATCGTATTTGCAATTAACAAGATGGATAGGCCTACGGCAAATCCAGAGAAGATTAAAGATGGCTTGGCACAAATGAATTTGTTGGTAGAAGATTGGGGTGGCAAGATACAGTCACACGATATTTCTGCAAAAACAGGACAGGGTGTTAAAGAACTTCTTGAGAAAGTATTGCTTGAGGCTGAATTGTTAGAATTGCAGGCCAACCCTGATAAATTAGCTTTAGGCACCGTTGTGGAGGCTTTTTTGGATAAAGGTCGCGGTTATGTATCGACTATATTAGTGCAGGCAGGAACCCTTAAGATCGGTGACTATGTCTTGGCAGGTACCCATAGTGGTAAAGTGAAGGCCATGCATGATGAACGTGGAAAAGAGGTTCAAAAGGCAGGTCCGGCGACTCCAATCTCCATTTTAGGATTGGACGGGGCCCCACAGGCAGGTGATAAGTTCAACGTCATGGAAGACGAGCGCGAAGCGAAACAGATTGCTTCGAAAAGATCACAGTTACAACGCGAACAATCCGTACGTACACAGCGCCATATCACATTGGATGAGATTGGAAGACGAATTGCATTGGGTGACTTTAAAGAGTTGAACATAATCTTGAAAGGTGATGTGGATGGTTCAGTGGAAGCATTGACCGATTCTTTCCAGAAATTGTCTTCTGATGAGATTCAAGTAAATATTATACATAAAGGTGTTGGTGCGATTACAGAATCCGATGTGTTGTTGGCGACTGCCTCCGATGCGATTATAATCGGCTTTAACGTACGACCAATGGGCAATGCCCGCGACGTTGCGGAAAAAGAGGAAATCGATATCAGAATGTACTCCATTATCTATGATGCCATCAATGATCTGAAAGATGCCATGGAGGGAATGCTTTCCCCAGAAATCAAAGAAGAAATAACAGGAACTGCTGAAATTCGAGAAACCTTCAAAATTTCCAAAATCGGTACCATTGCAGGTTGTATGGTAACAAGTGGGAAAATATTGCGAAATGCCGGTATACGCTTGATCCGCGATGGGGTAGTGGTGTACACAGGTGAATTAAGTTCTTTGAAACGATTTAAAGATGATGTTAAGGAAGTTTCGAAGGGCTACGATTGTGGACTTCAGATCAAGAACTACAATGATATTAATGAGGGCGATATAGTTGAGGCTTTCCAAGAAGTCGCAGTCAAGAAAAAGTTGAAATCTAAATAACGATAGTATTCAATGTTAAACTGTCAAATTGATGCAATTTGGCGGTAGATAAATTGCTTCAAGTTAAAAAGGAGAATAAAAAAAATCGACCTATTTGGTCGATTTTTTTGGTTTCAATAACATCGCATCAGGATATTTTATTCTGACCTCCATAAATTTTCGTTCAGCTTCCAGTTTCGTTTTGAACCTGCCCAAGCGCACACGATACGTGGGAGAATCAAAATCTATTTTCGAAGGGAGCTGTGGGAAATCTTGTTCTACATTCGATTTTATGTTCTGCGCCTTTGAAAATGAACCGAAACCTACTTGTATTCTATAGTATTCAGAATCCTCATGGGAAGATTTATAGAGGCTGATTAATTCGTTTATTTTTTGATCTTGTTCAATGTTGATCTGTCCTTTCTGTGAAATTCCTAAATTGCAAATTAAGGAAAAAGCAATAATGCTTATTGTTGTTTTCATCCTAACGTATTGTGTTTAAGTGGGTCGCTGTAAAAGTAAATCTTTCCGTCCAGTCGACCAAAATTGTATTTATTTAGAACTGTTATAAATTATAAATTATAAATCCATTAACATTTTGCAAATAAAGTCTATGTCGTATTTTTGCCTGCAATTTAGGCATGGGAAACAATCCGTAAATTTATCTAAAGCAATAGAAAATATCATGCCAAGATTTGAAATACTTTATACATGAAAAAGGTTATATACCGTAATCAAATTTCCAAAGTTTTAGGTATCGGTCTGGTAGTTTTCCAACTCTTTTCCATTTCACTCAGTGCGCAGGAAGATGCCGCTGCCGCTGGTGACCCCGTGAAAGGGAAGGCGCTGTTCAATCAGAACTGTGCCGCATGTCATGCTTTAGACCGTAAAATGACGGGTCCTGCATTGGCTAATGTAGAAAGTCGCCTTGCGGATGATGAAGGTTTGGACAAAGAATGGATCTATGCCTGGATAAAGAATAGCCCTGGGATGATCAAGTCTGGCGATTCTTATGGCAATAAGATATACGCCGAGTATAATCAAGCGGCGATGACGCCATTCCCGACTTTGTCGGACGAAGATATTGATAATATCTTGGCATATACGGCAGCTGCGCCTGCGCCTGCTGTTGCCGCGGCTACCGGTGCGGCTGTGACGAACGTCGAAGGTGGGCAGGGTTCCGGTATTTCCAATGAAGTTATCTTGAGTGCTCTTATTTTGGTTTTTGGTTTGTTGGTGCTGATGTTGTTCATGGTGAACAAGACGCTACGGCAAATAGCGACTGCAAATGGTGTTGACTTGGAGAAGGAGAGAGGTGAAAAGCGATTGCCACTTTGGAAGGCTTTTGCTAAAAATCAATTTTTGGTCTTGGTTACTGCAATTTTCCTGCTTTTGGCAAGTGGCTATTTTGCCTATGGCTGGATGATGCAGATTGGTGTAGATCAGGGGTACGAGCCTATTCAGCCTATTCATTATTCTCATAGAATACATGCCGGTGATAATAAGATTGAATGTAAATATTGTCACTCCTCTGCCCGTGTTTCCAAAACTTCGGGTATACCATCCCTTAATGTTTGTATGAATTGTCATAAATCGATTTATGAAGTTGCTCCCGAAACTTTGGCGGAAGGAAAGGCACATGGTGTTGATTATAATGCGGAGATACAAAAATTGTATAAGGCTGTTGGTTGGGACGAAGAAAATCAAAAATATACCGGTGAATCCAAACCGGTTGAATGGATAAGGGTGCATAATCTTCCTGATTTTGCATATTTCAACCACTCACAGCACGTTTCAGTGGCGGGTATAGAATGTCAGACCTGTCATGGGCCTGTAGAAGAGATGGAGGTTATGTATCAGCACGCTCCTTTGACCATGGGATGGTGTATTAACTGTCATAAAGAGACCAATGTTAAGGTCGCTGGCAATGCGTATTATGAAAAAATACATGCCGAACTTTCCAAAAAATATGGAGTAGACCAGCTTACGGCTGCCCAAATGGGTGGATTGGAATGCGGAAAGTGTCATTATTGATTAAAAGAAAAGTAGCTAAATACCTATAAATAAGTATGGCATCAAACAAGAAATATTGGAAAAACGAGGCGGAGTTAAATCCTAGCGATTCCATTGTTGAGGCACTTAGACAGAACGAATTTGTTGAAGAAATACCTGTTGACAAGTTTTTAGGAGATAAAGAGAATTTGTCTGCCACCAGTACGAATAGAAGGGATTTTCTTAAATATGTTGGTTTCAGTACGGCAGCTGCCACGGTGGCGGCTTGTGAGGGACCGGTAATTAAATCGATACCTTATGTGGTGCAACCTGAGAATATAATTCCTGGGGTGGCCAATTACTACGCTACTACTATAGCTGATGGTTTCGATTTTGCAAGTATCTTGATAAAGACCCGTGAGGGGCGACCGATAAAAGTTGAGAATAACACGGATGCGAAGATTGCCGGTGGGGCCAATGCCCGTGTGCAGGCTTCTGTATTGTCGTTGTACGATAGTACTCGTATCCAGGGGCCCTTGGCAAATGGAGAGCCAGTTGAATGGTCAGCTATAGATGCTGCCGCCAAGTCTAAATTGAATGCCTTAAAAGGTTCGGGCAAGCAAATTGCTGTTTTGACACAGACTTATGCAAGTCCTTCGACTGCAAGATTGTTGCGGGAATTTAAAGAAGCTTATGGGGATGTGAACCATGTGGTTTACGATGCCGTTTCCGAAGATGCCGCTTTAACGGCATTTGAGAATAGGTATGGTGAGCGGGCTTTGGCCGATTATAATTTTGAAAATGCCGAAATTATAGTTTCTTTCGGTGCAGATTTTCTTTCCGATTGGCAAGGCGGTGGATATGATGGTGGATATGCTAAAGGTCGCATTCCGAAAAACGGTAAAATGTCTAGGCATGTACAGTTTGAGGCGAATATGTCATTGACGGGTGCGAATGCTGATAAGCGTGTGCCGTTGACGCCTATGCAACAGAAGATTGCTTTGGCCCAACTGTATGCGAAATTGAACGGTACGAATGTTTCTGGTGAATTGCCGGAATATGCGCAACGTGAAATTGAAAATGTTGCGGCCCATATACGAAAAAATAAATCGGCAGCTGTTGTTGTTACCGGAATTGATGATATAAATGCGCAGACCGTTGCACTGGCCATAAACGATGAAATGTTGGGGAGTAGGGCCTTTGATGCCGAGGCGCCACGTTATGTGCGACAGGGTAATAATGCTGCGGTAAATACTTTGATTGCCGATATGAAGGCAGGTAAAGTCGGGGCTTTGTTGATGGATGGAGTGAATCCAATGTATACATTATCGAATTCCTCTGATTTTGCAGAAGGTCTTTCAAAAGTTGATTTTTCGGTGGCATTTTCAACAAATTGGAACGAAACTACCGAAGTCGCTCAATATACGGCTGCAGCTAACCACTACCTTGAGTCATGGGGAGATGTTCAGATAAAAAAGGGACATTACAGTCTTACGCAGCCTACTATTCGTGAGCTGTTCGATACACGACAGTTTCAAAGTGCATTGTTACAATGGACCGGTAGCGAAAAAACATATTACGATTATATAAAAGAAACATGGGATACTTCTGTCCTGAACGGTGCTGATTGGAATAAGGCCTTGCATGATGGTGTTTTTGTCGCTACTTCCGATGTTATGGAAACCGAAGAATCGGATCCGGTAAATGGAGGTGTCCAAACTGATAAGGAAGAAACAGAGTCGTCCGATGATATGGCTTCCGAATCCACCGTTATTCCTATTGCCTCGGCGGTAAGAAGTTTAGCCAGTGCCACAAGTGGAGGGGGTATGGAGCTTACCTTGTATACCAAAGTAGGTATGGGCGACGGGCGTCAGGCGAGTAACCCTTGGTTGCAAGAGTTTCCAGATCCTATTACACGTGTTTCTTGGGATAATTATGTGACCGTCTCCAAATCAGATGCCGAGAAACTTGGTTTAGTGAACGAACATGTGGCCAATGGCGGTATGGATGGTAGTTATGCGAAGCTTACCGTAAATGGAGTTGAGCTTAACAATGTCCCTGTTATTGTTCAGCCCGGTCAAGCACCTGGTTCTGTAGGCTTGTCCTTTGGTTATGGGAAGCAGGTCGGTATGAAATCTGAAATGCAAACGGGCGTCAACGCCTATCCTTTATATCAGAATTTTAATAGGGTTCAATCCGTTATCTTGGAGAAAGCAAGCGGTATGCACGAATTTGCGTGTGTACAGTTGCACAAGACTATGATGGGCAGGGGTGATATAATTAAGGAGACCAGCTTAGAGATTTTCAATACAAAAGATCATGCTGAGTGGAATATTGTGCCACAGGTATCTTTGAACCACCAAGAGGTTCCTGCTGTAAGTGTCGATCTTTGGGATAGTTTTGACCGTTCTATAGGTCATCATTTCAATCTGTCTATTGACTTGAACGCATGTACAGGTTGCGGCGCTTGTGTCATAGCTTGTCATGCGGAGAACAATGTGCCGGTTGTTGGAAAAGAAGAGGTAAGACGTTCCCGTGATATGCATTGGCTGCGTATTGATAGGTACTATTCTTCAGAGGATACTTTCGAAGAAGACAATACCAAAAAGAATGAATTTGATGGACTTTCAGGTGAAAAAGGGTCTTTAGGAGGATTTGGAGAGTTGGAGCACCCAGCGACAAATCCACAAGTAGCCTTTCAACCGGTAATGTGTCAGCATTGTAATCACGCGCCATGTGAAACGGTTTGTCCGGTGGCGGCAACATCACATAGTAGGCAAGGCCAAAACCATATGGCTTACAACAGATGTGTGGGAACAAGGTATTGCGCCAATAACTGTCCGTACAAAGTGCGACGTTTCAACTGGTTCCTTTATAATAACAATGAGGAGTTCGATTATTATATGAACAATGATTTGGGGAAAATGGTTATTAACCCTGATGTCAATGTTCGATCTAGGGGTGTTATGGAGAAATGTTCCATGTGTATCCAAATGACACAAAAGACTATTTTAGACGCTAAGCGCGATGGTCGTGTAATAAAGGATGGGGAATTCCAAACAGCATGTTCTGCGGCCTGTAGCAGTGGGGCAATGGTCTTCGGCGATGTGAATGACAAAGATAGTCAGGTGGCTGAGTTGAGTCACAGTAATAGAATGTATCATCTCTTAGAACATATTGGTACAAAACCGAATGTGTTCTATCACGTTAAGGTTAGGAATACCAACGAAGCATAATCATAAAATTAAGCAAGTAACTATAATAGAAATCTATGGCGTCGCATTACGAAGCACCTATACGAAAACCCTTAGTTATCGGAGACAAAGGCTACCACGATGTATCAGTGGATATTGCTGCCCCGGTTGAAGGAAGAGCCAATAAACATTGGTGGATCGTATTCTCCATTGCCTTAGTGGCTTTTCTTTGGGGAGTGGGTTGTATTATTTATACCATCTCCACGGGTATTGGTACATGGGGGTTGAACAAAACAGTTGGTTGGGCCTGGGATATTACCAACTTTGTTTGGTGGGTAGGTATTGGTCATGCCGGTACGTTAATTTCGGCTGTACTATTGCTGTTCCGTCAGAAGTGGAGAATGGCTATTAACCGTTCGGCCGAGGCGATGACTATATTTTCCGTTATTCAAGCAGGGCTATTTCCTGTAATTCACATGGGCCGACCTTGGTTGGGCTATTGGGTATTGCCTATTCCGAACCAATTTGGTTCTTTGTGGGTGAACTTTAATTCGCCACTTTTATGGGATGTATTTGCGATATCAACCTATCTTTCCGTTTCATTAGTCTTCTGGTGGACAGGGTTATTGCCTGATTTCGCCATGATTCGAGATCGTGCCGTAAAACCTTTCCAAAAGAAAATATATAGTCTATTAAGTTTCGGTTGGACAGGTCGCGCCAAAGATTGGCAGCGTTTTGAAGAGGTATCTCTGGTGTTGGCAGGTTTGGCTACGCCACTTGTACTTTCGGTACACACCATCGTATCGTTTGACTTTGCTACTTCGGTAATTCCCGGATGGCATACAACCATATTCCCTCCTTATTTCGTTGCGGGTGCTATTTTCTCTGGCTTTGCCATGGTAAATACGCTGTTGATTATTATGCGCAAGGTATGTCATCTTGAGGCCTATATTACGGTGCAACATATCGAATTGATGAATATCGTAATAATGCTTACGGGATCGATTGTGGGTTGTGCTTACATTACGGAGCTTTTCATGGCTTGGTATTCCGGTGTTGAATATGAACAATACGCCTTTTTGAATAGGGCCACCGGTCCGTATTGGTGGGCATATTGGTCAATGATGACTTGCAATGTTTTTTCTCCACAGTTTATGTGGTTTAAAAAATTACGTACGAGCATTATGTTCTCTTTCTTTATTTCTATTGTTGTAAACATAGGAATGTGGTTTGAGCGATTTGTTATTATCGTAACTTCATTGCATAGGGATTATCTACCATCTTCTTGGACGATGTTCTCACCGACATTTGTAGATATAGGAATTTTTATAGGTACAATAGGATTCTTCTTTGTATTGTTCTTGCTGTATGCACGTACCTTCCCGGTTATTGCCCAGGCTGAAGTAAAATCCATTTTGAAGTCTTCAGGTGAGAAATACAAGAAATTGAGAGATGCCGGAAAACCGCTTTATCAAATCAAGATTATGGCAGATGATCGGCCAAAACCCGTGGTTGAAAAGGCCGTAATAGAAAAACCGAAGGTTGCCCCTACTGAAAAGAAAGAAGAAGTTTCTGCTTTACTGGGTGCTTTAGGCGTTTTTGATGCAACCAAAGATACTGCCGATGATCTTAAAAAGGTCAAAGGTGTTGGCCCTAAAATGGAGGAGACCTTGAATGAAATTGGTATATATACTTTTGCGCAAGTAAGTAGAATGACCGAAAAGGAATACGACTTACTTGATTCGATTACAGGCTCTTTCCCCGGCAGGGCGCAAAGAGATGATTGGGCAGGACAGGCAAAAAAATTAAATAACAAGAAATAGATATGGCATCTAAAGTTATACACGCATATTACGATGATGACGATGTGCTTATGCATGCGGTCAAAAAGGTAAAGGCGGCCAAACACCACATCGAAGAGGTGTATTGTCCGTTCCCCGTTCATGGCCTTGATAAGGCTATGGGATTGGCTCCAACAAGAATTGCCATAACTTCCTTTATGTATGGTTGTTTAGGATTGGCCGTTGCTACGGTTATGATGAATTATATTATGATTCAAGACTGGCCTCAAGATATTGGGGGTAAGCCAAGTTTTAGTTACATTGAGAACATGCCAGCTTTTGTGCCTATTATGTTTGAGCTTACGGTATTTTTTGCTGCGCATTTAATGGTTATTACATTTTACTTGAGAAGTAGGTTGTGGCCATTTAAAAAGGCTGAGAATCCTGATGTAAGAACTACCGACGATCATTTTGTTATGGAAGTTGAAATACATGGCAATGAAAGCGAATTGAGAAATTTGCTGCGTGATACAGGAGCTGTGGAGATTAATATATCAGAAAAAAACAGTCATTGAATATGAACAGTTTTAGCAAATTAGGAATTGTATTAGGGTTGATTCTCTTGGTTGCTTCCTGTAAAAAGGATAGGAGTCCCAATTATCAGTATTTTCCCGATATGTATGAACCCGTAGGTTATGAGACATATGGTGAAGTTGGCTTTTTACCCAATGGGCAAGAGGCGATGATGCCCGCTGAAAACACGATACCCAGAGGTAAGATACCTTATGGAATTGAAAACACACCTGAGGGAAAGGAGCAGGCGAGATTGTTGACCAGCCCATTAGATTCGCTTCAAAAAGATCAGAATTTGGCCAATGGGGCCCAGTTGTATACCATTTATTGCGCAATATGTCATGGTGATAAAGGTGATGGGCAAGGAACATTGGTTAAAAGGGAAAAAATTCTTGGGGTTCCTAGCTACAGTGATGCCGCAAGGAATATCACAGTGGGAACTTCATATCATACTATTCAATATGGTTTGAACTCCATGGGGTCTTATGCCACACAGTTGGATACCAAGGAAATGTGGCAAGTTTCCGAATATGTAATGAAATTGAAAGAAGACTTATAACAAAATAATACATAGAACATAGATATGTACACGTTTTCAAATAGATTAAAAATAGGCTCCTTTATTTTGATGGCAGTGGGTGCACTATGTATTGTTACCGGCTTTTTGTCAGCCCCCAGCACTGTTGAGGAGGCAAAGGCGATAGTGGCAAGTCATAGTGATGGTCATGGTGAATCCCATGGAGAAGAAGTTGGTCATGCGGTCGAAAGTCACGGTGCGGTAGCGCATGGTGAAGAACATGATGCCTCCCATGACGAACATTTATTGCACCAACTTCAAAATAGACCTTGGGCAGCGCTCTATGTGGCAGCGTTTTTCTTTTTTATGATTGCCTTAGGTGTCTTGGCATTTTATGCAGTACAACGGGCGGCTCAAGCTGGTTGGTCCCCATTGCTATTTCGGGTTATGGAGGGAATAACGGCATATATGGTGCCTGGTGGTATCGTTGTGTTCGTGATTTTGCTGCTCTCAGTATTGCATATGAACCATTTATTTGTTTGGATGGATGCCGATGTAGTGGCTCATGACCGTTTGTTACAAGGCAAATCAGGGTACCTTAACCCTACTTTCTTTTTGATTCGTGCTGCTGTATTTTTAGGGGGATGGATTTTATATAGAGAGTATTCAAGAAAACTTTCATTGCGACAAGATGAATCAAATGACAATTCCAATTTCAAGATGAATTTTAAGATATCGGCAGCTTTTCTAGTCTTTTATCTTATCTCTGAATCGATGATGTCTTGGGATTGGATCATGAGTGTCGATCCGCATTGGTTTAGTACATTGTTCGGTTGGTATGTTTTTGCCAGTATGTTCGTGTCGGGTATCACCGTAATAGCCATGGTTACTATTTATTTGAAATCTAAAGGTTATTTGGAAGAGGTGAACGATAGCCATGTTCATGATTTGGCCAAGTTTATGTTCGGTATCAGTATTTTTTGGACATACCTCTGGTTTGCACAGTTTATGCTCATTTGGTACGCCAATATACCGGAAGAGGTTACCTATTTTATTACACGAATAGAAGATTATAACTTACCATTTTTTGGCATGATTGCCATGAATTTTATTTTCCCCATATTGTTGTTGATGAATAGTGATTATAAACGAATCAATTGGTTTGTTATACTTGCGGGAATTGTGATTTTATCGGGGCATTATTTGGATATATTTAATATGATTATGCCAGCTACTGTCGGAGACCAATGGTATATTGGGATCCCTGAAATAGGCTCGATACTGTTCTTTGCCGGATTCTTTATTTTCTGGGTATTTAGGGCACTGACCACGGCACCGCTTCAACCTAAGCGCAACCCGTTTATCGAAGAGAGCAGACATTTTCATTACTAATTGTTTTTTAAGGTATAATATCTAAAGATATACGATGACTACAATATTAACTTTAGCTGTTTTGATTCTGGTGGCAATTGCTATTTGGCAAATGACCAAGATATTTGAATTTTCTCAGCTTAGTACCCAAACATCCGAAGTGGCAAGCGATGAAGATAACAAGTACAACGGTTATCTGATGTTCGCTTTTCTAATATTTATCTACGGTATAACGATTTTCAGTTTTTGGAAGTACGGCAAAACGTTGTTACCTGAAGCGGCTTCGGCACATGGAGGTGAATATGATATGTTAATGCTTGTCTCCTTTGTAATTATCTTTTTTGTACAGACACTTACTCAGGCGCTGTTACATTACTTTGCATACAAATATCGGGGAGAGCAGGGTAAGAAGGCCTTATTTTATGCCGATAATGACCGACTTGAATTTATTTGGACGATTATTCCTGTAATTGTTTTGGCGGGTCTTATTCTTTGGGGATTATATACTTGGACCACCATTATGGATGTCAATGATGACGATGATCCGTTAGTAGTTGAATTATATGCACAACAGTTTAATTGGACAGCCAGATATGGCGGTGCGGACAATGTTTTGGGAGGGGCGAATGTTAGAATGATCGATATCGATAAGGCGAATGTTATGGGGCTTGATGAGTCCGACTCGTATGCCTCTGATGATGTTATCGTAAAAGAACTGCATCTTCCGGTAGGTCGCAAGGTCAATTTTAAAATGCGCTCCCAAGATGTGCTGCACTCGGCTTATATGCCGCATTTTAGAGCTCAGATGAACTGTGTGCCAGGTATGACCACCGAATTTTCGTTTACTCCTATTAAAACTACCGAAGAAATGCGCTTGGATCCCGAAGTCGTGGCCAAGGTAGAACGAATTAATAAAATCAGGGCTGATAAAGCAGCAAATGGCGAGCCGAATTCGGATCCATGGGAGTTCGATTATATCTTGTTGTGTAATAAAATATGTGGTAAATCACATTATAATATGCAAATGAAGATTATTGTCGAAACACAGGAAGAGTATGAAGAGTGGATGAAAAGTCAACAGACCTTCGGTACGACCATGGCTTCCGCACAATAGAAAAGATTTAAAGAACAATAGTAAAAAAATAAATAGATTATGTCTGCCACAGCACACGAACAAGTTGAAGATCATGGGCATCATCATAAGGAGACTTTTGTAACTAAATATATATTTAGTCAAGACCATAAGATGATATCAAAGCAGTATTTGATTACTGGTTTGATAATGGGTGTTATAGGTATTGCAATGTCATTGCTATTTAGAATGCAGTTGGCATGGCCGGGTGAATCTTTTCCGGTATTCGAGGCTCTTCTGGGTAAATGGGCACCTGATGGTGTTATGGATGCTGATGTTTATTTGGCCTTAGTGACTATACATGGTACTTTAATGGTGTTTTTCGTATTGACTCAAGGTTTGAGTGGTACGTTCAGTAATCTATTAATTCCGTTGCAGATCGGTGCACGTGATATGGCTTCAGGCTTTTTAAATATGGTGTCGTATTGGTTGTTCTTTACCTCATCGATAATCATGATTATATCGCTATTTCTTGAAGCCGGTCCTGCAGCCGCAGGTTGGACGGTTTATCCCCCCTTAAGTGCCCTTCCAATGGCACAACCAGGATCAGGATTGGGTATGACCTTATGGTTGGTATCAATGACTATATTTATTGCATCCTCATTATTGGGGTCTCTAAATTATATTGTCACCGTATTGAATTTAAGAACCAAGGGTATGTCAATGACGCGTTTGCCTTTGACGATTTGGGCTTTCTTTGTAACAGCTGTAATCGGTGTAATATCCTTTCCCGTATTATTATCAGCAGGTCTTTTATTACTTATGGATAGAAGTTTCGGTACTTCATTTTTCTTATCCGATATTTTTATTCAAGGTGAAGTCTTGCATTATCAGGGCGGGTCGCCGGTCTTATACGAACACTTATTCTGGTTTTTAGGACATCCTGAGGTATATATCGTTATTCTCCCTGCAATGGGTATCGTATCTGAAGTTATGGCGGTGAATGCTCGTAAACCTATCTTTGGTTACCGGGCGATGATTGCCTCTATTTTAGCAATTGCCTTTCTGTCGACTATCGTTTGGGGACATCATATGTTCATTTCTGGTATGAATCCGTTCTTGGGCTCTGTATTTACCTTTACCACTTTATTGATTGCAATTCCTTCTGCCGTAAAGGCATTTAACTGGATTACTACGCTGTGGAAAGGAAACTTACAGTTGAATCCTGGAATGTTATTTTCCATAGGTATGGTATCTACCTTTATTTCCGGAGGTTTAACAGGAATAATCTTGGGAGACAGTACCTTGGATATTAATGTACATGATACCTATTTTGTGGTTGCCCACTTCCATTTGGTAATGGGCATCTCGGCACTCTATGGTATGTTTGCAGGTATCTACCACTGGTTTCCCAAAATGTTCTATGGTCGAATGATGAGCAAGAATTTAGGGTACGTACATTTCTGGATTACCGCAGTTGGATCTTATGGAATATTTTTCCCAATGCACTTTGTAGGTATGGCCGGTGTACCAAGAAGGTATTATGAAAACACAAATTTCCCGATGTTTGATGATTTGACCGATATACAGGTGTTGATGACGGTTTTTGCCTTGATTACGGCAGGTGCCCAGTTGCTTTTTGCCTACAATTTTGTAGCAAGTATTTTCTATGGTAAGAAAGGGGTTCAAAATCCATGGAAGGCAAATACGTTGGAGTGGACAACACCCTTGGAACATATTCATGGTAACTGGCATGGTGAAATACCTCATGTTCATAGATGGGCATATGACTATAGTAAAGTAGATGATAATGGAGAATATATTATTCCTGGACAAGATTTTGTTCCGCAAACGGTGCCATTGCTAGACGATGAAGAAGAGCTACAACATTAAATCGGTTCAAACGAATAAAAAAATGCCCAACTGTATAAGTTGGGCATTTTTTTTGATATATTTAATAGTAGCCACTCATTGAGATTGTAGATGCGCCTGCGCGCCGATGATCGTCGTTAATTCAATGATACCATGAGGTGGAAATAACAAGAATAGTTTTATGAAAAATTTAATCGTTTTGTGTGCCATAATTTTTTGCTTTCAGGCATTTGCCCAACGGAAGCCGAAAATTAAAGGGAATAAAAATGTCGTTGAGGTTGTAGAAAATCTTCCCCCGTTCAATAGTATTCAGTTAAATGATGATCTTGAAATAGCACTTCAAAAATCATCTCAAGAAGGGTACGAGATTACCGCTGATGATAACTTAATCGATGTTTTAAAATTTGAAGTTCAAGAAAATACCTTGGTCATAAGTTCATATTATAAGATTACCTCGAAAAAGAAACTCGATATTACCATTAACTATTTTGAATTGCACTACATAACCATGAACGATGGTCGCATTCGTATGAAAGATATGATCAAGACAGATGAATTGAATGTTAATACGTACGGAAGTTCTAAACTGGAACTCACCGCGAATGCCCCGTTCATAAATATCAATATGGAGGGCAACAGTTCTGGAGATTTTAATCTGGATAGCGATTCGTTGAACATTGTTTTGAAGGATAGGATAGATGTTCGGATTTATTCGGTAAGTGAGCGTAACATCCTTAAAATGTATAAGAATGCTTCAGTAAAAATTGAAGGGACCACAAATACGTTTCTGGTCAATCTTTTGGAAAATGCGAATCTGAAAGGGGAAAGACTCGAAGCCAACAAGGTGCAACTTAACCTTCAAGATGCTTCAAGTGCCATTGTCAATGCCCGGGATACTTTTGAACTTTCATCCAGCGGGTCATCCAAAGCATATCTATACGGAAATGCTGAAATAACCGTTCTCGATTTTCTTGATACCTCGGAACTGCATAAAGAGAAATAGGATGACACTGTAGCTTCTCCAAAAAGTAGAGGGGTATTTTAATACCTACGTAGCGTTGATTTTTAAATAGTGGGTCTATTTCCCTCGAATGGCTTTGATAACCCCGTCAAAAAATTATTAGGATTAATCAACAATTCTAACTTATTTTAATAAAATGTTTATGGGAACTACTTTGTAGTTAAAGTGGGCAATTCCATAAGTATTTTTGTTGGGGGAACTTTCATTTTAGATTAATAAATGTTTAAAAATACGAGGGGTTTTATGCAAGTTATTGGTAGTTATGAATCTTAGGGACGGGGTAAAGACTTCCGATAATAAGGTTTCCGCGGAAACGGAAAAGCTGGCCTACTTTGTCAAAGACGAGAGCAAGTCGCTAATCGATAGGCTAGAGTGTTATGAAGACATTATCAACCTTGAAGTCGGTGATACCGCACTCAACAGGGCGAAAACCTTGGAGCGGGAATTTGATATTCGACAACTTTATATTAAGTATGAGGGCGACAATCCTACAGGAACACAAAAAGATCGTATAGCATTTGCCCAAATGTACGATGCCCTTCGAAGAAAATATGAAGTAACCTCTCTAGCCACCTGCGGTAATTATGGGGTCGCGGTGGCGTTGGCCGCTAACCTAGCAGGTATCAAATGTAAAATTTATATCCCCGATTCGTATCAGACCGATCGCTTCGAAGAGATGAAATCGCTTGGTGCTGAAATCATCCAGTTGCCCGGTAGCTATGAAGATGTAGTTCACAAAAGTAGTGCATTGGCACAAGAGAACGATTGGTACGATGCCAACCCAGGTGGTGCAAATACCCCGTTACAGATTTCAGCCTATTCACAAATTGCCTTTGAAATAATCGAAGAGTTGGGTGATGCCCCCAAATATTGTGCAGCCCCTGTTTCTAACGGAACATTGTTTGCCGGTATTTACCGAGGCTTTGTGAGTATGTATAAGAGAGGGAAGACATCACGAATTCCTAAAATGATAGCTGCCTCTTCTTCTCGAAAGAATCCGATTGTACAGTCTTTTATTCAGGGCTTGGACTATTGTAAAGATTTGGACCCTCTAGCCGCTAAAGAAACCAAGTACAATGAACCTTTGGTGAACTGGCATAGTTTTGATGGGGAGGAAGCGCTGTATGCGCTCATACAGTCCGAGGGCAGTGCATATAATATTAGTGATAAGAAAATGAAGGAAATGAGTGGTTTTTTACTTAAAAAGGAGGGACTACGTATTCTGCCGGCAGCTACGGCCGGACTTATTGCCTTATTGGAAATGGATGAAAAGTTTAATTTTGAACCGGATCGTTATGTTTCGGTTTTAACTGCGAAGTATTAATGTTATGAAAGAAGAATCTATAGATGGTAGGGCCTTGGTGTATTGCGAACAGGCTTTCAATACCCCCAATGGAAAAACGGCTCATGGCCTCGTTCGTTTTACGGAGCGCTACGATATAGTTGGTGTTGTCGATAGTAATTACACGGGTCAAGATGCAGGAAAAGTACTTGATGGAAAAAATAATGGTATTCCAATATTCAAAAGCATAGGTGAGGCCACTAAAAAACTTACCGATCTAAACAAAGTACCCAAATCGCTAGTTATGGGTCTTGCGCCGGATGGGGGAAGATTGCCTGTGCAAGCCAAGATTACTATTAAAAAGGCACTGGAAATGGGGTGGAATGTTGACAGTGGCCTGCATGACTTTTTGACCAATGATAAAGACTTGATGCGCCTAGCCGAAGCTAATGGTTGTCGCGTGCGAGATATACGCAAAACGCCGGATCGCGATATGCTCCATTTTTTTACGGGTGATATTGAAGAGGTATCTTGTCTTAAACTAGCCGTTTTAGGTACCGACTCTGCTATAGGTAAACGCACAACGGCCTGGTTGTTGGTACATGGTTTTCGGAATCAGGGGATAAAGGCCGAAATGAT
>CBDULZ010000070.1:0-26613 GCA_965368185.1 uncultured Kriegella sp.
CGATGGGAATAAAGATGTAGTTTCGCGCGGCATAAAATAGGGTTTAAGTGCCTCGACAAAACCGATTAAATTGAATGGAATGAAGCGTGATAATTGGGAAGATTCCTCAGAAGTGTCTTTAGAGGAAGTAGAAAAGTGTATTGCCGTTCTAGAGCGATTGGTTGCCGATACAAATCAAATATTTGAGATTCCCAAGGCGCAAAGAACAGCATTGATAAGGGCATCCGGGCAATTGTCAAGACCGAGTAGGGAAGAATTTTCCCGAAGAAAAAAAGACGCAAAAAAGGCAGAAAAACGTAAGCAAGCAGCAAAAGACAAAAGCGCCCGTAACCAAACGGGAATAAGATATGCCCGCGAAGCTGCTGTATTTGTTGCGCCCAAGTTGCTCGCTGCAGCTGATTTGGCCATAAAAAATACCCCCGAATTGGAATCCGCTAGAGATTGTTATGTATGCAAAACCAAATTCACCAAATTGCATCATTTTTATGATACCATGTGCACTGATTGCGGTGACCTAAATTATGCAAAACGCTTTCAAACTGCTGATGTAAAGGGACAGGTAGCCGTTATCACCGGTTCCCGTTTAAAAATCGGGTACCATATTAGCCTGATGTTGCTTCGCGGTGGGGCCACGGTTATTGCCACCACCAGATTTCCGGTAGATGCTGCCTTGCGCTTTTCAAAAGAGCCCGATTTTACGGAATGGGGGCATCGACTAAAAATTCATGGTCTGGATTTACGGCATATCCCCAGTGTAGAGATTTTCTGTAACTATATTGAGCAAAATTATGAAAAGCTCGATATTCTCATTAATAATGCTGCACAAACGGTACGTCGTCCCGCAGGCTTTTATGGGCATTTAATGGCCAGTGAAGAGAGCCCTTTTGAGTCCTTGCCCCAATTTGCAAAAGAGGTGTTGGCAGACCATAGGATCTGTTTGGAAGAATTGACCGAATTGACGGCAACCACTTCCTCCAATAAAAACATGCCGGTTTCCTGGCATGGTCCGGAACCGGGTATCGGCTTACGATCTTCTGCCAAATTATCGCAAATTCCCTATAGTTTCGATGCCAGTTTGGTGGCCAAAGAAGTTTTCCCTGAAGGGGGATTGGATGCCGATTTACAACAAATAGATTTGCGTAAAACCAATAGTTGGCGTTTAAAATTGGGCGCCATTGAAACCACGGAGATGGTAGAAGTGCAACTGGTAAATTCCGTTGCTCCTTTTGTTTTGTGCAACCGACTTTCTGAAGTAATGAAAAGGGAAAACACCGGCCAAAAGCATATCATCAATGTTTCTGCCATGGAGGGTAAATTCCACCGGTTTTTCAAAGAATCCCGTCATCCACATACCAATATGGCAAAGGCGGCTTTGAATATGTTGACACATACTGCTTCTGGTGATCTGGCCAAGTATGGCATTTATATGAACGCCGTAGATACTGGATGGGTTACCGATGAAGACCCTGTCGAATTGGCTAAAAAGAAACAAGAGATCCATGATTTTCAGCCCCCACTGGATATTGTTGATGGCGCTGCCAGGGTAGTGGACCCCTTATTTGACGGTATCAATACCGGAAAACACTGGTGTGGGAAATTCTTAAAGGATTACCATCCGATTTCCTGGTAAAATAATGGTCAGCTTCGCTTTACCCTTGAACCAATTTAGAATGTTCCATAAAATGGTTTTCCAAGCGTTTCAATTGCGGATGTGATTTTTCTGCATAGATAACGAACTGACATTTTTTTATGCTTTCCGCCATAACGATCAAGCTGGTAGCATCACTTTTCTTCGATAAAAACTCGGCATCATCGATACTGCATATTTTCAATTCCGAAATACTTACGCCATTGGTCAAAAAAAGGTTTTGAAGTGTTTTAGGAGTGGTAATAAGTATATCGACTCCCATATAAATCTCTGACTTTTGAACATCGATATGTAGTTGTTCATAACTGGCATAGACCCGTAATGTACCGTATTTGGTGTATTGCATAAAGAAATCATACAATTCCAGGACCTTGCTTTTGTTTTCGACAAGAACAACAGCCCTTGGTGCGTTTCCCACGGCCTCGCACTTTAGTTTTTGTAACGTAGTTAGTATTAAGGTCGTTGTTTTTCCACTGCCTTCTGCAGCAAAGCAAAAGACGTTGGCACCACTTTTTATAACTGGAATACTGTTTTTTTCAAATGGGGTAGGGGTTTCTATAGACTGGCGCTCTAAAGAATCAAGTAATTTGGTGTGTAATTTTTTAAATGGCATATTTTTTATCTAACTGCATATCAAAATCCGGGCACTCTGAAAAGGCAAATATACTGCCAATGAATGGGAAAGTTAAAATTGACGAATAACTTGTTATAATTTCATTGTTGCAAGTAAAAATCCTCTCTAATCATTGGAGTGTCTATAATTTTGTATATAATCACTATATTTAAAAACCCGACCTTGACATCAAGGCCGGGAATTGTGATTTACTAACATTTTATTTTAATGCAACTAATGCATCGACGAAATTTCTTAAAATCGAATACATTAGGAGCCATAGCCATGAGCAGTGCTTCCCTTCTTCCAGATTTTCTTCGAGGTAATACTGGTGCGAACGGTAAAAAATCGTATGCCGAGTACCTAAGAAATAGTGCCGTTCCTAAAGCGGAACTCGACATTTTTATCCATAAAAATTCTTGGGCCCAGTTCGACCCCGAAGTCGGCTACATTTTAGGAAACTATATGCCGCATGACGGCATAGACAACAGCTTTACACTGTCTACCGTTTTGCCCGATGGCAAAAGAACAAATACAGTCTATACCGACAAGCCCTGCCGAATAAATACCTACGGCAATAGTTTTACGCATTGCCACCAGGTAAGCGATGGCGAAACTTGGCAAGAATATCTGGCAGGACATTTTGGTGAGCCCATTCAAAATTTTGGTATGGGTGGGTTCGGTGTGTATCAGGCCTACAGAAGATTGATCCGACGTGAAAAAGTTGATACCGATTCAAAATATGTAATTCTATATATGTGGGGCGACGATTACATGAGAAGTGTTTTCAGATGTCGTTATGCCACCTATTACAAGCACTGGAACGATTACGGAGGGTATATGTTTCATGGTAATTTTTGGTCTAATATTGAAATGGATCTGGATACCGGAAAACTGGTAGAAAAGGAAAACAGAATAGCGGTCAAGGAAGATCTTTATAAAATGTCAGATCCGGAATTCATGTATGACAACCTGAAAGATGATTTGATGGTACAGCTGCACTTGCTCAGTGATGACATGGTCAATTCAGATGTTGATGCCAAGGGATTAAAAAAACTTGCCAGTATATTGGGGCTACCGGAAGTCGATTTTTCAAACCCCGAAAAGATGATGGAAACGGCGAGTGCTTTAAAAAATAAGTATGCTTTTGAGGCAACAAAGTACATTTTAGCAAAAACCGATGCCTTCTGCAAGACCCACGGCAAAGAACTGCTTTTGGTCCATTTCGACCCTTATGGTGTTTTTAAATCATTGGTTCGGGGAGAACCTCGCTATGACCAAGAAATAGTTGATTTTATCCATGCGAATGGCTTTCGATTTTTCGATATGAACGAAGTGCATTTGAAGGACTTTAAAAATTTCAATCTTAGTTTGGAGAAGTACATGCAGCGGTATTTTAATGGGCATTATACCCCTTCGGGGAATCATTTTTTCGCCTATGCGATTAAAGATGCAATGATCGACTGGTTAAAACCAAAACCAATTACCTACCAACAAGACGACAGTAAAATGATTCGGTTTGAGGGCTATTTGCCCGAACACTGAACGAAGTGGGTATGCCTTACGAAGGAAATTATAGATTTTACAGCTCCGAAAATGAGGGCTTAATCCAAAGGATTGCCATCCTATTATTTTGCCGAGGTGTTTTTGGGCAAATGGACTTCCACTTTGTCGTGCATGGTATATAGTCGGAACAATTGCCCTTCCGGGACCAAGATGCCGCTAGACCTATTTTGTTCCATAATAGGGTTTTGATCATATTTTTTCCAATGTACCAGGTCTTTCGATGCCGCAACATTGGTCGACCATTCGCTCCAATCTTCAAAAGCGGTACCGTGGTAGTAGGCATAATACCATCCTTTGTGTTTTACAATTTGGTTCACGGCAACGCCGTATTGGTCGTATGTTTCAGGGCCCATAGCGAGAACAGGATCATCTTGTACATTGGTCCATACCTCAAGGTCTTTTGATGTAGCCAACCATATCCCGAGGTCGTTACGCTCATAGAACAAATACCAGGTGTTATTTTCCCTCCAGACCGTGGGGGTACCATAGGGTCCTTCGCTCAACGGGGAACCGTCGGAAGTTCGAATATCCAATGATCCATGATCTACCCAGTTGATACGGTCTTTGGAGGTAAGCCTGTGCGCAATATCGCCTTTTCCTTCTGCAAACATATGATAGGTGTCCCCTTCTTTTAATACCATCATGTCTTCCGTCCAGCTTTCATTAAAAATGGGATTATCGTCATAACGCGTCCATGTATAACCATCCGGGGATGTTGCATAGCCAAGAGAAAGCGGAGAGCCACCCGGTTGTAAACCCGTATACCACATATGATAGGTGTCTTCCTCCTTCAAAATATAGCCCCTTTCGCGGATTCTTTGATCCCACGTATTTTCTCCAGTCCCCTCAAATACCGGGTTTTCCGACAGGGTTTCAAACTGTACCAATTCCTCCGGAAAAGGAACGGCTGCGCTAGTGGATACTTTATTTTCGAGAATTTCAGTAGTTGCCTTCGCTGATTTCGACTTATCAATACACGACATACAGACTAGAAAACTAACCGGTAAAAGAAGAGGTAATCTCATAAAACATTAGTATTTAGGCACTCCATTTTTTTTTGCAACTATCAATTTTCCAAAAAAACGATATGAAATGATGGTGTATTTGGAATCAGGAAGATAGTAAAGTCATTTATAAGAGTGGGAACTTTTTTACTGAACTTTGATTTTAATACTAGTGCTTCACTCCGGCACAGGGTACAGACCAGATTACCGTTCATAAATAATCGTATTGGGAGAACCATGGAATTATTGTAAATTGATACAAATCATAATCAGATTACAAAATGAAGGACGTACGGATTATTTATCTCTTCATACTCGCTTTGCTAATGGCCTGTAATTCGAATTTAAGACAGAAAAAAGCAGAAAAAGCGGGGGCAGATAAAAACATCCCTAAGGTAGTTACCGCCGATATAGAGGCTGGCATTAAAGCCAATATTGCCGAAAAAGTGGCTGAGGGGGGTGGATATTTTAATATGACCACCGAAGGGAAAGAACTGCGTTTGCAATTGGTACGTGTGCATACCGAATACCTTTCAAATTTAGGCCCTCGACGCCATTTTGCCTGTGTTGACCTGGCTGATGTAAGCGGTGATGTATATGATGTGGATTTCTTCTTAGATGGGGATCCAGGCAGTATGACCGTTACCGAAACGACCTTGCACAAGCTCAATGGCAAACCCTTTTACGCTTGGAAACAACGAAAGGACAAGACATGGTATAGAATGCCCCTTCAAAACGCATCGTCAGATTTACTCGGGGTCATTGAAGGACAGGATAAATTCGAATTTCACTATGAGGTTACCCTACCGGAAATGGCGGCATCGGCGCAACTATGGATTCCCATTCCGCAGAGCGATCGCTTTCAAACAGTTGAATTGTTGTCTATCGAAGCTCCAGCCGAATATCGGATACTCAAAGAGAAGTACAATGGCAATTCAATATTGTATATGGAACTTTCCCCGGAACTTAACGGGAAAAAATTGGAACTAGTTTACGATGTTGAAAGGCAGGAAAAAAAGCCCTACGAAGAGGATGCCTCGCCCACGAGATACCTAGACCCAAGTTTACTTATGCCCGTGGGCGATCGGTTTCAAATACTTGCCGATTCCATTATTGGTAATAAACGCAATGAAGGTACCATTATGCAGGCCCGGGCCTTGTATGATTATGTAATCGATAATATGCGTTACATAAAGGCAGGAAAGTATGGTACCGGTGATGCCGTTTACGCCTGCGATGCGCTTACCGGCAATTGCACCGAATTTCATTCGCTCTTTATTTCACTAGCCAGATCAGCGGGAATACCCTCACGATTTGCAGTAGGAGCTGCCATTCCATCGGATCGTAATGAAGGGGGCATCGATGGATATCACTGTTGGGCCGAATTTTATGCAGAAGGAAAATGGTGGCCGGTAGATATCAGTGAAGCCAACAAATACTCGGCACTTGCCACTTACTACTTTGGCAGGCATCCGGCAAATCGTATTGAATTCACCCGAGGTCGGGACCTTCAAATAGAACCTGGCCCTCAATCCGGACCGATTAATTTTCTCGCATACCCAGTTATGGAGATTGGAAAATCCCCGGCATTTCCCAAAACATTTTTTTCCTTTCACAGGAAATCTGACCAAGAAAAATCGGAAAATTAAGGTAAGTATGCTGCCCTAATACAGAGGCAAGCGGCTATTTATCGCCTTCGGGATGCTCCTCTTCACCCTCTTTGGAGGGATGTTCATCACCATCACTTGCTGGATGCTCTTCGGCGTCACCTGCTTCCGTTGGGTGTTCTTCAGCTTCAGGATGCTCTCCCTGCTGATCGGTTTTTTCTTCTTTTTTAGTATCCCTACACGAGCTCAACGAGCCAACTGCAATGAAACTAATTAGGAGCATTACCAAAGTAAAATATTTAAGTTTTTTTAAACGGCTCATGATATCAGTATTTTTTAGTTACGAATCAAATAATAGATACGTAGTACTAGATTCTATTAAATATAATGAATTTTGTTCGAACTCTATTCACCAATGCAAAATTTATATATCTATGAATTAGGTGCATGTAGAATGGGAACCCTAAAATCATCTTGTAGTGTGTGAAATAGTAAATCGACGGCAAAATAGCCCCTTACCATTTTAAACGTCCGGATTGTTGTTGGGAGCTGCGCTGTCGTATAAAAGCCAATTTTGACAAATACTAATGCATGCGTTTTCCCGTTCTTAACTATGTTTGCTATACCAGTGATTATGAAGAAATTTATTAAGATTAAGAACCTTGCCTTGAAGTTGAAAATAGGCCTAAATATGTTTCTTTTTGGCATGCTATGGCTTCAGTTGGGGTGTGGCTCCAATGATACGGTAGAAATAAACGGAAAATCCGATGAATTTGTAGAAGATTCCAATGAAGACGATGACAACCAAGACCCTGATTCCAATGAGGTCATCGAGGACAAGGAAGACGATGACATCCAAGACACTGATTCTAATCCTGCCCCATCCGAAAATTTTGATTTGAGCACATGGAATTTAAGTATTCCGACCGATGCCGATGGCAATAATAAGGCAGATACCATTAGTGAACACGATTTGAATGCCAAGTATCAAAACGAGGCGTATTTTTATACGGCGGATGATGGTGGTATGGTGTTTAAATGCCCCGTAGATGGTTTTAAAACATCGGAAAACACCAAGTATACCCGCTCTGAACTTCGGGAAATGCTGCGTGCGGGCAATACCAATATTAGCACACAGGGTATTACCAAAAACAATTGGGTATTTGGGAGTGCCCCTCAAAATGATATTGAAAATGCTGGTGGATATGACGGCGATTTAAATGCGACCTTGGCTGTAAATTATGTTACGACCACAGGGGATAGTAGTCAAGTCGGAAGAGCAATTATCGGTCAAATACATGCCAATGATGATGAGCCATTACGTATCTACTATAGAAAATTACCAGGGAATGAATTAGGCGCAATTTATATAGCGCATGAAGGAAATGCCTTGGATGAGGATTATTATGAAATGATAGGAAGCAGAACCAACAGTGCTTCAAACCCTCCAGACGGTATTGCCCTAAATGAAAAATTCAGCTATTCGGTAAAAGTTGTTGGTAACGAAATGTGGGTGGAGATTAGTAGGGAAGGAAAAGAAACAATTACACAATATGTCGACATGAGCGCTAGTAATTATGACGTAGGCGGACAATATATGTACTTTAAAGCCGGTGTATATAATCAGAATAATAGTGGTTTGGCAGATGATTATGTACAAGCGACTTTCTACAATCTGAGCACTTCACATAGCAATTAGCCACATAACCCGCACTGCACGTACTATAAAATTTTGTGCGTTAGTCGCCTTCCGTTGGGTTCTATGTTGGTTACGGTATCTACGATTAAGAGTCAAAAGTGCTATGTGCCCTACTTTAAATAATGTCTATATTTGGGAAACATATATTGAACAAATGAAAAGTTTCGTCTTCTTACCACTTGTTGCCTGCCTAATTCTTTCCTGTAAAAATGAACCTTCCAGTAGAAATGATCTTCTCTCTGAAGATAAAACCGTTGTTTTTGAGGGTATTACAGATTCCATAAGGCCCGGGGATAATTTCTTCGACCATGTAAATAAAACATGGTATAACCAAGCGGTTATTGCCGATGACCAGGTAGGGGTAGGGTCTTACCGTTTTCTAAATATTCCGCAGCAGGAATTGTTAAGAAATATCTTGGTCGAAGCTTCGAATGGAGATCACCCCAAAGGAAGCGTTGAACAATTGGTAGGGGATTTTTATGCTTCCGGTATGGATACCATTGGCATCGACCAGAGGGGTGTTACTCCTATTTTGCCCATTTTAAACAACATCGATGCCATCCCCAATATTCCATCAATGATGGAGTTTGTTGCGGAACAAATAAAATCGAACAATCATTCCATTATTGCCCTTTATGTTTCGCCCGATGATAAAAATAGCACAATCAATATGTTGCATTTTACGCAAACAGGCTTGGGCTTGCCCGATCGTGATTATTATTTTGGTTCTGACCCAGCGGTAAAGAAGATTCAGGAAGCCTATAAAACCTACCTTAGCACCCTATTTAAACTGGTAGCGGATACCAAGGCCGAAGAGAAGGCCAACACAGTTTATGCTATTGAAAAACAATTGGCAGAAGCGCATAAAATACGGGTGGAAATAAGGGAGGTCAAGGAGAATTACCATAAATTACCCGTGGCTGATCTGAATAACTCCCAGGGAAATATTGAATGGAAAGCCATGTTGGAAAATTTGGGGGCCGACGTTGATTCCGTAGATGTTAGTCAGCCAGCCTATTACGAAATCCTTGATGCTATGTTGGCTTCCATTCCTCTAAACGATTGGAAGGTCTATTTAAAAGCAAATTCCATAAGGTCTCATGCCGCTATTTTAAGTACGCCTTTTCAAGAGGCGGACTTCGAATATTCAAAAGTATTGACCGGACAGTCCGTACAACAACCCCGTGCCAAATTGATGACCCGTAGGGTAGACCAGCAAATAGGTTTCGCCCTTGGACAATTATACGTCAAGCGTTACTTTAATGAAGATGCCAAAAAGCGTGCGTTAGCGCTTGTCAACAACTTTCAGAAAACTTTGGAAAAGCGTATTGAGCAGCTGGATTGGATGAGTGATAGCACCAAGCTAAAAGCCAAGGATAAACTTTTCGCCATAAATAAAAAAATAGGATATCCCGATGTATGGCGAACCTACGACGTGGACATAGAAAGAGACCGGTTTTTTGAAAATGTTGTCGCCTTACGCCAAAACGAATTCCAATACGAAATGTCGCAGCTGAACAAAGCGCCAAATCGGGATGAGTGGCATACTACGCCGTCTACGGTCACTGCCTACTATAACCCCGCTTTGAACGAAATTGTATTTCCGGCAGGAATCCTGCAATCGCCTTATTTTGACCTATATGCCGATGATGCCGTTAATTACGGTGGTATTGGCATGGTTATCGGTCATGAGTTTACCCATGCCTTTGACGATCAAGGGGCCCAATATGACAAGAATGGAAATGTGTCCAATTGGTGGACGGAGGACGATTACACAAAATTCAAGGCCAAAACACAGCAAATTGTAGACCAATACGATGAATTCACGGTCTTGGACAGTGTTCATCTAAAGGGCGCTTTAACGGTAGGTGAAAATACGGCAGATAATGGAGGTATTGCCATTGCCTACGATGCCTTTAAGTTAACTCCACAAGGCCAGGACACTGTTAAAATCGGCGGCCATACCCCTGACCAACGGTTCTTTTTATCCCTGGCCCGTATATGGCGCGTTAAGGTACGCGACGAATTTTTAAGGAATTATGTAACAACGGACCCACATTCCCCGCCCATTTGGCGCGTGAATGGCCCGTTAATGAATTTTACACCTTTTTATAAAGCCTTTGATGTGCAGGAGGGGGAAGTCAATTTTAAACCTGAATCCGAGCGTATCAAAATTTGGTAGTAAAGCAAAAGCCGACATGTGAACGTCGGCATTATTCCAAACCATAGCTCACTTATGTGCGCTACAAATACGCTTTTAAAACTTCGTTACGTGATTTGGTTCGTAGGATCCGAATCGCTTTTTCTCGAATTTGCCGTACGCGTTCTCTCGTAATATCAAAGAGTTCACCAATTTCGCTCAGGCTCTTGGGGGTTCGTTCTCCAATTCCATAGTAAAGCCGTATAATTTCACTTTCTCTTAGTGGAAGTGTATTTAACACCTGATCAATATCCGTTTTAAGGGAATCTTCCATCATTTTAGCATCCGGACTGGTCGCCTCTTTCGATGCTATTAGATTGTATAGATTGGAGGTTTCGCCTTCTTCAAAAGGTGCGTCCATCGACAAATGCCTGCCTGAGTTCTTTATCGCAAGTTTAACCTGCGCGGGGCTCATATCCAGCTCCCTGGCAATTTCGACGGCACTTGGGGGCCGCTGATAAGTTTGTTCCAAAGAAGAGTATACCTTTCGTATTTTGTTAATTTCCCCAATTTTGTTCAAGGGCAATCGAACCATTCGCGATTGTTCCGACATCGCCTGCAATATAGACTGCCGGATCCACCATACCGCGTAGGAGATAAATTTAAAACCGCGGGTTTCGTCAAAACGTTTGGCCGCTTTGACCAACCCAATGTTTCCTTCGTTGATCAAATCGGAAAGCCGTAATCCGTTTCCTTGATATTGTTTTGCTGCGGAAACCACAAAACGTAAATTGGCATTTACTAATTTATTTAGGGCAATTTGATCTCCTTTACGTATTCTTCGGGCCAGTTCTACCTCCTCATCTGCAGTAATCATATCAATTTTTGATATTTCTTGAAAGTACTTTTCCAAGGATTTGGTATCTCTGTTTGTAATTTGTTTGGTGATCTTAAGTTGCCTCATATATTATTTGTTTATTAAAATTTCTTAGTTATAATTTAGTATTATTTTGCATAATTCCTAATAAATATGTAGTTTCTTTAATTTTTTTTCAAATTTTTAACTCTTAAAGCAAAATTACATCGAGTTTTTGCGGGATGGATAAGCATCCTTAAAAACAATAAAAATCTTGTGCAGCTATCGACGACATTTGGTACTTCTTTTTCTTTTGTCGACACTTAAATTTCCGTCGATGTTGCACCGGTATTCGGAATGAAATTTACCTCTAAAGTTTTGAATAGATTTTTTGTACCTTTTGTTTCCTTTTCAAAGCCAGCACACATTTGCGACTAAATCAAATTGAAATTATACACTAGTTTCAGTAACAATAAAATCAAGCAATTATGAAAGTAACGAGGGTAAAAGCATACGGAACCGAATCTGCCGAAGCAGATCTCGAGCAACTTGACATCGACAGGAGAAAAGTCCTTGAGAACGATGTTGAAATCGATATTTTATTTTGTGGTGTCTGTCATTCCGATTTACATTTTGCACGGAACGATTGGGGCATGACCCAGTATCCTGTTGTTCCAGGCCACGAAATTGTAGGCAGGGTAACCGAGGTAGGGGCGGGAGTGTCAAAGTATAAAGAAGGCGATTTGGTTGCAGTGGGTTGTTTGGTCGATTCTTGTAGAACCTGTACGAATTGTCAGGCCGACTTGGAACAGTATTGTCCTGAATGGGTGGGTACCTATGGGGGTTATGATAAACATTTAGAAACAAATACGCATGGTGGCTATTCAGAAACCATTGTTGTAGATCAAGCATTCGTATTGCGCGTACCGGAAAATTTAGATCGGGCAGGTATTGCTCCAGTCTTATGTGCAGGAATTACAACATGGTCACCCTTACGATATTGGAATGTTGGTAAAGGTAGTAAGGTTGCCGTAGTCGGTCTTGGCGGCTTGGGCCATATGGCCATTAAATTAGCACGTGCACTAGGCGCACACGTTAGCTTGTTTTCGAGATCTACCAATAAAATAGATGATGCCAAAGCCCTGGGTGCCGACGAAGTAATTATTTCTACCGATGAGGCTGAAATGAATAAAGTTATGGGCCGTTTTGATGTCATTATTGACACCGTTCCCTATGCGCATGATTTGAACCCGTATGTGGGCGCATTGACCACCAATGGTACATTGGTGGTTGTCGGTTATTTAGGCCCGTTGGATCCCGTGTTGGTTACCGTACCCATGATTTTGGGCCGCAAGTCGGTGGCAGGTTCTATAATAGGCGGTATTGCCGAAACACAGGAATTATTGGATTTCTGCGGAAAACATAATATTACCTCGGATGTTGAAGTCATTGGTATTCAAGATATTAATAGAGCTTACGAGCGCATGTTGAAGAGTGATGTAAAATACCGGTTTGTAATCGATATGAAATCGCTTAAAAGTTAATCGGAAATCAATTTTAGCATTTAAGGAATCATTTGTTTTATGCCAAAATACGCTCATGTCCGGAATTCTTTACAAACAAACAGGTACTTTTTTTTTAACGGACATTTCTTTTACAAATTCAAATTTAAGGGCCTCATCCATGCCAAATATATTGAGATCTGCGGCAGGGGCCTTATTTATAACCGAATTAAAATTACCGATATGAAGCTCGGTAAGGGTTTCGGGCAGTCGTGCCAAGTTGATTAACAAACTCAGGAATTCTTTGCATTCTCCTCTTCATTGGGATCGCTAATGACGGTGATCGATCGTATTCGAGTACCCAATTTATATTAAGCTTAAACGCCGCACGGGTAGGAAACTGTTACGATTGGCGGTCATACCCCAGACCAACGGTTCTTTTTATCCCTGGCCAGTATATGGCGCGTGAATGAATTTTACACCTTTTATAAAGCCTTTGATGTGCAGGAGGGGGAAGTCAATTTTAAACCTTAATCCGAGAGGATCAAAATTTGGTAGTAAAGCCAATGCCGACTTTTGGGAGTCGGTCTTATTCCAAAATATAGCTCACTTATGTGTGCTACAAATACGCTTTTAAAACTTCGTTATGTGACTTGGTTCGTAGGATCCGAATCGCTTTTTCCCCAATTTGCCGAGCACGTTCTCTAGTAATATCAAAGAGTTCACCAATTTCACTCAGGCTCTTGGGGGTTTGTTCTCTAATTCCACCGTAGGGTCTTGTAATTTCACTTTCTCTCATGGGAAGTGTATTTAACACCTGATCAATATCCGTTCTAAGGGAATCTTTCATCATTTTAGCATACGGAACGGTCAATCCTTTCGATGCTATTAGATTGTATAGATTGGAGGCTTCGCCTTCTTTAAAAGGCTTGAGCATCCTGTATTGCTACTAATCCTGTTATCGGGCCATCCGACAAAAAATAAGTTGGTAATTGTGTTACCTTTGCCGTTGTTTTGCTGAAGGCATATTAGTAGTTAATAGGATTAGCCAGTCCAACGTACAGAAAATCGCATACAAGTTTGAAATATGAAGAGCAAACACATAAAAATGTTTCTAAAAAAGTTAATTGCCTACGCTGCATTAATAAATCTTATAGGTCTTCTGCTATTGGGATGTACCTCGACCAAGAAAAACAAGCAGGAAATAATCCTATATGGTCCCAATCAAAATGTTATCCAAGTTAATGATAGTACTGGAACTACGACAACTGTCACACAAGATTTTAGAGTCCATAGTCATGACTCAATTATCCAAAATACGGAGGTATTGACGATTCTATCCAGTGCGGAAGATTCACTGGCAGAAAGCATTGCAACTGCAGAAGATAACGAAATTGTGCCACAAGCCATTTTAGATACCGCTAGTCCGGTTGCTGAAAGGATAGTTGAGAATTATCTGAACAGTGAAAAAAAGGAGCCCGGAGGTCATTGCCTTACCGTGAGTAAAGGTCGTTTTGAACAGGCGTATAAAGAGGTTCATGGGCATTTACCCTATCAAGATTTACCGGTTAGTATGGCCTCAAAATTCTACACGCCAAAACAGGTATTTAATTCGCTATACGCTTCCGCATCAGCCGAAAAAATGGAATGGCGAAGCCTTCCAGAAGAATATAGGGGCAAAGGCAACGCTGGTGCTATTTCATATGCGGGTATGGGCACTTTAGTTGATTCATCTGGAGTTTGGAGTGGCCAATTAAAACCTGGAGCACTCATGCAGGTCTGGCGGTACAGGGAAGACTACGAAAAGGTAGTGCAAGGAGTAAATGTCCAAAAACTAGATCCTTATGGACATTCGTTCATTTTTATAAACTATCTTCACGATGAAAATAATGTAATTATTGGGCTAAGAATAGCGGATCAAGGTTTTCAAAGTTACAGACCTTTGAGACCTAGTGATTATGAAGTGTGGTGGGCTGTGAACCTTACTATCTAGTTTCTAAATTTAAGGCAACAAATTAACATAATAATTATAATTTTCTCGTAACTAATACGTTACAAGGAAAGAGGGCGACTCCTTCTCTTACATACAATAACCATGCTTTTTTTTTCGCTACTACTTTGTTTAGGCTTTACAAACGATCTGGCACCTAAAATAGACGATAAGGCAGCCTATGGCATTGTTGTCGAAAAACCGTTGCCCCTAGTGAAAGCCAAGAGTTTTAAGAAAGGTACAATCCTTCGATTTAAAACTGATTCCGATAGTATTGCAGTATCATACGCAAGCACCAAAGTAGCCGCCAATCAACTTCGTTTGCGTTTAAAAAAAGGCCTTCGATTGGGCACCATCTCCTTAGACAAGATTAGAAAAGCTTTTACCAATCAATTAGTCGATAAAATCATACCGCATTGGTACGGTACACCTTGGAGTTTTGGGGGCCATACAGCGATACCTAACCAAGGTAAAATTGCATGTGGTTATTTTATATCGACCACCTTGCGCGATATGGGTTTAAATCTCAATCGGTATACGTTGGCGCAAAAATCGCCTATTGATGAAGCTAAAATGATTAGTTGTGGTTCGACAATTGATATGGTTGTTCAAGATACAACGGAAAAAGCCTTTGCAGAGATTGATCGTTTAACTAAAGAAGGACTCTATTTTATAGGTTTTGACGAGGGCCATGTGGGCTATCTCCTAAAGCGTGAAGGTGAACTACTATTGATTCATTCCAACTATCTATCCCCAGTTACAGTTTGTATGGAGCCGCTTAAAGAATCACGGGTATTTAAGCGTTTTACGAAATTTCACCTTGTGGCTATTTCCCATAACGAGATTCTTTTGAAGCGTTGGCTGAGCAATGGTACGGTATTGTAATCCAGGGCACCTTTTCAACTTCTACCATTGTCCAAACCAGTACTAAAAACAGGAACAAACTTCCCAGTAAGACGGCTTTTACATACTTGCTTACGATATAGAACACTGGCGTGTCACTATATCTGCAAATGACGGCGCCGGGGGCATTCTTGGTCATGCCGGACCACAGTTTGTTCGTACCGATGATTTCTTCACATTGTCATGAGTTATGTTCTTTGATGTTGCAGATCTTTACTTTTTAGAAGAACTGGCTTTGTTCGAGGAAGTAATTGTTCATGAAATGGGCCATGTTTTGGGTGTAGGCACCCTTTGGAACGTGGCACCTTTTGGTTTTGACAGAACATCGTTGGGGCTTGCAAACGGATAACTTAAACCTTGATTTTTTGGGCAGGTCGAGGGTTCACAATACCTTTACGAGATATATGAATCCCTCCGCGCTATCTCTTTAAACAATACTTCAATGTAAAGGCAATCAATTTCGCTGTCGTACTATTATTTTATTTAAATTCACAGAACCAACCATTTGTATATGAAAAAGTTAATCAAGGTAGTTCTAATTTCCATTCTCCTAATAACCTGTGGTAAGAGTGATGAGAGTGATCCACCAACCGTGGCGAAGGAAATTACAAAATTCGCCCTTGCCGTAAGTTTATCCCCATCCGAAGGAGGTAGCGTGTCGCCCGACAAGGGACAATATGACGAAGGTTCAAAGGTCAGCGTTACGGCTAGCCCGAATGCTGAATTTATCTTTGTAGAATGGACGGGCAGTGCAACAGGGTCTGAAAACCCTATTTCGCTAAACCGATATGCCATTTATATCAACTAGGACTTTATCGCAACACGTTCCTCTCCATTTTTAGCTTTTAGGGCTGCAATTTCGGCATTAGGCAAGGTCAATATAAATGTTGACCCTTTTCCCTTGCCCTCTGACTCTGCGGAGATCGTACCGTAATGGGAAGCTGCAATTTTTTTGGTCATATACAATCCTAGCCCGGTTCCTTTAACTTTGGCATGAAAACGCATGAAAGGTGTAAAAAGTTTCTCTAATGACCTTTTGTCCATTCCCGAACCGTTGTCTCTTATTAAAAACTTTATAGAGGCACCATTATCTTGGGCTTCAACGGTAATCATGGGGTTTTGCTGGTCTCCCATGTATTTGATGGCATTGTCAAAAAAATTACCGAAGACTTGGATCATTCTATTACGGTCACCATAGATATTTGGCAAATTCTCAGCAATTTTAAGCGTAACTTTTTCCTTACTAAGCTTACCGCTTATCAATGCCTTGGCCAAATCCATTATTTCTTTCGTATCAAGTAACTCATTTTTATTTTCGATTTTGCCCAACCTCGCAATTTCTGTTATATCGGTGATTAATTCGCTCATGGTATTACATGAAATACCTATTAAGTTTAAATACTTTTCAAGATTTGGAAAATCATTGATAACAATATCCTTTGGAATTAAACTGGCAATTCCCTTTATATTGTTAAGCGGACTTTTTAAATCATGGGAAACTGCATACGTAAACTGTTGTATCTCGTCATTTTTTGATGATAATTCTTCCGCAGCTTTAACCAATTTATTTTTTTGCTGTTGCAACTCTTTCGTTCGTTCAGCTATCTCCCTTTCTAACCTAATTTGATTGCTTTTAATGTTTTCTACTCTAAGATAGTGGGCGATGAAAAAAAGCATGACAATTAAGGCTATTACCAATAACCGGAACCACCACGTTTTCCAGTAAGGCGGGTTAACGGTAATAAACAGGTTAGATTCATTATCTACCCAGACCCCATCAGAATTGGTAGATTTTATGCGTAAAGTATAATGCCCGGGATTTAAGTTGGTGTACGTAGCACTTGTCTTATTGCCCACGTAATTCCATTCCGTTTCAAATCCCTCCAAAAAATAAGCGTAATTCACTTTTTCCGGATGGCGATAGGTTAATGCACTGAATTCAAAATTGACCACCGCATGATTATGGGAAAGTGATAAAGAATCCACGGCACTAATATGCTGTTTCAGAATTCCAAAATTATCATTTGGTAAAACAGCCTTGTTGAAAACTTTAAGTCCGGATACATATACTCTTGGTATATCCGTTCTTTTTTTAGCCTGATCCGTCGTGAATATATTAAAGCCATTACTTCCGCCAAATACTAATTCCCCTTTAGCCGTTTTATAATTTGAAGCGGCATTAAACTCGTTGCCTTGCAATCCATCAACCGAATCATAATTTAGTTTGGCACCGGTATTTGGGTTAAGCCGAATAATACCCCTTTCAGTACTTAGCCAAAGAAAACCATCATCGTAATATGCTATTCCCTTTATGGCATCATTTAGTAACCCGTCGGCCTTTGTTACCGATTGAAACGAACCGGTATTGGGCACATATCTATTTAAACCTGCTTGTGTACCTACCCAAACGGTTTTATTCTCGTCCTGTAAAATCGTATTTATAAAGTTATGGGTAATCCTTTTATTAGTATTTAAGCTATGATAATGAATCACATTCCATTTATTTTCTATTTCCGTTAGCTTAAAAAGCCCATCGGTTTGCGTGCCTGCCCATATTACACCTTCATCATCTTCCAACAGCCTGGCTACCATGGTCGCATTTGTACCATCTATATCAGATTGTAGCCTAATATTTTGATGCGTATTCGTGTCGGGGTCAAAATATTGTAAACCCCCGAATAAGGTAGCGATCCAAATTCGACCCTTCGAATCCTGCATTAGGTCAATAACATTATTTGATGCTAGAAATGAGTTTTCGGTGTCCCACACCTTATACTCTTTACGCTCTTTGTTTAAAATTGCCAATCCATTTCCCCACGTACCGATCCATAGTTTATTTTGTTTATCGTGGAGTAGTGCAAGAACCACATTGCTATTCAGTTTTTCATTACTAAGTGCATATTGTTCAAAGGAATTTCGTTGCCTATCCCAATAATTCAAACCACCACCATCTGTTCCGATCCATAAATTACCATGTTCATCCTCCTCAAAGCAATTCACAATATTATTACTTAACGAGTTTGTATTGGATGGGTCATTTTTAATGTGTGTGAATTTGTAGTATTTCGAATCAAAAAAGCTTAATCCCTTCTTGAACGATCCGACCCACATCACTCCGTTTTTAGCCTTATACAATGACCAAATGGAGTTGTTGGGTATCGAGTTTTCATTACTATAGTCGGTCTTATGGTTCGTTAAGTTTCCTGTAGAAATGGAATAAATGGATAATCCATCGTTTTCGCTCCCTACCCATATATTGCCATAATTATCCTCTGCCAACGATAAAATGGAATACCCAGGGTTAATTGAAACTTTATGGGTCGAAATGGTATTGTCAGTGAAAATATCGAGCTGTAGCAGTTCGCCGGTATGCGAACCGATCAGAAATCTATTTTGACCGGCTCTTGTTGCACTGCTAATACTCGACATTTCATCTATTTTTTTTAGAATCCGTAAATCGGTATCGATGATATAGATAGCACCTTGTGCGATTATAAGTAACCTGACGCCATCAAGTGAAGCAATCTTTAAGATTTTATTGTGGTTGTTGCGCCCCTCATCAATTTCTTTAAATCTAAACCCTTTCGTTTCACCAGTGTCAATATCGTAGCGGTAAAGGCCACTTGAATTGGTGCCAAACCATAATACATTGTTGATCTTTTCTACGGATGTGAAATTTTTGGACTGTATGCGAAGACTATCATGTTTAAAAGGATAGGGGCTTATCACGTCCTGCTTGCGGTTATAAATATTCAATCCTTGGTCGGTGCCGATATACAAGAGATTATCTTCGTCTTCATAGATGTTTTCCACATACCCATAGCTGCGACTTGTAGTGCCATCGACGTTCTTCTGATATTCCTGTAGGTGCGTTCCATCGAATTTATGGATGCCATTGGATGTGCCCAACCACAAAAAACCTTGGCTATCCTCAAAGATTGTGGAGATCGAGCTTTGAGACAATCCGGTTTCGATATGATGAAATGAGACCGAATCTTGATCGATTTGACACTGTAAAGCTTGATTGGATAAAATCAGGTTTAGAAGGACCGTCAGTAAAGGTTGTGCATACCTCATTGGAAAATAAAATAACAACTATTTCAGAATTAACCCATAGTATTGTAGGGGTTTACCCTCGAATATACTTACGTTAATGCGGATATTTTAAATTTTGTTGTCAACTAGTAGAAATGTGTTGCCTAGGGCTTCCACTTGTAAGTAGTGTTAAAAACAGTGGCGGAAAACGGACTTAGTATAGCTTCAAAAACTAACCAGGCCTAAAAAAGAACCGGAGTATGTTAAACGAGGTTTATGACTGTCTTTAAAAATAAACAATTAGTATAGAAAAGCCACTTTTATAAGACAATCCCTATCACTATCGGTAGGAGGGAGGGCAGCATAATGTTTATTGCATGGGTTTAAATTTCTACATTTATAGTCCTACTTAGGTTTATTTAAAGGAGAGCTATTTTCTTATAATTCTAGACTTCTTTTGTCTATGGCTTTTAGTTGCTCTAGAACTTGTCTAATGGTAAATTATTAATAATAGCTTGTCAACTGTCTATTTTCAGACGGTAATTTGGAACAGCTTCAGTCTCTCCATCCGTAGAATAGAACTGATTATCCTCAAGAATATCTGAGATAACATGTTTATGTACACAATAGGCAAAGTTGTATCCATGTTCTGTAAACTGCTTCTCGATGAGATTCATAGTATCCTTGCTGTGCCTACCATATACATTAAAGACTTTATCAATCTTGTTAAAATGGTCGCGATCCTTCTTGTTGTAGTCCCAGGTTATAAATGCAAGGATACCTAAAACAACTGAAGCAATTCCTAATAATAGCAGCCTGCGACTTCGGTTCCGCCTTTCTCTGGCTTCGAATTTATATCTAGCCAATTCTTTCTTGGCCAGTAGCTTTTGTTCGCTTTCTGTAAGCAATGCCAATACATCTCGATGCAATTCACTAAAGTTGTACCCTTTTAACGCCAATGCCTTGAAAAGGTTCGCAATCCCTTCAGAACGATTAGTGTTTAGATCAATAAACTGTATTCTTTTCACCCTTTTGGGAAGTTCACAAGGTTCACTTAACAAGGGAATGAACATTTTACGATCATTTAGCGAGGAGTGTACCTCGTCCATAAGTTCTTTTGAGGCTACAGAACTTTGGGAAAGTATAAAAAGGACAACATCCGATTCTTCCATGGCCTTTTCTATTTGACTGTCCATTCGTTTTCCGACTATTCCGTGCAAATCTCTTGCCCGGATTCTTGGTCATGCCGGACCACAGTTTGTTCGTACCGATGATTTCTTCACATTGTCATGAGTTATGTTCTTTGATGTTGCAGATCTTTACTTTTTAGAAGAACTGGCTTTGTTCGAGGAAGTAATTGTTCATGAAATGGGCCATGTTTTGGGTGTAGGCACCCTTTGGAACGTGGCACCTTTTGGTTTTGACAGAACATCGTTGGGGCTTGCAAACGGATAACTTAAACCTTGATTTTTTGGGCAGGTCGAGGGTTCACAATACCTTTACGAGATATATGAATCCCTCCGCGCTATCTCTTTAAACAATACTTCAATGTAAAGGCAATCAATTTCGCTGTCGTACTATTATTTTATTTAAATTCACAGAACCAACCATTTGTATATGAAAAAGTTAATCAAGGTAGTTCTAATTTCCATTCTCCTAATAACCTGTGGTAAGAGTGATGAGAGTGATCCACCAACCGTGGCGAAGGAAATTACAAAATTCGCCCTTGCCGTAAGTTTATCCCCATCCGAAGGAGGTAGCGTGTCGCCCGACAAGGGACAATATGACGAAGGTTCAAAGGTCAGCGTTACGGCTAGCCCGAATGCTGAATTTATCTTTGTAGAATGGACGGGCAGTGCAACGGGGTCTGAAAACCCTATTTCGCTTACCATGGACGCAAACAAAAATCTTACGGCCGTCTTCGAAAAACGAGTTTATGCCTTGACCGTGACCATAGAAGGTGAGGGTACCGTAGATGAAAGTATCATTCAAGCGGGTAAAAGCACCGATTACGATTCCGGTACCGTGGTTGAACTAATTGCCAATCCGGGGGAAGATTATATGTTCGTCAGGTGGTCAGGCGATCATGAAGGTACTGACAATCCACTTCAATTGAATATGGACGAAGAAAAGCATATCACTGCCGTATTTGAAAAAAGACAGTATGCATTGAACATCTCCATAGAAGGTCAGGGCGCAGTTGCTGAAACCATTGTTCAGTCGGGCAAAAGCACCGATTACGTTTCCGGCACCGTGGTAGAATTAACTGCCAATCCCGGCATTGGACAAAGGTTCGTCAAATGGTCGGGAGATCACGAAGGAGCCGAAAATCCTATTCAGTTGACGATAGATAAAGAAACGAATATCACAGCTGTTTTTGCAGAAGGGTTTGCCAATGCCGTTGCTGTCGATTTCGAAATTGAGGAAGGAGGCCATCTTGAAATACGAAATACCGATACACAGGAAACCCTTCGATTAAACACAAGCTCGATACTTTCTTTTGAAGCAGGCAGTGAATTGGAGATTCTTGCAATTCCGAACGACGATTATCAGTTCGATGGATGGTCCGGTATCGTTGGGGATCGATTGCAATTGATAGACCAAATAAACATTACCGCCGGGGGCGGAAGTTTGAAGGGCTTCTTTGTACCAAAAGATTTAGGAAACCGCATAAGAAGGACTTCCTTCTTTGACGAAACCGTTTTGGATTATAGAGGCTCCGAGCATTTTATGGTATGGTGGGACAAAGAGTGGGACCACAACCATGACGCCAAGGATGTTTTAAAATGGGCGGAATATACGTACGACTATGGTATAACGAACGGAATGGAACCTCCCATTGGTTCTGAAACGCACTATATCAACATTTATGTGCATCATAAGGGCAATGAAGGGGATGGTATTGATATTCTTCCCGATGGATGGGGACAGGGTGTAGGCACCGATGAATACAGCATGCCGTACTACACCGCCCCGGGCCATTTAGAACGTCATGTTGTAATAGAAACACGACCTACCACCGGATCGGTAATGCATGAAATATTCCATATCATGCAATATAAAGCAGGTAACCATTACAATACGTTTAGTTATGAAGACCCTGACAACAGATGGTATGTAGAATCCACGGCCAGTGCATTTGAAGACGTTCGTACAACACCCAAAGATTGGTATAGTGACTATAACATAATACCGAGTTTTACCATGCAACCACAAATTAGTCTATGGGGTCCTGAGCCTGAGGTTAAGACCTTTAGCCGAAATGGCAGACAATATGCGGGGGTGTTATTTTTCATGTACGCGTATTGGAACGAATTAATACCTGAAGGTTTTCTTGCGGAATCGTTTTACTCGGGTTACGATAAGAGTCCCCAAGAATATATGTATGAAAACCTTTCCGATTTCAAAGGCATATTTAGACAATTTGCAAGAGATATTACGGTGTTGCACAACATTCCCGATCAGCCCAAGGAAGACATCAAGCAAATTCAAGAATGGTGGCGATTGTACGCAATTCACTACGGAAACGAACATCAAGGGGTCAACGATGACAATTCATACAGTCTAGAATTGACCGATGCAGGAAGTTCGGGTTATTTTTCCCCTGTTGAAAAAAACATGGCATGGTCGCATACCGTGATCAAGGTCAACAACACGACAACATCGTCCTACAATATAGATTTCATCGGTGATTCCTTTGGTGACGAGGGCACCACCTCAGATTTTTATGTGGCAACAATCATTGCTATTGATGAAGATTACACCTTTTCAACCCTACCTATAACAAATCACAAAGGCAATGCAACTTTAGAAGTTCCTTCAAATGCTACGTTATATTTGGTTGTGGTTTCGACCCCTGAAAAATTTAACGGGGATGAAGAATTCGATTATCAACTGAAAATTGATAAGCTATAAAGTACGCAGGTGGCTATAACTACTATAAAATTTTAGCCTAGGGCCAAGGTATTAAACCTAAAATTTGTATTCATCAATCTGTATCATAATGTTTTGCAATATGACACTTTGCTTGTGTAAAATAGGGACGAGGGTTTAAAAAAGATCTAGTAGACCTTTTCTTTTTTGAGCGTCCCGATAGCTATCGGGAGATGCGCTGGCCTAATTTGGCGCTATACTTCTTTTGCCACCGCTTCATCTCGCCGAAAAAAGCAATCACCCACTAGGTAATCACTTTTTATCGCGTCTAAAAAGTTTCTTCTCAAAGGGCAATGAAATCGAAGAATGGGATTTGGTGCTAGTCAAATCATTTTCTAGGTTCCAGAATACTTATGTAAATAAATAAAAAGACAATAAATAAGATCCGCCCGTACCGGCCTCTCCCAATACATCGATTCTGGCAAGTAGGGTATGCTCGGGCAGGCTTATTTACTGACCGACGCATGTGCCCCAAAGCCCATTTTAGCGACGTAGGAGGAAGGTCAATCGGTGTGGAACGATATCTTATTGTAAATTATATTGTACCGCCTACAGGGACTGCAAAGACACTTTTCAAAAAAAACTCACAAAAGATGTTAACCTACATGCTTTGTTTTCATTCAGTAGTGAATAATAAAGATAAATAGTAACTAAGATTAAAAAATTATGGAAAGTGATATTAAGTTATTAAAAAGGGGAACAGTACAAATTGAAGGCAAAGAGTTGCACTTAAAGGCTCATGACATTAAACTAGATAACCTATCACGTCGGAAAAAAGGCGCCTCAGGACATCGCCGTGCTATGGTACATGACAATACAGATGGGTTAACCATCAACTTCAATGGAGATTATCCAGGAGGCGTCACCATGAATGGTAATATGAAATGCGACAAGATCGAGATGGTTCAATTAAAACGTCTTTTCGGGCATACTTCTTTGATCGATACCATTGCTACTATGAAACGTGAAATGGACGCTCTGAATAGGCGTATTGCCAAATTAGAAAAACGATAAAACAGCAATTATGAGAGATAGTTTTAGAGAAATCGCAGCATTCATGGATCGCATAGAACCTGCCACTGGAGTGAGACGATTATTAGAGATGCATCAATTGACACCTGATGATGGATTGAGAGAGGTTTTTAGGCGACATACACATCCAAATTTGGTCGATCAACGCTTTTTATTTTGGAATACTTTTTTGATGGATTTTTTAAGAGGTATTACTCCTGATAGTAGAAGAGGTCGTTTGCTTCTTGGTATTTTCACTTTAGGTTTATCCGAAGTCGCTAGGGCTACCGAAATGATAACCGCTACATTAGGTAAAGAAATATGGAAACGATTTGCTAGATCGCCACATGATAGGCCATTTAAGCCTGCCGTTGAAGCACGTTCTAAAGAAATTGGTGCACTAGTTTCACAATATTCCCACATTTCAGCATTTTGCGAAGTATGGACCAATAGAGAAAAAGACTGGTTGATTAATTCATGGCGAAGATCGATACGTGGTGTTACTAGTCAAATATCAGAACGCCAATTACGGTCATCGGGGTTGGTAACGGTGAGTAACGACCTGCCAATCACAAAAGCAGGTTTTCATCGATTCAAAGCAGAAAGTAACGAAGATAAATTGGTTGGAAAGGGAGTGATGCTTACACGGGTCAATGTTGGAATGGGTGCATCTCGATTAGAAGTTTACAGCACGCATTTAAACGCTGGAAACCTAGCTGTTAAATTCGTTCAATTCTTAGAGCTTATTCATTTTATAAGTGCTACGCATCGAGCCAACAATCCGACTATTCTTGTGGGGGACTTTAATTTAAATGCACATGATGATGTAGTATACTCCTTTGTAGAACTCTTTTCAGACACTCCCAGTTCCGGAGGATTTTGGGATGCCTTAAGGTTGGGCGATGGAATTGATTTTAATGAATTTCAAGAAGTTTTTAATAGCCTTACACCAGAATTACAAACATTTATCTCCCGTTTTCGAGGTACGATATATCAATTCATGACAGGCTGTATGTCTATATTGCGTTTTAAAGATCTATGGAAACATCAAAACGACTTACGTTCAGAAGCCAACAGAGGTCATGGCTATACTACTGATTTGTTGGCAGAAGGAACTGCTGATGCATTGTGCCCTGTTAGATTGCGAAGTGGCTTAGGTCTTTGTAGCGAATTACGCAGTGCCCCAGCTCGTGCAAAACGTATAGATTATATGTTTGTTAGTGACACAGATGTATCACAATCATTTACCGTAGATTTTTCAGGAGTAACGCGTTTTCGAGCTGATAGACGTGCAGATTCCAGTGATTTTGAGGCGATGCCATTTATGTCAGATCATTTGGGCTTGTATACCACCATGATGCTCGTGCCAAGGCGATAAACTTGCCATTATATATCTAAATAAAAGCGACTAACAATATAAATAAAAGAAGCTATTATATGTTGTTTTAAAGCTAATAACTCTTAGCTATTCGCAATAATAAGTAAATCTATATTCATATTTTTACCAAAATCAAATAAAAGAATTTAATATTATGAGCAAAACAAAACTAACAATAAATAGTAATGGGTCTGTAAAAGTAGAAGGAGATTTTGAAATTGTAGATAGCCAAGGTAATTCATATAACTTACAAGGTAGAACAGTGTTAGGTGTATGTCGTTGCGGACGTTCCAATAACAAACCTTTTTGTGATGGTTCACACAGAAATCATTTTGAGCACGAAGCAACCGCTTTCGATTTACCTCCAATGAAAAAGAGTTAAAACATAGTAATTATAGCTTTCAATGGACTTCTCTCATAAAAAAGCAATAATAACATTTGTACTATAATGTCTTGCGTTATGTAACTTTGCTTTGGTAAACGGTATAAAAACGTAAGGTCTGGGAGACCTTACGTTTTTTGAGCGTCCCGATAGCTATCGGGAGACGCGTTGGCAAAGTCGTTACAATCTCTCCTTTTTACTTACTAAAAACTTCTTCACAAAAGGTAATGAAATCGAAGAATGAGATTAGGCGCTAACCAAATCGCATTCTAGATGCATGGTGTCTGGAAGAATGATAAACTCCAAAAACCCGATAAGGGATAAGGTAATCGGAAGGCAGGGGGGG
>CBDULZ010000071.1:0-26071 GCA_965368185.1 uncultured Kriegella sp.
AGCATGGCATCGCCCAAGGGGGCTCCGGTATCCAAAACATAGTCGGCAAAATCAATGAGCTTTTTACCGTCGGCTTTTTTAGAGGTGCTTCCCTCCAAATGTAAACTACTGACAAGTGCGACTACTTTCACATTACGTTTTTGAAATTCCTCGGCCATTTCGATAGGCACTACGTTACAGCCACTAGAGGAGACAATGAGCGCCGTGTCTTGCGGACTCGTATCGAAATTTCTAAGGATACGATTGGCAAGTCCGGGTACGTTTTCCAAAAACATTGCCTGCCGTTGTCCGTTGGCACCAACAACCAAATTATGAAAAGAAAGCGATAGTTCTACAATCGGGTTAAACCCCGGAAACGATCCGTACCGTGGCCACATTTCTTCGACCATCATACGGCTATGACCCGACCCGAAAAGGTGTACCATACGACCACTTAGAATTGATTTGGCGAAAAGTTTCGCAACTTTTTGTATAGTTGCTTCCTGTTTTTCTATGGTAGAAATAATATCCTTCCCCTTTGATAAATACTGCTGCGTTAAGCTCATTTTAGTATGACTTGTTTTTGGCGAAGAATGCCGCGCCGATGGCCCCGGCGTATCCTCCTAATTTTGCTTCTTTAATTTTTATTTGATAACCTCCTGGGCACCATTCGTAATCGGACATGAATTCTTTCAAGGGATCCATAAGTGAATTGCCTGCTCCGGCTGTAATCCCTCCTCCCAAAATAATCAGTTCGGGAGAAAGAATGTTTGTCAGTGAAGCCAAGGCCACCGCTAATTTTTGAACAGATTCCAGCCACCAAGTTTTGGCTTCTGGATTTTGGTTTTCGTAGGCATCGACCAATTCGCGAACGCTTTTGAATCGTCCGCCCGTTCTTTCGGAAACCGAAAAATTTCCTACGGCATGTTCCAAACTGCCCGGCATATTGGTCATGGTCTGGGAGCCTCGAAAATCAACAGTCATATGGCCAACATGCCCTGCTCGTTGCAGGGTACCCTGATATAATTTTCCGTCGATAATAATTCCACCGCCCACGCCCGTACCCAGGGTGAGCATCAACAGGTTTTGAACGCCCTCGGCACTGTATAATGACTCATATTCCGCCAAACAAGCGGCATGCCCGTCATTAATTACTCGAATATCTCTTTGGAGCGCCTCTGACCAGTTAAAGTTTTCGATGCCCTGTAGCCTTTTGGGCATATGTAAGGTCATTTTGTTTTCTGCATCGACAAGACCGGGAGCGGAAATACCGCATTTTAAAGCTTCAGAATTTGATTTGGCGTATTGTTCTGACTTCGCTTCAATTAGCGTAATCATTTTTTTCTTCCAAAGCTCTTTTCCCTTGGAAGTGTCTTCCGTTAACACTTCATTGCGTTCCAAGACCGTTCCCTTATCATCTAGAATGACCGTCTTTATTTTTGTGCCCCCGATGTCAATCCCCAAATAATGCTTTTTCATTTTCCGATTATTGATATTGCCCTTCGCTCAACGTCCATCCGCCATCCACCGCCAAAACTTGGCCTGTGATGAATTTGGAATCGGGGTGCAAAAACATGAGCACGGCACTATTGATGTCTTCGGATGCCCCGGGGCGACCCCCATCCAAAGGTTGTTTGGTCTTTAAAAAGGAAAGGATTTCTTCATCTTCGGCGGCCCGTTTGGCCATCGGCGTAATAAACAAACTTGGCGCGATTACATTTACACGGATGTTGTGTTTAGCATAATAGGAGGCAATGGATTTTGAAAAACCGATAATGGCAGATTTGGCCGCCGCATAAGCATGGGTCACAAAATATTTTGGTGAAGGGGAATAGCCCAATACCGATCCCATATTTAAAATGACCCCTTCTTTATTCCGATTCAAAAAATAATTGATCATCGCTTGGTTCGAAAGCATCATGGAAGTGAGGTTGAGTTCCATGGTCTTGTTCCAGCCATCCAATGTCATTTTATCCAATGCGCCGTCGCCCCACTTTCGGCCGCTTCCCCCGGCCACATGAAATAGTCCGGTAATATGGCCAAAAGTATCATGGGCTATTTTGATGGCGGTCTTTGCGGTTTCGGGGTCGGTGGCGTCTCCACTCAGGGAGATGCTTTTAGCCCCTAAAGCTTTCTCCGCTTTTTTACAGCTTTCGAGATTTCTGCCCACCACGAGTATATGGGCACCTTGTTTTTTAAGTGCGATGGCTGCAGCGAGCCCCATTCCGGTGGTCCCGCCCATGATGATATACGAAGTGTTTTTAAAATCCATAGTCTTTAAGTTCGCAAGGAAGGTTTCCCTGGACGTACGAAGTGCGGAAATTGGATTTTCCGCAAATGTCCATTGTAATTCTTTTATTCTGCCTTGGTTATCTTTTGGGAAACTTCCCCAGATTTTTTATGTTTTAGGATAAGCGTACTATCCCCGTTGGGCAAAATTTCCTTTTTGATTAAATAATGATCTTCATCATAGGAATCCCATTGCTTTTGATTGTCTTGGGGGTCATCGCCTCGCCAATCTTCTAAAATAACTGGCTCCCAAACTTTGGTTTCTGCAGATTTAAAAGCCGCATCCAAGATGGCATTGACCACATATCCATCATAAAAAGTTTCCAAGGGGTCTCGATTTTCCTCAATGGCGCTGAACATATCGGTAAACATATGAGGGTAGCCAAGTTCATGGGCTTCATCGCCAACAGGAAACAACCAGCCCGTGCTCGATTCCGCCTTTTCGGCTACATAGCCATCGCTGCCTTTTCCCGTAGTGAACATTTCAAAACCGGTACGTAAAAAACTATTGACCCAGATGGTACCTTCGGTACCCATAACCTCGTCGCGGAGGTCCATTCCCCCTCTGAATGTCCAACTTACCTCGAACTGACCGATGGCTCCATTGGCGTACTTTACAAGGCCAATTGCATGGTCTTCGGCGTCAATTGGGTGTACTTGCGTATCTGCCCAGCACATGACTTCGATGGGTTTTATATGCTTTCCAATAAAGTTGCGACTGATTTCCACACAGTGACAGCCTAAATCGATTATAGCACCACCACCTGATTTTTCCTTGTCCCAAAACCAATCGCTATGCGGCCCAGGATGTGTTTCGCGCGACTTTGCCCAAAGTACGCGACCGATATCACCGCGTTTTACACTCTGCATTGATTTTAAAAATTTGGGCGTATAGCAGAGGTCTTCCAAATACCCTCCAAAGATTCCGGCTTGCTCTACCGCATCAAGCATGCGCTTTGCCTCGTCCGCAGTTCTTCCTAAGGGTTTTGTGCAGATTACATGTTTTTCAGCCTTTGCACAGGCAAGTACAGCTGCTTCATGCAAATGGTTGGGCAATGAAATCAAAACAACATCGACCTCAGGATGGGCAATGGTTTCTTCCATGGATGTGCTATAATGGGGCAATCCGTAATCTAAGGCAAAGCGCTTGGCATTTTCTTCATTTCTTGAATAGACCATGACAACATGGTCTTTGCGTCTTTGGGCGTGCAGCGATTCGGCGTAAAAGCGGGCGATAAAACCCGAACCCAACATGGCGATTTTCATATGTATATATTTAATCTGTTTCGGAATAAACTTTTCCTTATGACGTTGCGGGTAAAGGTAGGAAATTCAACTTGTACGTACAAGTTGAAGATAAAATCACTTTTGATGCTAAAATTTATTTGTTCTAATTTACTTCACCTAAGAGTCTTCATTAGTTCTGGGCACAAGCTCATCACCTCACTGGCCATTTCTCCTAAAGCGGAAATATTTGATAGAACAATAACACTGTTTTCTTTTTCGGTATCCATTATCATTGAAGATGTATATCCACCGGTTCCGCCATTATGCCAATACCATATAGCGCCCGATTCGGTCTTTACTACTCCCCAAGCCAAGCCGGTTGCAAAGTCATCGGTTGCCTTATGATGGGGAGTTCTAGTCAGGGCAAGGTCCTTATTGTTAGCGTCAAAATGGGCCAGGGCAAACTTGGATAAATCCTCGGAGGTCGATAAAATTCCACCTGCTCCCATTAACACCCCCATATCCCAATTTGAGACTTCTTCACCATTTTCATTAAGTCCCATAACCAATTTATCCATTATTTTGGATCGAATTGTAGTGGAATTAAACATGCTATATTTTTCGAAAATTTTAGTCTGGATCAAGTCCTCATAGCTAGAATTATCGATTTTGCCTAGAACAAAACCGAGTAATCCTATTCCCAAATTCGAATATTCGGATTTCTCTCCGGGATTTTGCAACATGGCCAGCTTTTCGGTGAGATATAGTTTTAACGCTTCTGCTCCGAAGTCTTTGTAAGGGTTCTCTAAACTTTGGGAAGGAGAACTTAAACTTTCGGGCACCCGTGGTAGCCCTGAAGTGTGAGTTGCAAGCTGTTTGAATGAGATTTTGATGTTATCCTTAATTTTAAAACCAATAAAATCGTTGATATTATCGTCAAGGCTAATTGTCCCGTTCACAACAAAGTTAGCCAAAAGGGTCGCGGTAAATACTTTTGTTATCGAGCCAATTTCGAATACTTTTTTATGATTTTCGAGAGTCAGAATAGAATCGTTTTCCCGCTTTACCCCAAAATATTTGGCTTCCCCATCACTAACAATTGCTATTGCTATTTGTGCTTGATTCGGAAACATTTTAACCTTTTCGAATATCAAGTTCGATTGTTCCTTGGTCAAACCATTCTTTTGTTCATCTTGGGCATTGATGGCTTCCCTTTTTTGACTTTTTCCAGTATAGGAAATAAAAAGAAGAATAAGTATAAAAAGGTAGTTCTTCATAAGAATACTTGATATGTAGGAAATTATAGCTGCCATACTATAACCAAAGTAAGCAACCACTCTATTGCTCCCAATATAGTTCGATAGCCGTATAAAAATATGGATAAAAAAGGATGAAAAGAAATAACATCAATTACCTTTAATAATGTGTTATTTTACCTTTCTAACCGTATAGAATACCGAGTTGACCTCCTGCAAGTTCGGATACGATATTTGATTCTTGGACAATAGTTTTTGTTGAGGAAAATCCAAAAAAATAGCTTTTATAAAACTATTGTAAGTTCATTTTCAGGGAGTTAAAAAGTATTTTTAAGTTGTGACACTTGCATTGTAGAATGAACAGCTATCAATATATTCTTACAAACCACACAGTATTACCATCAAACTATACAAAAGCCCATTTTTAATCATCTTGTACTTCTTAAATTTGGACCGGTAATAAGAAGTGTTTCTTGACAGACACTAAAAACTTTCCCCTAGTTTTAAGTTTATAATGTTCCCCTGTTTAGGATTATCCCCCCTACATCCCTCAGTTCCCTAGAAAAATAAATTATTGAAAGTGGTACGCCAGAATGAATTTATAATTCTGCGATGATCATGTTCTATTTCAAATATTATTTAATCTAAAAATCTAAAACAATGCCAGCACCGTTTATTAATGAAAAATTTACGTTCACAAATCCTGATGGTAGTACCATTGATGTTGTAGGTTCGGGGAACCAGTATTATGCTAGATTCGAGACCGAAGATGGTTTTACTGTAGTGAAAGACCCAAGTTCAGGGTTCTACAAATACGCACAACTTTCTGATGACAATAGTAAATTATTGCCAATGGAACACAGCGTGGGAGAGGTAGATCCCAAGAAACTCAAGCTAAAGAAACATGTAAGTGTAGCCAAAGAAAGTGCTAAGCAGATGGCTGAAAGCGCATTGATGGCTGAAGGAGTTACCCCAAGATGGAAAACGCGCCGGGCGGTCAAGAAAGCCGAAATTAGTCAACAACGCGCAGCAGGTGCACTAGATTCGATACCCTTGGCGGCTGCCACAGTTGGAAATTATGTCGGACTTTGTATTCTTATTGAGTTTCCGGATGTTTCGCATACTATCAGTGTGCAAGAGGTTAGAAATTTTTGTAACCAATCCGGCTATTCGGGTTTTGGAAACAATGGTTCGGTTCGCGACTATTTTTTCGATAATTCGCGTGGAAGATTGACCTATACCAATGTTGTAACACAATATTATAGAGCGGCACATAACCGTTCGTACTATACCGATCCATCAGTCGCATATGGGGCCAGGGCCAGGGAACTTATTACAGAGGCTTTGAATCACTTTAAGGCGCAAGGTTTCAATTTCGGTCAATTGTCTGCCGACAATGGGGGCTATATATATGCTTTGAATGTATTTTATGCCGGACCAACAGTAAATAGTTGGGCCGAGGGCCTTTGGCCGCATCAATCAAGTCTGGGCCCATACGATGTCGGTGGCGGGAAGAAATTTTCTGATTACCAAATTACGAATATGGGCAGTAGCCTAACCTTAAGGACCTTCTGCCATGAGAATGGTCATATGATATGTAGTTTTCCAGACCTATACGATTACGGTGACGAATCGAGGGGCGTTGGACATTATTGTCTTATGTGCTATGGAGGAAGCAACACCAATCCTGTACAAGTAGGAGCCTACCTAAAGAATGAGGCAGGTTGGACAACGAGTTTGCAAACGATTACGGCAGGTATGACTGCCAGCCTAAATGCGGCCAACAATGACTTTTATATCCATTCCAAAAATGCTGACGAGTATTTTATAGTGGAAAACCGCCAAAAAACAGGGCGGGACGCATCCCTTCCGGATGCCGGTCTTGCCATATGGCACATCGATGAAAAAGGCAGCAATCAACACGAGCAAATGACAGCGGCGCAACATTACGAATGTTCTATTGAGCAAGCCGATAACAAGTTTGATTTGGAGAAAAAGATAAATGCCGGTGACAGTGGGGATTTGTTCGGAGCGCCGGGGAATACTGAATTTTCAGATAGCACTAGCCCCAACAGTAAGTGGTGGGATGGCAGCAATTCTGACCTGAAAATCACCGATATATCAAGTCCGGGCCCTATTATGACTTTTAAAGCTCTTGGCGTTGCCGGATGGGTATATGGGAAAAACGTCAGCTACGTCAGTGGCGATGTGGGTACCAAATGGGCACATGCAATTATTCAGGATTTTCCCGGGTGGAGGAGAATTGCACCAACTTCGGCAGATGGCATTACCAACGTATTGACAATCTTGGAAGCTGCTGTCGCCAAAAATAAAAAGGTCAATATTAATTTCGGGGCCGATGGTATGATCTACGGAGTTTACATGTCTTGATCTAAAATCAAAATTAAATACGAAATACGGCGGCAGAGTGCCAAAGTGAAATTGAATAAATTCTAATATTAACAGTAAAAAAGAAAAATTATGTGGTATTACGGTAAAACAGTAAGGTATGTGTCATCGTACGTTAATTCTAAATCGTGTCATGCGATCATAAACGATATTCCGGCACATACGGGTTGGTTGAGTATCGACCCAAGTTCGACAGATGGAGTTACTAATGTACTTGGAATTTTGACATCGGCGAACGCCAACGGTCAGAAAGTCAACGTCAAAATTGACGCGAACAAAATCACAGGGGTGTACAAGTCGTAGTGAGCCCTAACCATAAACTAAAAGACTAGAAGTTATGACATTTTTTAAAGTATCATTCGCTGCAGATTCCCTTGAAGGAATAACTTCACTTGCGGGCCTTTCCGGTGGACAGACGGGAAGCGAATCTGTTGCGACGAATAAAGGGGCATTACCGCCTCCAAACCCATCATCAAATGACATGCAAGCTTTTGAAGGTTCAGCGGGAAGCACTGAGTCAACAGCTCCACCTCCCGGCCCGGAGGGATTCGGTTCAGCAGGTGGAGACTCAAGCCAAAGTGAATCCGCACCATCAGCTCCACCATCACCAGGTACAGGAATGGCAGGCGGCCCAGACCCAAGCTCGGGTCAAACAGCTCCGCCACCGGCACCGATTTCAAGTGGTATGGGAGAAGCCGGCGCTTCATCGCAGACTATTGCGCCGCCACCGGCACCGGATTCGATGATTTCGAATGCGGCAGGAGGGAATCAACCAGCCCAAGAGGAGGCCCCACCTCCCGGCCCGTCTAAAAGGCAAACCAAGACAAGTGCAAAGAAAGCGACCAAATCTTAAATCTTTCAACAGAATGCTACGGATATAAGAATTATCCGATCAAGAACATCCGTAGTGATTATTGTCAACTAAGTGTTGATTTTTATCAGGAAAGAATTTGGGAAATTAAAGATTAACTCGAAGTTAGGAAATTACCGGCTTCGAGTTTTTCTTGTGTACACCAGATTTCATGTAATAAAAAGGCAAAATAGCCTTTCAATTGTTTCATCAAGGCTAGGGCTGAATCTGAAAAAACTTCGATTTAGTAATGGTCTTTGGTAAGTATGAAATCTCCTCGAAGCATTTCTATTACATTGATCACGGAGCGTATGTTATGATAGTTGACCTTCCAAATTTGTGCCTTTGCATCATATTTGGCTTCTGGATTCGAATCTAAACCTTCACCATACCAACCGCCATATTGATGATCGATCATGTATTTGTCGATATAGTGCCATTGCTTTTCAAAAAGTTCAAAATAGTGATTTTCTTCAGGAAATAGCTTTGACATCAGAAGAAGGGAATTCAAGCCTTCAGCTTCTGCCCACCATATTTTTGCCGTGGATTCTATTGTGCATACGTCGGGTTTGTAATAATATCCCCCATCATAAAAACCTCCTTTTTCGTTGTCCCATCCATTGGCCAATGCGTGATCGACCATGTTTTTTGCTTTTTTTAGGGTTACGCTGTCATTTTTTAAACCCAATGCATGAGATGCTTCCAACATCAAAAAGGCCGTTTCCACATCATGGCCAAAAGAAACGTGATCTAATCCAAAATTCTGTTTTCTATATGTTTCAGAAGAGTCTATTAGCGAAACGGGAGTCCAATCTCGTTCAAGATGAAGCGTGAGATATCCTTTTTCCGTGGTGATGGTATCACGTATCAATAGTAATAATTCTTCCAGACGTTCTTTGACCAGCTTGTCGGGCCAAACTTGGTACAGGGCCGTTAAGCATTCCAAAAGATGAATCGAAGAGTTTTGGTCCTTCCAATCCTTTCGATTAAAATTATCATAATTTTTATCGTTTTCTGAAACATCCAATAGCAAAGAGCCATCTTGATCCAAGACATCAAAATAGCCTTTAAACGTCTTGTCATGGGCATGTTCTTCCAACCAATAGAAAGTTTTTTTTGCAAGATCAAGGGCCGATACGTCTTTTGAAATGGAATAATAGGTAGCAAGGCCGTAGATGGCGAAGGCGTTGCCATAGGTACTTTTACCAGTTGAAAGAACCTTTAGCGTACCGGCGTCGATACCCAAAAGAGAATTAAAGCCACCATTTATGGTATCCCACATATGGTTTTTTAAAAATTCGTATCCGTGTGCTGCAATTTTTTGATAGTGTGCATCCTTATAATAGTTGGCCAATACAGAAGTCGTCCAGATATGGCGCGCTTGGCTGACGAGCATTTTGTTCTGTTTTCCATCTTTTTCCCATTTATAATTAAAATCAGACCAAAATCCACCGTTAATACTATCAATAGTTCTTGGGTACCAAACCTTTACCAAGTCATTCAGTTCCTTTTCAAGCTCTGGTAGTAGCTCAGAAGAATATTCGACCTGCCTATTTTGTTTTGATTGGCATGAAGCCAAAACGATTAAGAAAAGCAGGAACAAACGGGCCAGACACTTTCTGAGGAGTTTCATATAATGATTGTGCTTTGAGTCACAACCATAAAGCTAAGCATAAATATGCAATGTTTTTGGTCAACTATCGGAACAATATCAAAACGGCGCCGGCAGCAGTTAAGACCAAGATCATTTTTCGATAAAAATCTTCTTTGATGATTTTTACCAATCTAATCCCAAGGAAAACACCGATTAAAATTCCCGGAAGCAATTTTAGATCAATGAGCAGTGTTTCAGGTGTAATGGTTTTCCACACCCATATATGAAAGGGTAGTTTAAAAATATTGATGATTAAAAAAAGCCAGGCGGCCGTACCGATAAACTCATTCTTCGGAACGCGCATCGCCAGAAAGTAAATATTGCTAAAGGCACCTGCCAAATTTCCGATCATCGTCGTTATTCCTGCGATAATTCCAACAGTTCCGGCAAAAGCCCAATGGGTGGGTACCGATTTTGATTTTCTTCGATCCCACCAATACATCATCACAACACTAACTACTATAATGGCCGCCATACCTATTTTGAAGGCATTTTCGTTGAGATCATTTCCAATAAGCACACCTATGATTATGCCCGCAAGAATCCAGGGTAAAAATCGTACTATATAATACCATCGAGTATGTCTATTGTAGTAGATAACAGCAAAAATGTCGGCGGCCACAAGTAAGGGAACTACAAGTCCTGTAGATTCTTTCGCACCAAAGGCCAATGCCATCAAGGTAACGTTGATAATGGCTATCCCTTTAATGCCTGCTTTTGAAAGGCCAATAACCATTGCTGCTGCCACGGCCATGCCCCAGGCCATGATGGAGATGTTAGATAGGGTTGTTAAAATCAAAATTGATGTTTAGTGGTCAAAGGGCAAATGTATCTTAAAATATTTTATCTTTATCGATCAACCAAAAACCATTTTATGGAGCTAAGTACGCTAGATTATAGTTTTATTATAGTTTTCTTCTCACTTGTTTTAGGAATTGGGGTTTATGTTTCCAAAAAATCAGGGAAAAACTCATCAGAATTTTTTCTATCCGGTAGAACAATGCCCTGGTGGCTCTTAGGCCTCTCCATGGTGGCTACAACCTTTTCAACCGACACCCCAAATTTGGTTACCGATATCGTGCGTACGAATGGGGTTTCGGGCAACTGGGTCTGGTGGGCATTTTTGATTACTGGGCTACTTACGGTATTTGTATATGCCAAGTTATGGCGGAAATCGAACGTGAACACGGATTTGGAATTTTATGAAATGCGCTATGGTGGAAAGCCTGCTGAGTTTTTAAGAAAGTTTCGCGCGGTATATTTAGGGGTTATATTTAACGTTATTACCATGTCGGCAGTTACGTTGGCCGCAATAAAAATTGGTGGGATCATGCTGGGGCTTGAGCCCTGGCAGACGGTCATCAGCGCGGGTTTGATTACGGTAACTTTTAGTGCTTTGGGTGGGTTTAAAGGAGTAGTTTATACGGATTTCCTATTGTTTTTTGTTGCGATGGGAGGCGCCATCGGAGCCGCTTATTATTTGGTGAACATACCCGAAGTTGGAGGAATTCAGGCTTTGATGGAAAATGAGAATGTTGCCAGTAAACTTGACATTCTTCCTGATTTCAGTAATAAAAAAGCCTTGATAACCTTGTTTATTATTCCCTTGGCCGTTCAATGGTGGAGTTCATGGTACCCCGGAGCAGAACCTGGGGGTGGGGGTTATATCGCCCAAAGGATGCTTGCCGCAAAAGATGAGAACCATGCTATCGGGGCCACATTCTTTTTTAACATTATGCATTATGCTTTGCGACCCTGGCCATGGATTTTGGTGGCACTGGCCTCTTTGGTAGTATATCCAGATATTGCTAGTATTCACGAGGCATTTCCCAATGTGGACGAAGGTAAATTGGGACATGATTTGGCTTATTCGGCGATGTTGACCAAGTTGCCTAGCGGACTTCTAGGATTGGTCTTGGCTTCTTTGATAGCGGCATATATGAGCACTATTTCCACCCAACTGAACTGGGGGTCATCTTATATCGTATTTGATTTTTACAAACAACAGATCAAACCGACCGCCACAGAGAAAGAATTGGTGGCCGTGGGTAGAATTTCTACAGTGGTGTTGATGGTTTTAAGTGCCGGTTTGGCGTTGGCCCTGCAGAACGCACTACAATTGTTTGATGTTTTGTTGGCCTTTGGTGCCGGAACAGGATTAATTTTTATTCTTCGATGGTTTTGGTGGCGCATCAATGCGTGGAGCGAAATCACGGCCATGTTCGCCTCAGGTATCATATCCATTATTTTCAAATTAACGCCACTGGGCCCTTATTTATTTGCTGCTGAAACCGGCGTGTTCCCCGATTGGGCCGAATATCTCTTTATTGTGGTGATAACTACTGCAATCTGGATGGCCGCTACTTTTATGACCCAACCGGAATCGAAAGAAGTACTTAGAGGTTTCTACAAAAAAATACAGCCAGGTGGTCCCGGGTGGTCAAAAGTGGTCACCGAGGCCGACGCAGATAGAGTGGAAATCATTAATACTAAGGAAAAATGGAGTGTGCCTTCGGGCATTACTGCAATGCTCATCGGCTGCGTGTTGATTTATTCCATAATGTTTGCCACAGGTTATTGGATTTATGGCCGTACCATGCCTGCTATTGTCTTGACCGTAATCGCAGCTATTTCAGGTTTTCTATTAATAAAAGCATGGAACCGCATGAAAGATCATATTCTGTAACTGGTTAGATGAAGGATCGAATACTATCTGTAGACATTTTCAGGGGTATGACCATTGTTTTGATGATATTAGTCAATACGCCGGGTACTTGGTCAAGTGTATATGCCCCGTTCTTGCACGCCCCCTGGCACGGCTATACACCTACAGATCTGGTCTTTCCTTTCTTTTTATTTATTGTGGGCACTTCGATTGCGTTTGCTTATAAAAACAAAGAAATCAATGCCGGCACCTATAAAAAAATAGTCGTTCGTAGTTTGAAATTAATTGGACTAGGTCTTTTTCTTGGGACCTTTACAATTTATTTTCCCTTTGTAAAAGACTTTTCCGATATCCGTTTTCCCGGGGTATTACAGCGTATAGGGGTGGTCTTTTTCTTTGCTGCCATTCTATTTCTTAACTTTAATTGGAAAACCCTAATCGGAATTTCAGCTTTTCTTCTGATAGGATATTGGCTGTCGATGGGGTATATCCCCGTAAACGGTATGGAATCGACTTTTGAACGGGCCCCCAACAACTTGGCAAATTATCTGGATGTTCAGGTATTCGGTACCCATAGTTATAAAGACGATTATGACCCCGAAGGGTTGTTAAGTACTATTCCCGCAATTGTGAGTTCGTTGTTGGGTGTTTTCACCGGTTTGATATTGATGTCAAAACAACCCAAAAAAGCTACTATTTTAATGGGTATTGGGGGATCAATGTTGATTGTCGGACATCTATGGGATTTAATTTTCCCTATAAATAAAGCACTCTGGACAAGTAGTTTTGTTCTCGTGACCGCAGGGTGGGCCAACCTCATTTTGGCACTAATTTATTTTCTTACGGATGTTAAAGGGGTACGCTTCGGAAGTATTTTCCGCTATGCGGGAGCCAATGCCATTATACTTTACTTTTTGTCAAGTTTTATAGGAAAGATTTTAGGCCAAATAAAGATGGCCGATGGCATATCAATGCATGGCTGGCTTTTCAAAACCATTTATGTACATGACTTTCTATCTATGCAAATGGCTTCATTGCTTTATGCGTTAACGGTGGTAACTTTTTATTGTCTATTGGCATATTTGCTTTACAAAAAGGGCATTTTCATCAAAGTTTGACGCTAGATAATGTTCTTTATGCTTATCCATAAGTTCTTTTAGTATTTTTAGTGTTGGTAAAATTAAATCTGGCTATGGAAGAAAAACCAAAAAACGTATTAGGCACCGAACTACAGCCTTGCTGTTTTGACCCGCTCACTGGTTTTTATCGTGACGGCTTTTGCCAAACAAGCGATGAAGATTCAGGTTCCCATTTGGTCTGTGCCGTCATGACCGATGAATTCTTGAAATACTCCAAGTCAAAGGGCAACGATTTATCGACGCCGATTCCCGAATGGCATTTTCCAGGTCTAAAGGCAGGAGATAAATGGTGTTTGTGCATACTGCGCTGGCTGCAAGCCGAAGAAGCAGGTATGGCCCCAAATATTATATTGGAAGCAACTCATGAAAAAGCCTTGGAATATACGGATTTTGAAGTGCTACTGGAGTTTAAATTTTAGCTTGACCTTTCGACTACTTTCTAGCAAATGCCCATTTGATCAATCTTGGAAAGACATGGCCCCAAGTCGGTAGATCATGTTTTCCTCCGTCGATTTCCAAATAGGTAATATCACCGGGATAAGCGTATCCTTTTTCTTGAAGCTCTTTTATGACGTCTTGGGTGTCATCAATGGAATCGATGATTCCGTTATTGTTGCGATCGGCCGCTTCATCTTGAGTGCCACACTGAAACCAAAACTTTAGATGAGGAGCGCGCTCCCTGTTTTTTATAACATCCAAAATTATACGGCTCCTATCTTTTAGGTCTTTTTTGACATACGCTCGTTTCCGCCACCAGAACGAACCACTGAAAACACCAATTTTCCCAAAATATTTTGGGTGGTTGTAGGCAATGTCAAAAGCTGAAAGGCCGCCTAATGACATTCCGCAATAGACCCATTCTTCGCATTGTTCCGAAACCTTATAAGATTCCTTTAAAAAGGGGATGAACTCTTCAATTATAAATTGGCTATACTGCAAAGCCTTCCCGCCCCTGCCTTTGAAATCTTGGGTAGATGCCGTGCCATATTCATTAATGCGGGCCTCGTTGCTTTCCATGCCTACATATATGAAAGGCGTTATAGATTTAGAGGAAAAAGTTGAAATTAAAGTCTGTTCCAATTTTAGTGTGGCGTAGTCTTGACCATCGTTCATCATCAATACAGGGAAGTTTTTTTGTGAGTCCCAATAATCTCCTGGGGCGACCAATCGAAACCGCACATTTCTACCCAGATTCTTGGAGTGAAAACTTCCTTTTAAACTTATAAAATCAATATGACACCTCATATTTTTTGGTAAGAGTTTGCAAGTATAACGATTCCATAAAATAAAAGTATGTCGTATCCGAAAATAAATTACTTTTGCCGGCCTTAATAAATTGAGTATGAAACATTTTGGTTATATTTAACAGTATGGCATCGCTACAACACATCGCTTATTATTCCAATATATTAAGCAGGAATATCAATCTTGAGGTAACAGGTCATTGGGGGCATCCGATATTGATGTTTCCGTCATCAGGTGGTCAGTATACCCAGAACTCCGATTTTGGTCTCAACGGCTCCGTAATGCAGTTTGTGGAGGAAGGCCGTATTAAGCTATACAATGTAGAGACCATTGATATGTTGTCGTTTTACGACGACAGCATGAACTCGGAAACGAAAATACATAATTACGAGTTGTACATGCAGTTTCTTCAAAAGGAAATGATCCCGTATATTCAAAATGAGTGCAACGTACATAGAATAGCCGTTGCCGGGGTAAGTTTCGGGGGGTACCATGCCGCAAACACGGCATTTAGGTTTCCCGATCTGGTCTCGCACTTGTTCTCGATGAGCGGGGTTTTCAACATTCGCAGTATGGCCCCACTTTCAGACGATATGCGTATTTATTTCAATTGTCCCGATGAGTATATGCAGAACGAGGAAGGCTGGAAGTACCATCATATGCAAATTGTGCTGAGCACTTCTGATTGGGATAGTTGTAAACCCAAAAACGAGTACATGGCAGGCATTTTAGATGCTAAAGGAATACCCTATTGGTATGACGAAAGAAAATGGATCGACCACGATTGGCCTTTATGGAGAATGGTATTTCCAGAATACCTTGGCCAATATTTTTAAGTATGGAAACCATCCACGATCGAAATTGGCACATCACTGAAAGGATGTAGATATCCTAAGGTCAAAAAAAGAAAACACTCTTCCCCGAGGGGGATAAAACAAAAACAATAAAAAACAAAAACACATCATGGTTAAAAAAGTAGGAATATTATTTGGTATGGAAGACACCTTCCCTTGGGCCTTTATCGAAAAGGTGAACGAATTGGGAAAGGGAAAGGTCATTGCCGAACCTGTCTTAATAGACAAGGTTCAACAGGGAATCGATTATGGTTACCACGTAATTATAGATCGAATTTCTCAAGAGGTCCCCTTTTATCGTGCTTATTTAAAAAATGCCGCGCTTATGGGTACTTCGGTTATCAACAACCCCTTTTGGTGGAGCGCGGATGAGAAATTCTTTAATAATTGTTTGTCAATGGAATTGGGCGTTCCCGTCCCAAAAACCATTTTGCTACCCTCGAACCATAGACCCGATAACACCACCGAGAAATCGTTCCGTAATTTGAAGGATCCGCTAGACTGGGAATATATTTTTAATTATATTGGATTTCCTGCTTATATGAAGCCACATTCCGGTGGGGGTTGGAAGAGCGTCTATAAAGTCGAAAATCCCGATGATCTTTTCGCAAAACATCAAGAAACGGATCAACTCGTTATGATGTTACAAGAGGAAATCGTTTTTGAGGATTATTATCGAGTATATTGTTTGGGACAAAAATATGTGCACATCATGCCCTATGAGCCCCGCAACGAATTTCATTTGCGCTATGCGACCGAGCCGAAAACTACAGGGGCAGAGCATAAAAAGCTGATGAAGGTCATTCATGATTATACCTTAAAATTGAACAAGGCATTGGGTTATGATTTCAATACAGTGGAATTTGCCATTAGAAACGGAATACCCTATGCCATTGATTTTTGCAATCCGGCGCCAGATGCAGATGTACATTCGGTAGGACAGGGCAATTTTGACTGGATCGTGGAACATTCGGCCAAACTTGCCATCGAAAAGGCCAAGGCTCATAAAATAAAGCAGAACAATACGTCTTGGGGCGGGTTTTTACAAAATGCCGTATCACCGATGAAGCCGCAGACCCAAAAAGTGCCACTAAAAACTGCGGCCCAGGCCAAGAAGACAGTAGTTAAAAAGACAAATGATACGGTAGATAAGGTTGTTGCGACCAAGTCAGGTACAACACTGAAGAAGAAGGCAGTGGCCAGTAATAAGCCAATCGCAAAAGCTTCATCGGGTGCCATAAAGAAAGCTCCGGCCAAGGCCAAGGTTGCTACAAAAACGACCAAGAAAAAGGCTCCCGCTTCGGCAAAGGCCAAGAGCGCACCGAAAAAGACCAAATAGGGGCAATTGAATAACCAATTAAAATCGACATGCATAAGTTCACACTGGGAATAGAAGAAGAATTTCAGATTCTGGATGGTGATGCACTTACCTTACATTCCCAGATGTCAAAGATTATTGATGGGGGAAAGGTAATTTTGAAGGAGCGGATCAAAGAAGAAATGCACCAGTCAATGGTTGAAATGGGCACGAATATTTGTGAAAATATTCAACAGGCACGTGATGAGGTTTCGTATTTGCGGCAGCAGGTAATAGAACTGGCGTCCCAAGAAGATTTAAAGGTGGCCGCCGCTGGAACCCATCCTTTTTCGCATTGGAGTGAGCAGTTGATTACGCCCAATCCCCGATACGACCAATTGATCGCCGAAATGAAGGATGTTGCGCGATCTAACCTCATTTTTGGCATGCACGTTCACGTTGGCATTCCGAACCGGGAGGAAGGCTTGCAAATCATGAACATAGCGCGCTACTTTTTGCCGCACCTCTACGCACTTTCGACGAATTCTCCCTTTTGGGAGAGTAGGGAAACGGGGTTCAAGTCATTCCGTTCAAAGATATTTGACAAGTTTCCAAGAACCGGTATCCCACCGTATTTTGCCAGTGTAGGAGAGTATGATAAATTTGTTGAGCTACTCGTTAAGACGAACTGCATCGATAACGGAAAGAAAATTTGGTGGGACATTCGCCTGCACCCGTTTTATCCTACCGTTGAATTCAGAGTATGCGATATGGTGATGACCGTTGACGAGGTAGTGTGTATTGCGGCTTTAATGCAATGTATTATTGCCAAATTAAGCAAATTGCACCGAAAAAACCAAAGCTTTAGATCGTATCGCCGCATATTGATCAATGAAAACAAATGGCGAGCCGCACGTTGGGGCATTGAGGCAAAGCTTATCGATTTTGGAAAGGAGGAAGAGGTACCCTTTGCCAACCTGATCAATGAATTATTGGAATTTATCGATGACGTTGTCGACGATTTAGGCTGCCGTTCTGAAGTGAACTATGTATATCAAATGTTAGAACAAGGTTCAGGAGCGGACCGACAGCTGCGAGTTTTTGAAAAAACCAAAGACTTAAAGCAAGTGATGAAATATATCGTAGAGGAAACATCAAAGGGACTATAAATTAATAGACTATAGCCACAATGGCACATGATTTGTTGGTTTTAAACTAGTATGGAAGTTTTTATGGAAAGCCATGGGTGATGGTACAATCTGACGAATATTGCAGAGTCTTCGATAGATTGTTTTTCCTATGACCATAGTGGTCGCAATAATGAGATATAAAAAAATGCAAAACGTGTATAAAATCGCGGTATTAGACATGAATGCCGAGGAGCCCAATGAAGGGATGCGCTGTATCAAAATGCTGGTTGCCCAATTTTTGGCTCAAGGGCATATAAAGGGTAGCTATGATGTTTTTGAAGTGCGCATTAAGGGAGAGACCCCGAAACTTGAAGACTACGACATTTACATTTCTTCAGGCGGGCCAGGTTCTCCATTGATTTCCGGGGAAGCTTGGGAGCAAGATTATTTTGGACTACTCGACGACTTGTTGCGCCATAATTTGTCGCAACCCAACAAAAAACACGTATTCTTGATTTGTCATTCGTTTCAGTTGGCTTGTTTGCATTGGGATTTGGCCAAAATCACTAAAAGACGCTCTACCTCCTTTGGAATACTGCCCATTTATAAGACGATGAGTGGCGAGCAAGAAACCTTGTTCGAAGGGTTAGACAATCCTTTTTATGCTGTGGATTCTAGGGACTATCAAGTTGTTGGACCCGCACATTGGAAGTTGGACACCTTGGATGGAAAAGTACTGTGCAGGGAAAAGGTACGGCCTCATGTTCCCTTAGAGCGCGCCGTTATGGCCATTCGTTTTAGCAAGGAAATATTCGGGGTCCAGTTTCATCCCGAAGCGGATTCCGAAGGTATGTTCCACCATTTTCAAAAGGAGGAAAAAAGAATCCAAATCATCAAAAAGTTCGGAAGACGCAGATATCTTGATATGTTGGATCAGTTAATCGATGAAAATAAAATTATGAGGACCAATCATACCATTATTCCAAGATTTTTACAGTTGGCCGCGGAATCTATCGAACAATCTAAACTTACTACCCTATGATACCGAAGATTCGTAAGGCGTTCAACGCTAATTTCAAACAGGAATATTACGAAAATCTTCAACAAGAAATAGTGGATACTTTGGGCGAGCCCTGTGCTTTTAGGGTTTCGGAAACGCCCGTTTTTATCAATAAGCAAGTCGCAAAGGAAGTGTTCAATGCCTGTGATGCGATTATCGAACAGCTTTGGCAATTGGATTTTGGGAAAATACGGGAAGAATTTATTCCAACAGCATTACAATCACCCGTTCCTATGGGCAAACCCCATTTTCTGGCCATTGATTTCGGTTTGTGCAACGCCGGTACTGGCGGCGTAACCCCTCAACTTATCGAGCTTCAGGCGTTCCCCACATTGTTTTTTTATCAGCCTATTTTGGGGAAGGCCTTTTCAAGACACTATCCAGATGTACCCAAAGAAGGCTTCCATTATTTCTTTAATGGATTGGGGGATGAAAGCTATATCAAGGAAGTAGGAAAGGTGATTTTGGGCAATGAAAACCCCGAAAATGTGATCTTGTTGGAGCTATTTCCAGAGAAACAGAAGACCCGCATAGATTTCTGGGCCACGCAAAAGGCTCTGGGTATCGCAGCGGTATGTATGACCAAGGTTTTACGGGAAGGTCGAAAACTGTATTACGAAAAGGAAGGAAAAAAAATTCGCATCCACCGCATTTACAATCGTGTTATATACGATGAATTGCAAGCTATCAAAGACTTAAAGACCGATTTTAACCTAAGTGATGATCTTGATGTGGTGTGGGTGACCCACCCCGATTGGTTCTATATGATCTCAAAGTGCATTATGCCACTTTTAAAGCATAAAAATATTCCAAAATCATATTACTTGAATGATTTTCCAACAGACCTTGATTTCAGCAAATATGTACTCAAACCATTGTTTTCTTTTGCAGGAAAGGGCATTAACTTACATCCGGATAAGGAAACCATCGACCATATCGACGACAAGCATAATTACATTTTGCAACAAAAGGTCGATTATGCATGGCTCGTTGAAACCAATAGCCCTAAGAATTCAAAGGTAGAATTGCGCATACTTTATATTTGGAGTGAGAAAGAAAACCGCCTAAAACCAGTTATCAATCTGGCCCGAATGAGTAAAGGGGAGTTGATCAATGTTTCTTATCAGACCGATGATTCTTGGATTGGGTCTTCCATTGCTTTCTTTGAGGATTAGAAATCCATAAAGACGCTACTTTTTTGGCAATGAAAGAACTACAAATTTCTATTTTCCATTATCCTTGCCACATATTTCCCGATAACATCAAATTCTAAATTCACCTGTGTTCCTTTTTTGTACGCGTTGAACCTGGTGTGTTCGTAGGTGTAGGGTATAATTGCCACACTAAAACTATTGCGTTTAGAGTTAATCACCGTGAGGCTCACCCCATCTACCGTAATCGAACCCTTTTCGATGGTTACATTGTTTTGGGCGGTGCTGTATTCAAAAGTGAAAATATGACTGCCATCTCTTTCCTCAGTGGCGGTACAGATAGCGGTTTGATCAACATGGCCTTGCACAATATGTCCATCGAGTCTCGAGCCAAGTACCATGGCGAGCTCCAAATTTACCCTATCCCCAACTTGCAGCTTGCCCAAATTGGTTTTTGACAGGGTTTCTTCAATTGCAGTGACGGTGTAGGTGTCTTCATTGAGTGAAACTACTGTTAGGCAAACCCCATTGTGTGATACGCTCTGATCGATTTGCAACTCATTGACCAGCTCCGATTTTATGGTGATATGAAGGTTGTCTCCTTCTTTTTCCAGTTTGTCGACACGACCCAAAGTTTCAATTATTCCCGTAAACATCTTCCGTTTAAATTAAGTAATTTTGCTAATTGTAATTGAAGACAAAGGTACGGCTATTATGGAGGAAAATGAGAAAATAAAATTAGGGATATCCATCGGGGATCTTAACGGTATTGGGTGCGAAGTTGCACTTAAAACGTTTGAAGATGCGCGTATGCTCGACTTTTGTACCCCTGTCTTTTTTGCATCTAACAAAACCATTTCCTTTCAAATGAAAGAATTGAAGTTGGATATCAAATACAATGGGGTGAACGAGGCCTCGAAAGCACTAGAGGGCAAAATAAACGTGGTCAATGTTTGGAAAGAAGTACCTAGAGTGCAATTCGGCGAAGCCACAAAAGAAAGCGGCGATTACGCCATAAAATCACTAAAAGCGGCTGTTGAAGCACTAAAAAAGGGCGAAATCGATGTGCTTGTTACTGCACCCATCAACAAGAATAATATTCAAGCCGAGGATTTTAAATTTCCAGGCCATACCGATTATCTCGCACAAGAACTTGGAGGGGAGAGCCTGATGTTCATGGTGACCGATGACCTTAAAGTAGGCCTGTTAACGGATCACGTGGCCGTAAAAGACGTTCCATCGGCCATAAATGCTATTTTGATCCGCACCAAAGTGCGAACGATTGAAAAATCGCTGCAGATGGATTTTGGCATCCGACGACCAAAAGTTGCCTTGTTGGGTATTAATCCGCATAGCGGAGATAATGGTATAATCGGAAAGGAAGATGAAGAAGTTTTAAAACCTATTATAAGAGAAATGTACGATGCCGGCCATTTGGTTTTTGGTCCCTATGCAGCCGATAGTTTCTTCGGTTCAGACGCCTATAAGAAATTTGACGCCGTTCTGGCCGCATATCACGATCAAGGGCTTATACCCTTCAAGACACTGTCTTTCGGGAAAGGGGTCAATTTTACTGCCGGACTTTCAAAAGTACGGACTTCGCCCGACCATGGCACGGCCTATGAGATTGCCGGAAAGGGACAGGCCGACCACAATTCGTTCAAAGAAGCGGTTTTTATGGCGATAAACATAATTAGAAGCAGGCAAGAGTATATAGAATTGACTGAAAATGCTCTGCAAAAACAGAAAATAAGGCGTTAGTTTGATGCGAAGTTGATTCTAAACTTTAATCTTCTTGCGAACGGGCATATATTTTGTTTTAGAAATTGGGTTTTACCAAAAAAATAGTATCTTTGCCCCCGCCTTTGAAAGGGCGTACTTAACAATATAGTAGTGTTACATGATGAAGCAAAAGGAGTATAGTATTCCTTTCTCTGGATTGAAGCAAGGAAAACATGAGTTTAAGTACAAAATTGAAAACAAGTTCTTTGAATCTTTTGAGTATAGCGAGTTTAATGGTGCCAATATTGATCTGACGGTCATTTTGAATAAAACAAGTACCATGTTAGAGCTTGATATGAAGGCCTTCGGAGTGGTAAATATCGATTGCGATCTTACGAGCGAACCTTTTGATCAGAATATAGCATCCAAACTCGATCTTGTGGTTAAGTTCGGTGACGAATTTAATGATGAGGACGATGAACTTTTGATTCTTCCGCATGGGGAGCATCAAGTTAACATAGCACAGTATGTTTATGAGATGTTGGTGTTATCGGTTCCTCAGAAAAGAATACATCCGGGGGTAAAAGACGGGACGCTTAAATCGGAAGCCCTCGAAAAACTGGCCGCCTTACAACCAAAAGAGACCAAAGAAAATAAAGATGAAAATGATCCCAGATGGGATACACTGAAGAAACTATTAACGGATAAATAAGTTAAAATGGCGCATCCTAAAAGAAAAATATCAAAAACCAGAAGGGATAAAAGAAGAACCCATTATAAGGCCGTAGCTCCTACTTTAGCAACGGATCCTACTACGGGTGAAATACATTTGTTCCATCGTGCACATTGGCATGAAGGTAAATTGTACTACAAGGGCCAGGTTTTGATTGACAAAACCGAAGAAGCCGAGGCCTAACTGTAAGGGCATAGAATTAAGAACTCTCACTCTTTCAAGATTGGGAGTTTTTTTGTTGAGCGAATTTAGGATTATTTTTTTTCGAAACCCTTGACTTGAACAAGGTTCAATTGTTAACCAATTCTTGTATATTCATAGGAAGTCTAAAAAATCCTGATTTTAATCGGAAAGTCGCAAAAAATCACTAATTTTCACAACTTTGGATATGTTTTTGAAGATTTTCTGATACAAAAACAAATTTAGCATGAACAAATTTTTAGCAGCCATTACGGCTGTGGGCGCATATGTACCCAATTTTGTATTGACCAATAAGATGTTGGAAGATATGGTAGAAACCAACGATGAATGGATCACTACACGAACAGGGATCAAGGAAAGAAGAATTTTAAAACCCGAAGAGGGTGAAGGGACTTCCTATTTGGCCATAAAAGCGACGGAAGACCTTCTTCGAAAAAAGTCCATTGATCCAAAGGAGATCGATTTGGTGTTGGTCGCAACGGCCACCCCAGATATGTTTGTGGCCTCAACGGCGGCATTATTAGCTTCCAGAATTGGAGCAACAAACGCTTTTTCATATGATTTACATGCAGCATGCTCCAGTTTTTTATACGGTATGTCGACAGCGGCTGCGTATATAGAATCTGGCCGATATAAAAAAGTATTACTCGTAGGTGCGGATAAAATGTCATCGATAGTAGATTATACCGATAGAACGACCTGTATTATTTTTGGTGATGGAGCCGGAGCTGTTTTATTTGAACCCAATACGGAAGGTTTGGGACTACAAGACGAGTACTTGCGTTCCGATGGTGTGGGAAGAAATTTTTTAAAGATGGATGCTGGGGGTTCATTGCTACCCGCGTCAGAGGAAACAGTTAAGAAGAGACAACATTTTATCTATCAAGATGGAAAATCGGTATTCAAATTTGCCGTGACCAATATGGCCGATGCCGCAGCGAGAATAATGCAACGCAACGAGTTGAGCGGTGATGATGTAGCTTGGTTGGTGCCTCATCAGGCGAATAAAAGAATTATTGATGCAACTTCTAATAGAATGGGTCTTGATGGTTCAAAGGTGATGATGAATATCCAACGCTATGGTAACACCACGTCAGCAACCTTGCCATTGTTGTTGAATGACTATGAAAACCAACTAAAGAAAGGTGACAATCTTGTTTTTGCCGCCTTTGGAGGAGGGTTTACTTGGGGTTCCGTTTATTTAAAATGGGCCTATAACTAACGCCATAAAGTTTCTCAAAACCAAATTATAAAACAAAACCAAAGTTCATGGATATTAAAGAAATTCAAAGCCTGATAAAATTCGTAGCGAAATCTGGCGCCACCGAAGTGAAGTTAGAAACAGACGATATTAAGATTACCATACGCACAGGGGATGGCAATTTTAAAACGGGAACCACTATGGTTCAACAGATTCCGGTGGGCCAGCCCATTGCGCCTCAGCCTCAACCACAAACGGAGGCGCCTGTTGCGCAACCCGTCGAAAGTGTTTCGAAAGAGGGCGCGAAGGATGATGCTAAGTATATTACCATCAAGTCACCTATTATTGGTACTTTTTATAGAAAACCATCTCCAGATAAACCTGTTTTTGTCGAGGTGGGTAGTGAAATAACCAAAGGTGATGTGCTATGTGTTATCGAGGCTATGAAGTTGTTTAACGATATAGAGTCTGAAGTATCGGGCAAGATTGTCAAGGTATTGGTAGAGGATTCGTCCCCAGTAGAATTTGATCAACCCTTGTTTTTGGTGGATCCTTCTTAAAATAAATTCCAATCCGATGGCAATCGGAACAACATTCAAACTCCAATTCACAGATTCAGAATTTGGAAGCTGTAATTTGAAATTCCAAAACGGTTATGTTTAAAAAAATATTGATTGCAAATAGGGGTGAAATTGCACTACGAATTATTCGTACCTGTAAAGAAATGGGCATAAAGACCGTTGCGGTATATTCAAAGGCCGATGAGGAAAGTCTGCATGTACGATTTGCAGATGAGGCAGTTTGTATAGGTCCGGCACCAAGTAGTGAATCGTATCTGAAAATACCTAACATTATTGCGGCAGCAGAGATAACAAATGCCGATGCCATTCATCCCGGTTATGGGTTTCTGTCCGAGAATTCAAAATTCTCAAAAATTTGTGCAGAGCATGAGATAAAGTTCATTGGCGCATCTGGTGAGCATATCGATCGAATGGGTGATAAGGCTTCGGCCAAAGAGACAATGAAAAAGGCCGGGGTACCTACCATTCCAGGTTCTGAAGGACTTTTAAAAAATGTAGAAGACGCCAAGAAGGTTGCCAAGAAAATGGGGTATCCGGTGATGATAAAGGCTACCGCCGGTGGTGGTGGTAAAGGTATGCGGGCCGTTAAGGCTGCCGAGGAAATGGAAGACCTTTATGAAAGTGCGGTACAAGAGGCAACAGCGGCTTTCGGAAACGGAGGCATGTATATGGAAAAGTTGATCGAGGATCCGCGCCATATCGAAATCCAGATTGTAGGAGACCAATACGGGAAGGCTTGCCATCTTTCTGAGCGCGATTGTTCCATTCAGCGGCGACATCAAAAATTGACCGAAGAGACCCCGTCCCCCTTTATGACCGATAAGTTAAGGGATGCAATGGGTAAAGCTGCGGTAAAGGCGGCTGAATTTATTAAGTACGAGGGGGCAGGAACGATAGAGTTTTTGGTAGACAAACATCGGAAATTTTACTTTATGGAGATGAACACGCGAATTCAAGTGGAACATCCTATAACGGAGCAGGTCATTGATTATGACTTGATCAGAGAGCAGATATTGGTAGCCGGTGGGGTACCCATTTCAGGGAAAAACTATACCCCGAAGTTACATTCCATAGAATGTCGTATTAATGCCGAAGATCCGTACAATGGCTTTAGACCTTCACCAGGTAAGATTACGACTTTGCACATTCCGGGTGGTCACGGTGTTCGAATGGATACCCATGTGTATAGTGGTTATATGATTCCGCCCAATTATGATTCAATGATTGCAAAACTTATAACCACGGCGCAAACCCGTGAAGAGGCGATTAACAAAATGAAGCGGGCACTCGATGAATTCGTAATAGAAGGTATAAAGACGACCATTCCCTTTCATAGGCAGTTAATGGATCACCCCGATTATTTGGCGGGAAATTATACCACTGCATTTATGGAAAGTTTTAAAATGGATTCCAAGCCCGAAGAATAGG
>CBDULZ010000072.1:0-25692 GCA_965368185.1 uncultured Kriegella sp.
CTTAAAATTGGTGAGCCAAGCCAAATTTATCCAATCTTCGAATAATATTCGATGCTAAACGCATAAACTTGGATAATTTGAATTTTAAAGATAGGCGGAACGAAGGCAACCCCGAATTAATAAAAAAAGGCACGTAGTGATTTCGTGCCCATTTTTTCTTATAAACAGAACTATTTTTCCGGAGTACTTTCAAATTTTCCATCTTCCCGAATGGACAATATATTACCCGTAAAAGGACTTTTAACCGTGATATTCCACCCTAAAGAATGGGCTTCAAATTGGGGAGCTATTGTTTTTCCCAATACTTCCCGTGATTCTAGTTTAACAGTACTTTTATCATCCTGTCCGTTTATTTCCCGATACTTTTCAAAGAGAAACCACTTGACATGTTCATCTTCAGGAATGGTAAACGAAACTTTTGCTCCTACAGGTTTATCGGAAAAAAAAACATAGCCCCAATGTTCGGGTTCATGCATATTTATTACTCCCTGCGGCGACCACACCCAGTTATATTCCGGAAGAAACTTGCCATCGCTTCCCTTCTTGCGTGAATAACGGCCATCATTCATATCAAAATCCCAGTTGACCCGCGAAAAATTAATACGCCAAAATTCGTTTACCGGAAGCTTACCGTGTACATTGGCTTCTTTTAGTGCTTCCCAGGGCATTGCGATTTCTACCGACCAACCTTTATCGGTTTTTTTAGAATCGTTCAATGTTCCACTAATAGTGACACCGGATTTTAGTCCGTTGATGTCCCAGCCATCGAGTACTTTGGGATGGTTTCGATAAGGTTTGGTCAAAAAGAGATCCCAAACTGTATTCAAGGCGTTCATTTCAAATTCCATATAATCATGGGTATCCCCGTCAGGGTCTATAAAAATTTCAAAATCGTTGTTATAAAAAATAACGGTATCGCGTTGTTTAAGTGTAGCCCAGACATGCGGTTCTTCCATTTCAGCATAAAAATAGAGATGGGTTTCGTCCCACAGCATCTTCATTTGAGTTTTGTAAGTGGGCTCTTTCACCCCTTCGATGTCGATAAAACGTCCTGACCATTCTGCATTTTTCCACGAATTTTCGTTTGCCTTCCCATCAACCGTTATCGCATCAATTGTGCGGTGGGCCACATAACTTCTTGGCACCTCCTGTGCTTGTACAAAAAACAAACCGATCCACAACAACATACTTATCAGGTAATATTTTTTTCTATTATTCACTGGAACAATTTTAATTAAACCTTAATTTATTATCCATTTCGCGTTACAAAACAAATTTATGGCATCCGCCGGAGATGCAAAGCAAACCAAGATAGATTTCTTTAAAAAAGAAAGGCCATTTTTACATAAAAATGACCTTTCTACTACTAACTCAAATAAATGCACCCAATCAAAATCAAGCTGCATCTTAAGTTTACTGCACCCAAGAATTACTACTTAGGTCCGGCCCCATAATCGGGATTTTCTTGATGTGTCAATTGCATTGTAATGAACAAAAAATAGCCCAGAATCCAAGGTAGATACATTCTAGGCTATTTTGTTTGATCCGTCCAAACTTTTATTAAAACCTTGTCAGGACTATTTTTGTGTAAGCGTCAAGGCGACTTCCTTAACGATTTCGCCGCTTACATAGAAAATTTGCGGGGTATTTCCACTATCCCACACTACATTGTCAACGGTAATTGTCGCACCAACAAAGTAATTGCCAGCTTCAAGTCCTGTAAAGGAAAAGTTGCCTTCGCCATCTGTAGTGGTATTCATAAGCAATTCAGTACTTTCGGAATACAGTTTCACCGTAATGCCCGATGTAACGTTACCACCATCTGCACTAGCCGTTCCTATTATTGATGCCTCGTCATTTTTACTACACGAAACGATTAGAACCATTGATATTATCAAAAAGAATATTCTTTTCATTTTTTTAAATTAAAGAGTTAATAGTTTTTATTCCAAAACATTTTTCCATTTGGTCTGGCGACCTGTAAACCAAAGAGGCAGATTAAAATCGTCATGTTGACTAATTTTCGCCCAATTTTCGGGATCGGTCGCTTGAATACTTGGGTTGTAAAGAAACCGCTCTTTCCACTGAAATACTTCGTACGGAGATCCCGGATTCTCGCCAAGATAGTTTACCAAACGACGTGCTGCGCCATAGGGAGTCTCAAAATTGAACATATTGTAATGCAATTGCAATTGGTCAAAAATGGCCTTAACCTTCTCTTGACTGCTCAAGCTGGCAAACCGCTGCGTCTCATTGGCCGCATACGCTCCTGGATCGTACTGCATGCTTGGCCTATCCCTTTCAATTCTAGCAGGATCCATGTTACTTGGAAAAGAGGGGGTAGTTTGTTGTGAATAATTATTATTATTATTCAAATCGTACCAGTACATACATGATAGTTCAATGGCATTTCTATAGTGGTCTTCCGCCGATCCGTTTAGCGTACCAAATCCTCTCACGGCAGCTTCAGCCAACGAGAGTTCGGTCTCGACAGCATGTAGCGTAGGATATCGAACATCAAAATTGTATTGCGGACGTGTGTTATATTCGGAAATCATGTTTTTATCCGTACCTATTGTCCAACCTATATCATTATACTGGCTGCAATGTTCACGGAATGCCTTCAGCAAAAACGCCTCCCTTATCGACAAATCAGCAGCTGCCTCATCGCTCAATGTAATTTTCTGCTCATTTCCGGGAGTGCCAAAAGTAATCTCGGTTACGCTAGGGTCGGTCATTATGGGGTGATTGATATAATATGCCCTCATTGCCTTACTGAAATAACTGTTCACATCGCTACCGTCGTCCCATGAGGTTTCTGCACCAACATAACGCCCTAAAATATCCTTTGAGTAAATATATGCCGTTCTCGGGTCAACGGTACCGTCTAAAAGACCTGTCTCAGAATTGTCGCCATCGAAGTAATATAAAGTCTCTCCATTGACCACAACACTACTTTCCGTTGGCACACAATGCATAACATCTTCTAAAAAGCGCTTCGGAGCCCGGCACTCATCCGCTCGTTCCCTGAAAGACCTTGTAATACCCAACTCCACTTGTAGACGATAAGGCTCAACAATGGCAATGTCAGCCAAACCGGCCACATCGGTGTACTGATCGAATAATGGCTTTCCACTTAATTCTGAGAGAACCGTAGTCGTAAGAGAAGGCATAACTTCACTAACATTCATAGCCCACCGCAATCGAAGTGAATTGATGTACTTGCGCCACTGCATAAGGTTGCCACCAAAGATAACGTCTTGTTGCTGAAAAGACCCCTGTTCAGCCGAAGACAAAACTATACCCTCTAAATAGGTCTCTATCTCTTTCAATTCAGCAATAATGATGGGATATATCTCTTCTTGACCAAGATACTCGGCTTTTTCTCCGTCAAGAGCACCGGCGGATCCCGTTTGGAAATAAGGAACTTCATCATATAAATCGGTAGCTCGTTGAAATGCATAAGCCTTCATTACGTGCAACAATCGCATATAAAGCTCATCCATTGTCGTACGGTCTTCTGCCGAGATTTTATTGTACTCCTTTTGTGCCCATAGTACTTGTTTGACCCATTCACTATTCACATTATTGAACACGCTTCTGTTAAAGGCGTTCGAGCCCCAATCATTTTCAACATCCTGTAGCGTATATGGCAGACCGTAGTCACTGACCGTATAATAAAGTTGTACACCGGTTCCCATAATACGCGAACCACTTCTCAACTGATGATAGGCCGAACCGTAATCACCACGCAAGAGAAACCCTCGAGTAATTTCCGATGTGAAATAACCTGCAATGATACTGATACCGGCAGCATCAGCCTGTTGCTTCGAAAATCCGTCCGGATCTTGATACAACTCTTCCAATGTATCTTGACAACCCATAGTGCTCATCAGAACCATGATTGACAATATCGATTTAAAAATTATATTTTTCATACTGCTATTTGTTTAATTATAGTTTAGCTTTTACCGACAATCCGATCGAACGCTGCGCTGGAAGTGCTGTAGTTCCATAAGAGCTATCTGACCATCCGGTTCCGTTCGAAGACTCGGGTATAGTGTTGGGAGCTGCTTTATAAAGATAAGCAACATTGTTCGCAAATACAGAGAATTCAATATCTGTTAACCCTATTCTTTTTGAAAGATCAGGTAGTCTGTAACTCAAAGAAATATTTCGAAGCGCGACGTAATCGCTCTTAAAAAGACGGTCTTGAGGAAAGAATCCGTTGGAAAAGTATGACTGGTAGTAATAGTCCTCCGCAGAGGCCACCCGGTTGTTTTGAGTACCATCAGGATATACCCCGTTCAACAATACACCATCATTATAGGTCGGTCCACTACCAGGATTGACACCTGCTACTTTCTGTCCACCGTTATCTAAATGATAAGCAATACCGCCGTTTTCCGCATCCCTATATTGTAAGGTTTCATTCAAAACCCCGGACGCCATCATATAAGTTTCGGCTTCGTGTATAAAAGTTGCTCCGAAAGAGTAATCCATATTGATCACCAAACCAAAGTTTTTATAATTAAAACTACTGAACGCACCACCAGTTACATCGGGCAACAGTTTACCCACTTTTCTGTTACTATTCGTTGAATAACTATAACGTGCCCCATCACCATCAACAATCCGCTGACCATTGTTGGGGTCATTGTCATCAGAAGGGTTAATATAATTTTGCCACCCTCTCTGCTGATAAATCGCACCATATTCTCCACCAACTTCTGCGACAGCATTTAGACCGTTTGTACCCCATAATGCCAAGGAAGTAAGTTCACCATCAAGCCTCTCGACCTTTGTTTTACTAGCGGCAAAGGTCATGTCGAAATTCCATTGGAAATCATTCCCAAGAACAGGAATCGTCTTAAGGGCCACTTCCCAACCGGTATTGGCAACATCCCCGGCATTTAACCTGATGTTATTTACACCAAGGCCTGGAGGGGCGGTCACTTTCATTATTTGATCATACGTATTCGAATGATACAAAGAGAAGTCAATACCCAACCTTCTTTTATCGAACAAATAGGCTTCAAGACCCACCTCGTATTCACGCTTACGTTCGGGCTTCAAGTTCGGAACGAAATTGTCATCGATCGGGGGAAGGTCACCCGGAGGGGACAAAATAAAACCACTTCCCGATGCCGAAACACCTAGGTTCACATTACTAAAATACCGTGGTCCAGGGCGACCTACATCTGCCCATGAAGTTCTAAGTTTTAAAAACTTTACAATATCCGGCATAGTGAAAGAGTTGGAAGCGATCCAAGCCACACTCGCACCAGGATAGAAATAACTGTTATTCTGGGGAGGTAAGATCGAAGACCAATCTTGACGGCCCTGGACCTCAACATATAATTGATCCTTCCAATCGACTTGGAACGAACCTAACAAACTGTACAACATATCTTCACCATTGTCGAACGTGTATACAGGCTGAACACCTGAGGGGAGGTTCGCGAAGGAAAAGAAATTCGGAATAACCATTCCTCCAATGACGGAAGCTCCTTTTCTTTCCGTAAAATTGTTTCTAATAGCTCCACCTACAAAGCCGGACAAACCAAAGTCTTTGATACTGGTATTAAAGTTAAAAGTGGCCTGACCGTAGGTCTTACGAATATTTCTAGTGTCATCGGTATAAACCGAACCGCTATTGGGGCCGATCAAACTGGGATCTTGTAGTTTCCCTTTATAAGTATTATGTTCCGTGGTATTATCCAATCCTCCTAAAATAGTGGCAGTGAAAACATCGTTGAAGGTCAAGTCGAGTGTTAACGATTGAATATTATGAACACGCTTAAAGATTGATTCGTTCTGTGTCCAGTCCCAAAGGGTACCTATTACAGATTGTCTACCGCCCGAAATAAAATTACTCTGTAAGTCGGGATTCGAAAAATAGTTATAGCCATTATCGGTCACCATAAAGCTTCTCAACAAATCCACGTCAAGATCTCTAGAATAGGCACCTAATGAAGACCTAGCGCCTTGTGAGTCAAAGGATCCAGCATAAGCCGAATTAAGGTTATTGGTAGTATAATAATTACCTACATACCTTATTGATATGAAATCATTCAACTCGTAGGTCGAACTTAAACTAAAAGTATTCTTCTTGTATTCTGAATTTAAGAAAACCGGCGTTAAGCGCATGTTGGTATAGGAAAACCGCATAGACCCTCTATCATTTCCGCCACTTACGGCTACATTGGCCGTTTGTTGAATACCTGTTCTAAACAACTGATCATAAACCGATTGTCTATTGGCGACCCATGGTTTTTTTGATCCATCCCACCAATTTAGGGTAACGTTTGGATCGAATTTAGGCCCAAACGCAGCTCCGGCAACGTCCAATGCCCTTTGATTATTATCATCGAGGTAATATCCTTGCGCATCGGTTTGGGTATTACTTGGACTCCTACCGGTACCATACTGATCTTGAAATTCAGGAAGGAAGGCGCTCTTGTCCATTGAGGTCGTAAACGAGGCCGAAACACCAAGTCCCTGACCTTTAGCACCACTCTTGGTCGTAATCAAAATTACCCCGTTAGCTCCTTCACTTCCATATAGCACAGAAGCTTTTGCCCCCTTAAGAATCTCAAAAGAGGCAATATCGTCAGGGTTAATGTCATTAATACCCGTACCGTTGTCCCTACCGCTGCGCTCATTGTAGCTTATACTTGAATTCTCATCATGGATAGGCACCCCATCGACCACGATCAAAGGTCTGGTCGTAGAATTCGCATCGAAGGAAACGGCATTACGAATATTAATTTTCATACCTCCGGAAGGCCCAATTGCGGTAGAGGCCACAGAAACCCCAGAAGCTGTACCGTACAATGATTGTAGCGCGTTGACCGGTGTACCGCTGGCAAGTATTCGTTCGTTATCAACCTTGGCAACGGAATATCCCAATGCCTTCGCATCTTTTTTAATACCTAAAGCGGTTACCACTACCTCATCAAGTTGACTGGCGTCTTCTTCCAATACAACATTAATCGCATCACGTCCTCCAACAGTCACTTCCATCGTTGTATAGCCCAATGAAGAAAACACCAAAGTAACCGTATCGGATACCGTTATAACATAATTACCGTCAAAATCTGTTGATGTACCATTAGATGTGCCTTTTTCCACGACATTTACTCCTGGCAAAGGAACCCCGTCAACGTCGGTAACCGTACCTGTCACTTGGCTTTGGACGGCTTTATTGGTCTTGACATTCCTAGCAGGTACCAATGCATTCGACTTGACACCGCTCAATACGATCTGGCGGTTATCGAATACTTCATAATTTATTGAAGTACCCTGAAAAATTTCACGTAATACAGCAGCAATACGCTTTTTACTGACATTAACAGATACCTTTCTGTCAGGGTTCACCTCATCATTGTTATATAAAAACCTAAATTCGGTTTTTGCTTCAATTTCATTGAAGACCTCTTCAAGGCTGACATTCTTTAAATTGAGTGTTATTTTTGTATTCTGTGAATAGGAGTTGGCCTGAATTTTAAAAAGCGAAACTACTAGAAGTAATGTTGTTAGCTTCATTTTTAGACCAAAGTTAAAAAGGTTTAGGCTTTGAGCGCCTTTTTTCTTTTCTTTCATTTTTCGGTTTAGTTAATTGAGTTAAATAAAATCTTTAATCACTTAGGTTAAGAAGCCAATGCATTTGCGCATATATTCTTGGCCTCCTTTACAAAAGATTTGTACTACTTTTATTTCATATAGTTTAGTTTTTTGGGTTATTCATTCAATTTATAGATATACTATTTTTATTGCGTGTATAGGTAAAGGGGTAATTCTTTGATATATAGCTTAACACTTGATCGATACTTTCAATGTTCAAGTCAAAAGTGGCGCTGAAAACGGTTTTATTCAAGGCTTCATTGGTACTCGTTATTTCAACATCATAAAGGCGTTCCAATTTTTTTATCATTGCCCCAAAAGTGATTCTTCTAAACACTATTTTGCCTTCGATCCATCCAACGTGCAAATCCAAATCAGTATCGGTGACTATTGTGTGTTCTGTGAGCTTGTCCCAAGAAGCCATGCGGCCTGGCGTTACGAGGTCACTATTTTTAGAGGCATTATCATATACCTTTACGAGACCCGAAACCACCACCGTATTCACTTGTGGATCTTCTTGATAAGAAGATATATTAAACTTGGTGCCCAAAACCTCTACGTTCAAATCATCCGTATTAATTACAAAGGGATGTTGTTGATCCTTAACCACATCAAAATAGGCTTCACCATCTAAAAAAACTTCCCTCTTGTAACCTTTTAAAAATTTTATGGGATAACGCAATGAGGTACCGGCATTCAGGTGTACCGAGGTTCCATCTGACAACGAAATCAAGAATTTTTTTCCGTAAGGTACTTTGAGCGTGTTATATGCCAATTCTTCTTCGGCAGAGGTCGTGATGTAGCTTATGGAATCTTTGTTTTGAACCCCGATTACCTCACCCTTGGTATTGGTGATTTTATTTCCACCCGTAGGATCAATTACCTTGATGGAACCATCTTCAAGTTCTAATGTAATGACATTATCAGGAATCTGAACGGAAGGGTCCGAAACACCCGAAATCTGATAAAACAAATACCCAGACAGTATGGCAAGACCAACGAATATAGCCGCATAGCGTATAATAAACTTGGGAGTAACTACTTTGGTTTTTTTCACGGACAGCGACTCAAGCTTTTTCCATTGCTTATCCCTATCATTGTTTAAATCGCTTCTGGTCTCTTGATATGTCTTTAAAGACGTTTTGTCATTAACCTGGGTAAGAATATGATTTTTGTCTTCTTCGGAAAATAGTTCCTTTAGGGGAGTCTCATCGATCTGCTCTTCGTTCAAGACTTTTGCCGCAATCGCCTTGGCAAGTACTATAACTTTATTTAAATACCCCATATGCATCTATATAGCTAGAACAAGCAGAAATATCCTCCTTGTTTTAACTAAGACGAGGGAAATAGTGAATAGGGTGAAAAAAAATTGTGATTTTTTTAACTTAGACTAAAAAATATGCCAAAATTTGTAAATAGTCCTTTTTTAATATCGTTCTTAACTTTTGGTAAGCTATTCGTTTTTGGGTCTTTACTGTGTTTACCGAAATTAACAATTCTTCCGCTATCTGTTGATTCGACAAACCCAAAACACTCAATTTTGTAACCTCTTTTGACTTTAATGGCAACCGCTCCAACGCTGCGGCGATTATTTCATAGGTTTCCGAAAGCATCACTTCGCGCAAAAAAAATGAATTGGCCTCCACCTTTTTTAATTCTTCTATTTTGATATCCGATTTAACCTTGAAATGTTTGCTCTTAAGATAATCCAGCGATTTGTTTTTAACCGATGAATACAGATATGATTTAACCACCAGTTCGTCACTGAACTCTATTTTTTTATTCCATACTTGCACAAAGACTTCCTGAACGATATCTTTAGAAACCTCTATATCGTTAACAAATTTGTTCGCAAACAAAGAAAGTGGTGCAAACAAGGTATTGAACAGCAGGTTAAAATCCCCCGAACTAATCCTATATTTTTTTGATACACCCATTCACCGCATAATTATTCCCTCGAACATTACAGGAACGGAATATAACACTTTTGGAATTGAAAAGAGCAAAGTGCATTTCTGACAATTATTTAATACCAAAATCACATACAACCCTTAACCCAAACACGCTTTTCTAAAAAGAATCCATATTTTTCCAACAAAAAACATTTGAAAAAAACCAAGGTTCGGGCCTATAAAATCGGACGTATCCCGAATTTCGATTCGAGATTGCAAAAATAGTAGAATTTCAGACTTTATTACGAAAGTGTTACTTATAATCTTAAACACCCCAGTTATACGATATTAGCAAACAATTATTCTGCCAAGTAGTTCTATTCGGCAAATTCTTTCTTTAATGTATTCGTCCTCGCCAGGTTAGAGATTACGGCATCGACTTCTAGACCCTCAACAGTCTGAAACGTCATCGTAAGGTAGAACAACGCATAAATTTCATCGCGCCCTTTCTTATCCTCATCGAAAAACGATTTTCCATACACCGGAATTTGTGCCTGCTCTTCTAAAACGTCGGAACCAGGATTGGATATTTTCATGGGATAATCAAAAGTATGCAACAGGGTATCGCCATGATTCCCGTCATCGCCATATATACTAACCTGCGCTTTAATTTTTCCTCCCATGGGTGAAGCGGACCATAGTTCCATTACTTTCCCCTCTAAACGGATATTAAAATATATCTGCAGGCTTTCATCGAATTGCGGATTACTAATTTTGCATTGTTCTTTCGTTATCATAACTAAATGTATAAGAAGATTAATGATTATTTGACCGATGTGTTTGACGTGTAATTTTAGATGCTTGGGAAAGTTAACAAATGTATGGTTGTACAACCACAAAGCAATTGGATAAAATCACTTTCGGGAGAGAATATTAAAGATACGAAAAAAGAAGATACCGTTTTCAAACATCAAATTCGAATACCGGCTCAGGTTCACTATTTATTAATAAACATAGACGAAAAATTGAATAGGAAATTGTTGAATAACTTTTGCCTACCAACAATACATCTGTGCGGCAATGCTACAAACCCCAGAAACTATGCTGGTTTTAACTTTTTAGCTAAACGATTTCAGCACTCAGTCCAGCATGTAACAAACCACTGCATTGTGGTTCAAGATCATTGTACTCTCCGGTTTTTACAGTGCATTTACCATTGTAATGAACAATCAACGAACATTGTTCGGCCTGCTCGGGAGTGTGCTCGCAAACGGCAATCAATGTTTCAATGACATGATCAAAAGTGTTGACCTCGTCGTTAAAAAGTACAATTTCATTCTGTTTCACTGCTTCTTCGTCTAAAAGCAGCTCTTCCGATATTTTTTCTTTAGTGCTCATAGTGATACATTTAGACATTCTATTCTACGCGTATAACACTCCCTAAAATACATATTTTACTGCAACCCAATTATTTTTTTCGATGTTTTTTTCAAATTCTAGGTTCAACTCCCTACATTTTGCAGAAATCGCAGGAATGTCATCCGAATAAAACCCACTTAGAAATAACTGACCATCTTTTTTAAGGCAGTCAACATAGCGTGGAAGGTCTTCCAATAATATATTTCGATTGATATTGGCCAAAATAATATCGTATTTCGATGATCCCAACAAACTGCTATCCCCCTCTCTCACATTGATATGAGCACAGCTGTTTCGTACAACATTTTCCTTGGCGTTTACATAACACCAATTGTCGATATCGATGGCGTCAATATGTGAAGCCCCTTTCATTGCGGCCAAGATAGCCAATACCCCAGTGCCCGAACCCATATCCAACACCGATTTATGTTCAAAATCATGATCTAAAATAAACTGTAGCATCATATGGGTAGTTTCATGATGCCCAGTACCAAAACTCATTTTAGGTTCAATAACGATATCGTATTGAGTCGTTGGCCTTTCGTGAAAAGGAGCACGCACCACACATTGGTTTCCTACTTGAATGGGTTCGAAATTCTGCTCCCAGGTGGCATTCCAATTTTCTTGCTCGATTTCCTTTAAGGAGAAATCGATTTTAAAATTCGAATTATCTAAAATCCGGATGTCTTTAAGAAGGGTATCGCTCCAATCTGCTTTTTGAATATACGCCAAAACCCCATCTTCATTCTCGACAAAGCTTTCAAAACCTACTTCCCCCAATTCGGCAATTAAAATATCGGAAGCAGGTTGTCGAGGTTCGACCTTGAAATCGTATTCTACATAAATGGTATTGGCCATAATTTATTTCATGATATACATAAAAACAAGAAAGTTGTCGTTTCGTAAAAAGACAACCTCCCAAACTAATTTATCTTGTCTAAATAGCACTGATAATGCCCACAAAATCATCGGCTTTTAGCGAAGCCCCACCTATGAGACCTCCATCAACATCGGGTTTCGAGAAAATTTCTTCCGCATTCGCCGGCTTAACGCTACCCCCATAAAGAATCGAAACGTTATTAGCTATCGAGGTATCGTAGGCTTCCGTAATCGTTTTACGAATAAAGGCGTGCATTTCTTGGGCTTGGTCAGGCGAAGCCGTCTCTCCTGTACCAATTGCCCAAACAGGTTCATAAGCCAATATAATTCTAGACCATGCACTGGCGTCCAAGGAAAATAATGCATTCTTCAATTGACTTTCGACAAGGTTAAAATGGTTGTCAGATTTTCGATCTTGCAACTCCTCCCCAAAACAAAACATAACACGCATACCTTTGCCCAATGCCGTGGCTACTTTTTTGGCCAAAATCTCATCGGTCTCCCCGAAATAAGCCCGTCGTTCAGAATGACCTATAATTACGGTTTCGATACCGACGTTCAGCAACATATCTGCCGAAATCTCTCCGGTGTAGGCACCATTTTCCGCAAAATGTACATTCTGGGCAATGACCTCAATAGTCGAAGATTCTAACGACCGTACGGCTTTGTCTAAATTTACAAATGTGGGCGCCACCATGACTTCTGCCTTTGTATCGGGCAGTTTCGCGGAAAGTTCGGTAAGCAAGGCTTCCGTTTCTTCCATGTTCTTGTTCATTTTCCAATTTCCTGCAACAATTTTACTTCTCATTTTCGTTGTGTTTAGTTTAAAATTTTCTCCTAACTGTCCTTACTCTTACCAACCCGATTCAAAAAACCTGGCTAGTTCAATTGTAAATCCTCTAAATCTTTGTAATGTACTTTCTGCTTAATAGTGCCTTTTTCCAGCACCAAAACTCCCGGGTTCGAACGTACAATAGTTTTTAATGTAGTCTCATCGGTAAAATAAAACTCAAAATTCAGATTATAGTCCTTACGTAATTCTTGTGTCTGCAGATCATTGGATGCCGACATACCAATTACTTTATACCCATTCTTCATTGCGCTATCGGTTATTTCCTTGATTTGTTCAAAAACAGGGCGATTACTCTTTCGTAGATCGTAGGCCACAACCATGACCAACTTGGGTTCTTGAAGTAAGGTTGTCGCATAGTCTTCGCCTAGCTGCTCTATCGTAAAGTCGTGTATCGGCGGTTCGTACCCTTTTTGTATTTCGGTAGTCTCCACATTGACAAATTCACCTTCGACGGTCGGATAATCACCATTGGTAACTATAATTTTTTCCGCCCCGTCAACATTAAATTTCCATGCATATTCAAATATAGCCTTGGGCGAACCTTCTGGTATTCCCATACCTTCCTCAATATTTGCACCTATTTTATACGGTCTAAAATCAATAACAGGTAAATGGTTAAGCACATAATTGGCGTAAATTCCACATGAGATCAATGCAACTATGGTGATAATTCGTTTTGTATTCGAACCGAAAACAGAATTAATATGTTTACTGCCTATAAATAAAACTAAAATCAATACAAGCAGTACAATATCTTTAGTAAACGACTCCCAAGGAGTTAATTTAATGGCATCCCCGAAACAACCACAATCGGTCACTTTATTGTAATAAGCCGAATAAAATGTCAGGAAGGTAAAAAAGATGATCATCAGCAATAGACTCCAAACCGTAAACTTCACGCGAAAACCTACCAAGAGCATTACGCCCAACATAACTTCGAAAATGACCACAAAAATAGAAATGGCCAAAGCATAGGGTTCAAAAAACGGTAGGTCTAATACCCCAGCACTGAAGTATTCTTCCAACTTGAACGAAAAACCTACAGGGTCGTTCAACTTTATAAACCCACTAATAATAAAGAGCACTCCGACTATAAAGCGCGATAAACCGACTATGTATTTCATAATTTTCCTTACGTCAATGCCTTGATAACCGAACCCCCGATCACAAAGCAAAATTTAGATATACCGTATAAACTATTCGATTTGGTACTTAAATGCCTCTATTCAATTTGATAACTTTTTAAGAGCCGCACTCGTTCATATGAATCATTGCGAAAATGGCATAATTGATCATGTCTTGATAATTCGCATCGATTCCCTCACTCACCAAGGTTTTTCCTTTATTATCCTCTATCTGCTTAACACGAAGTAATTTCTGTAAAATCAAGTCGGTTAAAGAACTTATACGCATATCACGCCATGCTTCACCATAATCATGGTTCTTATTCTCCATAAGCAATTTTGTTTCCGAAATATGCTTATCATATAGCTTTACCGCCTTTTCCTCGGAAAGATCAGGTTCAGAAGCAACACCCATTTCTAACTGTATCAGCGCCATAATGGCATAATTAATAATACCGATAAACTCGGACCGTTCCCCCTCATCTACTTTACGCACTTCGTTTTCTTGCAAACCACGTATGCGTTGCGCTTTGATATAGATTTGATCGGTTAATGAAGGAAGTCTTAAAATACGCCAAGCGCTGCCATAATCCTTCATTTTTTTTTGGAACAGATTCCGGCAAATAGCTACTACCGCATCGTATTGTTCAGAAGTTTGCTGCATCTATTTTTTTTACTACCACTTAAATGGTAAATTTCGCTTAAAATTTCAATTCGCCAAAGTTCGCGCTTTAAACTCGGTTTATCAAGCCCTATTCCTTCAACTTTATCAAATTATGACTATCAATTGCAAAGGAAATTTAATTGATCTGAGCCAACCTAAAGTCATGGGTATTCTCAATATCACCCCTGATTCTTTTTATGACGGTGGTAAATACACGAAAGAAAAGAATATGTTGCTGCATGTGGAAAGTATGCTGAAAGAAGGTGCCACTTTCATTGATATAGGGGCCTATAGCTCGCGTCCAGGTGCGAAAGATATATCTGCGGAAGCGGAAGCAAAGCGAATTGTTCCGGTGATAGAAGCGCTACAAAAGGAATTTCCTAAAAGCCTACTTTCCATTGATACATTTCGCGGTACAGTTGCCGAACAATGCTTGCAAGTGGGTGCAGCATTGATCAATGATATCTCTGCAGGAATGTTAGACAAAAACATGTTTGCCACCATTGCGGCCCATCAGGTACCCTATATCATGATGCACATGCGAGGCAACCCTGAAACCATGCAACAACGAACGGACTATGACAATTTAATTACCGAGATCCTTCGCTTTTTTTCTGAACGCATAGCTTTAGCCAGAACCATGAAAATTAACGACCTGATCATAGACCCCGGTTTTGGTTTCGCCAAAAATTTGGAACAAAATTACGAGTTGCTTCGACAATTGCATTTGTTCAAAACCATCGACCTTCCTTTATTGGCAGGCCTAAGTCGAAAATCTATGATATATAAAGTTTTGGGTAATACGCCAGAAAATGCGCTCAATGGTACCACCGCACTGAATATGTTGGCCTTGCAAAAAGGAGCTTCTATTTTAAGGGTACATGATGTAAAAGAGGCCGTGGAATGCATTAAATTGGCGAAAGCATTTGCATCATAACAGGTTTGATTTTTTGTTCATCTATTTTTCATAATTTTACAAAAACGGTACCAATTGGATTTTTTGAATTTTATCGACTTCGAGATTACCGATGTCCTTGACATCATTTTAGTCGCAGTTCTCCTCTATTATATCTATAAATTGGTTCGCGGTTCTGCTGCCATCAACATTTTTTTGGGTATTGTTATCGTTTGGGGCTTCTGGAAACTCACCGAACTGTTGGGAATGGAAATGATCAGTAGTATGGTCGGCGCTTTTATGCAAGTAGGTCTTATCGCACTGATTATAGTATTTCAACAAGAGATTCGAAAATTTCTTTTGATGATCGGATCGACCAACTTTGCCAACAAGCGCAATTTTCTCAAACACTTTAAATTCTTACGGCAAGAAGGGTTAACGACATCCACGAATATTGATGAAGTCGTGAATGCATGCCAAAAATTGAGCGAAACCAAAACTGGTGCTATTTTGGTTATCGAACGAAATAATTCGTTGGATTTTATAAAGTCGTCGGGCGATAAAATGAATATTGAAATAAATCAACCCATCATAGAAAGCATATTCTACAAAAACAGTCCGCTGCATGATGGAGCAGCCGTAATCGAAAACAACTACATTGTTGCGACAAGAGTTATTTTACCTGTTTCCAATGAGCGAAAAATCCCTCTAAAATACGGGTTGCGACACCGGGCCGCACTGGGAATTTCCGAGAAAACAGATGCACTCTCGATAGTGGTTAGCGAAGAAACAGGGGGTATCTCTTATATAAAGAATGGTGGTTTTGCACATTTTAAAGATTTGGAGGAGCTAAAAATAATGCTGAAGGAGGATTTGATTTAGAAAAACTGGTTGAAATATGTTAACGGCTCACGCTACCTCCTCGGCCAAAAACTGTGCTTCATAGAGATTGCTGTAATAACCACCCTTTTTTAGGAGTTGTTTATGAGTGCCCGTTTCAACGATCTTACCGGCATCCATAACCAATATTTTGTCCGCCTTTTTGACTGTTGCCAACCGATGAGCAATTACAATACTGGTTCTACCTTCGGTAATTTTATCGGTTGCCAGCTGTATCAATTGTTCAGAATAGGTATCCACCGAAGAGGTTGCTTCATCCAACACCAAAATACTCGGATTACTAGCATATGCCCGTAAAAATGCAATAAGTTGTCGTTGACCACTTGAAAGCATGGTCCCCCGCTCTTTAACGTTGTATTGATACCCGCTCGGCAAACTGTTTATAAATTCGTGTACCCCAATCTCTTTGGCTGCCCGTTCAATAGCTTCGACACTAACGGAGGGGTCTTTTAATGAAATATTGTTCGCTATGGTATCGGCAAAAAGGAAAACATCTTGCAATACTACCGCGATATGGCCTCTTAGGGATGCTAATTTGTAGTCTTTTATATCAATACCATCGACCGAAATATTTCCGGAATTTATTTCGTAAAACCGGTTCAGCAAATTAATAATCGTCGATTTTCCGGCGCCTGTAGCACCAACAATGGCGACTGTTTCCCCAGCCTTCACCTCAAAGGAAATTCCATGAAGCACTTCCTCATTTTCCAAATAGCCAAAGCGTACATTTGAAAATTCAATATCACCCTTAACCACATCTTTGACCACGGTTCCTAAATCTTCAATATTGCTTTGGGTATCCAGTATCTTGAAAACACGATTAGCAGCTACCATGCCCATTTGCAACGTATTGAATTTATCGGCGATTTGACGGAGTGGACGAAATAGTATTTCGATAAATAAAATAAAAGCGAAAATAGTACCTGCTATATTATCACTAATGTTGGTCACGTTTTGGAGACCACCATACCACACCACCAATCCAACGGCAACCGAGGAAACAATTTCTGCAATAGGAAAGAAAATGGAATTGTACCATACCGTTTTAAGCCAGGCGTTTTGATGCTTTTCATTTATTTTTCGAAAGTTTTCGGCCTCTATTTTTTCCCGGGTAAACAACTGCACGATTTTCATGCCCGTGATACGCTCTTGAACAAAGGAGTTCAAATTCGATACCTGCGCACGTACTTCGATAAAAGCAACTTTCATAGCCTGTTGAAATAAACGCGTAGCATACAGAATCACCGGAAGGATTGCAAAAACGATTAGCGACAACCTCCAGTTCATGTACAGCATCATTCCAGCAGCCGCGAGCATTTTTAACAAATCGGCAAAAATGACAAAAAAACCTTGACTGAAAATTTCCCCGATACGCTGCATATCGGCAACCGCTCTTGTAACCAAAACTCCTAGGGAAGAATTGTCAAAATATTTCATACGAAACCCCAGCATATGCTTGAAAAGATCGATACGTACATCTTTGATTACCGATTCGCCCAACCAGTTCGCGTAGTAATTGAACAACAATTGGCTAATCACCTGCCCCAATAGTACGGCCAGCATAAGTAGGGTAAGTGACAGCAATTTTTCGGAATCGGACTTTATAATGGCATCATCGACAATATTCTGCAAAATATAAGGACTCATTACCGCAAATGCAGAAGAAACGATGGCCGCCACGGCCACTAAAATAAAGGTGAATTTATAGGGTCGGGTATGCGCCATTACCCGTTTAAAGAGTCGAGTATCAAAAGCTTTCCCCGTGTCTGTGCTCATATAATCTTTTATTAAAACCAACCAGCTTTTAAAAAGTCTAAATTCCGTGTCGCAATTTAGTGGACAATAGCTACTTAATTTCTGTAGTATTTAAAATGGTTTTAGGATACAAAACTTGCGTCAAATATAAACCTTTTGCGGGTACTGAAGGACCCGCATTACTTCGGTCACCGCTTTTTATGATGGTGTTAACATCTTCGACACTATTCTTCCCAGTCCCTACATCCAACAACGTACCGACGATGGCTCTGACCATATTTCTTAAAAAACGATCAGCTACAATAGTGAAAACGAGAACTCCATTGTGCTCAATCCATTCGGCCTTTTTTATATTACACAAATACGTTTTCACATCAGTGTTTGATTTTGAAAAGCACTCAAAATCGTCATATTCCAACAACTGCGCCGCCGCCCTGTTCATTTTTTTTACATCTAGTGGATGCTTTACATAATGGGCCGATTCGGCATAAAATGGATTTTTCTTTTGTACGACCCAATATTCATAGGCGCGCTCGACAGCATCAAAACGGGCATGCGCACCGGCTTCAACCTCAAAAATAGATTGCACGGCAATGTCGTAAGGCAAAAAAGCATTCAACCGGTACACAATATCATCCGTATCAGCCATCGGTTCAAAATCAAAATGGGCAAACATTTGCTTGGCATGCACCCCGGCATCGGTACGACCTGCCCCGACCAGTGCAACGGTTTGTCGAAGAAGCTTTGAAAGTGCATTTTCCAAAACTTGTTGCACACTTATCGCATTGGGCTGGTTCTGCCATCCATGGTATTGTTTCCCTACGTATGAAAACTCTATAAAATATCTCAACGTGATTCTTTAGATTTGTGCGTGTAAAGATAATAGTTCGGAGCTAGGAGTACCAAGTTACGGCAATAAACTCCGAGAAGCCGACGAAGAATTCGAAGAAATGACAAAAATACTTTTACTTTCCGATACCCATGGCCATATCGACGATGCAATTCTGAAGTATGCCAAACAGGCCGATGAAATATGGCATGCCGGGGACATCGGAAATCTTGCCGTCACCGATTCTTTGGCAAAAATTAAACCGGTCAGGGGCGTCTACGGCAACATCGACAACCATATAATTCAAAAGGAATATCCGTTGGACAACCGATTTATATGTGAAGAAGTAGCTGTTTTTATGACCCATATTGGCGGATATCCTCCAAAATATAATGCCCGAACGCGACAAGAAATAATTGAAAATACCCCTAAACTATTTATTTGTGGTCACTCGCATATTTTAAAGGTGATGTGGGACAAAAATCTTGGGGTCTTACATATGAATCCTGGGGCCTGCGGGAAACATGGTTTTCACCAAGTACGTACTATGTTACGTTTTGTTATAGATGGTGCAGATATTAAGGATTTGGAAGTCATCGAATTGGGAAAGCGATAAGATTGTTTATTTTTAGAGGATAAATCAAAGAATACAACGGAACACTTAAATCAAAAGGAAGCATAAAGCTCCTATTAAAACCTGAAAGAATGAAAAAATCACCATTTTATTTTCTAGTGCTTTTATACCTATTACTCAGTACTCCGGGCCGAGCGGAAGTAAAATTGCCCGCCATTGTTTCCTCCGATATGGTCTTGCAGCGAAATACGACCGTCACATTGTGGGGATGGGCCGATGCCAATGAAAAAATAACCATCAATGCGTCATGGCTGAACGGGCCTTTGGAGCTAAAGACCGATAAAGCCGGAAACTGGAAAACCGAAATACGAACCACCAATGACAAAAACCCTCAAACCATAAGAATAACCGGGGACGGTTCGAACATTTTACTAGAAAATATTCTTTTTGGGGAGGTTTGGCTTTGTTCAGGGCAATCGAATATGCAACAACCGCTAAACGGCTATACCGGACAACCAACTTTTGGGGCACTGGAGGCCATTTCCTCATCTAAAAATCCGAATTTACGTTTGTTCACTGTAGACAGGATCGGTTCTAAAACGCCCTTGGAAGATGTAGAAAAATATACCGGATGGCAAGCCGCAAGTCCGGCGACTGTTAAAGATTTTAGCGCTATAGCCTATTTCTACGGTCAACGGTTACAACAAATTTTAGACGTTCCGGTAGGCATGATCCACACGTCTTGGGGGGGAAGTAGTGTACAGGCTTGGCTTAGCAAAGAGGCAATGGAAGACTATCAAAAAGTGGATCTTGACGGCGTCGATATCACAAAAGGCACCAACCATATTCCGACCGCGTTGTATAACGCGATGATTCATCCGTTGGTTCCCTACACCATCAAAGGGGCGTTGTGGTACCAAGGCGAATCGAACCGAGGAGAACCGGAGAACTATAAAAAACTCTTCCCTGCCATGGTAAAAGACTGGCGAACACGATGGGGCATCGGTGATTTCCCTTTTTATTATGCGCAAATCGCCCCGTACATGTATGGTGATAACGAGGTATTCGCAACATCCGACAATTCTGCTTTTATCCGGGAGACGCAATTGCAATGTTTAGATCTTATTCCGAATTCAGGAATGGCCGTCACTATGGATATCGGTGATGATTATTGCATCCATCCCCCAAAAAAGAAAGAAGTTGCCGAACGCTTGCTTTTTAATGCGCTGAATCAAACATACGGGTTCGAGACCATAGATTATGCCGGACCGACCTATGCATCCTTTGATGCACAAGACGGCGGTCTTCTCTTGAGTTTTAATAACGCCGAAACGGGACTTTTTGCGTATGACGAACTGCACGGGTTTGAAATTGCAGGCGAAGACAAAGTTTTTTATCCTGCCGAAGCTACAATCATTGACCGTAAAAATGTATTGGTTAAGAGCGATAAAGTACCGAGCCCCTCAGCTGTTCGGTATGCTTGGCGAAACTGGATCATGGGCACACTTTATGATACCAACCTCCTACCCGCATCATCGTTCAGAACAGATGACTGGAACGATGCTACAAAATCTATCGAATAGAAGCTATCCACAATTAAAAACCTTTTTAAAACTAAAAAACCCCGATGCTTCCATCGGGGTTTACACGCACTAATACTTACTAAGATGTTAGGTTTAACGCAGACGATCAACAGATTTCACGAGATCTTCATCCTTTTTGATAGCCCTGTTGGCCAGGACCAAAAAAACGATAGAAAATACAGGAATCAACATCCCAATACCCTTCTCTGAGACCGAGGTCTCTCCGGATAAGTTTAGCGACCGATAAACGAAAAATCCTAGTAAAAAAAGATTCAATATCATGTTCAATCTGTTCAATACAAATTGATTTTTTCGATTTTTAAAAAGCAAAATAGCTATCATGGCCAATACGGCAGAAACGTAAAATATCCCCGATACCATGATTTCATTGTTGGCGTAAATTTCTTCGCCATTTGCATCTGACCATAAATTCACCCAGAACGGCAGTACTCCGGTCAAAAGGATAACTACGAATAGGAAAACGGTCTGTATACGCTGAATCATTACATTTTTGCCTTTGGAGTTGCAAAAATACATGTCTTTTCAAAAAATATCGACTAAATGATCAAAATAATTCGTATTATTGTGTCGTTATTAGTTATAGCACTTACCAAAAGGGAAATCTTTCCCATGTAATACCCAGATAACAATACACTTCTTACTATTTATCTAAAGACGTATAATTTATACCATACTTAATGTTTGAGATTTCAGATTTAAAAGCAAAAAAGCTGCCTGAGCTTCAGGAAATTGCAAAGGGACTTAACGTTCCAAAATTCAAGACCTTAAAAAAGCTGGATCTTGTATACCAAATTCTAGACTTACAAGCTTCGAATCCAAAGGCGGCCGCAGCCGTAGCTACGGAAATAATAGAGGAGAAACCTGCCGAAGAAAAACCGAGAAGGGCTCCTGCCGCTAAGGCAAAGCCCAATTCCAAAAGAGAACCTGCGGCAAAGAGAGAGCGCGTTGAACATAGGGAACCGAAAGCCAAACGGGAACGCGTAATAAAGAGAGAAACACCGAACAATACCGACAAGGCATCGGAAAGCGAGCCGGAAAATAAAAAACCCCAGCCGCGAACAAACACAAACAGCAATCACCCCAAAAAAGACCATCAGGGCGCAGGAACACCCAACAAGGGACAGAGCAATAAAAAATCTGGCCATCATCAAAAAAATGGTCAAGAAAAACGCACGAGCAACTTCGATAAAGATTTAAAGAATAGGTACAAAGAGCCCGAATTCGAGTTCGACAGTATCATTGAAAGCGAGGGAGTTCTTGATATCATGCAAGACGGTTACGGTTTCTTACGTTCATCTGACTACAACTACCTATCCTCTCCCGATGATATTTATGTGTCACAATCGCAGATCCGTCTTTTTGGGTTAAAAACCGGGGATACCGTTTTGGGCAATGTACGCCCACCAAAAGAAGGAGAAAAATATTTTCCACTGATCAAAGTGAATAAAATAAACGGAATCGATCCACAAGTTGTTCGTGACCGCGTTTCATTTGAGCACTTGACTCCTTTATTCCCGCAGGAAAAATTCAACTTGGCCGAGCGCCAAAGCAATATATCGACGCGTATAATCGATTTATTCTCCCCAATTGGAAAAGGACAACGTGGTATGATCGTATCACAGCCCAAAACAGGTAAAACAATGCTGTTAAAGGCCATTGCCAATGCCATTGCCGCCAATCACCCTGAAGTTTATCAGATTATCTTGTTAATTGATGAGCGCCCCGAGGAAGTTACCGACATGCAGCGCAATGTTCAAGGAGAGGTAGTAGCCTCTACCTTTGATAAAGAAGCGACAGAGCATGTACGGGTAGCCAACATTGTGTTGGAGAAAGCAAAACGCCTGGTCGAATGTGGACATGATGTGGTTATTCTTTTAGATTCTATAACACGTCTGGCAAGAGCTTACAACACTGTACAGCCTGCTTCGGGTAAAGTATTGAGTGGTGGTGTTGATGCCAATGCACTTCACAAGCCCAAACGTTTCTTTGGAGCTGCGCGTAATATCGAAAATGGTGGATCGTTGTCGATTATTGCAACCGCACTTACCGAAACTGGCTCTAAAATGGATGAAGTTATTTTTGAGGAATTCAAAGGTACCGGTAACATGGAGCTTCAACTTGATCGTAAAATCAGCAATAGAAGAATATTCCCAGCTATCGACCTTACCTCTTCCAGTACACGTCGTGACGATCTTTTATTGGATGAAAACACCATCCACCGTATGTGGGTGTTACGAAAATACCTTGCGGATATGAATCCCGTAGAAGCAATGGAATTTTTGGAACAACGCATCAAGCAGACCAAAAACAACGAAGAGTTCTTGATGACGATGAACCAATAGTAGTTACTTACTCATAAATTTAAAATCCCGATAGCTTTATGGAGCCATCGGGATTTTTTTATACATAAAATTTATTATCTCTTAGTGACCAAGCATTTTCTTAACTACTGATTACAAGAAACCTACATCCAATTCAAAAATAAGGGCAATCCAAATCAGATTGCAGTTCAAATTTTCCCAATTTGGAAATTCCGGAATAATAGAATGAATTCTTCGGTCAAATGTTTAAAAATCGGCAATTTCAGATATATTTGCAGGCAAACGCATACAATTCCCCCTTTTTGCGCTAAAAGTCAAAGGTTTTCATACTAATACTAAATTTACCAATTTCATGAAAAATGCAAAAAATGGGTTACTGAAATTATTTTCCCTTTCAGTTCTTTTCTTAGGTCTTACAAGTTCTAAATGTGAAGATGATGTCGTAAGAGAAACCGAAACCAATGCTGAACCACCGAAACAGATAGTCACTATTGAACACGCGAAAGAAATGTATGATTCTTATGGAACGCACAGGGCTCCCCTTATTCAAGCCTACGAAGATAAGGGCAGGAATGCCGACAAAACGGAAGAGCAGACCGAAGAAGCCGCCAAATTCGATGTGGCACGCTATGTCTATTATGATTACGATACTATCAAACAATATTTAGAGTATATAGAAAAAGAAGCGGCTGCGGCCGATGTAAAAATATCGAAGTTACGATTCTATTTTTCGAACTACCCCGACAAAGAAAAATTTCCTGACGGAAGGCCTGTAGTGCACCCTAAACAAAATTCTGTTATGATTTCGCCTACCACGGAAAAAGGGGAACGAGATTTTATTTTTTATACCGCTGATGGAGAAGGCGGCAAACGAAAGGCGGTGTTGTTATCCGATAACTTTGACAAATACCCCGGTCAGGAAACAGGATATATTGAAGGCTCCGTTCACAGGAATGAAGCGTCGGTTTTACCCAATCTTTCCACTCCGCATCCTACCCCGGCACCGGTTTTCTTTGGCAACAAAAGCTTGACATTGAACGAAGGAAATTCTGCACCGCCGCCGCACTAAGCAACAATTCCTCTGGTAGCGTAACGAATCTCCCCACCGCAGATGAATCTTAATACATTAGATTTAATCTTAGAAAATTCATTCATACCGTTCTACGGCATTGCACTGATATTCTCGTTTATTAAATATTCTAAGTATTACGATACACCCTTGAGATTTTTTCCCATAATACTACTATATACTTTTTTGAATGAAATTTTGGGATATCTTGTTTGGAACTACAAGGAATACGCCCTAATCTTCGATGCCGCCTATGACTGGTACAATGTGGTCATTTACAATATTTATAATGTCTTCTTTTTTTGCTATTTCTTTTATTTGTTCTGGAGTTACATCGAGAACAAAAAACATCGAAATATAATTCGTGTAGGCAGTTTTGTTTTTCTGCTGGTTGCCGTAATTAATCCTTTTTTTCAGAATATATTAATGGAAAACCAGGTTTATATGTACGTCGTTGGCGCCTTGGTTTTGATTACAAGTATACTATTATATTGGCTAGGGCTATCATCGAAGAAAAATTATGGCCATACAAATCACAATATTCTAAACTGGATAAGTGCTGGTTTGTTTATTTTTTACTCGGGATATCTTCCAATTAAGATAAGCCGCTATATCAATAGCCTGAACGGTGTGGGTGAGGCGCCATATGTAAGAAGAATACACCTATCATTGATAGTTGCTATGTATATCTGTTTTATTGTGGGACTTCTACGTATGAAAGGAAATTTATCACCAGGCGTAAAGCAACGCGAACATATCGAATTAGAGTAAGAGATAGGAACAAAAAAGCGGAATACCATGTATTGCCTCAAATCGGTATCATGGGAATCGAAATAGGTTTTTATCCAAAAATATCTGAAAATAAAAAACGCCCTGACATAAAGCCAAGGCGTTTTTTGCAAGTAGAAATCCTAAAATTATAGGCCTGCTACGTGCTTTGTCAATTTACCTTTAAGGTTTCCTGCTTTATTCGCATGAATGATATTGCGTTTTGCAAGTTTATCGATCATACCGATAACCTCTGGTAACAATTTTTCGGCATCTTCTTTCTTTTCTTCCGCACGCAATTTTCGGATTGCATTACGGGTAGTTTTATGCTGATAACGGTTGCGAAGACGTACGGCTTCGTTTCTTCTGATTCTCTTTAATGCCGACTTGTGATTTGCCATCTTTTCTTTTGTTATTCTACTTATTATATCTTTTTCGAGCCTTAATGCTCTTGAATTTGGTAGCCCGTAGGGGAATCGAACCCCTGTTACCAGGATGAAAACCTGGCGTCCTAACCCCT
>CBDULZ010000073.1:0-25643 GCA_965368185.1 uncultured Kriegella sp.
GTATACTGTTAATTATTTATTGCAAAAATCCCTTCAAAATCTTAATATACAAATCAATACCTTCCTCGATTTCCTTTACATAAATAAATTCGTTGGCAGAGTGCGAACGGGTACTGTCACCAGGTCCTAATTTCAGCGATTGGCAGCTTAAGGCCGCTTGATCAGAAAGTGTAGGCGAACCGTATGTTTCCCTCCCCAATGCGACCCCCGATTGCACCAACGGATGATTTTTGTCTATGGCCGATGAATTTAAGCGCAACGAACGGGGTTTTAGTTCGCAAGGCGCTTCCTTTTGCAAGATATCTCGAATCTCTTTGTTGGTGTATTTATCGTTGACCCGAACATCGATAACCAGATTTACTTGTGCGGGCACCACATTGTGCTGGTCACCACCGTTGATTTGCGTGACCGTCAATTTCACTTCACCAAGTACTTCGGAAACCCTTTTGAACTTGTAATTTTTGAACCAATCCAAAACTCCGATCGTATTATAGATCGCGTTATTATCATTCGGATGTGCCGCATGCGAAGGTGTGCCTTTTACAGCGGCCTCAAAAACCACCAGTCCTTTTTCGGCAATGGCGAGTTTCATCAATGTAGGTTCGCCTACGATGGCGACATCGATTTTAGGTAGTATCGCAAGCATACTGTTCAAGCCCTTGGGGCCTGAGCTTTCCTCCTCTGCCGAAGCGACAATGATGATGTTGTGGTTTAAATCTTCGGCCTCATAAAAATGGGTGAAAGTTGCGATAAGCGAAACCAAAGGTCCGCCGGCATCATTACTACCGAGCCCGAATAATTTTCCATCTTCGACATGCGGATGAAATGGGTCTTTGGTATAGGCCGTATTCGGTTTTACCGTATCGTGATGCGAATTGAGCAGCAACGTGGGCTTGTTCTCATCATAAAATTTATTAAAAGCGTAGATGTTATTGTTTTCCCGCTTAAAGGGGATGTTGAACGATTTGAACCAATTTTCAATGGTATCGGCAGTTTTGTGTTCTTCGGAAGAAAAAGATGGAATTGAAATCAGGGATTTCAATAGATCGATCGCCTTTTCGGTAAGTACTTGCTGTTCCATTATAAGGTTATTGTGGTGAATAATTGGGATTCTGGTGCCAACATCGAAGTATTTCCGATACAGACTTGATGTACATTTCTGTTTAGGGCATTAAAACAATTCTCAAGTTTTGGAAGCATCCCATCGGAAATTATTTTTTGTGCCAATAACGATTTATAGGAATTGGAATCAATATGTTTTATAACGGAATCATCATCGTTTACATCCTTTAAAACCCCTTTCTTTTCGAAACAATAGTTTAAGGTTGTTTCGTAGAATTCACTCATACCTATGGCAATTTCCGAAGCGATGGTATCAGCGTTGGTATTGAATAATTGTCCGTTTTGGTCATGGGTTATAGCGCAAAATACGGGTGTTAATTTGGCTTCCAACAAACGGTGTATAGTGCTTGCACTGACAGAATCGACATCGCCGACAAAGCCAAAATCAACCTCCTTAATAGGTCTTTTATGGGCCTGTATCGTATTGGCGTCGGCTCCCGAGAGGCCAATGGCATTACAGTCGTTAGCTTGAAGTTCTGCGACAATGTTTTTGTTTGCCAAACCGCCATAAACCATGGTTATAAGGTCGAGACTCTGCGCATCGGTTACACGCCTTCCCCCGACCAATTGAGATTCAATACCTAATTTCTTGCCTAGTTCGGTGGCCAATTTTCCTCCACCATGGACTAGTATTTTTTGACCTTCGATTTTGGAAAATACTGTAAGAAACTTAGATAACTCGGTCTTGTTTTCAATGACGTTTCCCCCAATTTTTACGATGGATAGTTTTGGTTTCATTTCAAGCTAAATTAAGTTTCATGTCATTTTCAATCGTCATATTGTCATGCGTTTAGAATCCCGCCATCAATGTTTATGGTGCTTCCGGTAATCCATGAGGAATCTTGGGAGACCATAAAAAGTGCCAGTTTTGCAATATCATTAGGCGTGCCCAAGCGCTTTAAAAGTGTCGTTTCCTTCGCATTTTCAACCGCACTTTCCGGGTTTTCGAATGCGTGTGCCGAATCGTGCAATAACGGCGTGTCTACAGGCCCGGGACAAAGGGCGTTTACCCGAATTGTTGGTGCATATTCCATGGCCAGTTGTTTCATTAGGGCTACCGAACCCGCTTTTGAGGCACAATAGGCCGGGTGGTTCGGAAAACTCTTAAAAGCCGCTATCGAGGCATTGATTAAAATGTTGGCGTCAACACTTTGCAAAAGATGGGGAATTGCGTATTTAGTTAAATAGAAAATAGCACTCAGATTCGTATCTAATGTACGTTGCCATGTTGAAATAGGAAGATCGACAACATTCCCAAGGCCCAAAATTCCGGCATTAATGGAAAGGATGTCAAGTTTTCCAAAATTAGCCATAGCCGCCTGCACTAGTTTCTCATTTGTCTCCGCGATACTAACATCGCCTTGAATAAAAATTGAATTTTTTAATTGTTTCGTTAAAGCAGCTCCCCTTTCATGTGAAGTCCCAGAAAGAATCAGTTTCGCTCCGGCAGCGGCAAACCTCTCGGATATGGCCTTACCCATTCCACCAGTGGCTCCGGTAACAATACAGACTTTATCTTTTAATTCTTGGCCCATTTACTTTTGTGATTTTTAAATCGGGAGTGGTATTTTAATGGTTATCCGATAAAATCTTCTTCAAGACCACTTGCGCGGCATAGGTTCGGTTATTTGCCTGTTCTATGACCAACGACCGCTCACTGTCGAGAACGGCATCTTCTACTACCACATTGCGCCGTACGGGCAGACAGTGCATAAATTTGGCATTACCAAGTTTTGACTTAGTTATCATCCAGTCAGCATCTTGATTCAGCACTTTTCCGTAGTCGGAATAGCTGCTCCAGTTTTTCACATAGACAAAATCGGCATCCTTTAATGCCTTGTTTTGGTCATATTCAATTTTGGCATTCTTGGTTATTCTTTTGTCCAGATCATAACCCTCAGGATGTGTGATTACAAAATCGGTATCTTGACGTTGCATCATTTCCACAAAGGAATTGGCCACGGCATGTGGTAGGGCCTTTGGGTGTGGAGCCCAAGAAAGAACTACTTTAGGTTTTGGCTTGTTATTTTGTTCTGCAAGGGTTATGGCATCGGCCAAAGCCTGCAACGGGTGGCCTACCGAACTTTCCATATTGACAACAGGTACGGAGGCATATTTTCTAAAACCGTTCAGTACCAATTCGGCTTCGTCTTTTTCTTTGTCGACCAAAGATGCAAAAGCCCTGATCGCTACAACATCACAGTATTGTGAGATTACCTGGGCGGCCTCTTTGATATGTTCCGAAGTACCTTGGTCCATTATGGTGCCATCTTCATATTCGAGTGCCCAGCCCTCACTTCCAAAATTCATGACTATGACTTCCATTCCCAAATTCATCGCCGCCTTTTGGGTGCTTAAGCGTGTACGTAGACTGTTATTGAAAAATAATAACCCGATAGTCTTTCCTTTACCTAAGGATTCGAATTGTCTTGGACTGGTTTTTAAAGCTCTCGCTTCCTCGACCCATTGGGGAAGGGAATCTATGTCGTTTATGGAGAAGTAATGTTTCATTAAAAAAATTTCTGGTTTCTCTTGTTTCAAGTTTCAAATCGTTGATGGGTAATTTTGTTTTTATCCAATATCTATTAAATCAACTTAATTTTTGTGTGATCGCTGATGTTGTTAAGGGCATCGATCAGAAAATTATCCTTTAATCCGTTAACGATCCAGGTTTCTATGCCTGCTTTTTGAGCGATAGTTGCAGCTTCTATTTTCGAATACATACCACCGGTACCATGCGATGATTTTGCACTGCTGATTTCCTGTCGTAAACTTTCAAGTCCGGAAACCGAAACTATTGTTTTCGGGGCATTATTTTCAATGGAAACCTTGGTATAAATACCATCGGTGTTAGTTGCTACAATTAAAAGGTCTACCTGCAACAAAGCAGCTGTAAGTGCCGCTAGTTTATCGTTGTCGCCAAATTGAATTTCATCTGCGGCAACCGTATCGTTTTCATTGATAATGGGGATTACATTATTGGCGACCAAAACGTTGATGGTGTTTTTAATATTTGCTTTGGCTATTGGATTTTCAAAATCGGAATACGAAAGAAGGCATTGCGAGGTGAATAGGCCGAGTTCTCGAAAGTTTTCTTGATAAATTCGCATCAAATGGGGCTGACCTATGGCGGCCAGCGCCTGTTTAACATTGATTTCTGCACCGTTATGCTCCAATTTTACGAATTGCCTGGCTGCTGCAATGGCGCCCGAACTGACAATTATAATGTCATAGTTGTCTTTAAGCGTGGCAATTTGTCGGCCGATATCCTCTATCTTTCCCCTGGAAATCTGGTCCGTTTCCTTGGTCAAGGTATTGGATCCAATTTTTAAAAGTATTTTCTTTTTTTGCATTTTTTCAATGTTTTGACCTGCTATTTTTAAAATTCTGCAGATCAGCTGTCGACAGGAATGAAGCGTTCTTTTTTTAGATCACCTTATTTGTCCGTTCCCTTTTACATACCATTTATTGGTCACTAGGTGTTGAAGACCAATTGGTCCTCTTTGGTGTAATTTGTCGGTACTTATGGCGAGTTCTCCCCCCAGACCAAATTGTCCGCCATCGGTAAAACGTGTCGATGCGTTATGATATACTGCGGCAGTATCGACGTTGTTCATAAATGCATCGGCGATTTCTTCATTTTTTGTAATGATCGATGCGGAATGCCCTCCTCCATATCGATTTATTTTGGCTACGGTCTCCTCGAGGTTTTTTACCCCCCCCAAGACGATTTTATAGTCTAAAAATTCCTCGAACCAAATGGCTTCATCCGTAATTTCCGAAGTGCCTTCAAAGCCCGAAACCGCTTGATCGACCAATATTTCGACATCACTTTCCTTTAATTTGGAAATGAGTTCCTGAGTAAATTTTTCCCGTTCAGGAAGGTTATCATCTATCAAAACCTTATCCAAAGCATTACAGGCCGATATTTTGGTGGTCTTGGCATTGATAATAATATCTAACGCCATTTCTTGATCGGCATCTTTATCGACAAAGACAAAATTATTGCCACGTCCGCTCACGATTACCGGACAGGTGGCGTGTTGTTTTACAAATGCAATCAGCCTTTCTCCTCCACGGGGCACTATTAAATCTACTTTTTGATCGGGTTTTTCCAAAAAGGCTTGAGTCTTCTTTCTGTCAAATTGTAAATAGGTGACCCATTCGTTCGATACACCGTTTTCCGCCAGCGCACGATGCCATAGGGCGACCAATGCCAAATTGCTTTGTAACGACTCTTTACCGCCTTTTAATAATATTTTGTTTCCAGATTTAAAAGCGATACCGGCTGCCTCGATAGTCACATCGGGGCGAGATTCGTAAATAATCAATACTGTGCCAAAAGGTGCCGTTTTATTACTCACTTGCATACCATTTTCATGGGTAAACTGAAACCGCTCTACCCCTAATGGGTCCTTTTGCTTGGCCAAGTGGAGCAATGATTCGATCATGCCTTCAATTTTAGTGTCATTTACCACCAAGCGATCACGCATGGCGATATCTTCACCATTGTAGGCGTCCATATCTTTTTTATTGGATTCTAAAATTGCAGTTCTTTCTTCGTCCACCAATTGCGCCATTGTCTGTAGTACGGCATTTCGCTGCTCTATATTTAAAAATAAACTCATGATAATTCTTTTTGTAAAGCTTTAAAGAAAGTATCTAAATGGGCTTCTGTAATATTTAGGGCCGGTAAAAACCGAAGTACTTTTTTGTCCTTGGCGCCACCAGTAAAAACATATTGGTTATGGATTAAGCGTTTTCTTAACTCGGCCACTTCAAAATCAAACTCGAGTCCGAGCATCAGCCCCCTACCTTTTATACGTTGTACTTGCGGAATTTCAGCGGCGATTTTTTTAAACCGTTCACCTAATTTTGTGGCGTTTTCTAACAGCTGTTCTTTTTCAATCACTTCTAAAACCGATAATGTAGCCGCACACGCCAAATGGTTGCCACCAAAAGTGGTACCCAACATACCATAGGTAGCCTTAATGCTTTCGTGAATGAGAACGCCCCCTACCGGAAAACCGTTGCCCATACCTTTGGCAATAGTGATAATATCGGGTTTAATCCCATGATGTTGGAAAGCAAAGAATTTTCCACTTCGACCAAATCCACACTGAACTTCATCGGCAATGAGCAAAACGTTATGATTTTTACATTGCTCAGCAACTATTTGATAAAATTCGGTAGAAGGTTCATCCAATCCGCCAACACCTTGAATGGTTTCTATAATAACCGCACAAACATCACCTTTGGCAATTTCGTTTTGAAAGGCTTCGGCATCATTGAACGACAAGAAAGTAACCTTTTGCTGTTGGTTGATAGGGGCATTAATGCTTGGGTTATCGGTCGCGGCAACTGCTGCCGATGTTCTACCATGGAATCCATTTTTGAATGCGATAACCCGCGATTTTCCAGTTTGAAACGATGCCAGTTTTAAAGCATTCTCATTGGCCTCGGCCCCAGAATTGCACAAAAAGAGGTTATAATCTTCACATTCGGAAAGCTCACCCAGTTTTTTGGCAAGTTCTACTTGTAAAGGATTCTGTATTGAATTGCTGTAAAACCCAATGCGATCCAATTGGTCTTTTAATCGTTTTATGTAGTGTGGATGTGAATGTCCGATGGAAATCACGGCGTGACCTCCATAAAAATCAAGATACTCTTGGCCCTGGTCGTCAGTGACTATGATTCCTTGTGCTGAAATTGGGGTCACGTCGTATAAGGGGTATACATCAAATGGTTTCATTATTGCTTTTTGTTTTATTTCCGTTGAGACGGAAATCATCTCGTTATTGTTCGACATCAGCTGCTAATTTTTGTCTTTGAATTCACTTATCTTATCGAATGACGCTACGATACCACGGATAAGGGAAGAGCTCAAACCTTGATGCTCCATTTCGTTCAAACCTTGTATCGTACAGCCCATGGGGGTAGTTACTTTGTCGATTTCTTCCTCAGGATGGTTGCCCGATTCTATAAGCAGGCTTGCTGCGCCATTGCAGGTATGCATAGCGAGTTCTTGTGCTTCTTTGGCATCGAACCCTAGTTGAATGGCCCCCTGTGTCGTGGCACGGATCAAGCGCATCCAAAAAGCGACCCCGCTTGCGCAAATGACCGTGGCCCCCTGCATTTGCTCTTCAGGAATTTCCATAGTGTGTCCCATACGGTCAAAAATGGCCTTAGCGAGTTGGACTTTCTTTTTACCTTTCTCATTGCTGCAAATACAGGTCATTGATTTACCAACCGAAATGGCTGTATTCGGCATACTTCGTATAATAAAGACATCCTCGCCCAAAATACGCTCCATTTTATTAATTCCGAAACCGGTAATGACAGAGATGACCACATGTTTTTCGGTTAGTAGGTCTTTTACATCGTTCAACAGCTTTTCAATATGCACAGGTTGCACGGCGAAAATCAAAATATCGGAATTTTGAACTGCTTCCCGATTGTCAGAGGTTACGGTGACGTTACCATAGTTCTCATACTCTTTAATATCTGCCGTATTTCGTTTTGTGAGGTACATAGCGGTCGCTCCGTTGGTATTCAAAATACCCTTGGCGATGGAGAGGCCCAAATTTCCGGTTCCTATGATGGCTATTTTCATGAATGCTTGTATTATGCCTATTTCCGCAAAGGCGGGTATTTTTTAATATGTCTTGATTCGAGTTGTCAAATTCTCCGTCCTCTGTCGGACACCACCTTTTTATAAAAGGCAGGAGCTTTTTCTGTTCAATTTCACCTGTTTCTTAAAAAACTCCAGCTTTCAACCGAAGTCCTGCACTTTCTTCAAACCCGAACATCAAATTCATATTCTGAACGGCCTGTCCCGAGGCACCTTTTAAAAGGTTGTCGGTAGCCGAGGTGATCAGCAGGGTATCGTTATATTTATGCAAATGCACATGGCACTGATTGGTGTTTACGACTTGTTTGAGATTGATGGGCTCATCGGCCACATGGGTAAACGCGGCATCAGCATAGAAATCGTTATACAGGGCAATGGCATCGGCTTCACTTCCTTCAAAATGTGTATAGGCCGTAGCCAGTATGCCTCGAGGAAAATTCCCCCGGTTAGGTAAAAAGAAAAGTTCACCCACGTTTTGCTGTAATGACCCCAAGCTTTCACCTATTTCACCCAAATGTTGATGGGTAAAGGGCTTATACCAAGATACATTGTTATTTCGCCAGCTGAAATGCGAGGTAGCCGACGGACTCACGCCTGCACCAGTGCTTCCGGTAATGGCATTGACATGAATGGGGTTATGTAATTTTCCAATTTTTGCCAACGGTAGCAATGCTAACTGTATGGTGGTTGCAAAACAACCAGGGTTCGCTATGTTGTCGGCTTTCTGTATTTCCGATTTTCGAAGTTCAGGTAGCCCATAGACGAATGTTCTGCCGTTGCAGACCGCATCCTCCTTTAACCTGAAATCGTTGCTCAGGTCAATTATTTTAGTGGCTTCGGAAAAATCGTTTTCGTTCAAAAATTTCGTCGAATTGCCGTGGCCTAGGCAGAGAAAGACTACATCGACATCAGGATTGACCGTTCCTGTAAACTGGATATTGGTCTGACCCAATAAGTCGGGGTGTGCCGTAGTCACATTTTTTCCAGCTCTGGTGGTGCTGTATATGAAATCGATTTCAGCTTCGGGATGATGTAGGAGAATTCGAATCAATTCCCCGCCCGTATACCCTGAGCCTCCTATAATACCTGCGCTAATCATTGTTGTGGTTTACATGGTTGTATATTTTTCCTGCATTGGAAAGTATTTTAATAAAACCTTTGGCGTCGTCTGCCGTCCAACCTTTATTCATTTCGCCATAACTTCCGAAGGAAGCATTCATCAAGTCATGTTTCGATACGATGCCATTAAGTTCGAATCGATAGGGGTGCAGGCTGACAAAAACGTCGCCAGAAACATTTTTCTGTGTGTCGGTCAAAAAGGCTTCGATGTTGCGCATCACTTCATCTAGATAATTGCCTTCGTGTAACAACATGCCGTAGAAGTTACCTTGCTGTTCTTTCTGATATTGCTGCCATTTGCTCAAGGTATGTTTTTCGAGCAAGTGGTGGGCCTTTATAATGATCAAAGAGGCAGGAGCTTCGAAACCTACCCTGCCCTTTATGCCGATTATGGTGTCACCGACATGTATATCGCGACCAATGGCATATTTCGAGGCCAAGGCATCCAGTTTGATTATATTGTTTACGGGGCTATCTTTTTTGCCATCGATTGCAACGATTTCGCCTTTTTCAAAAGTCAATTTTATTTCCTTGGGGTTGTGCTCTTGTAATTGGCTGGGATAGGCTGAATCAGGAAGGGGCTTTTCGGAAGTCAGTGTTTCCTCACCACCGACAGAAGTGCCCCAAAGTCCGCGGTTGATAGAATACTTGGCTTTCTCCCAAGAGTAGTCGACACCATTTTCTTTAAGGTATTCGATTTCCGCTTCCCGCGATAGTTTATTGTCCCTGATCGGGGTTATGATTTCGATTTCGGGTGCGATGATTTGAAAGATCATGTCGAATCGAACTTGGTCGTTACCGGCTCCGGTGCTGCCATGCGCAATATGTGAGGCACCTATTTTTTTTGCGTAATTGACGATTTCGATGGCCTGTACAATCCGCTCGGCACTTACCGATAAGGGATAGGTGTTGTTTTTCAATACATTGCCGAAAATCAAGTACTTGACTACTTTGTCATAAAAGTATTGTACCGCATCGATAGACGTATATGAAGTAGCCCCCAATTGCAATGCTTTTTCTCTAATATCCGAAATTTCTTCTTCTGAGAAACCACCGGTATTTACACTTACGGCATGTACTTCGAATCCTTTTTCTTCTGACAGGTATTTGGCACAGTATGAGGTGTCCAATCCGCCACTATAGGCTAAAACTAATTTCATATTTTTTGTTCTTTCCTTCCGACAAGGCGGAAATCTTTAATTTACTCTTCGATTTATTTTGTTTTCTTCTTAAGGAACAAACTTTCCTTGATGCTTTTTAAACGCTGAAAGGCCTTGCTGTTTACTTTTTTTTCTTCTCCTTTTTGTTTTGTGGCCGGGTCGTAAAGCATGCCTGTACATAGGCACATTTTTCTTTCGGTTCTAGTCAAGATGTCGAAATTCTTACAGGTTTGGCAGCCTTTCCAAAATTCGGGATCATCGGTAAGTTCTGAAAAAGTTACAGGTTTGTAGCCGAGTTCATAATTCATCTTCATCACGGCAAGGCCGGTGGTGATACCGAATATTTTGGCATCGGGAAACTTGGTTCGCGAAAGCTCGAATATTTTACTCTTGATTTTTTTTGCCAACCCCTGGTTTCGGTAATCAGGATGCACTATGAGTCCTGAGTTGGCGACAAAATTTTTGTTGCCCCACACTTCTATATAGCAGAAACCGGCAAACTTTTCTCCATCCAAAGCAATAACGGCATTACCGTTAGACAGTCTTTTCTGGATGTATTCTGGCGTTCGTTTGGCAATGCCCGTGCCGCGTACCTGTGCAGATTCCGTAATCGTATCCGATATAATCTTGGCGTACTTAAAATGTGATTCGTTGGCAATGCTTATTTCCATTGCGTAATGGTTTAATAAAAAATAGAATGAAAAATATTTATTGGATTCTGCAGGAATGGACTCACCTATTCCCATACTAAATATGCACCCTTACGGGCGACGGCGAACGGGTACAAAAGGACGTGTCGGAAAAGATCTCCAAGGCGTAGCGTTAATATGTGCTTTTGTTTTCATTGCGGCTCAAATGTACAAATTAAATTGAAAAGAGAAGTTTTTAGAATTAATTTTTTAAGAATTTCGGAGTTTTACCTTTTTTACTGAAGATTTCGTAAATCAAAAATCCATATACCGAAATATATTCAACGGCGAGCAAACCCATATGTTCCTTGAACTCTAATTGCGCATACGCATAGTAACTCAGAACGATTGCAGCTGACCAGATGATGGCATAACGGTATTCTGTAAAAATGGAAAGCAAGACCAAAAAAACAATATACCAAGGGTGTACAGTTGCCGATAAAAAATAATAAATGCTCAAAATCCAAAGCATGTTTGCAATCAAGTTCGATAGTTTCTGGTTTTTGGCCAGAAATGTAAAAAGTAAGGAGACAATGACAAGGGCATAGGCAGTAACTTTACCATACGATTTAATAAGTTCCCAAGGTTTGGCATCAAATTGAACCGCAATTTTTTTAAGCGCATTATAGAAACCAGCGTTAAACTCAAAATTCGAAAACCAAAGGCCAACGGTCTGCGAGTAGTTGTTGATGAATTCCGGGGCAAGAAACGGAAGGGTCAAAACCAATGATAGTATGCCGATAATCAAGTAGAATAGTAGACTTTGCTTGGGTTTGAAGTAGGTTAGAAATAATGGCAAAAAAATCAACGGAACCAATTTTATACATATCGATAGGGCGTAAGGAACCGCTGACAGAACCAATCTCTTGACCGAAAGTAGATATAATGCCGTAATAAAAAAGAATAGCATTACCCCTTCGAAATGAAGGTTTCCTGACAATTCGACAATGATAAGCGGATTCAGGAAATACCAAAATATAAGATGCGGAGAACGGTTGAGTTTTTTAAGTAGTTTTCTGCCGAAGTAGAAAATTCCGATGTCACCTAATATTATTATGGTTCTCATAATGACAACCGAACCCACGATGCTTTTTCCTCCTAAAAATGCCGCTATAGCAAAAATGAACTGGTTCAAAGGGGGGTAATTGCTAAAATGCCGGGCACTAAGTCCGCCCATGCCATTGTGTAGTTCTTGGGCATTTGCCAAAACGAAATCGGGTTGGCCCATGAGCATATCGGGTGTAAAGAGATAGGGGTTGATACCCTTTAGTATTAGATGTCCGTCCCAGATAAACCGATAGTAGTCTTGTGAGAGATTGGGCTCGGCCAGTAAAAAAACCAAGCGAAAAATCACCCCACAAATCACTAAGAATTTATAGTTCCATTTTTCGAATTGAATCAGTTTGAAGCAGAGAAAAAATAGAGCGGCAAATAAGGTCAGAAGTTTTATAAAATCGGTTCGATCAAGGTAGTAAGCAAATGTGTAATAGAAGCATAGGCATACCAATGCCAAAATTAGCGATGTTTTATGCAGTTTAAGGTATTTGGCGATTTGGTTGGGCATTCGTATAAAATCTATTCTGGACGAATTTAAGGTATTTAATGGAATTTTTTAAAGTAAAGGGAAATAGGTAATGCAGACGTCCACACCTATGCTTTGCGTGTAGCCATCAGGATAAACCACATTAACAAAAGTGAGGAGCCATTATGAATTGATATTCTAAGGTGTCGTAAAAGTTGCGATGCGAGTGAAAACGGTATTTTTATAGGAAAACGAGGGGAATCAGGGTGGGAACGGTAGTTATTTTGGGTCAAGGCTCATGACATAATCGTAACTCTCGTTCAGATAGTTGGCAACCTTATCTAAATCTGCCAGCATGCTATCGGGTATCAGCACATAACCGTGCATCACGGCATTGTATGATTTGAAATGGGTGGTGCTAAACTCCATTAGGTATTTTTTTTGGGTTTCCTTTGAAAATCTGATGCCTATTTCCCCAGCCTTGTTAAGTAGCGAAAACATATAACCGTTGGCCGAAGTATAGGGCATTGTCTTTCCCTTTCTTTCAAAACGGCTGCACTTTGCAACGAGTTGGTCATAAATTTTTAATTTGTCTTCCCACATAATCAGTATTGGGTAATACCTAAATTTTTTCCGGAGCGGTCTGTTTCATTTCGGTTGCCTTATGGTCGTTTCCGTTTTTATCGTAAGTCATGACACATTGTTTCTTTGGCCACAATGTTTTGCGATAAGTCGTACAAGGAGTTTTCCAGTTAAGACTAAACTAAGATACTTAAAAAAATGACGGTGTTTTACCAGATTGACCAGCTAGGTTTGAACCTTTGCACCATATTTTTATAGTTACCGCCTTCGGCCTTAGTTCATTTTGGGGAATAATCAGACTGTCGATAAGGTTAAAATAGACAGCTCTCCTCTTTTTTTCAAAAAGGAGTGGCCTTGCCCGAGGCAAGGTCGGGGGGGTGTCTAAAAAATACAAAACTGCCTAAAAAGGTCATTACTGGGCAACCGGAAATGAATACTGACGATTCTGTAATAAGAAGATGGAGCTCGGTTTTTCCAATACCTAAACGTTAAGTCAAAAAAAAGCTAACCCTCCGTCCTGACGTAATGGTCAGGACACCTCCCTTTGCAAAGTGGAGGAGCCGAACTTAATTCAACTTTCCACAATAGTTGAACATATGAGAAAAGTTAAGATGGGTGTTCCTTGTTTTGAAAAAGAAGCGTGGGCTTCCCAGAGTAAACCTTATGCCCGTGCCGTCAACGATTTGGTAAAGACAAAACCAAAACCGAGGAACAACATAAAGTGAAACGGAAAGAGCCCGAAATCATTTAAAGGAATAGCGCTGTACATGCCAAAGAGGAAATAAACCATTAGCGCGAATTCCAAAATCATATTGGGAGATAGTTTTTTGGCAAGATATTTATTGTCTTTCCAAGTGTCGGTCAAATTTTTGAGGTTAAATTTCGGCGTTCTGACAAATTCACTACGCTTGCCCATATGACCTTCTAAAACGGCAATGGAATTATGTAACGAAAAACCAAGGGCTACCGAGAAAAAGGTAAAAAAGAGCTTGATATAATCGACGAAATTGTCGAAACCACTGCCTTGGATATTTTTATAGGTAAACCAATAGCAGACGAAGAGAATAACGGTGCTTGACACAAAGAAACTTAAGACAACGAATACCCAATCAAATTGTGGAAATAATGCCTTTATATACATGGTCGGAATACTCAAAAATGCAACGATGAAAACGCAAAGAAACATAGAGCTGTTCAACAAATGCATGACCCCATGAAATTTGGTTTTAAACGATATATTTTTAGCGGTAACTACATTCCAAACGGTTTTTCGAAAGTTTTCGGCACCACCCTTATTCCAACGAAACTGTTGCGAACGAGCCGCGCTGATTACTACAGGAAGCTCTGCAGGTGTTTCTACGTCTTCCAAATATTTGAATTTCCAGTTTTTCAACTGCGCCCGGTAACTTAGGTCCAGATCTTCGGTAAGGGTGTCGCCCTCCCAGTTACCTGCATCCAAGATGCAATCTTTACGCCATATGCCAGCCGTACCGTTAAAATTGATAAAGTGTCCCTTCGCATTTCTTCCTACTTGTTCCAGGGTGAAATGGGCATCTAAAGCAAATGCCTGAATACGGGTAAGGGTGGAATAATCACGGTTGATATGCCCCCACCGGGTCTGTACTACGCCAATTTCCTTATCCTTAAAATAAATAACCGTCTTTTTCAACCAATCGGTTGATGGTAAAAAATCTGCATCGAATATGGCAATAAAGTCGCCCTTGGCAATTTTGAGGCCCTCTTTAAGCGCCCCTGCCTTAAAACCTTGCCGGTTTTCTCGGCGAATATGTTGTATGTCAAGTCCTGTTTCTTGTAAAGCCTTTACGCGTTCTGCCGTTTCAGTAACCGAATTATCGGTAGAATCGTCTAAAACCTGAATTTCCAGCTTACTCTTGGGGTATTCAATTTTGGCAATATTCTCCAACAAACGCTCCATAACATATTCTTCGTTATAGATAGGCAGTTGTATAGTGACAAACGGAATCTCTTTAGGATCTAAAAGGTTATATTTCGGAGCTACTTTATTTCTTTTTTTGTATCCTAAATAGTTGACAAGCAAATTTAATTGTGCCAAGCTGTAAAAGAAAATCAAAAGCAAAGCAATGCTATAGATGGCAATGATGAAATAAGCAAGTGTTAGTCCCATATTACTTTATGCTGTATTTAAATATCCAGCCCAATATTTTTATGCCCGCAAAGATACTACCTTTTACGGTACCAGATACTTTTGAAACGCCAATTCTTTTCTTGTAACGCACTGGTACTTCGGTATATGTCAATTTCTTTTTTAACGCCTTTAGCTGCATTTCCACTGTCCAGCCGTAGGTTTTGTCCTCCATTTCAAGCAGCAACAATTTGTCATACTTTATAGCCCTAAACGGGCCGAGGTCGCTATATGTTGCTCCAAAAAACACTTTCATCAAAAAAGTAGCCAATTTATTGCCAAATATTTGTTGCGGCGTCATACTACCTTCTTCCCTTAGTCTCTTGATTCGCGCACCAATTACAAAATCGACGTCTTTTTCGAGAATCGGGGCGACCACTTTAGAGAGCTCTTCAGGGTAATCGGAATAGTCTCCGTCAATAAATACGATAATATCGGGTCGATCGGATTGTTTGGCAACGTAATCCATTCCACATAGACAGGCATATCCGTAGCCTTTTCTAGACTCAGAAAGTACGGTAGCCCCTGCTTTTCGTGAATTCTCGACGGTATTGTCGGATGAATTATTATTTACAACAATAACTTCGGAAACAATTTTTGGAATCTCTTTAATGACATGGGCGATCGAATCGGCCTCATTAAATGCGGGGATGATAACTTTAATATTGGCCATTAGCGTAAATCGGAGAGTTTGTTTTCACGTTTAAAACTGACGAAATTAAACCACTCCTTAATTTTCTTGCCATTCTTATATTTTTCTGCAGAAGTCAATGCCTCATCGGTGTATTTTAGACAATATCCATTTTTGACACCCCTTTTCAATTGACATTTATGGTTTACCCTTCCCCTGTAATCATAAAACAACCACCAATCGGTCATTTTTCCATCTAAGTAATGGCCTTCTTTTGTCAGAATTTTGTTTTGGGCATAAAAATACCAATATTTTTGCCTTTGGCCGTTTTTGTAATGGCCCTCTTCGGAAAGGCTTCCGTTGTTATGATAGAATTTCCAATAGTCGGTTTTAACCCCATTACTTAGCCAGCCCTCTGATTGAAGGTTTCCGTTTGCGTAAAAATCTTTGTGATAAACATTCTGCTTTTCAGATGGATGTGCGAAAAGCATAAAGATAAAAGACCAGACACCTATTTTGAACCCCATGGCCTACATTTATTTTTTGTTGACCAAATCCATCAAATCTACATCATTACCCAATAATATCTCATTGGAATTGATGCGCCCTTCGAGCGGGCCGTTTTCCAATTTTAGGACTCCCCGAGGGCAGACTGCCGAACAAATGCCACAACCCACACAACTTGACCTCACAATATTCTCCCCTTTCTGGGCGTAGGCACGTACATCGATGCCCTGTTCGCAATAGGTAGAGCAATTGCCGCATGAAATGCACTGACCTCCATTTGTGGTAATTCTAAATTTAGAGAAAAGCCTTTGCTGGAAACCTAAAATTGCGGCCATAGGGCATCCGAAGCGACACCAGACCCGGTTTCCGAAAATGGGATAAAGACCAACTCCTATAACTCCTGAAAATATGGCTCCTATTAAAAAAGCGTATGTTTTTCGAAGTGTTTCTGCTTTGAAAAGGAAAATATTGCCGTCACCACTAAAAAAATGAAATCCGATAAGGGTCGCGATGATTACAAAGTATCCGATAGCCCCGTATTTGGCGTCTTTTTGAAGTTCTTCCCGCTTGTAAAGCATCACCCATGCGAAAACGGCCGTCAAAATTGCGGCTACCCCTATAAGAAAGGTGCTTTTGGTCAACCAGTATTTACTACTGTCATTTCCTAAATAGGAATATACCACCGCCGTGGTCATTAAAGTGACAAAAACTACTACGCTATGAATTACCCATCGCTCAACGTTCCATGCGAACAAACGTTTGTCGCTGAGGTGCCTGAACGGATCCCCGGCGGTCTCCGCCAATCCACCACAACCGCATACCCATGAACAATACCATCGTTTTCCGAATTTATAGGTAAGGATTGGGGTGATGACAAAAATCGATAAAATACCAAAAATAAGCATGGCAAGCCCGATATCACCCGCATCGATAAAAGCATTTATGCGATATTTTTCAAAATTGTAATAATTCAGTGGCCAAATGTTCTTAAGGTCGTAATAAGGAAGGTCACCATTGAGTCTCGCCATAATCTCGGGAATCAAAAAGGCAAATGAGGTCTGAAAGAACATCACACTTATCGTTCGTATCTTTTCATAGGTGTTATGGCGATATTTCCAAATAAACTTGACCCCAAAAACCAATATGGCAACGGTATAAAGCGTTCCATATACAAACCATTGACTTGCTGGGTTGCCACTCAATAATTTGCTCAATGGGTCGAACAGGGCAATAACACCGTTGTTGTCCCCTTCTTTTACGAGACCGAGATACTGCGGATAAAAATAAAGTACAATATAGAAACCGGTCAAGGCAATGCCCGAAAGCCAGCCCCAAAGGCCAAAACTTGAGATGGATTTAAACCAGACACCATCGTTTTTGATACCCTTGTGTTTATGTGCATAGGCGGCCCAAGAAAACCAAATAACCCCTATAGAAATCGCGACAAGGGAGATGGTTAACCATAGTGCTTTATTGGGGAAATCAATATTGAACAGCGACAGCACCAAAATGCCCAGGCCCGCCATGCCTAAAAGCGTTGCCAATTTTTGCTGAGTGTTCAATGCTTTTGGAGGTTCACCTGTGAGGGACATATTGTTGCTCGATGTACTCATTGCTTCCGTTTGTTTTGGTGTTCGGTAAAATCTAAGGTTCGACTTCTGTTGATTTGGAAAGGGACAATTACCGCTCTATAAATTTAAAATTCGCTTCCAACTCTTTTTTCTTGGTTTGATGTTTGTTTCGAATGTAGAATTGTATCTTGATATTATATCATTTTCATATTCGGCGTAGAACTCGGGGTCGAAGTTGGCATCTTTTAAATATTCCATCACATAATCAACTGTACGTTCTTCGGTCAGCCAGCGGTCAAAAATCTCATGTCGTAACCGTAAGCCGAAGGTGTTGATACCCAAAAATTTTCGGTCACTTTTTTGATAAGCGATTGTGACACATATTTTTTCTTTAGGATGTCGCCAATGAAAATGCGCTTCGTATTCCTTTTTGTTTTGGGAACCGAACACCCATCCGTACGTTTGGTATTCGATATCCAAGAATTTGGCCGAGTTGAACCAGTGCCCAGGATTGTATTGCACTCTATTGCCACAAATAGTCTGTGCCAAGGCTTCGCCCATCATGCGCCCAGTGTACCAAACGGCTTCAATAGGCCTTCGATTTCCAATGGGCTCGTGTTGTTCGGCGCAATCCCCGATGGCATATACATCTTTAATATTGGTTTCTAGGTAACGATTTACTTTGACCCCGCGGTCTAATTCGATTCCCGATTCCTTTAAAAAATCAATATTCGGTGAAACTCCTGGGGTAAGTCCTACTACGTTGCATTCAATGGTGTCGCCCCTATCTGTTGTTACAGCTTTGGTACGGCCATTTTCGTCCGATAAAATTTCTTTTAAATTGGTTTCTAGCCGCAAATCGATATGATGTTCCAAAATGTGCTCGTTGAGCATTTGTGATTCACCGTCGGGCAATACAACGTCCCAAAAACTTTTTTCGCGCACCAAGAAAGTCACTGGTATATTGCGACTGCGAAGCATTTCGGCCATTTCAATACCTATTAATCCACCGCCAACAATGACTGCTCTTTGACAAACTTTATTGTTTGGTGCATTCTTTTCCAAAAGGTCGAGGTCTTGTTTTGAATATAACCCCTGAACCCCCTTTAAGTCTTGACCCGGCCAACCAAATTTATTGGGTTTCGAGCCAGTGGCGATAATTAATTTATCATAACTTATTTTTTGGTCATCCGACAAGACAATGACCTTGTTTTTGTGCTCAACATTCTTGACATAGCCCTTAACAAGATCGATTCTATTCTTTTTCCAAAACCAATTTTCATAAGGATGTATATGTTCAAATTTCATATGGCCCATATATACGTACATCAGCGCAGTTCGGGAGAAGAAAAAATCGGTTTCGATGGAAACTATGGTGATTTTTTTATCGGAAAGTTTTCTGATGTGTCTGGCTGCCGTAATCCCTGCGATGCCATTTCCAATTATAACAATATGCTCCATATTTATCTATCAATTGCTGCAGGTTGGGTCGCAGCTTTTGTTACAAACTTAATTTTGATGTTCAATTTAGAAAGAATTTAAATTGAAGTAAGAACTAATTCAATAAATCGGTACCTCGGAATATGGCCCAGTTTTGGCCAACACGGCTATTTTACGAAGATTAAAGCAGTTTGATTTTTCCTTTACATTTGAAAAATTGAAACCTTATAAGTTCTTCAAATATGTTCTTTCATGATGTAATGTAATCTTAATCTTTTCTATTCGACAGATTATACGGAACTATTAAATTACGAAAATGAAAACAAAAAGAACTGTACTGATTTCTTTTGGGATATTAATAATTGGGTCGACCGTACATGCCCAAGGTTTGGTCGATGGGTATTACAGCCAGAAGGGAAACCTAGCAGTAACCGCGTCTTACACTAGGGTCGGCGCCTATGACGAGTTTTACGTAGGGAAGGAAAAAACCGGTCCCGTACCCGTGCACAATGAAATTTCACAGGACATTTTTGGTGTTTATGCCAAATATGGCCTGCTCGATGACCTAACACTGATATTTAATGTGCCCTACATTACCACCAAGGGGTATGGTGATCCTGATCCGGTGAACGGTGAAACAAAGCAATCCGATTTTCAGGATATCTGTCTTACGGCAAAATATCGTCCGTTTAGCACTGATTTTACCGGAGGAAGAATAGATGGTATTTCGGCTTTGGGTATTGCGATACCTGCCGGGTATGAGCCAAACGGTATTCTTTCAATCGGGAACGGTGCTTTTGCAACCGATTTGCATATTGGAGGGCATTTACAATTGAATGGAGGCTTCTTTTCGACCTTGGTTGCAGGCTATAGTTTTAGAGGAAAGGCAAAAGATAATCTGGGGGCGAATGGTGGCAACGATTTCGACGTTCCCAATGCCTTTTTAGCCGTTGCAAAGCTGGGTTATGCTGCTTCCAAGTTTTATGTCGAATTGTGGATGGACCATCAGGCATCTTCTTCTGATGGTGTCGATATTATGGGGCCTGGCTTTGCAGGTAACTTCCCTGAGACCCGGGTCGATTATACACGGTTGGGTATTTCAGGATATGTTCCCGTAACCGACGGTATCGGTTTGAGTGCCGGTTATGGTGCTTTGTTGGATGGTAGAAATATTGGGGATTCCGGTTATTTTAGTACCGGGGTGACTTTTTTATTCGATACGACATCGGCGCCGTAAATTAGATGGTTGAAAGGCCCCTCATATTATTTATGGCCACAATACCGAATGGCTCGATTTTTTATAATCGGGCCATTTTTTAAGCAAATTGGTGAAAAATGACATTTTCGTTATTATGCTGTGATATTAATGTCTGTTCTTTGGAACAACAAAAGGGGCATGTGTAAGCTAATATTCTGGTCTACGACTTATTGCATCACTACGAATAAGATACCATAATGAAAAAGCAGATAGTTTTAATAGGAATGATGTTTTTGGTGATTTCCCTCAGTTATTCCCAAACCACAACTGAATTTTTCGATAAAGCGGATACTTTTCTCCAAAAGTTTGTGAAAGATGGCAGGGTAGACTATAAGGCCATTCAAAATAACACTTCGGCATTGGATGAATTGCTGATTATGGCAAAGAATATTTCGGTTTCGACGGAAAATCCAAGTGAATATCAGGCTTTTTGGGTAAATGGCTATAATTTGCTTGTTATAAAGGGGATTGTGGAAAATTACCCACTAAAATCGCCTTTGGATGTAGGTGGCTTCTTTGACAAGTCAAAGCACGAAATCGGCGGAAAGAATATTACATTGAACGATATCGAGAACAAATTGCTGCGCGGCAATTTTCCTGGGGAACCTCGATTTCATTTTGTGTTGGTTTGCGCTGGGTTGGGTTGTCCGCCTATAATCAATATGGCCTACGAGCCATCAATATTGGATGCGCAGTTAGAAACCCAAACAAAAGAAGCTCTTAATGACTCCAATTTTATACGGGTTGACAAGAACAAAGTAAAAATCTCCCAAATATTTGAATGGTATAAAGGAGATTTTACTAAAGATGGAAAAAGCTTGGCTGATTTTATCGATTTATATCGAACGGAAAAACTTCCAGAGAATGCAAAGATTTCCTATTACCCTTATGATTGGACCTTGAATGCCACAGAATAATCAGACTTAACTTTAAAAAAAGCGGTATGAATTTAAATAAGAGAACCTTATTTCTTTTAGGGTTGTTATTAACGTCGCTGGTCAGTTTTGCACAAGATGGGTTACAGAATGACCCGCAACAGGCTAGTAATATTCAGCAATATACGCCCTCAAAATTAATGGGCAAAGGGCAGTGGGACATCAAATGGTTCAATAATCTATACACGGAGGCGAAAAGTACTTTTGCCGATGGTAAACAGCCGCGACAGACATTTTTTACTTCGACTTTGGAGGCTTACACCGGTGTTGGAGAGAATAAAAGGTGGAATGTAGGTGCTATTATTGAAATTAGATCCAACGTTATTGGCGATAGAAGTGCCTTGGATGTTTTTAAATTTGACGGGGAAGAAAGTACGGCCCGCTCTGGATTGACGTCTTTTGCCCCATCGGTGAAATTTGTGCCCGTTGCTTCAATAAGTAATTTCAGTATTCAGAGTTCATTTTTTATTCCTTTGGTCGACCAAGAAACCGAAAACGGTGTTTTTCTTGACCAAAAAGGATATACTTGGCAGAACCGTTTTTTTTATGACTACACATTTTCTGGGGGTAAATGGCAGTTGTTCTCAGAGCTTAATTCTGAATTTCATTTTGGCAAAAACTCTGTTCGAGACGCCAATGACGATACGATTGAAGGAAGTTTTGCAAATAACAGCCTAAGTTTGACACCAGGAGTTTTTCTAAGTTATTTTCCTAGTTCCAAGTTTACCGTTTTGGCTTTAGCACAACATTCACAGCGCCTTGATTTGGGCAATAACTTTGGGCAAGATTATACGGCTGTCGGGGGCGGTGCAAAATATCAACTGACCCATGCCCTGAATTTAGAGCTATTGTATACCAATTTTATTCGGGGGAACAGCACAGGACTTGGTCAAACTTTTAATTTAGGACTTCGAGCCATTTTCTAAACCGATTACGATAAATACCGTATTTTAGGAGTCGTAATCGAATGTTAATGAAAAAATTAGGGCTTCTTTTATTGTGCTTTCTCCAGTTCTCCTGCTCAAGCCAGGTTCAAGAGAAAATCAATGGCATTAGTTTTGTAGCATCCCGAGAAGAAGTGGCACAAGAACATGTTCAAGAAGTACTGAACATACATGCCAACCACGCTGCAGTGATGCCCTTCGGCTTTATTCGTGAAGTCAATTCCCCTGAAATTATTTTCGACACAGAACGGCAGTGGTTTGGGGAAACCAAGCATGGAGCCAAGCAGTATATTGGTCTACTGCATGAAAATGGCGTTAAGGTCATGCTAAAACCCCAGATTTGGATTTGGCGTGGGACTTTCACAGGAACACTGGCCATGACTACGGAAAAAGATTGGAAAGCTTTGGAAAGTTCTTATGAGAAATTCATACTTAATTATGCCCAGCTAGCCCAAGAAACGAATACCGATATATTTTGCATCGGTACAGAACTTGAACAGTTCGTAAAAAACAGACCCGAATTCTGGAAAACGCTTATTAAAAAAGTAAAAGATACCTATAGTGGAAAATTGACCTATGCCGCCAATTGGGATGAATATACGCGAACCCCTTTTTGGGAGGATCTCGACTATATCGGAATTGATGCGTATTTTCCGTTATGTGAGGATAAGACACCTACCGTAGCACAATGTAGGGAAGGATGGCAACGTCACAAGGAAGTAATACGAGAGCTTTCAAAAGCCAAAAATAAACCCGTTTTATTTACCGAGTATGGGTACAGAAGCACCGATAAAACAGCATGGAAACCGTGGTTGGTAGATAGGCACGAAAATCCGGTCAATTTAGAAGCGCAAGTAAATGCCACCAAAGCTATTTTTGAAGAGTTTTGGGAAGAAGACTGGTTCGCGGGAGGTTACGTCTGGAAATGGTTTATACGGCACAAGGAAGCTGGCGGAGGTGACGATAATAGGTTTACTCCCCAAAATAAACCCGCGCAAGGTATCATAACCGAATTCTATGAAAAGTACGGAAGTAAATAGATTTTGCCACGTACCTTTCCCATTCTTTCTTATTAAAAGTGAATGGCAACCTTAACTCTTCATTTACTATGAATGGAAGGCATCTATTCGTTATCTTTTTTTTGTCAATTTTTGTTGGGTCCGCACAACAGAATAATGTTGTCGATGTAAAGTTTATTGGTGTCAAAAAAACCAAGCAAGCATTTATAAAAAAAATGGTTCAGGTAAAGACGGGTATACCGCTCGATTCCATTATCATTATAAAAGATGTGGAGCGATTAAAACGGCTGCCGTCCATTGCCCACGCAGATTTCCAGGTGTTTTCGGCTAAAAAAGGAGGGTATAATGTTGTTTATACCATTGAGGAAAATTTCACTATTATTCCTTATGCCAATATCTATGCATCCAGTAATGACGATTTTGCTTTCAGAATCGGACTTCAAGAGTTCAACCTCTTGGGTCGAAATATGATTTTAGGCGGATTTTACCAATATGATACTTATAATTCCTTAGGAATCAACCTCCGGGCACCTTATCTCATCAATAGCAAAATAGGGATTGCCTTGAACTATAAGAATCTGACTACCGAAGAGCCCGTTTTTTTCGACGGTACTACGGCCGATTACAAATACAATAACAGAGGTTTAGAGCTTATGGGCTTGTATGAGTTTAATTTTGAGAACAGAATAGAATTCGGGTTTAGTCTGTTCACCGAAGACTATGCTTATCTTTCAGGGGCCACAAGTGCGGCTGTCCCGCGGTTCTTAAATGTAGACAAGCATCTGTACAAATTTATTTACAATTATGACAATGTGAAGTATTACTACCAATATTTGGAGGGTTTTCGTAGTATGTTGAATTTGCAATATGTAGGTAGCTCAGATGAGAATTTGCCAGAGTTTCTGATTGGCTTTAATGATTTTATCTATTATCGGAGGATGGGAGCAAGCGGCAATTGGGCCAGTCGTCTTCGTTTGGGTCTGGCAAGTAATATGAAAACGCCTTTTGCTCCCTTTACGGTTGATAATAACGTGAATATCAGAGGGGTGGGCAATACCATAGACAGAGGAACGGGCGCCGTTGTTTTAAACACGGAATATCGGCATACACTTATCGATAAAAATTGGTTCGTCATGCAGGGGAACGTTTTTATTGATGGGGGGTCTTGGAGAAACCCGGGGGGTGATTTCAGCGATTTTGGTGACCGAATGAACCTTCGAATATATCCCGGTGTGGGACTTCGCTTTATTCACAAACGTATTTTCAACGCCATTTTCCGGATTGACTACGGGTATGGTATAACCAACAATGCGGCCCATGGTGTCGTATTCGGAATTGGCCAGTATTTTTAGGGATACTTAATTTCAGCCAAACAGTAAAAGGATTTCTCTTCGACCTTTATAATTTACGGATCCAGATGTTTTTGAACTGTGTTTTGTTGCCGTGGTCTTGTAGCGAAATAACGTCATCGCCATGTGCTGAAGGATAGGTATGTAGTCCGACATAAAAAGTGTTTCCGTTTATCGAGACGTTATTCTGTACCAAAACACCATTATGAAGCACTGTAATCCGGGCGGGAGCGTCTAATCGACCGTCGGCTTTGAAGCGGGGCGCCGTATATATGACATCATAGCTGTTCCAATCCAGCGGTCCTCGCATGGCATTCACAAGCGGAGCATGGTCTTTGTATATACTGGCCGCTTGCCCATTGCGATAGGTGCGATTGTTATAAGAATCCAGTATTTGAAGTTCATAGCGGTTCTGAAGAAAAACGCCGCTATTGCCCCTTCCCTGACTATGGCCCTCTACTTCATCCGGGGCACTAAATTCGATATGTAGCTGGCAATCGCCGAATTTCATTTTTGTTGAGATACCACCTGAGCTCGGTACTACCTCTAAGTGGTCATTGTCCACGATTTTCCAAGGGGCCGGTTTTGATGGGTCTTTTTGACTTGTCCACTGATCAAGATTGGTGCCGTCGAATAAAATGATCGCATCTGACGGTGCATCTCCCAGCTTTTTTGCAGGTATTATAACTTCGACTTCAGGTTCCCATATTTCAGTCATTTGGGGTTTCATGGGCATAGGGGATACCTCCGGCGGTGTATTTGGGTGGGCATTTTGCGCATTTAGATTTATGGTAAAGGCGATTGTGACCAAACTGGTCCAAACTGTTTTTAACTTCATGTGCGTTGAGAATTTAATCGTAGTAAATATTTAAAATCATTTTTGGCCTAACCAAACGTCAATTTAGTTGATGTGTAATTGGCATTAAATGTAATTATATTCCATCGAAATCTTGCCGCAATGTCATATTTAATAGCCGGTGTAGTTCGATTTAGTTTTCTA
>CBDULZ010000074.1:0-25396 GCA_965368185.1 uncultured Kriegella sp.
TCGACCTCTTTAATCTCGAATTTTTTTGTAAATACTGCTTATTCTATCGTTACTAAATCAATATTCGGAGATTTGGAACCTGTTGACTTTAGTTCAATATAGTTAGAACCCACCTGAAAAGGTACTTTGACAGTGATACTATTCCAGTCAGCATTTAACGAACCTGTTGGTTCAAATTCAATTACTTTAATCAGTTTATCGTTCACTTTTAAAGTCATCGGGCATTTACTGTTCTCAAAATTATGAGCATATCTGAACGTCAGAATGTATTCCTTTGCATCACCATCATTTTCCTGAAACCATTTTACATACCCTTCATTTCCATTAAAGTCTAAAAAACCTTCACCCCTGTAATCTTTGCCAACGGTTTGCTTTACAGCGCCACCAAATGTAGCGTCCTCAGCCTGAAGTGCATAACCGCGTCCTTTCCACGGATTTACGGTTTTTTCATCACCAATAAAAAAACCTTCTTCCTTCCCAAAAGTTTCTGTCAGAGATAGTAATACCTTGCCATTTTCAATAACTACGGCCTTAACCGTAGTTTTGTCGGTTACTTCAAAAGGCTTGGAGTAGTTTTCACCTTCCAGTAATGGGTCTTTCCCAGAAACTGTGTACTTAATCTTCAATCTGCTATCAACTTTTTCGCCAATTAAATTAATTCGGTCCGCAACTATAGTAATTTTTTTAGATTTAAAAAGTGACTTGTCACCCAAAATTACAGCCATAGTGACTGTTGCATTTTCAGGTTTATTTGTTGATTGAATAAATGCGCGCGTTTTTCCCATGAACATTTTGCGATATTCGGATTTTACCTGATTCACAGAGTCTACAGGGTCTCCATTTTCTAGCGAAACCAATCGAATGCTATCGTCAAAGTGGTAATATATCCTGTTCTCCGCATAAGGATATATATTGTTATTACTGTCTACACCTTCGGTAGTAATAATGAAATAATCGTCAAAACCTCCTTCTCGATTTAACCTTTCGAAGGAATTTCTTAATTGAGAAGGTGCTCCTGCGGTGACCATTTCATCTTTTGCTACTTGTCGCCCCCCTTGGTAAGCAATAGCTTCGAGCTTTCCTTCTTCATAGGGGACTAACCATTCGCACTGCATTTCATTCCAAACCGTACCCGGTTCATCTTTACCAAGTGATTTACCGTTCAAAAAAAGTTCTACTTCGTCAGCGTTTGAATAGACCCAGACTGGGACCAACGTACCTTTTTGCATGTGCGGATGTGTCCAATGTGGCAAAATGTGCGCCATTGGTTTCTCAGTCCATTGGCTTTGATAAAAATAGAAAAGATCTTTTTCAAAACCGGCAACATCAATTATTCCGCCCATAAACAAGCGAAAAGGCCATCCTCCATGGGCCAGTTCAGCCTCTCCGTAATAATCAAATCCTGACCAACGGAACTGTCCACTGTACCATGGAAGATCACGTGCAAGTTCCCAACTTTTCCGGGCGGATATTCTAACGGTCGCATTGTCGTATGATGAGTTAAAATGTTGTTTACGATTATTCCATTTTAAAGGAGCTGCCCATTCATCAAAGAAAATTTCTTTCTCCGTAAGGTCTGGCAGCTCGTAATATCGTGGAATAAAGCCGTCCCTAAACCAAGATTGAGTGCGATAATACCCACGAGTCTGCCATGTATGGGGAGCCTCTGTAGATAGAAAAGGTTTTTTAAAATTTGCTGTCTCAAAGAAAGTTTTTCGCTCTGAGCCACCATTAATGCCAATAACGTCCATATCTTCTGGATTTGCAGTACCGGATGTGACCATCCTTGACGGATCGAGTTTGTGAACAAGGTCAACTAAACGTGGAGCAACCTCTCCGTCTGTTTCATTGCCAACTCCCCACAAGATAATACTTGGGTGATTTCGATCCCGCGAGACCCATTCTTCAACATCGCGCTCCCACCATTCATCAAATGCTTGTTGTCCATAATCATAGAGCGCTTTTTTACTCCAGCCGTCAAAGATTTCATCAATAAGTAGAATCCCCATCTCGTCGCACAGCTCATAAAACATAGGCGGAAATGGTTTCACGGTAACCCGAATGGCATTAATGCCCATATTTTTTAGTAAATTTATTTTCCAACGAAGCAGCGGTTTGGTCCAGGCCCCACCAACAGGGCCACCTTCGTAATGCTCGCTAACACCCTTTAATTTGATGTTTTTTCCGTTGAGATAAAATCCGGTTTCAGTTTTCCAATCTATTTCTCTAATTCCAAATTCAGTATGTACTTCATCCAAGACTACATCACCGTTTTTGATACGGGTTATTAACGTATACAGTTTCGGTGATTCCAGATCCCACAACTCCGGTTGCTTTACCGATAATATTACATTGCCGTAGGGTTCCGAGCTGTTGATTTCTTTATTCAAAGTCAGTAATTCTTTGCCATCTGGTGAGATAACGGCCAAAGTCGTATAAGCGTCAGGCCATTTATCGGCTAGATTCAGTAATTTGAAATCTATATTAATTGCTGCCGAGTCTTTGGTTATTTTGGGTGTTCTTACGGCTATACTATTTGGGGCAAAGTGCAATTTGTTCGTTACAATCATTCTGACTGGGGCATAAATACCGCATGGATGATACCAACGTGCAGATGGCTCCTTGGAATTGTCTACCCTAACCGCTAGCGTATTTTGGCCTTCTTTTACATACTTTGAGATTTCATAACGGAAACTTATATATCCGTAGGGACGCTTCCCGAGATAATGGCCATTAAACCACACTTCACTGTTCATGTAAACCCCGTCAAAGTCTATATAAATTGCCTTTTCTTTGGAATTGGCATCCATTTCAAAGGTTTTTCTATACCATCCTATCCCACCATCATGGTATCCTCCAGATTGACCTTGAGTTCCACTTTTAGATATTCCTTCTTCAAAAGACCAGTCATGCGGAACGGACACAATCCTCCAATCCTTGTCATCAATTACTACATTTTTATATGTTGAGTTATCACCTCGCTTAAATTTCCAATTCGCGTTAAAATCAATTTTTACCCGTGACGCAAGTAATATGAACGGAGTGCAGCTCATTAGAATAATGAAGATTATAATTTTTGACGTGCTAAATTCCTGCTTATTCATCTGAATTTTGTTTTAAAGTCTACTTTATTGGAAATACAGTAGGTCCTATCCAATTTTAATAGTTTGCAAAGGCCTAATAATATTTTTAACCAAAGCCTTGTTTTTATAATTTTTTTCCTTTTTCAAGTCCTCCAATTTTCGCTATAATTCATCTTGTATTAAGTTCAATCGTATATATCCTTGGCCGAAAAACCTTTACTATCTATATCTATGCGCATTTTTTTCAAATCCTCTATGCCAATGGATTTCGAGGGGGCGAAAGCATCACTTTCCATATAGGTCAACAAACTGTGCCGTAGTTGTCTAGCCACAGGTCTGTTACTTAAGTTGGAAGAGAGGTCGATAGATGTAAAAACCAGTTTTCCATTACCTACTTCGGCCTCGAACACATTTGACAAACTACGGTTCGTTACAAAATTGTCTATCACCCTTACGATAGGTTCTACATTCAAGGAGTCGATATTGACCGATTTAGAGTTGACACACAAATCCCACCATTGCCAATCAGTATGCGTACCGGTCGGAAATTTAGAAAAAGCCGGATGCTTTTCGTCCATTAATAAGCCCATGGTAGAAGGTTGGTTTGGAAAATGGACGGGACTCCAAAATACGGGTACGAAACGGCCCTCAACACCTTGTAAGGACTTGGGTTCAGGATTCAGAAGCACCGTACGCCCTTGCTTTAAGGCTACAGCAGCCTCTTCATACGAAGAGGCAATCAAAATGTTCTCAGCATTGATAGGCACATCTTTGGGATACACCCAAACTGACCAACTATTTTGGTAATCGGTTCCGTTCAAACCGACACTTACCTTCCATTGTTCCGCTGTATCCGTTTTTACGGGCAGGTCAATCTTGCCTAATACCTGATTATTTCCGATTTGTAAATGGACATTTTCGATAGTTCCCTCCTTGATAATTTGTTCGTCTGAGTCGGATATTACCCAAGTGATATTTTGGTTTGCCTTTTCCTGATAGAAATTGGCCACCTCTATACTAGCAGAAAAGACCTCTCCATTTTCATAGACTGCCTTTTCAAAGCGAATCAACGGCACCACTTCGCTATTGAATTTTCGGAATTCCTCTGCCGAAATTACGCCTTTAGATTCCCAAAAGGCATTTAACAGCCCCACTAGCGCCGTACCCTGGCCAGGGAAATCCTGTAATTGCAACAATTGAAACCCATCAAAACTTGGTGTTTTTAATGCGCGTTCTATCTCCTCTTTGTACAATAGGGCCGCCAATTTTCCCGAAGCATTGGTAAAATTATCCGCCAAATCAAGGAGTCCTTTTTTTTCTAAATCATTCCGTACCGCAATTAGATTCAAAGGCTCTAATACTCCAGAATACTTGGGAATTTCCGACATATCCGGATAAACAGCGTACTGCCCTATTTCATGGGAAACTAGCGGAATCTCAATGTGGTCACTATTGTCCGAATAATCAGCGTTAAAATGGGGAGGTTTGTCATTGAAGATCCCCTGTCCCCGTATCCATCCCTTGTCTGTCCATTGGGCGATAAAAAATTCATCTTCGGGTTCTGGGCGCGTACCGGTAGGTTTTTGAAACGAAAAAGCGGTCGTGGCGTACAAGTGCCGATTGTCCTTTTCTTTTAATTCTGCCGTAATCTGGTTCAAAAGGCCGATATCCCCTTCCAATTCATTGCCCAAAGCCATAAGGATAAAAGAAGGATGGTTACCATAATCACGCAACAATTTCTTGGCTTCTTGCCTTAAATATCGAGTGGTTTTTTCATCCTCTCCCACTCTAAGACTCCAATGAGCCAGCTCGACCTGCAAATAGAATCCCGCTTCGTCGGCCGCTTCAAAAGCGGATTTCGGCGGGCACCAAGAATGGAAACGTAAATGGTTCAACCCATACGCCTTGGCCTGCGCTATCAACTCGGCCCAACTTTCCCTCTTCATAGGTGGATGCCCTGTTAACGGAAATATGGAACACTCCAGATTGCCCCTCAGAAAAATACGTTTGCCGTTCAAGCTAAGGGCACCATTGGCATTGGACACTTCTTTATAACCAAAGGTTGTTTTTAGGGTATCCGGTCCGGTGATGACCCTTGCTTGATATACATTGGGATTAAACTCGTCCCAAATTTTAAGTTCTTTCGGCCGGTCTATTTGAAAACGGACCTCGTTCTCCCCGGTTTTGGCTGTCTTGATGGGCTGTGCATAAATCGTTTTCCCTGTGCCATCGAGAAGCTCAAAATGAGATGAAATGGAATCATTCCCCTTTTGCACATAGGTAATTTGCAGTGTATTATTGCCCAAGTCAGGATAAATTTGGAGATTGACCGGTGAATTCGGTTCAGTAGCTTCCAATGAAATATCACCAATAATACCGTTCCATTTGATCTGCGTGTGGTTGGTGTACCCATGTGCCATGTCTTGGTTGATCGAATCGGGGTATTTGCTTCCGGCTACATTAATCAGCGGATATTTATTGCCATTATCTATACGGATGGTCACCAAATGTTTTCCCGGTGTCAGGGCTTTGGTCAAATCATAGGTATGACTTCCGATCAAACTTTCCGCTTTTCCGATTTCCTTCCCATCGACAAAAACGGTAGATTCCCAAATTACCCGCTCCAAGGTCAGTGTGATTTCTTTGTTCTGCCAATTGTTTGGTATCCCGACTTCCCTTTGATACCATGCCTTGCCTATAAATTGATGCTTTCGGGTTAAATTGGAAAGCACGTAATTGTTAAGTTCAGGTTTTAAGGTATTGGCTTTTCCTATTCCTGCCTCATCCAATGTACCGGGTAAATGGATTGAGATGCCCTCAAAATTTGTTGAAGCCCAATTTTCTTTCTCCCCTACGGCTAAGGAATCCAGTTTTACGGTCCACTGGCCTTCTAGGTTGATGTTATTTTCGGTCGGTGTGGAACAGTTAAAAAACAATATGCCAAGGCCTGAACAAAATATCAGTCTAAGAAAGGGTTTCATTTAATTACTATTTTTATTCATAATTCCTTTTCGTTATGAGCTTACTGTTTTAAATGCTTACTTCCTTGTCCCTTGCCATTTTTAGGTGAAGATGCGCCGATAAATGGTAAAGGTCTTGTTCCAGTACCTTTTGAAAAGCCGCTACAGCTTTTTCATAGTTGGTCAATCCCATTTCGCCAAGTCCAATGAGATACTGGCAGTGGACATTGTTGCATACGTTCAGGTCTTCTTCCCATATCAAAAGGTCCGGTAATGAAACGGCAAAATAATCCAACTTTACTTCGTCGTTGAAATGTGATTTTCCATAATTTACCAGATTGAGGAAACGATGTTCAGCTTCCTTCTCTTCTCCTAGTTTTAACAGGGCCATGCCTTGATAAAAGATTTTGTCGGGCTGCTGGTCGTTGTAGAACATGGCCGGACTGGGGTCGCTAAGGCCTTGGGAAGCCTTTTCCCAGTATTCCCTGGCCTTGGCGGATTCGCCCAACTGCTCATGGGCACAGCCTAACCAATAAAAAATATCGTTCTCCTGGGCACCGAAGAGTTTCCCTTCGCCCAGATTATGCGGATAGCTTTGGGCCGCTACCAAATGCTTGATGGCCTCCAAAGGATTTTCGCATCGCAGTTCTTGCTTTGCGAGCTCTACATGAATGGTTATGTGCTGAAAAGGCACCTTACCTTCGCCGCCTTCCCAAGGGTGGAATTGCCGTTCTTTCATAAGGTCCAACGCTTTTTTATGTTTGCCCTTAAAGTTGAGCAATCCGATACGTTCCAGAAATAGATCGTCTCTAGAACTTGTCAAGCTCGGATTGTCTTCCAACAATTCCAAGCGCTGGTCTATTGATATATTTATCTTTTTGTAGAGCTGATCCAATTCCATCAATAATCTAGCGTTGTCGCCGTCCAGTTTTAAGGCACGTTCCAAATACGTTCGGGCCAACTCCTTTTTGTGGGTCTTGTTAAAATATAAAAGGGCAAGATTGCGGAGACAGATGGCATTGTCCCCGTCTATTTTCAAGGATTTTTCCCAGCATTCCCGAGCGTTTTCATATTGTCTGGCGGCATACCAAAAATTACCGAGATAATACGACGCCATGGAATCTTCAGGGTTCGATTTTCTAGCTGCCTGTAGTACGACCACTTCTTCCAATCGGCTAGGAAAGCAATAATCCGATGGCATTTGTTGGGCCATAGTATAATATCTGTTCGCTTCAGACAACTCGTTTTTTTGCTCGTAATAATACCCCAAGAAATAAGGCACCATTGGGTACACTTCATCTTTTCCCACCATGAAGACTTTCATGAGGGCAATCGCTTCATCGTAACATCCGGCTTGGGCATAATCCAATGAAAATTCGATATAATTATGCACATACTCACGTAGCATTTCCTTCAAGGAAGCCAAGTCTTTTTTATCGTCGCTTAAGAGGTATTTTTCAAAATAAATCCCAAAATTGAATCGATCTATAGCCAAGGAATCATCAATCAACCGTTCGGCTTCTTCCGTACGGCTTATTTTTCGAAGCAGCACAACCTTGAGATGTCTAGCCTTATGGTTATGCCAGTTTTTGATTAAGGCCTGGTCGACCAGCTCCAATGCCTTGTCAAAGTTTCCTATAGCGCAATCGATTTGGGCCAGGTTAAAATATCCGGCATCCTGCCAGGCGGCGTTCCAGCACGATTTGAAGAAAGCGGAATAGGCTTCTTCATCTCTGCCCATAAGTCTCAAGGCCAGTCCCTTGTTAAAATAGGGCTCCCCGTCATAGGGGTTGGGGTTGTGTTGTGTCAAGGTTGCGATTGCCTTTTCAAAGTAGGCAAGTGCCTTGTTAAACTGCCCTTTTTTGAGGTACCAGAGCCCCATGGCGTTATTGTTTCGCACATCGCCCGATTCGCGCCTTAAAGCTTCAAGGTAATACGCTGTAGCGTCGTAGGTGGCATGCCGGTACTGTTCGAGGTGCAGGCCTCGCAAATACAATTGCTCTACACTTTCAATGTCCTTTGGTTCCTTTGCCGCCTTTGCCGCCTCGGGAATTTCTTGACCGGAATAATCCTCCGGAGACCAGGAAACCAAAATGTTGTTTTTATTATCGCATACTATAACCTCAAGGTCTTCATAAACAGCGTTTTCAACGGAAACCATTTTTTCAAAACCGTTTTTTGGGCTTAGGTCCATCTTTCCCTCGAAAACGATTTGTTCAGTGTTTCTAAGTAGGATTTTACAATCAGGATATTCGGCAGTAACATAAACTTTTACAGTTGCCTGCCCCGCTTCCAGTTCCAGGTTCACTAATGCTTCCTTGGTTGCATTTTTGACCATGCCCACATTGTAATAGGGCATATAGTACTGCTTAAAACTCTTTTCCTCATAGGGATGCATCCAAGAAAAATCAGGCTGGTTATCCGTATAGACCCCGCACATCAGTTCGATATAGGGGCCATCTTCGTCTGTGAGGTTCCTGTCCCATGCCCTGCCAAAATCGCCACAGCCCCATGTCCATTGTTTCTTACCAGGCGAAACATGATGGTCCGCAACATGTAGAAGTCCACCTTTGGTGTCGTTCTCATAACCGCCTACAAAATCGTAATCGGAAGTTATGGCCATATAGGATGTTGGAACCGGGATGTTCTTGTACCGAGAAATATCAGTGCCGGGTGAATAGTCTACCTTGTAATATTCGCCCTTTGCGATCGGAAATTCCGATACGTCACGCTTGCCATGATCAAAGACGGCATTTACATCAGGTGGGAAAACAGACTGGTAATGGTCATTCACCGCTACGGCCGGATTTGCCCACCATAGAAAAGTCTGTGGATGCGGGGTACGATTGTAAAGTTGGGCTCTAATTTCCAAATAGGCCTTACCGGGATGCAACGTGATACCTGCCATGCCTTTTGTTCGGAACATACGCTCTACCTCGCTTACCCAGACCGTCTTACTACCATCTTCGTTTTCTTCAATATAATGATCAACGGGGTCGTAAGTGCTGGGCCTGTGATGCTGCGGCCAATTGAACTCGATACCACCGGAAATCCAGGGGCCGGTGAGGCCCACTAAAGCAGGTTTGATGACGTGGTTGTAATACACAAAATGACGCTCACGTATTTTGTCATAGGCCATCTGTATCCTCCCTCCCAAGGCCGGTAGTACCATAATCTTGAGATAATCGTTCTCGAGAAAGACTACATCCCATTCCTTATCGACTTTATCATCGCCTATCTTTTCCACGACCGGATGTGGATATACCGAACCGCTACTGCCCTGATATACCCGCTTCTCCAAAAATACAGGATACTTTTCGGGTTCGCCTACTTCATAAGTGGGAATCATGACTTTTTCTTTCCAGACTTTTACCGTATTCATAATATCTTTATCCTTTAATTTTAAATAGACTCATTACTTCCTTGGTCGTTAATGTTGATTTCGGATTGAAGGCCTTGCTGGCCGCATACTTTTTCAGACTGTATAGTAACTGCTGTGCCTCCAATCGGTCCTCTAAGTCGCTATGTAGGTCGACGCCTGAAAAGAGAAGTTTGCCCTTTCCGACACTGGCCTCGAACACTAGTGCCGTTCGGCGGTTTTCGAACCAATCATCAATGATGCGGACTATCGGCTTGAGTTCTGGACTAAAATCATCGAGAACTACGGCGTTGGAATGCGACATGGCGTCCCACCACTGCCAGTTGGAATGGTATTCAGTCGGGAAATCGGCCAGAGCGGGATGTTTAGGGTCGCAAAGAATACCCAAAGTGTGCGGTTTTTGGCCTTTTGTCCATGAGGTGTTCCAAAAGATGCTAGAGAAACCTACGCCTATATCCCCGCCCTTTCCGAGTGCGATATCACCCTTGGTAATGCTAAGTAATACACTTCCCCCTTTTTTAAGGTAATCGATAGTACCAGCGTCCAGTTTTTGTACTACCCGTATTTCTTTTTCGTTTACTATCGGTTCTTTTTTGGAAGGATAGACCCAAACGTCCCAACTGTTCTTATTGCTGCCCACACGGACGGTAAATATCAATTTTTGCGGTTTTTTAGCCTTTCCTAAATCGACAGAGACTTCACCCAACTTAAACGCATTGCCAATGGGAATGTTGGTTTTGGGGAAATTACCTTGGGCGAAAACTGTCCCGCTTTTGTCAGCAAGCGTCCATGTAGGAACTATATCGCTTAACGGGTTTTCGCCGTAATGGGCCACCTCTACGGAAGTATTTAGCTTTTCGGTGTTCAAGAATATGCGCTTATGAAGTCGGGCCAAGGGTACCGTCTCACTACAGAATTCCCTGAATTCTTGAGGTTTCACATAGCCCTTTTCGTCCCAAAAGGCATCCAAAACGCCGACCAATGCGGTTCCTTGACCAGGAAAATCATGAAGGTCCAACAACTGAAAACCGGCCATATCCCTGGTACGCAGGGCGGCCTCGATATCGGCTTTGTAACAAAGTACCTGCAATTTTCCAGATGCTAGGAGCAAACTGTCAGCCAAGTGGCCCATATGATGATCCTCGAGGGTTTCCTTAAAAATCTCAAAATTCTTGGGTTTAAGTACCCCGGTGTATTTGGACATCTCTTTAAAATTGGGGTACACGCACCATTGACCCATCTCATGGCTTACGTAGGGCATCGGTGTTTCCCGAATCAATTTGTCATAGTCGAACTCCGATTGGGGCGGGCGTGCATTGATAACACTGTTCAGTTCTTCGGCCCAACCCTGTATGCGTGGGCCTTTATGGTTATAGTAATTCAAATTATCCAATAAGGGCCAACCCGCACCACTGGTATAGACTCTACGGTTGTCCCGGCTTTTCATATGATCGACAAATTTTTCGAGATAGGTCTTGTGGTTATCCCCTGATGGTTCGTTGCCATAGGCCATCATGACAAAAGAGGGATGGTTGCCATAGGAGTCGATGATAGCCTCCGCCTCTTTATAAATCCATTGATCGATGGGTTTCCCGTCTCCGATATTCGCCCAGGCCGAAGCTTCAACCTGAAGATAAACGCCTAGTTCATCGGCAGCTTGAAAGGCCGCTTCAGGAGGGCAATAGGAATGAAAGCGCATATGGTTCAATCCGTGGTCCCTCACAATTTTGAGAATGCGTTTCCATTCGTCCACATCGGTCGGAGGATAGCCGGTTAAGGGAAAAATGGCACATTCCAACGTGCCGCGCAGAAAAACGGGCTTTCCGTTCACTGAAAAATGTTTTCCATCTACTTTAAAATCGCGCATCCCAAAGGTGATTTCCTCTTCATGAGTTCCTTTTTCTGATTCCAGGCTTAACCACATTGTGTAGAGATTTGGGTCGAACTCGTCCCAAAACAAGAGGTTCTCTCCCATGGGATACTCTACGTCGAACTTCCCGATGGAGTCGATTTCTATTTCATTGACGCTACTTTCCAGATTTTCCCCGTCTCTACCGGAGGTTTTGGCCATCAATTTGAGATTGGCCTTTTGTGACTGTCCGGTTACATTCCGAACAGTTCCTTTCACGACGACTTTCTTTTGGGCTACATCGGGGTAGAGCTGTACCTTCTCAATATAAATCGGGGCCGTCGCCCGTAGTTCGATATCGCCGACGATACCGTTCCAGTTGGTTTGGGTATTGTCAGAAACACTATGGGCATCCACTCCGGGATCAATATCCTTGATCCGGTTGTCTATACGTAGGGTAAGGGTGTGTTCACCTGGCGAAAGGTATTCCGTCAAATCATAGTCGTGGGGCGTTCCCAAGGTATTCTTCATCCCTACTTTCTCGCCATCGATCCAGAGTGTGGTCTCCCAATGGGCACGTTCCAAATGCAAATCCACCGCCTTTCCTTCCCAATCTTCAGGAATATCGACCTTTTTTTGATACCACGCCGGACCATAATATACTTTTTCGGGGCTCAGCCAAAACGACACCTTGATGTTGTCCTGCTGGCGGTATTCCTCGTATTTCGGGCTTGTATACCACAAGCTATCGTTCCACATACTACCAGTCCAATGGGTATCAACGGTAATATCGTCACCTTTGCCGTTTTCGGTCATAGAGCCAGGCAGTTGAACGCTTTCCGGCAAATCTTTGACGTACCATTGCTCCTTTATTCCTTGATCCAACGAATCAATTTTAAACTGCCATAGCCCGGAAAGATCGATGTTTTTTGCTTCCTCCTTTTCACAGGAACATAAAAGAATCAGCACTAGCATCGACATTAGATTATATTGAAACTTCATTTGCTCTACTTGATTAATTAACAGGTACGAAAAAATCAAGAATCGCATCGGCGACTACTTGATGTCCTTTTTCGTTGATGTGATTGTTCTGTGCCATATAGGCTTTCAAATCCTCGGACTCGGCAATTGTTTTATACAGGGCATAGCTGTCTACCAGTCCGATTTTATGTTTATTGGCCAATTCCCTAATCTGTTCGCTATGCTTGGCCAGCTCCGCACCCGGGGAATCTATATCCTCCTTTAAATCAGGGGTCGGGGTCATTAGGATTACCTTAGTTCCATACGCCTTGGCATGATGAATCATTTTTTCCCAGGCCACTTTCGCTCTTTCCAATCCGATACTGCGGTCATTTAATGCATAATCGATAAATAGTACGTCAGGCTCATGGGTCAGCACCTCAACCTCGAACCTCTCCGCCCCCTGTTCGGATTGTTCCCCTCCTATCGATGTGACGATACTATTGACAACGGCATAGGGATAACTTGCTTTGACATTTCGAAACGTTAAATAAGGATAGGATTCAATGCTATTTACTTCAGGGGTTACAAAGTAACCTGAAGGTACCGAGTGCCCATGAAACACCAGATTGACGGTTCTGTTATCGGGCCATTTTTTGTGGAGTTCGGTTTTAATAGAATTTAGATAGGTTGCAGTATCTGTGTGCTGCTGTGCTTGGCTGCAATTCGAAACGACCACGGCCACCAATATATATTCTATATTTTTTCTGAATGTGAATTTTTGTTTTTCCATTATATTAAGTGTGATATAGTAATTAATCACCTTATTTTCTTAGGCTTCGACTGCGCTCAGCCTGACAAGTTTCATTTGTCGTTCGTAAGTTCCATTTCAATTTCTTCAAGACTTTTCCCTTTTGTTTCCGGTAATTTTCGTTTGATAAAAATATAACCGAAAACACATATCAGGCTATACGCCCAAAAGGTGCCATATGCCCCTAGTGAACTGTTCATGAGGGGGAAAGTAAATACCAACACAAAGGAGGCGACCCACAGCGAAAAGGTGGCAATGGACATCGCTACGCCCCGCAACCGGTTTGGGAATATTTCCGAGAGCACCACCCAGGTTATCGGTGCCAATGACATGGCGTAAATGGCAATTGCCGTGATGACCAATAGCAAAACGGGCCATCCGCTAAATTCAAAATAATAGGCTGTACCTAGTAGGGCGTACACCAAGGCGAGGCCCATGGCTCCAAAAAGCATTAGCTTTCGGCGGCCCCAACTGTCAACGGTACGCATGGCCACAAAAGTGAAAATGAGATTTACACTACCCGTAATGACGATATTAAAAAGCATATCGCCTACACTGTAACCGGCAGCGCTAAATATTTCCTCGGCGTAATTGAAAATGATATTGATCCCGCACCATTGTTGGAAAACGGCCAATACCACACCAATAATCAATATCGGAACTACTTTTTTTCCCTTCAATTCGGAAGTTGAAAGCTTTCGACCCGTGTCGTTTTTGAGGGTCAATTTCATATTCTCCACCTCGCGCTGCGCATATACGCTTCCTCCAATTTTTTCTAAGACTTTTGTGGCCGCTGCATCCTTGCCGATTTTGGCAAGAAACCTGGGACTCTTCGGAACGATAAACATCAAGAAAAAGAAAAGTCCCGCAGGGATGACTTCGGCCCAGAACATCCATCGCCAAGCGTATTGACCGTTCCATGAATTATGAATTTCGGATGGGCCAAAATCAGTCGGTATGGCTTCGGCGATACCCCAATTGGCAATCTGCGCGGCCAATATGCCGATGACTATGGTCAATTGGTTGATGGCCACGAATTGTCCGCGATACCTTGCCGGGGCAACTTCAGCGATGTACATTGGCGAAAGCGTTGAGGCCAGACCAATGCCCAACCCTCCGATCAACCTATAGAAGATAAACGCGGCAAACCCATCGGCTAGACCGGTGCCAAAGGCAGAAAGCGTAAATAACGCAGCGGCCAAGATTAAGGAATTCTTTCGACCCCATTTGTCCGCCAACAAACCGGAAAGTACCGCCCCGAATACACAACCGATCAAGGCGCTGCTCATGGCCCAGCCTTGCCAAGTAGGTGCATCGGCGATATCGAAATAAAGTTCATAAAAAGGTTTTGCACCCCCGATGACTACCCAGTCATAACCGAACAGGAAGCCGCCCATGGCCGAGACGAGGGCGAGGAAAAGTAAATAGGTGAAATTGAATTTTGGCATATTCATGGTTGGCTCATTACATTATTAATGACAGATTATACCTATTATGGGTATCGAGCCCGGTTTTTAAACTTTAACCTTAAAAATTGCTTCGATATTTTGATTTTAACGGAAAACTCTGATTGTAGAATAGTGATATCGCCAAATATCCTATGGTCACTAAACATAGATGTTATTACATAAAAAAGGCTATTAATACCTCTTTATCCCTTTAAGGTTTTTTGACGTCAATACATCACTTTTCTATTGATAATTCTTATATTCATTAAAAATTTAATATTACTATTGCATTTTTCAATATTACCTAAAATTGATGGATAGCACCATAGACAAATTCTACTAAAACATGGATAATTCTACCCTAAAAGAAGGCTTTTTAGGACAAAGGATGATCGTCTTGCCCAAAAGCATAAGGAAAGGGTTGGAGACTAATGTAATTACCAAACCTTTTTATATAACGGATATCGGTTATTATCCCCAAGCTCAACATCACTATAGGGTCAGGAAAAAAGGAGCCCATGAATTTATCTTCATCTACTGTACCGAAGGGGGCGGGGATTTAAAATTAGCCAGGGAACAAATTAGGGTATTGCCCAACCATTTTTATATCATCCCCAGGCATACGGCACATGAATACCGTGCCGACGAAAATAATCCTTGGAGCATCTATTGGATCCATTTCAATGGGAGCATGGCAGAAAGTCTCTTCAATAGATACCGGTCAAATTGGAAAAAGGCGGAAATTGTACCCTTTGAAAGCCATCGAATCGACAAATTTAACCAGATTTATCAAATTCTCAATAGCGATTATGTAGAGCCACGGTTGGAATATGCCAATATTTTAGGTTTGAATTTTATAAGTTCCTTTATATTTCTTGAAATTGACCGTTTGGTTGACGTACAAGGCCGTGATGACGTCGTGGACACTATTATCGATTTCTTGACCAACAATCTGGACAAGTCCTTTAAATCGGAGGATATTGCCAAAGAATTCAACTACTCCCCCTCATACCTCTTTAACCTGTTTAAAAAACGAACGGGTTACTCACTTATTCATTTCTTTAATCTGAAAAAGACTCAAAAAGCTTGTGAATACCTGAACTATACGGACCTCAGTGTTAAAGAAATCAGTTACAGGATGGGATTTCAAGACCCGCTTTACTTTTCAAGGCTTTTTAAAAGATATATGGGCGTTTCCCCCAGAGCCTATAAAATCGACCAGCGAAGTTAGCAATTTGGCCAGAAAATCCGCCATGACCCTAATCTATTTCCTCGAATCTCTAAAGCTATATAATGTCCATATAACTTAATTTTCGACCCAGCGAAGTCCCAGAGCGATAGGCCTATATCCGTTTTGTACATAAGGAAAGGGTTATTCCCATAATCTAAGATAGTAAACCATATATCTCGTCGTTCATTGGGGCGATTACAGATCAAGTCCGTTATATGGATAAAAAAAAACACCCCCCATGATTTTATAGATATCCTAAAAAATACTGCGCCCAGATGCCGTATTTGCTAAAAATAAGGTATGAAATTTCGTTTTTCATTGTCTTTTCATGAATTTATCCATATTAAAATAGGATTGTCCATTTGTTCTCCTTTCAAAACTTCCTACTATTGCTGCCAAATAGGCTTCCAATTTTCAGGATAGTATTTTTAGCCAATCTGGCATTATTGAAAAAAAATGAAAGGTATGCTTTCAGTTCCAAAATCAACTAACAATTAAAACCAGTTTACATGAGAAAAAACGTATTCAAAAGACTGCCCTTAAGACCTAAATTTTTATTGGTCGCTTTTCTCTTTATTGGGATTAACGCTTTCTCGCAGACTTCGGTCTCCGGTACCGTTACCGATGGCGAAACCAATACCCCGTTACCGGGAGTGAATGTAGTTGCAGGAACTTCGGGTGCAATTACTGACTTTGATGGCAATTACGAGCTTGACATTCCGGAAAACATCAGCGTTCTTACCTTCTCGTCTTTGGGCTTTGCCACGCAACAAGTTAATATCAACGGGCGTAGCATCATTAATATTACGATGGAACCCCAATCGGAGGCTTTGGACGAGGTAGTCATTGTAGGTTATGGTACCGTGAAAAAAAGCGATCTTACGGGGTCGGTCTCCTCGATTGACGGGGATTCTTTTAAGGAACTTCCGGTGACTTCGGTCGATCAGGCCATTCAGTCGCGCGCACCTGGGGTGCAGGTCACCCAGACCTCGGCCGCTCCGGGCGGAGGTGTTTCGGTCCGTATAAGGGGTTCTAACTCCATAAATAGTGGTAGCGAGCCGTTGTATGTAATCGATGGTTTTCCGATATATCCCGATAACGACGCCTACAGCGCGGGCGGCAATAGACGGGCATCGAACATACTTGCCTCGATTAACCCCAACGATATTCAGTCTATCGAGGTGTTGAAAGATGCTTCGGCCACATCAATCTATGGTTCCAGGGGATCTAATGGGGTGGTATTGATCACCACAAAAAGAGGAAAGGCCGGGAAGGCCAAAATCAGTTATGAGGGATCATATTCAACACAAACCATAGCCAACCCCATCGAGGTATTGAACGGTTCGGAATTTGCCACGTACCTAAATACGCTTGAAACAAGCCAAGGAGGGGCACCCATCTATTCACAGGCGGACATCGATGCTTTTGGGGAGGGCACTAATTGGTTGGACGAAGTTACCAGGGCCGGGACCATTCAAAACCATCAACTTACATTCTCTGGAGGAAATGAGAACTCCCGTTATGCCGTGACCGGAAATTACCATGAAAACAACGGTATTATCAAAATGACCGATTTCCAGAGGTACGGCATACGTCTCAACCTGGACAACAATGCGCTTAACGACTTTTTGAACATTAGTTCAAGTTGGGCCTTCAATCGTACCGTCTCCAATAATGCCCCCACAGACCGAGGTGGCCCGGGAGGCATAATTATTACCGCCTTGGGACTGGATCCCACGGTACCCGTACAAAATGCCGACGGCACCTATGCCCTTGCCTCATATGACGGACGTTTTTCAATCAACCCCTTGCAGGAGCTTGAATTTGCCACCGATCAGGATATTACCAATCGCGTTTTGGGAAATACGGGGGTTACCTTTAATATTTTGGATGGCCTAAAGGCCAAGACAAGTGTCGGTGCCGACATTTTGAACGTTAACCGCACCAGTTTCTTCCCATCCGTAAACACCAGGGTAGGTCGGGACAATGCAGGCGAATTGACCCTAGCAAATAGAAGTTCGGCCAATATTCTAAACGAGAACCTGCTTACGTATACCAAGCAGGTAACCGAAAAACATTTTATAGATGCGGTGGTCGGTTATACTTATCAAAAGGAGGTAAATAAATTCACCAGTAGTACAACTAGGGGCATTACGGCCGCGTCGGTCGATCAGGCAACCCTTCAGGGAGGCCCCGATATTCTTACTCCTTTCTCCAATAGAAGGGAGTGGCTGCTAGAATCGTTGTTAGGCAGGATAAACTATAATTATGACAGCAGGTACCTTGCCACGGTAACATTTAGGAGGGATGGATCTTCCCGATTCGGAAAAGAAAACAAATGGGCAAATTTTCCATCGGTGGCCTTGGGATGGAACATTGCCAATGAGGGATTTTTCGAGAATTCCGGTTTGTCGGGCACCATTAATAACCTTAAGCTAAGGGGCAGTTGGGGCTTGACGGGCAACTCGGAAATTCCGGTATATAATTCCCTGGCCAATCTTAATGAGTATAATTATGTATTCAATGGTAGCCTGGTATTGGGTCTCGCCGACGGCAGATTGGGAAATCCCGACCTAAAATGGGAATCTACAACCATGACCAACGTAGGTTTGGATGCTGCCTTTTTTAATGATAGGCTTAACCTAACTTTGGATTATTTTTATAACCAGACCGAAGATTTGCTCCTTTTTGTAACGATACCCAGTAGTTTGGGCTTCGAATCGATTTTAAAGAATTCGGGGTCATTGGAAAACAGGGGTTTTGAAGTGGGACTGGATGGTTATGTCATCAGCACGGAGAATTTTAAATGGAACGTATCGGGGAATATCTCCATCTTGCGCAACAAACTGTTGGATCTGGGCGATAGCACTCCTTTTTTCTCAGGTTCGACCAGTGGTCATTTAGGTGTCGACGGCAGTTGGGTAGAGGCGGGCAACCCCATTGGTGTCTGGAGGGGATATGATTATATCGGCATTTTTCAATCCGAGGAGGAAATCGCCAACAATCCTTCGCGGTCAGGAGACCAACCTGGCTATCCCCAATATAGGGACGTGAATGGCGATGGAGAGATTACACCTGATGACTATGTCATTATAGGCGACCCCAATCCCGATTTTACTTGGGGCCTAAATTCTACCCTAAATTTTAAAAATTTCGATATGGGTATCTTCTTTAGGGGATCGCAGGGCTTTGATGTTCGAAATTTACAAGCCTCGGAACTGGGAGATGGTGTGCAGAAAATAAATCAGCTAAGTACCATATTGACCGATTCATGGACACCCAACAATACCGACTCGTCAAGGCCGATTATAGATGGTAACAGGGACTTTGCCAATTCTTACAGGGATTCGGATTACTTTATCGAAGATGGATCTTTTATTCGATTGCAGAATATATCCATTGGCTATACCATTCCCGATATCCAAAAATATATCAGTAAGGCCCGTATTTATGTAAGCGGACAAAATTTACTTACGATAACCGACTATAGCGGATTCGATCCCGAAGTAAACAACAGGGGGCAGAACAACCTTAACAGAGGCGATGATTATGATGCCTATCCAAGGTCTAGAACCCTGACTTTAGGAGTTAATCTCGAATTTTAGTAACTTAAATAAAAAATGCATTATGAAAGCTTTAAAAAACTTTAGGCTATATAACCTACTATGGGTTTTCGTCTGTAGCATACCCTTGGCGGGATGTTCGGACCTTGAAGAGAATCCGGATTTTACCACCCAAGAAAATTTCTTCGGCACCGCAGAACAATTGGAACTTGGTGTCAATGCAGTCTATGATGGCATTGGCTACGGACGAGACTGGTTCAATCATTTTTACGACCGCTTTGTTTTTGAATGTTTGGTGGGCTATCAGGTGGGCTGGGAAAAAGGTCCGTTGGATTTTCAAAATGGCAACGTAAACCCAGGGGACGATTATATTACAACCTATTGGAGAATTTCCTATGAGAACATTAATAGAGCAAACGCACTTATCGAAAAGGCAGATGAATTGAAGCAAGAAGGCACGCCAAATACAGCCTTAATAGACCGTGTAAAAGCGGAAGCCTTGTTTTTAAGGGCATTTTATTACTATAATCTGGTTCGATACTTTGACGATATCCCGGTAACCACGGAAAAAACGGAGAGTGACAAGGACCTTCCATCAAATGAAAATGGTAAAAGGCTAGCTTTGGATCTTATCGAATCAGATTTGAACATGGCCTCAGAAATATTACCTGAGTCCTATGCCTCGGAGAATATAGGCAGGGCCACGAAATGGGCCGCACTGGCACTTTTGGTCAAAGCCTACCTACAAGATGAAAAATGGAACGAGGCCCGTACCACCGCCGAGACCATTATCAACCAAAGTGGGTTGGCCTTGTTCGATGATTTTTCAAAGAATTTTGCTGTAGATACAGAGAATTCCGGGGAACGTATTTTCGAGGCCCAGGTTTCGGCCTCTGCCAACGCCAGCGAAAACCAGAACTATCACCAGCACTATATACCGGCCGATTTGCCCAATGATCTTGGTGGGGTAGGTTGGCATTGGCTTAACGCGACCCAAGTATTTCGTGAGAAATACGATCCCACAGACAAAAGAATTCAGGGCACTTTTATCAGTGAATATCCAACTACACGAGTCGGACCAAATTCTTCCGGGGAAAGGCCAACTGTAAAATGGAGCGCCGAAGCCCCTTACAACCTGAGCCGTTTTGGCGGGCTGGTAGCCGCGGATGCAGACCCAAATAACCCCGATGAACTTATTTTTGCTAACGGGTGGTCGGCAAAATATACGGAAATGGGAATATCCAATGCCAATCTCACAGAAAAGAACATTGTTTATCTAAGGTATGCAGACGTACTATTGGGCCATTCGGAGGCGGCCAACGAAAGTGGTACAGGCGACCCCTATTTTGGAATTAATCTCGTACGTGAAAGAGCGGGACTGGGACCGCTTTCAGGGCTTACCCAAGATGCCCTAAGGGATGCCATAGTAAATGAACGGGTGTTGGAGTTTGCCATGGAATGCGAAACCTATCCCGAACTTAAGCGGAAAAGCACTTTTGGTGGTTCTCCCGATTATTTGGGCGATTACATTCAAGAATTCATCGACACCTATGGCGTGGATAGAACTCTTAAAGCCCGGGATTATGTATTGCCCATTCCCTTAAACGAGGTATTGGGAAATCCGAATGTTACCCAAAACCCCGTGTACTAAATGTATTTTTTTGAGTTAGTTTGAGTTGAGTTCTTTAGAAAAACCTGCCTTAACCGGTGGGTTTTTTGGTTCTCGAATCGTATCTTCATAAGAACCGTTATTTTTTATAGATGCATCGATTTGCCATTATTTTATGCCTGATTTTAGTCGTAATAGAGCTATCCTCCTGCGAAAGGCGGCATAGTGTTAATCATAAGCAGTCAAGTGTCACCGCACTATTTGAGCAATTGCCCTCAGATAGTACGCGCGTACATTTTAACAACCAAGTTGTGGAAAATGACACTTTCAATATGGTAGACTTTTTTTATGTCTACAATGGAGGCGGAGTGGCCATTGGCGACATCAATAATGATGGCTTGTCAGATATCTTTTTTTCAGGTAATATGGTCGATGATAGACTATATTTGAATCAGGGCGGCTTTAGGTTCGAGGATATTTCTGAATCGGCTGGAATCAATCGTGAGGGTTGGTCCACAGGAGTTACTATGGTAGATATCAATCATGATGGGTTATTGGATATTTATGTTTGTAGGTCAGGAAACTACGGAGCGGATAGGCGTAAAAATGTCTTGTATGTAAACCAGGGTAACCTCAAATTTAAAGAGGAAGCCGAGGTGTACGGTATTGCAGACAGCAGTTATTCTACACAGGCTGCCTTTCTAGATTATGACAAAGACGGGGACTTGGATATGTACCTTCTCAACCATACCAATGCCATTCGAGACCCCAACAATGTAAGACCCCTAATAGATGATGGTACTGGCCCTGCAAACGACCGTTTGTATCGTAATGATGAATCCGAGAATTCTAAAATGGTATTTACCGATGTTACCGAACAAGCGGGCATTGTGTATGATGGCCTTGGTCTTGGTGTGGGCACCGCCGACATCAATGACGACGGATGGGAAGACATTTTCGTAACCAACGATTTTATCGCGAACGACTACCTCTATATCAATAAAAAAGATGGGACTTTCGAAGAAATGGCAAAGTCTTACCTAGACCATGTAAGTCATTTTAGTATGGGAAACGACCTGGCCGATTTCAATAATGATGGCCTTATTGACTTGATTACCATGGACATGCGCCCAATGGACAATTATCATGAAAAGAAAATGTCGGGCCCCTTAAATTTTGGACTTTTTGAAAGCACGCTACGGCAGGGTTATATGCCGCAATATATGAGAAACACCCTTCAGCTCAATAATGGTCCCTCGGAGAACGGAAATCCGGCCTTTTCGGAAATAGCACAATTGTCGGGGGTCGATGCTACCGATTGGAGCTGGGCACCTTTATTTGCCGATTTCGACAACGACGGTCTTAAGGACCTCTTCGTAACCAATGGCTATTTAAGGGACATCACCGATCTTGACTTCATCAATTACACGGGCTCCTTGACAGGAAGTGTTACCAATGACAGCTTGGATTTTATCATCAAACAAAAGGCGAAGGCCATGCCTTCCATTAAAATTTCGAATTTTTTATTCAAAAATTTGGGTAATCTCGATTTTGGGAATGTTACGAAAGAATGGGGACTAGACAAACCCTCTTTATCCAATGGTGCTGCTTACGCCGATTTGGATAACGATGGTGACCTCGACATCATTACCAATAACATCAATGAGGCCGCCTTTATCTATGAAAATAATTCGGAAGTGAGTACAAAAAATGCCTTTTTGAAAATTCGTTTAATAGGCGATGGCCTAAATACCATGGGCTTGGGAGCAAAAGTCCGGTTGTTCCAGGGAAGCATCCAACAATCGACTAGACAGGCTGTTACTAGGGGCTACCAGTCATCCGTTGACCATGTGATGCATTTCGGACTAGGTGAAAATATCGTTATTGATAGTCTTATTGTCTATTGGCTCGATGGAAAAACGAGCAAAGTTCCAAACCCTGAACCCAACAAGTTGTTGACCATTGCAAAGGAGGAAACTTCATCGGCCATTCCTATAGCAGGCCAAATTCCCAAGAATAAGGTATTTCAGGAAGTTACAGTCGATTTAAATTTAAATTACGTACACGGAGAGGAGAATTACTATGATTTTAACCGCCAGTTCTTACTGCCCCACAAACATTCCGACCAAGGGCCAGGGTTGGCCGTTGCCGATATCGATGGTGATGGTCTTGATGATCTATTCATGGGCGGGGGTTACAATCATAGTGGGCGTTTTTTCTATGGAGCCGATGACGGTCGATTTAAGGTCAAGAAGCTGAATGGCAATGAAAAGGAAAAATATGAGGAAGACACAGGTGCACTTTTTTTCGATTGCGATGGTGATGGTGACCAAGATCTGTATGTCGTGAGCGGCAGTAATGAATTTTATGAAGGTGCTCAATACTACCAAGATCGATTGTATAGGAATGACGGAAAGGGCAATTTCAAGTTAGACCCTCAAGCTTTGCCTACTATGCTCACCAGCGGGTCTTGTGTTAGGGCAACCGATTTCGACAAAGATGGTGATCTGGACCTATTCGTTGGCGGAAGGCTGACACCTTTGAAATATCCCTTGCCCCCAGATAGTTATTTACTACGCAACGACCATGGAAAATTTACCGATGCCACAGAACAATGGGCACCCTCCCTTAGGCGGGTAGGCATGGTTACCGATGCGTTGTGGACAGATTACGACAATGATTCGGATACCGATCTTATTATTGTAGGTGAGTTCATGTCCATTCAATTTTTTGAAAATCAAGACGGAAAATTAACGAACAGCTCGGCCAAAGCAGGCTTGACCCATACATCAGGGTGGTGGAACAGCATCAATGGCGGTGATTTCGATAATGACGGGGATATTGACTACATTTTGGGAAACCTAGGGATGAATTCAAAATATAAAGTCTCCCCGGAAGAACCCTTGACCGTGTATGCCATAGATTACGATAAGAATGGCAGTATCGATCCCATAATGTCATCCTTCACCCATGGAACGGAGTACCCTGTACATTCAAGAGATGATTTGATCAAACAGGTTCCACAAATGAAGAAAAAATTTCCAGACTACACTAGTTATGCCAAGGCAACGCTGTCGGATGTTTTGTCAAAGCAAGAACAAAGTCGTTCATATATCGCTAAGGCATTTTTATTCGCTTCGGTCTACCTTCAAAACAACGGCAAAGGTCAATTTGAAGTTAGAAACCTTCCCAAAGAAGCACAAATTGCCCCTATTTATGGCATAGTAATCAACGATTTTAATAGGGATGGTAAATTAGACGTTCTGCTCTCAGGCAATAACTTTGGGGCCGAAGTTGGTCTAGGCAGATACGATGCATCCAAGGGTACCTTACTGTGGGGTGATGGAAACGGTGGTTTTTTGCCGGTCCCGCCACAGGTGAGTGGCCTGAAACTCAACGGCGATATCAGGGGCGCCACAACCCTAAAAATCAACGACCGATTCGTCTATGTGTTTAGCAGAAATTCCGACTTTCCCAAAGCATACACCCTAGATCCTACCAGTGGCCAGGGTACATTTGTGAAAGTACCGCCCAATATGTGCAAGGCTAAAATTGTTTATCAAAATGGCACAGAGCGCATCCATGAGTTTTATTATGGAGCATCTTATCTCTCACAATCCAGCCGCTATTTCCTGTTAAATGGCAATGAAAAGCAAATCACCATGTTTAATTTTGCTGGACAGCCAACCCTAATAAAGTGACAGAACCAGTTCAATTTGGAGGGAATCGAAGATGTCGTCCTAATTTGTAATTTGTGAAAGGACTTTGGTTGCAGGGTCGTAATTCTATTACCGAAAGCAGTAGTGCAGAAGTGAGTGGTAGCGCGACTCTAATACTTTTTCTTAGCAATGTTTATGGATTTTACAAGCTCCTGGTCCATTCCCCACATTTTTTTAGATTTAAATAGGGTTCTTTGATTTCGGAAGAATTGCTAAATGTAGAGAAGTTCAAATCAATCGAGGATATTGTGGAGCGGATCAAAAAAGTAATATCGGTTGTTTAGAAACATAAAACCACCGTATTAAAAGACTAAAGGAAATTGGGCTCCCGTCCCAAATCTTACCATAACTAAAACGCGCGCGGATCCTGTGGAATTTTTGTAGCATTCCGGTAGATAAGCGTCAAGCAAAAATTCCATAGGGCGCAACCTACTTATTTTGATTTTGCATTCACTCATTTTTTGTCGCTGGTACTTCGCCCAACGTGGGCAAAGATAAAGGCATGGGGCGTTTTTTCTACGCTCCATGCTTTTATCAGTGGTATCGAGGAGGTTGAAAGATCCGGAGGTTTTTCAACGTCCGCAGAGACTGGATTTATTTTACGCAATCGTCCTTCCAATACGATCAAAACAAAGACCGGGTTCTAGTTCAAAAAATTAACTTGTCCTTGTTATTTCCCGTTTTGGGAATAGCATTCGACTCTCCTCTTGTTCTAGTGCCATTTATGTTATTTGCCGCAAATTTTTGCCATTTTACAGGGGTTTCAAGGCCATTTGACGCAAAT
>CBDULZ010000075.1:0-24967 GCA_965368185.1 uncultured Kriegella sp.
CTTCAACGTCAGTCGTTTCATCCGTCACTTCTGAATCAACATTTTCCGCTACGGTTTCGGTTTCATCAATGGTTTCGGTTTCATCAATGGTTTCGGTTTCATCAATGGTTTCGGTTTCATCAATGGTTTCGCCAGAGGCGTTATCCGGCTCGTCAGAAGGTGTTGTCTCGATCTCCTCCGCTTCAACGGCAGGCACATAAGTCAATGTATTATCATCGTTTATTACGACAACACCATTGTTGGCCGAGGATGTTCCAATAATTTTAACCTTATCCAATTCCGAGAACCGGTCATTGGACAAGACATCAAGTATAACACTCTGGTCTAATCTGGTTACGAAAGAATCATCAACAATAAGACTATTAAGTCCAGAACCATCTTGGGAACCGGGATTTTCATAAACTGCTAATAAATCGGTGTCGTCGCTACAGGAAAGAGAAAAAAATAGGAATGGGGCAACCATGATAAATTTGGGGGCGTTGCCAATAAGATACTTCATAAGATAGGTTAAGAAATGTTAATATTAAGATATTTGTGAGGCACAAATTATTTTTTAATTTTAAAATCATCGATGAAATACATCTTACTTCGATGAACTGCAAAAATTTACATCAGTGGTGATACGCCTTGGATATGTTTTTGGATGTTTAGAATTCTTCTATTCGATAAACTACCTATATTTTTAACATCTGTTAACAACAATGGCTACGAGTTTCTTAGGTTTCACTGCGATATATCCGAATTATCGCGAATCATAAACTTCCGTTTCAACATATTTAGAATCTAGCATACATTGGCATTGTGAGTATAGAAAGTCTGCTTGAAATTGTAACTATAGCTGAGATGCAATATGACTCATTGCTATTTTAAACTATTCCCAAGAAGTGAAGACTCGAGTATTCAATGACTTATTTTAATTTCTTTAAATAGTAGCAGGAAAAAAAGGTCAGGGTAGAAGGCAATTGTCGATTGCCAAACTTCTTTTAAAAGCTTTAATCACTAAAGAATCTAAATATCTTTTTTATGAAAATCATTGGAGGCCACTCCACAATTCAAAAATAGAGTTCAAATATTAACAAAAAAACAGAGCCCCTCAAAAACTAGTTTAAAGGGTCCTGTTTTATATGAGGTTTAAACTAAAACTTAAAAATCAACTTCGTTTAAAAAGTCTTCTAAGTTTGTATAACCGTCACCATTTCGGTCTTTATTACCATCACTAGAATCGTTAGGATTTAATCCCATAGCGGTTTCCCATTCATTTGAAATCCCATCTGCATCACTATCTTCGTATGGTGTTCCACTTGAAATTTCTGGATAACCACCTGCTTCCGAAACACTATGTTTTATTCCCCCGGTAGTATTGATCACGTCGTTGATAAGTCTTTCATCAACACGATCTCGATATATTGATGCACCCACATCAGTCAGTACCGATGACTCAACGGAACTACTTGGCATCGAAGATATTCCTGAATTGAAAATTTTACTAGTTGTCCTATAAGGCTGAATATTAGATGATATAGAAACCTCGCGGCCATTGATAGTATTATCGGCAATATATGCCCGTGTTCCGCCTATACCGCAGTCTGATGACCCCTCAAGCCTAATAGTCTCGAAGCGAGTGGAGGTATTTGGACTAGTTTTGTAAATATTTCCGATAATATCAAAACTGTTGTTATAGGTAGGTTGTGTACCATATTTATAACCGTATACCACATTGTTGATCATCTCGAAGTTACTAGTACATTTAGAGGATCGTATATTTCGTTCTACATCGTGAATCAACAAATTCTTAAATATACTTATATTGGTTGCCCTACTCCAAAGTAGAAACCCTAATCCAGTGCTGATGTTCTCTCCGATTATATTTTTTTGAACCGTAACGTTCTGTACGCTACTGGTTCCACCAATTCCCCCTATAATCAACACCTTGTCTGTCGCCCAGGTTATAGCGCAATGATCTATTATGATATCCCTTATTTGGTTGTTGTTATAAGACGACAATCGTATTCCGTTGATATTACTGCCGGAAACATTGCTCCCTGGTCTGATTTTAACATACCTCACTATAACATTAGACGCAGATATTCGTAACTCGGCACCCCGAATAGTAATGCCTCCGCCTGGCGCTGTTTGCCCTGCTATGGTTACATTTCCAGACTTATAGGGGATTTCAAGGTACGAACTACAATCAATGATACCTGCCACCTTAAAGACAATGGTTCTGGCACCAGTCATTTTAAGGGCGTCCCGTAAACTCCCTGGACCGCTATTGTTTAAGTTCGTAACGGCAACAACATAGCCTCCACGCCCACCTGTAGCATTTTTACCGAAGCCTTCAGCTGTAGGAAAAGCCTTTAATTCTCCATAATTCTTGTTTTGCCCTCCTGTATTTACGACATTTTCCGCATCCTCCTCAACTTCCTCACTCTCGGTTACGGTTACAGTAACCGTACCCTCTTCGGTACTGACAGTTTCGTCTTCGTTGACAACTTCAGCTGTATAAGTAAATGTATCTGTTGTTTCCTCCGAAGATTCGGTCTCTGTGACATCTTCCTCAACCTCACCAGCTTCCTCAACCACAACTTCAGTCGGTGTATCTTCTTCTTGAGGTTCATTAATTTCTTCTTCGTCTTCTATCGGTCCAATGGAAGGGGTATAGGTCAGGGTATTATCATCATTAATCACCACGACTCCATTGTTCGTAGAAGAAGTTTCGATAATTTTTACATTATCCGACTCGGCAAACATATCATTGGACAAAACATCAAGAATGACACTCTGGTCCATTCTTGTTACATAAGAATCATCGACCACAAGATTATTCAGTTCAGGAATTCCCTGAGAACCGTAATCTACATATTCTGCCAATAAATCTGTATCGTTACTACAGGAAAGGGTAAAAACTAGAAATGGGGCAACCATGATAAACTTGGGGGCGTTGCCGATAAAATACTTCATATAATAGGTTAAGTAATGTTTGTATTAAGATACTTGGGCAGTATTATTTAGTTTAAAATTTAAGGTTATCGATGAAATACATATTATTTCGCTGAACTGCACATAATTTATATCGGAAGTATTACGCCTTAGCGATATTTTTTAGACGTTCAAAGTTCTTCTATTCGATGAAATACCTATGTTTTTAACATCCCTTAACGATTTTACCTACGGCAAATTGTGCGATTCAATGTACCAAGAACAGCAAATAGAAAAAAATATTGCCTTGATACTCCCAGTTTAACATATTGATTAGGTACAATTTAAGTTGATTCATAATGCATCTATTAAAATTGAAAAATAGACGGGCTAATAAACTTCAAACCGCTCTTTTCGTGTTTCCAATCCTCAAAATATCTTCTGTTTTTATCGACGAACGGTAAATGTCCAATTCAAGGAATGTTCTTATAATGCCAATAGGTATTTTTGTGAGCTGTTTTAAATATTCTTTTCTTAATGAAATCAAAAGAACCCCTTAAGATTTCTTAAGTATCAAAAATCATATGATATTTGCAATCAAAACATAAATACAATGAAAATACTGGTTACCGGTGCAGCTGGATTTATAGGATACCATGTTTCAAAAAAATTAATAGAAAACGGGCATGAGGTTGTTGGACTCGACAACATCAATGATTATTATGATGTCAATCTAAAATTCGCCCGTTTGAAAGAGCTGGGCATCTATAGGGATGCTGCCGAGAATTTTAATGACATAACCCCAAGTCATCTAGACTCAGGTCGATTTCAATTTATACGTTTGGCATTGGAAGACCGCAATGCCCTACCAAGTCTCTTTGAGAGTCAAAAGTTCGATGCTGTCTGTAATTTGGCCGCACAAGCAGGTGTTCGCTATAGTTTGGAAAACCCAGAGGCTTATATTGACAGTAATGTTGTTGGTTTTTTGAACATTCTAGAATGCTGCAGAAATGTTAACATCAAACACTTGGTGTATGCCAGTAGTTCCAGTGTTTATGGTTTGAACGAAAAAATTCCGTTTGAAACGAGTGACAGTGTGGACCACCCGGTAAGTCTATATGCGGCCACCAAAAAAAGTAATGAGCTGATGGCCCATACCTATAGCCATTTATATGGATTTCACACTACCGGTCTACGCTTCTTTACCGTTTACGGACCGTGGGGACGACCAGACATGGCAATGTTTCTATTTACCAAAGCCATATTGAACGGAAAACCTATCAAAGTGTTTAATCGCGGCAATATGGAACGAGACTTTACCTATATCGATGATATTACCAAAGGCGTTGTGCGCATATTGGAAAAAAAACCAGCCCAAGTCTCAGAAAGACCACTATATAAGGTATACAATATCGGAAACAATAATTCGGTAAAATTGTTGGATTTTATTGAAGCTATTGAACAAGTTTTAGATATTAAAGCCGAGAAGCAGTTATTGCCCATGCAACCAGGTGATGTCGAGAAAACTTGGGCGAATGTGAATGATTTAATTAAAGACTACGATTACCAGCCTACTACTCCCGTTAGAAAAGGAATAGAATCATTCATTAAATGGTATAAGGATTATTATAGTTGAACATCCCCTTCAAAGACGTTTTTTCTTAGTATACTCATATAGAAGGCCTCAAAATTTACCATTAACCACAATAAGTTTGCAAGGCCTTACTATATAGACAATGATTCTTTGACGTATATTCTAAATTTAGTTTTTATTAAAACCGCAAAATTATCTAATGAAATATTTATATTTATAATTAGCTCTTGACAAATGTTGTTTCATCGGAATTACCCTACGGCTTATATAAAAATAAAGGCTAAATTAATTTCTTTTGCCCATCTTTGCACTTTCAAAATAAAACTAAATGGATATAGCTGGACTCGAACTTGATTCCAAATGCAATATTCTCGTAACGGGAGGGGCAGGTTTTATAGGTTCTAATCTAAGCGAATCGTTACTGCGTAATGGTAACAAAGTGGTATGTCTTGACAATTTTTCCACGGGAAAACACGAAAATATATCCGAATTTCTGTCCAATAAAAATTTTACACTACTAGAAGGTGACATTCGAAATTTAGCTGATTGCAATGAAGCCTGTATAAACATTGACTATGTTTTGCACCAAGCAGCTCTTGGTTCGGTTCCAAGGTCTATAGAAGACCCCATAACGAGTAATGCCGTGAACGTTTCTGGCTTTTTAAACATGTTAGTGGCCGCTCGCGACGCCAAGGTAAAACGCTTCGTTTATGCTGCAAGTTCGTCTACTTACGGAGACTCGACCAATATGCCAAAAGTAGAGGATGTAATCGGCAAACCCTTATCTCCTTATGCAATCACCAAATATGTTAACGAATTATATGCAAACATTTTCAGCGAAACGTATGGCCTCGAAACAATTGGTCTGCGGTATTTCAATGTGTTTGGGAGAAAACAGGACCCAAATGGAGCTTATGCAGCGGTTATACCAAAATTTGTAACACAGCTCATCAAGCATGAATCCCCCATTATAAATGGAGATGGAAGTTATTCAAGAGACTTCACTTATATCGACAACGTTATTCAAATGAATGTCTTGGCGTTGGTTACCAACAATAAAAAGGCCGTGAATACGGTATACAATGTTGCTTATGGCGAAAGAACCGATTTGAACGAATTGGTATCTCTTTTATCTAGGTATCTCAGTAAATTCGATCCGGAAATTGGACAAATTAAACCTGTCCACGGCAAAAAAAGACCAGGAGACGTTCCCCACTCCTTGGCGTCAATAGAAAAAGCAAAGGAATTGCTCACCTATGACCCAAAGTTCAACATTAAAGATGGGCTCAAAGAAGCCTTATCATGGTATTGGGAAAATTTAAAAAATGAATGATTTAGTCAAATATGACTTATATAGATATAAGGGAGATACAAGCCTGAAATCATTTATAAAGGCCTGGTTGTTTATACCAGGGTTTAGGTACATATATCATTTTAGAAAAACTAATAAATACAAAAGAAATTCGGTTTTAGGAATATTACATAGAATAGCATTAAGAAGGTATTATTTTAAGTATGGCATACAAATACCAATCAATACAAAAATAGGTAAAGGTTTTTATATCGGCCACTTCGGAAACATCGTGATAAATAGTGCATCGGTTATTGGTGATAACTGCAATGTGGCCCATGGCGTCACTATTGGCCAAATAAACCGAGGCAAAAGGAAAGGATGCCCTAAAATTGGAAATCGTGTTTGGATTGGTACCGGAAGTGTAGTAATTGGTAATATTACAATAGGAAACAACGTGCTTATTGCACCACTAACCTATGTCAACGATGATATCCCTGATAATAGTTTGGTGATGGGCAATCCTTTTAGGGTTATTCCCCAAGCTAATGCCACAAAAAATTACGTAACTAAAATATTAGATTTATAATGAATTTGACAGTAATTGGAACCGGCTATGTAGGCCTTGTTAGCGGAACCTGTTTTGCAGAAATGGGAAATAAAGTAACGTGTATCGATATTGACGAAAAGAAAATAAACGATTTAAAAGAGGGTATCATTCCCATATATGAACCGGGACTAGAGGCGATGGTAAAACGAAATGTGCAAAACAAAACTTTGCACTTCAGCACTCAATTATCCGACCAACTAGACAAATGTGACGTTGCCTTTATTGCGGTAGGAACACCAATGGGAGATGATGGATCTGCAGATTTGAAATACGTTTTACAAGTTGCCAGCGAAATTGGACAGTGTATGACGCACCCGCTAATCGTGGTAGACAAATCTACCGTGCCAGTGGGTACAGCTGACAAGGTAAAGAAAACAATACAAGACGAGCTGGAGAAACGAAACGTCTCCATTTCATTCGAAGTTGTTTCCAATCCCGAATTTCTAAAAGAAGGGGATGCCATAAACGATTTCATGAAGCCCGATAGGGTTGTGGTTGGATCAAACAATGAAGAAGCTACAGAAAAAATGAGGGCCTTGTATGCCCCATTTTTCAGAAGCAGCATGGATCGCTTGATTACAATGGATGTTAGGTCGGCCGAAATGACCAAATATGTGGCAAATGCCATGCTTGCTACCAAAATTTCATTTATGAACGAGATTGCAAACATTTGTGAATTGGTAGATGCAGATGTAAATAAAGTCCGTATCGGCATAGGTTCCGACAGTAGAATCGGGTATAGTTTCATTTATCCAGGTAGCGGATATGGAGGCTCATGCTTCCCGAAAGACGTCAAAGCCCTTAAAAAAACTGCCGAAGAACACGGGTATAAAGCCGAACTCATTAAATCGGTAGAAGATGTTAATAATCGACAAAAGCTCGTCATTGCAAAAAAGGTAATCGATCGATTCGGGGAAGACCTAAAGGGTAAAACATTTGCGGTATGGGGGCTTGCTTTTAAACCTGAAACCGACGATATGCGTGAAGCTCCTGCAATCTACACCATTAACGAATTGGTTAAAAGAGGTGCTAAGATAAACGCCTATGACCCAAAGGCTATGGACGAAGCTCAACACTTTTATTTGAAGGATTTGGATAATGTTTTCTATTTTCGCTCAAAATATGAAACCTTGAACAATGCAGACGCCATGATTCTGCTCACTGAATGGAAAGAATTCCGTTCTCCCGACTTTGATGAACTCAAAACACAATTGAACCAACCAGTAATTTTTGATGGTAGAAATCAATATAATCACCAATTAATGAAAAAAAGAGGTTTTGAGTACTTCCAAATTGGAAAAAGCAATAAATAGAAAATTTCACGGATCAAGGTGTTATCTCTTAAATTATTAAGTAATTCAGATTCGTTAAAGAATCTTAAGTTCAAATCAAATTAGTTTAGTTTTTAATAAAACATCTACTTTAAATATTAAGAAAATGGATCAACCAAAAATTGCCGTAATTGGTTTAGGATATGTAGGACTGCCTTTGGCTCGTTTGTTCGCTACAAAATACCCTGTAATCGGGTTTGACATCAATGAGGCACGGGTAAAAGAGCTTATGTCTGGTACTGACAGTACCTTAGAAGTTGAAGATGATGTGCTGCAAGGGGTTTTAAAAGATTCATCTAAAATGGAGACAGGTCTTTATTGCTCTAACCTACTTAGCGATATTGAAGACTGTAATTATTACGTAGTCACCGTACCTACTCCAGTGGACAGCACGAACAGGCCCATTTTGACCCCATTGTATAAATCAAGTGAAACGGTAGGTCAGGTATTAAAAAAAGGAGATACCGTAATTTATGAATCTACGGTGTACCCTGGGGTTACAGAACATGAATGTGTACCTGTGCTAGAGCGGGTAAGCGGTTTAAAATTCAATGAAGATTTTTATGTGGGGTATTCTCCTGAGCGTATTAATCCAGGGGATAAAGAACATACGGTTGAAAAAATATTAAAGGTAACATCGGGATCCACCCCTGAAGTCGGTATTAAAGTTGATAACCTATATAAATCGGTAATTACGGCCGGTACACATTTGGCACCAACAATAAAAGTTGCGGAAGCTGCCAAGGTAATCGAAAATTCGCAACGTGACATAAACATTGCTTTTGTAAATGAGTTGGCAAAAATCTTTAACTTAATGGAAATTGACACCCATGACGTTTTAGAAGCCGCCGGTACAAAATGGAACTTTTTACCCTTTAAGCCAGGGCTGGTCGGAGGGCATTGTATAGGAGTCGACCCCTACTATTTGGCTCAAAGAGCACAGGAATTCGGATACCACCCTGAAATTATTCTAGCTGGTCGAAGAATGAACGATGGTATGGGAAAATATGTTGCTTCAGAAGTAGTTAAGCTGATGTTGCAAAAAGATATTAAAGTTAAGGGAGGCAACATTCTGGTATTGGGCATAACCTTCAAAGAAAACTGTCCTGATGTTCGTAATACAAAGGCGGTTGACGTGGTCAAAAACCTAACCAGCTATGGCACTAATGTGACCATTTATGATCCTTGGGCCTCTCCTGATGAAGTAAACCACGAATATGGCCTTAGTTCTTTAAAAACACTTACTGACGAGAATAAATTTGATGCAGTGGTGTTGACCGTTGCGCACAAGCAATTTTTGAATCTTGATTTTGATTCTTTATTGTCGGAAAATGGTATTTTATATGATGTCAAAGGAATTCTCGATCAAAAAAAGGTAGATGGAAGACTGTAGGTCAAATGGACCATTCGAATAAAAAAAGAACAGTTGCTTTTGTAACTCATTCATTGGCCGCAGGAGGTGCCGAACGTGTCATCACTACTCTGGCCAATGAATTGTCGGCAACCTATGACGTGGTTATAATTACCCTCATAGCATTGCCGCCGTTTTATCCTCTTAAAAAGAATATTCGCGTAGTACATTGTAAAAAAGAAATCCCTCCTAGTAAAAACAGTTTTCAAGCAGTCAAAACCAATTATGAACTGCTAAGGAGAATTGTATACTTATTAAGGGAAAACAAGGTTGATCTTTGCATCGGGTTTCTTACAACATCTAACATATTGTCTATCATTGCCGCAAAGTATTTAAGAATACCGGTAATAGTTAGCGAAAGAAACAATCCTTATTTAGAGGATGGATTGGTACCGAAATTTTGGAAAATAATACGCAGTAAAGTATATCCCTTTACTGATTTTTTAGTAGTTCAGACTGAAACCATTAAAAATTACTATAAGGGTAAGGTAAAAGATGATAAACTTGTAATAATTCCCAATCCCATAAACCCTGATTTTAAAAGGAGTACAGAAATAAACCGGAAGAACGTTATACTTAATGTCGGTAGACTAGCTGACCAAAAACGACAAGATTTATTAATTAAGGCTTTCGCTAATATCAGACCTGTCGATTGGGAGCTTCATATCATTGGCGAAGGGAAGAATAGGCTACTGTTGGAAAATTTGATACAGGAGCTGAAACTAGACCGTCAGGTTAAACTGATTGGTCAGACGAAGAACGTTCAAGAACATTATAAGACGAGCAAGATATTTGCATTTACGTCAAAATACGAAGGCTTTCCCAATGCCTTGTTAGAGGCTATGTATTTCGCAATGGCCTGTGTATCGACAGACTGCCCATCGGGGCCATCAAGTCTTATTGAAGACGGTGTTAATGGTTTTTTAATACCCGTAGATGACCAGAAAGCGTTGGAAGAACGCCTTAGTGCTTTAATCGACAACCAAAAGGAAATCGAGACTATAGGTAAGGCAGCAGAATTAAGTACCGCTCGTTTTGCTGTTGAAAAAATAAAATTAGAATGGGAAGCACTTTTTAACTTTAAATGAAAACTGTACGATTTGAAAAAACGATACTTAGAAATCGTTAAGGCCATATCTGGTTTAAGGAACAATTCCGTTGTCAAAAACATCGTCATTGTAAGTGGCATCACTTTATTGATAAAAGGAATCGGGTTTTATAAAGAAACCTTGGTAGCTTCCAGTTTTGGCCTATCGGAATTACTGGATACTTTTTTCATCGCTTTTATTGTACCGGGTTTTATCAGCACGGTGTTTTTAGGCGCGTTCAAAAGTGTTTTTATTCCGAATTACGTAACCGAACTTGAAACAAAGAACAATATTGCCTCGTTTCAAGGAACCGGATTTTTTGTTACGGCTTGCGTGTCGGTACTTTTTATGATTGTTGCCTTTTTATTTACCGATACATATTTACACTTTTTTTTTCCTGATCATACTCCCGAATATTACGGCCTCATAAAATCGCAGTTCTACTACTTGCTTCCCTGTATCGCATTTTGGGGATTTTCTTCATTATTGAGTGGTATTTTGAATATACATGACGAATTTAGGTATTCTTCTTTTGAAAGTTTGTTTATTCCTATTGCGATTATAGTATGCCTTTTCTTTTTTAAGGAACCTTTTGGAGATAATGTCTTAGCCATTGGCACCTTAATAGGAACGGTAACCAGTTTTATTTTTTTAGGGATAGTCTGTATTCAAAAAGGACTATTGAACATTTCTTTTCCAGATTTGAAAAATGTGAATGCGAGAATAATGTTTGCACAAGTACCCGCCAAAGTTTCCTCCGGATTTTTAACGGGCATGAACACCATCGTCGATCAATATTTTGCCGCACAGTTGGTCGTCGGCTCGATAGCAGCCATAAACTACGGACGTAAAATGCCAGCGTTTTTAAGTGGCCTACTCGTCATTGCACTTACGAATGTACTACTGCCCTATTTCTCAAAAGCATTGGCAAAAAACAAAGAAAAGACCTTTGAAACCATGTTCAAAATGCTCAAAATTTTGTTTGTAGGTGTAAGTATCTGTGTTATTCTCGGTATTTTTGCTTCCGACTTCTTGGTTGAACTGTTCTTTGAGCGAAAAGCTTTTACTTCAGACGACACAATTATCGTTTCCGACATTCAAAAAATATTCTTGATTTATCTACCGTTTACGGTATGCGGAATGGTTATTGTCAATTTTTTGACGAGCATTAATAAAAATACATTTATGGCCTATGTGTCCTTAGGAGCATTGATATTGAACATTATTTTAGATTATATTCTAATGCAATACTTCGGGGTTTTCGGAATTGCATTGTGCACTACCATTGTAATTATCGTTAAGAATTTAGTTTTATTCCTTTACACTTACAAACAGTCGAAATTGACCTAAACAAGGTGCTGGGATTTAAATCTAACTTTTCAATATCTCTAAAAGAGGAGAGAGCACAGGGCCGTTATTCAATTGGTGTGAATTTATCCCTTGGCCCATAACATTATACTCTATAAGGACGACGTTTTCATCATTATCAATAGCAAAATCCCATGAAATAAGTTTAAAAAAAGGGGCTTCTTGATGTAATTCACTTGCCGTTTCAAATATTTTCGACATAAAATTTAATTTAACATCCTCAAACTTGATCCCACTATCAGTGGTTTCAAAAGACTGTCCCGACAATTGATACCCCAGCGTATTAAATCGTCCGTTTTTCTGAATTCCACATGAAATACCACCTGTCGTGGCATTGTCGGTTGAAGAACCTTTTCTTCCAATTCTAATAATAGTCGACAGAATATCGACTTTATTTTCAGTTAAATACGTCATAACTCGAATTGTATTTAGTGAGGTAGGATTAAGCGCTTTCAATTGTTCATGCTGCCGAACTATTTTTTGTACTATGAAATCTTTCCCATAGTCCTTGAACACAGTTCGAAGTTTTTGATCACGATCAACAACTCCGTCTTTACTATAAAAAAGCAGTATGTTTTTACCCCCACCCGAATCGACTGTTGGCTTAATCACTAGTTCATTACCTGTATCACAAAGATTCAAGGCTTTCTTTTCGTCAATTAACTCATTATTAGAGTAAAAGTAGCCGTTAATATTCTTGATGACCGTCTCGGGCTGCTTTACATTAGGAAATCTCTTATCCAAAATATTCTTATCGGTTAAGGACGGAAAATATAATCTTTGGTTGAGTTTTGGTTCTATTTCTATATAAAATATGTTTTCAGGCATATATTTTGGTGAAAAAAATTGGTTGCAATCGGAGTAGAATCGATGCCATTCGGTACTTATGCCTTTCAATTTGTATGTATTATAATAGGAGCGTATTTCAGCTCTCTGGGCCTTAGTCAGTTTTTTAGCCCCTTTTGTCTTTATAAGTTTTTTTATTTTGTTTTTCCATGTAATATTGTGCGATATTTTGGTCGTTTTCTTATAAATTTTTAACGACAAATAAATAATGAAATATATAATTTTCATAAGAATTGAGCTGTTTTAAATAATAAACCAAACCTTTTCATCAAAATAACCTACTATAAAGCGTGTGTATTTCTTAAAAATTTAAGATAGCTGTTAGATTATTTAGTCAAATAAGTATTATAGTACTAATTTTGATTTTCAAAGATTTGTCTTCTATGAAGACAACCCTAGAAGTGAATTTAACAATTTGATGATTTATTAGTCATTCAATACTAAAACCAAAATTAACCATCTTCCCCCATATTTATAATAAACACCTTGTTTTTACTATTATTATGAAATTGAGGCGATTTTACCAATGTTCAGATTCCAGGATTAAATAATGCATATTCTTAAACTTTTAATACTAATCTTATTTCTTTGGAACGTTCCAGGTTACCTTCTCGCCTATTTTGGATCCACCTTGGGAGCACTCACAAGCTATGCCTCCTCGTTATTATTATTGGCCTTTTTCTTTTTAGCTAAAGACAAACATAAAGTTTTATTTCCTTTCATATTATTGGGCATCTTGTATTTTTCAATTTGCAGTATTCGCTTTGCCGGGCATGAAGTGCTTGAGTTTTTGAAGGAGTTCGTTAAATTTTTAATCGTTGTGGTCTGTGCCGGGGAGGTTTTTCATAGAACCACGAAAAAAGAACTTTTTATTATTTTACTCATCGGAGCCCTAAGCATTATTATCAATGCGGTGATTTTTCCTTTGGCCAACGCAAATTTTTATCCTACCTATGGCCGATATAGTGGCTTTTATTTGAACCCCAACTTTGCCGGAACAATATGTTTGGTAGGATACGCCATTAGTTATGCTATTAAAGGCAAGTGGCTTCCGACCGCGGGGCAACTTATTTTTACTTTGGCCGGAATTCTTACTTTCTCTCGAACTTTTATACTCATTTGGTTAATTATCAGTGCTGTAGCGATTTACCGAAATAAAAACAACTTAAAAGCTCCGATTGTCGGCTTCGGCGTATTGATTCTAGTCTTCTTATTCTCAAATAAACTAACACTCAATACCCAAAGGTTGGGTGCCCTAGAAAGTATTTTTTCCGGTGATAAAATACAATCTGAAGTCATCGAAAAGGACACAAGGGCAGAAACATGGGCTTTGTATACCGACATGATCATGGAGAAGCCTCTCCTAGGTAATGGATATATGAAATTACAAATCAAAAATTCAAGATTGCCCGGGGTACACAACTCTTATTTGATGACATTGGGGGAAGCGGGTATTCTTCCCTTCCTGTTATTGGTGGGCATCTATAGCTATTTAATGTTTAAAAGCGCTTTGCTTTTTAGATCCAATCCCGAGTATTTCTATATATCCTGCGTGGTTACCGTAGCTCTGATGGTAGGCCACGGCTACTTCAACAACTATTTTAATGTTTTAATTTCCATGTATTTGTTTATAAATATACGCCAGCCTAAAAACCTTGAGCCATTGAAAGAGAAAAGGCCCATTAGTGAAATATTTCTCAAAGAATAACTGGTTTAATGTACCTTCAATATAAAAAAGAGAATGATCAGGCTATTAAAGAAAATTTACTACCACCACTATGTTGGAAAACCACTTAGGTCATTTTACTATTTCATAAAGGACAATTTTGTACCCGATAAAGCATACATAATCAACAATTATAAAAAGTCGTTCGGAAAAAAACCAAATCTTCTGAATCCCAGAACCTTGAACGAGAAAATAATTTGGTTAAAACTCAACGAGCGTACTTCCTTACATACCCAATGTGCGGACAAATATGCAGTACGAGAATATATTTCGGAAAAAATAGGCGATCAATATTTGGTGCCATTGCTTTTCCAAACTAAAAACCCAAAGGAAATCACACCCGAGAACCTTCCAAACCCTCCATATATCATAAAAACGAATCACGATAGTGGGGGTGGCATCATCGTAAAGGACATTTCTAAAGTCGATTGGAACGATGTACAGATGAGCATGGGCAGAAGGTTGGCCAAAAACTATTATAAAACCTCAAAAGAATGGCAATACAAAAATATTGTACCCAGAATAGTGGTTGAAAAATTACTTCAAGACGCTGACGGAAATATTCCCTTTGATTATAAAATACACTGTTTTAATGGCAAGGTCAATATGATTCAAGTCGATTTGGGGCGTGACACTCCAAACCACTATAGAAACTGGTATTCAAAAGAATGGCAAAGGGAGCCTTATAGATGGTCTTCCAAAAAAAATAATAATAAATATACCGATCCAAGTCCAGACGACATAGAAAAACCAAAATCGCTAAAAAAAATGATTTTATTATCAGAGATGTTGGCCAGTGCTTTTAATTATGTCAGGGTAGATTGGTACGATGTAAATGACAAACTGTATTTTGGTGAATTGACCTTCCATCATGATGGCGGATACAGACCCATACTGCCCGAAAAATGGGATCTCATATTAGGAAACAAACTAAATATTACACAATTAACCAATAACAGTTGATGTGTTTAGCAGTTCGAAAACATTCAATAGTTCTGTTCTATAAAATAGCAATAACCTGCCCTGCCGGGCGTTCAATATTTAAAGTCAGGCAATACTTAAAACGGATTAAAACATAAGAAATGTAATTTTGACTTAGAAAACCTAAATATCTAACTGAGCTGTAAACATTTAAGCCCAAAACAAGAATTTAAGCGTGAAGATAGATTTTGTAATTGGAAGGTTAAAAGCAGGGGGGGCAGAACGAGTGGTAAGCCTTTTGGCCAACTATTTTGCTTCAAAGGGCCACACGGTACGCATTATTACTTTTATTGAAGGTGACGACTACAAATTAGACCATAGAATAGAAAGAGTAAAGCTTCATAAAAAGTTTATAGTAAATTTTGTTGTTGTCAGGGGCTTCTTTTTTTTACTTTCCTATTATTTCAAGAAAAAAAACCGCCCAGATATTATCAGTTCCCATATTGATTTTGTAGGATACGCTACCATTTTACCCAGCAAACTCTATAGAATAAAAGTTGTGGTTTCTGAACACTTTAACCATCTAAATCAAGAGTCAAGTATTTTACGTTCTTTGCTATGGTATGTGCTATATCGCTTACCTGATGCAGTTACCGTCCTAACCAAAATTGATATCCCTTTCTTTAAAAACAAAACCAAAAGGGTCTTGGTCATGGAAAACCCATGTTCTTTTGAACCGATAAATAATTTAAACAACAAGAGAAAGAAAATCATACTTACGGTCGGTAACCTTGATAGATATCATCACAAAGGTTTCGACAACCTATTGCAAATTGCCTCTAAGGTTTTGGTTAACAAACCTGATTGGCAATTAAAAATTGGCGGTGGCGGTGACGAAGGGCTGAAAATTCTAAAAAAAATGGCTTCTGACCTGAAAATTGAAAACCAAGTAGAATTTCTAGGTTATAGAAACGACATCAAAGAACTGATGTCCGAAGCGGAGATCTACGTTTTGCCCTCACGCCATGAAGGTCTGCCAATGGTACTTATAGAAGCCATGTCACAAGGTATGGCCTGCATTGCATATGATTGTGTTTCAGGACCGTCGGATATAATCAACGACGGCATAAACGGGATTTTAGTCGAGAATCAAAACAAAGAAGCTATGACCACCAGATTAAATGAGCTAATTGTGAATGAAGATTTAAGGCAATCACTAAGAAATAACAGCTTGAAATCACTTGATAAGTTTACCATGGACAATGTAGGAAACAAGTGGATGCGATTATTCAATGAATTGTTAGACACCAAAAAAGCATCTTAGATTATGTGCGGAATTTATGGATCGACCATTGCGTATAGTGAGAACGAAGTTAGGGAAAAACTGAAAAGAACATCTTTTCGCGGCCCCGATAAAATGGGAATTCGTCTATTTGATGAAGGAAAACAACCTATCCGTCTAGGTCATAACCGACTCTCGATAATTGATTTAGATGTACGATCTGACCAACCGCTGACCTACCGGGAAAATATTCATATTGTTTTTAACGGTGAAATCTTTAACTTCAAATCGATAAAAAAAGAACTTGCCGTCAAAGGCTATGAATTCAAAACCACCAGTGATACCGAGGTAATTTGTGCGGCCTATTTAGAATATGGCCAAGATTGTGTCAACCATTTTAATGGTATGTTCGCATTTGTAATTTATGACAATGTCAAAAATCTTTTATTTGGGGCAAGAGATAGATTAGGGCAAAAGCCTTTTTACTACACCCATAGCGAAAAGCAATTCGAATTCGCCAGCCAGCTCTCGGCAATTCAATTGTTCAATGAAGATCTGACAATTTCAAAAGAGGCCATTAGTGCCTACCTTCTTTGGGGTACGATTCCCGATCCCTATTCAATTTTCAACGAAATCAAGAAGTTGGAAGCCGGACATAGTTTTATATTTGATATCGAGTCTGGCACCTTTAAGACGAAGAAGTATTGGGACCTAGATTATAAAGGCCAAAATAAGTTTTTGGGAAATTATCAACATGCCCAAGTAGAACTTGAGAAACTGTTAAGCGATGCGGTAAAAATTAGAATGTTCGCCGATGTTCCCGTAGGCATATTTCTTTCTGGTGGTATTGACTCTTCCTTGGTAAGTGCCTTGGCAGCAAAAGAAACACCCGGCAAAGTAAAAACGTTCTCGGTCAAGTTCGACAATAAAGAGTTTGATGAGAGTGATTACGCTAAAAAAGTAGCTTACCATTTGCAAACAGAGCACAATGTTATCGAATGTGACTACAAGGAAGGCATACAACTGATCGAAAACATTAGTTATTTCTATGATGAACCTTTTGACGATGCCTCGGCAATTCCATCGATGCTATTATCGAAATACACGCGAGAACATGTAACGGTAGCGCTATCAGGAGATGCTGGGGACGAGAATTTTCTCGGATACCATCGATATAACTGGATGCACTATATCGAAAAAGCCTACAAGTTTCCCGACCCGCTGCGAATGATGGTCGCCAAGGCACTTTCCATAGCCCCCCACTACAAGGCTAAGACTATCGGAAATGTAATCGATAAAGCGACGATAAATGATGCCTATTTGGCAACAAAACGAGATTTAAACAGCAGCTGGTTCGACCTTTCGGGTTATAATTATAAAGATGAATTTAACCGCTATTTATTTCATAACGACAAAAATATTTACGAGCGCATTTCAGACTTTGATATCAAAACCTATTTAAATTGGGATATTAATACAAAAGTCGACAGGGCCTCAATGGCATTTTCCCTCGAAGTACGCTCTCCCATGCTAGATTATAGAATTGTCGATTTTTCAAGAACACTTCCCACTGAATTTAAATTCATTAAAGGGAACCAAAAGAGAATACTAAAAGATGTACTTTACAAACATGTACCTAAAGAACTGTTCGACAGACCAAAATCGGGATTCACAATGCCGTTCAAAAGCTGGTTTCGAAATGAGTTAAAGGAGTATGTTCTTTCAGAGTTAAATGATGGCGGTCTTGCAACAATACCTTTTATCGATAAAAAAGAAGTCAAAATGATAATCGACCAACATATGAATGGTTCTTGGAATCGATATGCCATTATCTGGAGGCTCTTAGTGCTTAAACAGTGGCTAAAGCATAACGGAAAAGGATTTTCAATAAAATAGCCCAAGTCTGAAGTTCCAAAAAAAAAATCAAAACACCAAGCAAATTATTCGTCTAATGTATCATAATCTATGCGACTAGGAATACTCATATACTCTCTTGGAGGCGGGGGCGCAGAAAGAGTTGTCTCCCACCTACTCCCCTACTTTTTGGAACGAAAAATCGAAGTTCATTTGTTCTTAATGCATGCTACCACAGGTTATGATATTCCTGAAAGCATACAAGTGCATTATATCGAAAACTCAAGCCCATCGGAAAGTGGTATCAATAAATTGATAAAAATCCCTTTCTTGGCAATGCGATATGCCAAACTTTTAAATCAACTAGACTTAACTCATTCATTAAGCCTGTTGACAAGGCCCAATTACATTAATATACTTTCTCGGAAATTTACCCCAAAAAAAAGAATCAAAATCATAATCAGTGAAAGGGGCCAACCCAGTTTGCAGTACAGTTACAAAGGCCTTCAATCCACCATGAATAAATTCTTGATTCGAAAGTTATATGTGAAGGCTGATTCGATAATTTGTAATTCTAGGGGAAATCGTAATGACCTCATTGATAATTTTGGAATCTGCGAAAACAAAATCGAAGTAATAAACAACCCGATAGATTTAGAAAAAATCGACAAGCTAGCACCAATAGATGATTTTTTTGACTCCCAATATTTTAATATTATAACAGTTGGTAGGTTGAACAAGGGAAAAAACCACCAGCTGCTCATCGATGCAGTGGAAAATATCGAAGGTATACGACTCTATATTCTGGGTGAAGGTGAGCTTGAAAATGAACTAAAAACAACAATAGAAGCAAGAGGTCTTGAGAAAAAGATATTTCTTTTAGGATTTGACCCATCTCCGTACAAGTATCTCAAGGCTGCAGATCTGTTTGCTTTTGCTTCCAATCATGAAGGTTTCCCGAATGTTCTTTTAGAGGCAATGGCCTGCGGACTGCCTATTCTTTCTACAAATTGTAAATCGGGACCTGATGAAATATTAAAACTTGATAAGCCGCTGGTAGATGACATTATGAAAACCGATTACGGTATTCTAACTCCCGTAGGCAATAAATTATTGATGATAAAAGGAATCGAACATTTTATGACAAATACCGACTATCTTCTAAAAACCAAGAAAAATATATCACAAAGAGTAAGAAATTTTAACAAAAATAGTATTTTACATAAGTACGAAACGTACATCTTAAGTACCTAATAATATATACCTTTGTCGAATTTTAACGCGAAGTGAAGTCTGTATGAATTCTAAACGAATATTGATTATATGCGGTGCAGCCAAATCATTGGTTACCTTTCGAGGGGATTTAATAAAGCGCTTACTTTCGGAAGGCCATGAAGTAATCTGTGCCGCACCATTTCCTGAATCCAATACAGAATTTAGAGATGAATTAGAAAAAATGGGCACCCAAACGTTCGCATACCCCTTAAATAGAGCAGGTATATCTCCCATTTCCGATATAAAGACCATATTTTTCCTAAGAAGGAAAATAGAGGAATATAAAATCGACCTTGTTTTTCCATATACGATCAAATCTGTGATATACGGCTCTTTGGCCGCCAAAAAGAACAATACCTCGGTAATCTCACTAATTACGGGTTTGGGCTTTACATTCAGTGGGGTTTCAACGAAAGCGAACATTCTTCAAAAGGTCACTAGTTTTCTTTACAAAAAAGCCCTGCGAAAAAATAAGGCGATAATATTTCAGAATGAAGATGACAGGAACCTTTTTCTTCGAAAAAAAATTATTTCCCCAAGACAAAACACGTATCTCGTAAATGGATCAGGAGTAAATTTAAACGAATACAAAACGCGGATTAAAAAAAATGATGGGGAAAGGATAATTTTTGTTATTGTGTCTCGATTAATCGCTGAAAAAGGCATAAAGTTGTTTATGGACGCGGCAAAAAAACTAAAAAAGAAATACCCAAAATCGGAATATCATATTATTGGGCCAATCGATACCTCTCCCTCAGGAATTAAGAAAAGTACAATCGATAAATTCGTGTCCAAGGGAATAATAACATTTCATGGAGAACAGCGAACGGTCATCGGTTTTTTACAACAATCGGATGTTTTTGTGCTCCCTACCTACTATCGTGAAGGCGTTCCCCGGTCTATTTTAGAGGCCCTCAGTATAGGAATGCCCATTATCACAACAAATACTCCGGGGTGTCGGGAAACTGTTGTAAATGAAGAAAACGGCATCCTTGTAACACCAAAGGACTTTAACGATCTACATAGGGCCATGGAAAGTTTTCTGAAACACCCTGAGCGTATCGAAGTTATGGGTATTAATAGTAGAAAATTGGCCAGCGAAAAGTTTGATGTAAATAAGGTAAATATGAAAACCCTTGAAATCATTGCCAACAACAGCTGATGTTGTTTAGATTAAATCTGGAAGACCTCATTGCTATTGCATTTGGTCATAGAAGCATGAATATATATCGATTAATTAGTTACACTTTACAGAAATTACATATACTTGTAGTCGAAACTACGGCTTTGGGCAAAATTTAAATTATTGTTCAATGCAAACACGAACTGGTTAAATTTGTAAACGATTTTGTTAAAATCCCGCATCATCCGAGCATCTTATCAAATTTAACAAATACAGAAACACAGTGTCTGTCCAAGTCTTCTTGATAGACCAATTTTTGAATAGGGCCGACCAAACTCATGAAAATAGCCTTTTTACTTAGTAGAATTGAACAAACGGGAGTTACTACGCATACTTTAGATCTTGCCCAAGGTCTTGTTGAAGATGGTCATCAGGTTTGTCTTATTACAGGTGGCAAGATTGAGAATGCAACATCAAGAGTAGACGACTTCTACAATGAATTCAAGGCATTGGGGGTTCAGATTGAAGAGTTTAAGACACCAAAGGGCAACAGAATCAAACGGGCCATGGAATCAGTCACCTCGGTATTGGCTATTATGAGTAAAATTAGACGGTTCAAACCCAATGTGATTCACTGCCAATCACCATACATGACCTTCATTCCTTGGCTCATGGGAAAAAAGTTCACAACAACCTTACACATTCTCTATTTGAAGCGAAATTTTAAATTCAAAAAACCGGACCACCTAATTGCTATAAGTAATGAATCCTATGAATTCAGCAAAAAAGTGTTTGGAATGGAGGATAGGAATTTGAGTTTAATCCATCATGGTGTATCAGATCGGTTTGCCCATTCCATTTCACCAAGGCAAAAATCAGATTTGAAAAACCGTCTAAACATAACAGAAGATAAATTGGTCATAGGTTTTGTAGGAAGCATTTCGTTGCGTAAAGGGTCTGACATTCTTGTACAAGCCTTGAACGATTTATCAACTGCTACAAAAGAAAACATTCATTTTATCTTTTTGGGCGGTGTTGAAGGTAGTGTAGATTTTGACTGGTTAAAAAAGATGGTCGAAAGTGCAGGTATTCAAAATTTCATGACGATGGTGCCTTTCGAAGATCCCAAACCCTTTTATGATATTTTTGATATTTTCGTATTGCCATCACGTATGGAGTCTTTCCCTTTGGTAACTTTAGAGGCGATGATGAGTGAGTGTTGCCCGGTTAGAAGCAATACAGAAGGGGCCTATGAACAAATCGAGGATGGAGTCAACGGGCTGCTTTTTGAAAATGAAAACATCCATCAGTTCACCTCCATACTAGAGAAATTGGTTTCCGATCCTGATTTACGCAAACTACTGGCCAAAAACGCAAAAACTAAGGCGCTGAATAAATTTACTATTCCGGTAATGACAAAAAAAACGTTAGAAGTTTATTCCAAAATCCATATGAACTAAAAACTCAAATGGCATGTACAGAAGTGTGATAAAAAATATTTTGGACTTTATAACAGCACTGATCGCTCTTTTTATACTATCGCCATTTTTCATCGCCATTGTTCTCATTTTATTTTTCAGCAATAACGGAAAGCCATTCTTCGTACAAAAAAGACCAGGTAAAAACGAGCACATCTTTAAAATTTTAAAGTTCAAGACCATGAATGATAAAAAAGGACCTGACGGCCAACTTTTATCCGATCATGAGCGAATGACAAAAATTGGCAAATTTATTAGAAAAACATCCTTGGATGAGATTCCCCAACTTCTAAATGTGATCAAAGGAGACATGTCAATTGTAGGACCCAGACCCCTATTGGTATCATATTTACCGCTATACAATAAAGAACAAGCTAAGAGACACAATGTTAAGCCGGGCATTACGGGTTGGGCACAAATAAATGGCAGAAACGCCATTAGTTGGGAAGATAAATTTAAATATGATGTTTGGTATGTAAAGAACATTAGCTTTACAACCGATGTAAAGATCCTATGGAAAACTTTTGGCAAAGTTTTTAAATCTGAAGGTGTTTCGGCAAGTGAAGAAGTAACAATGGAGCTATTCAGAGGTTCTAAGAATTGATATTCTCATTAAAAATGAAATAAATGATCGACATAATCGAGAATGAAAAAGATTGGAAGCAGATTTTACTATCATGTGATTCTTACGATTTTCATCATACGTATGACTATCATTTGATTTCCAAAACAGAAAATGAACTACCAATTTTGGTCTCATACCGGGAAAATGATAAAATCATAGCCATTCCCTTTCTAAAACGTGCTATCGAAAACACCGTCTATTTCGATCTTACTTCAGTGTACGGGTATGCGGGACCGATATACAAGAACATTGACGCATCTTTCGACAATACGGCGTTTAAAACCGCACTTGATCAAGTGTTTTCAGAATTAAGCATTGTAAGTGTCTTTTCGAGACTTCACCCCTATCTGAAGAATCAGTCAATCATCTTAGATAATTTGGGGCAAACTCCAACACTCGGAAAAGTGGTGAATATAAATCTAAATCTACCATTGGATGAACAACGTACGCAATACGGAAAAAGCACCAAAAACAGGACGAATAAATGTAGAAGGCTTTGCAATGTGATTCAAGCGCAGACCGATGAGCAAATCAATACTTTTATAGACATCTATTATGAAAACATGGATCGTTTGTCTGCAAACAAAGACTATTATTTCTCTCGAAAATATTTTTTTGATTTTCTAAAATGTACTGATTTTAGAACTGATATATTACTTGTAGAACTTAAAGAAACTGGAGAGGTTATTGCAGGATCTATGTTTGTCAAGACGAACGACATCGTTCAGTTTCATCTATCGGGCACTAGAAACAGTGCCTTGAATCTGGCTCCTGCCAACCTATTTTTAGACGAAATGCGAATTAAAGCAACCGAACAGAACTACAAAATATTCAATTTAGGCGGAGGAATCGGAAGTAAAGAAGACTCCCTCTTCAACTTCAAATCTTCTTTTTCAAAGGAGCACCATGAGTTTAAAGTTTGGAAGCATATAGTGAACCATACTATCTACATAGAACTCACAGGTGACAGGCTATTAGATAAAAACGACCATTTCTTTCCTTTGTATCGAAAATAAAATATTGAGAGGACTCAAATCATAAGATTTCACCGTGCCAAATAGTCAAACCTGGTTTGCCCTGACCATCACCATTACAGAGTGGCGGTTTTACAAACTTACTACCAAATTGGTTTTGATGAAACGATACTAATATCATACAATTGCAAAAACGGCTTAAACGGATAGGAATATACTTGTTATAGAAAGGTTAATTTTCAAGCAACTACATATAAAAAAGTGCATTTCATCGAAAAAAAGGGAAATGCTCAAAAAAACGAAATGTAGTCTTAACTCTTTCCCTACTTTTACGCCGTTCATCAGAAAAAAATGCATTTCGTCTATTTTCTGATATGTTTAATAATTTTTTTTCGCCCCCCCGAAAATTTAAATGATAAGCTTAACCCTGCATTACTATGACACATTTTTTTGGAAAAAAATTCCTTTGGTTTTCTAGTGCCTTTTTGTTCACTTTTATGGTTTCCTGTAGTAAGGATGGAGATTTATTAACAGAAGGTGTTTTGAAGGATGGTCAAGTTGTCGATGATACTTTTATAATTCCATATAATAACAGTAGCGTTCTTGATGTTTTATCGAACGACGCATTCGCTTTTCCCGAGAATATAAAAATTATTGGAACCTCCTCCCCTCAAAATGGAGATGTGGTTATCAATGAAGATTACACCATAACCTATACTCCTAAAAAGGTAGTTCTGGAGTCTCCGGTAACCCCAGAGCCAGAGCCGGAAACACAACCTGAACCAGAAACTCAGCCCGAACCAGAAACTCAGCCAGAGCCGGAAACTCAGCCAGAGCCGGAAGTACAGCCTGAACCAGAACCCGAACCGGAGGCACAACCTGAGCCAGAAGCCCAGCCCGAGCCAGAACCTGAACCAGAAACAGAGCCGGAAGAACAACCGGAAACAGAACCAGAGACTGAAACCGAAACTGATTCATTTACATATATTGCGGAAGTAGAAAATGAAGACGGTAGCGTTTCTACTGAAACAGGAACAGTTACGGTTGAGGTCGAGGTTGAGACTGAGCCAGAAACCACAACTACATCTGTAGAAGATGGTTATTTTGTGACTGTAAATGGTAAATCTAGTAACGATGGCCTTACCGAAGGAACCGCCTGGAGCCTCAAACATGCCATTAATGTCGCGAGTGCAGGTGACATCGTTTACATAAAGGCCGGGAACTACGGCAACCTGCAATTAACGCAGGCGA
>CBDULZ010000076.1:0-24964 GCA_965368185.1 uncultured Kriegella sp.
CCCGTCGAATGTGATGTAGTTTTGATTCCTGAATATAACCTAAATGGTAGCTGGCTAAGCGGTACCGATGATTTACAGGTCGAGTTGGGAACATCTATGATGTTAAGCGCACTTCCAAATGGTGTTGATGTTACAATTACTTTGCCCGACGGTTCTACCGTAGACGATAATTTTAATTTAGGAGCAGTGACAGAATCGGCAAGTGGTATTTATTTGATTTCATCCGAAGATGGGTGTACTACGCAATTAAAACTTAGTGTAGGCGAAACGGTACCGACAGAATGTGATGGCGAACTGATTCCAGAATATAAGTTGAATGGTGTCTGGCAAAGTGGTGCAACCGATTTACGGGTGGAAACTGGAGATTCAATGGTCTTAAGTATGTTGCCTAACGGAATCGGATTGACCATAACCTTGCCCGACGGCTCGAACGTAAGTGATAATTATTCTCTTGGCGCTGTCACCGCTGATGATAGTGGTAGCTATGTGCTAATTTCCGAAGAAGGATGTGTTAAAACACTAAATTTATCGGTTCAAGACAATGACTGTAAATCATCGACCATTATACCCGAATATAAAATTAATGGCACATGGTTTAGTGGTAGTAGTGATATTACAATAAATGAAGGTACTGGTATAGTTTTAAGCATGTTACCTAATGGTCGGCCATTGGCAATAACCCTTCCGAACGGAACAGTGGTCGGTGATAATTATTTTTTGGGGAATGTTTCTACCGCTGATAGCGGTACTTATATTCTTAGTTCTGAGGGAGAATGTAGGGCCCTGAACATTCAAGTAACCCACTTGGAAAACTGTTCGTTGAATCTTACGATTCCCGAATATAATTTGAATAATGTTTGGTCGAGTGGACAAAACTTTCTTCAAGTAGCTGAGGGAGAAGATGTGGTTTTGAGCATGTTGCCCAACGGTATTGGATTGACAATCACTCTGCCAAATGGCAATACGGTAGGGGATAATCATTTGATAAAAAACATTACATCTTCAGATGCTGGTGTTTATATATTGGAACCTGCCATCGGTTGCACAACAACATTGCAACTTTTCGTTACGCCCAACGGAAGTACCGCGGCCACAAGCTTGGTCGGCAAAGTCGTTGCAGATGGTTCTTTACAAATTTCGAAAAGCCTTGTAATGGCATATCCTAACCCTACCGCCAATAAAGTATTTATAGAACTTGGTGAAACCGATAGTACCTCTTTTGAATTGGTTATTCATGACATTAAACAACAACAAGTGTATTCTGAACAGATAGAGAACAATTTTTCAAACCGTCTTGAAGTTGACCTCAGCGGTTATAGCGAGGGTATTTATTTTGTTTCCATTCGTAATGAACGAGGAGAAGTCTCTACCCAGAAAATAGTGAAGACCAGATAGTTTATCGCTAATCACATATTGTAAAACCCTTGCGACGGTCGATTGCAAGGGTTTTCTTTTTTTTCGACAAAGGTGGCATAACAATTGTTTTAAGTACATGGAAAAATAGTTGCTTATACCTCGTTTTAACCATAACAGGGGTTTTTCGCAATTGATGTTTAATTTTAAAAATCGATATTCTGTTTAAATAATGACAGAATGACCGAATATATTGATATGGGAGATTCCAAATTTTCAAATTTTGACAATATGTCTTTGCAAGGAATAGACGAGGATTCTGAGTTGATTCCTCTTTTGACTGCCGAGGATGAAGAGCAAATGAACAGTGAGGGCTTACCGGAGACATTGCCGATATTGCCTTTGCGCAATACCGTTTTATTCCCCGGAGTAGTTATTCCTATTACAGCGGGAAGAGACAAATCTATTAATTTGATTAAAGATGCCAATAACGGGTCAAAAGTAATCGGAGTTGTTTCCCAAAAAGATGAGGGTACCGAAAACCCCGACATTAAAGATATAAACACGCTGGGTACTGTCGCCCGAATTCTTCGCGTTCTTCAAATGCCCGATGGTAATACTACGGTTATCATTCAAGGGAAAAAACGTTTCGAAATAGCCGAAGTTTTGACAAAAAAGCCCTACATGACGGCAACTATACGGGAGGCCAAAGAGCAAAGACCTAATCAGAACAGCAAAGAGTTCAAAGCTATAATTGAGTCAATTAAAGAATTGGCACTTCAAATAATTAGAGATAATCCGAATATACCCAGTGAAGCTTCTTTTGCCATAAAGAATATACAGAGCAATTCGTTTTTGATAAACTTTGTCTCTTCCAACCTCAATCTAAGTGTTAAAGAGAAGCAAAAGTTGCTAGAGATAGGAAATTTAAAAGAACGCGCCTTGAGTACGCTCAAGCATATGAATACCGAGCTCCAAAAATTGGAACTAAAAAACGATATTCAGTCTAAGGTACGTAGCGACATGGATCAGCAACAGCGTGAGTACTTCCTACATCAGCAAATGAAGACTATTCAAGAAGAATTGGGTGGTGTTTCATACGATGAGGAAATTGATGAAATGCGGATAAAGGCCAAAGAAAAAAAATGGGGGAAAAAAGAGAAGGAGCATTTTGAAAAAGAATTGGCCAAAATGCAGCGCATGAACCCTCAAGTGGCCGAATATTCAATTCAACGAAATTATTTGGATCTTTTTTTAGACCTACCTTGGAACGAATATTCAAAAGACAAGTTCGACTTGAAAAAAGCTGAAAAGATTTTGGATAGAGACCACTATGGTTTAGAAGATGTAAAAAGAAGAATTATTGAATACTTGGCGGTGCTTAAACTACGAAATGACATGAAATCACCTATACTTTGTTTGTATGGTCCTCCGGGGGTAGGTAAAACTTCTCTGGGCAAGTCGGTGGCCGAAGCATTGGGAAGGGAGTATGTTCGTATGTCATTAGGAGGACTTCGCGATGAAGCGGAAATTCGAGGACATCGAAAAACCTATATTGGTGCTATGCCAGGGCGAATCATCCAAAGCATTAAAAAAGCCGGGACTTCCAATCCAGTATTTATCTTAGATGAAATAGATAAACTTTCAAATAGTCATCAAGGTGATCCGTCATCCGCAATGCTAGAAGTTCTAGACCCTGAACAGAACGCTGAGTTTCATGATAACTTTTTGGAGTTGGGGTATGACCTTTCAAAAGTTATGTTTATTGCAACAGCGAATAATCTTTCTACCATTCAGCCGGCATTGAGGGATAGAATGGAGATAATAAACGTTACTGGCTATACCATTGAAGAGAAAGTAGAAATTGCAAAAAGGCACTTGTTGCCCAAACAGTTAAAAGAGCATGGGTTAGGTACAAAACACTTGAAAATCGGCAAACCACAATTGGAAAAAATCGTTGAGGGCTATACCCGTGAGTCGGGGGTACGAGGGTTGGAAAAGCAAATCGCCAAAATGGTTCGCTATGCAGCGAAATCAATAGCGATTGAGGAGGAATACGATGTAAAGGTAAGTAACGCCGATGTTGAAAAAGTGCTGGGCCCAGCAAGATTGGAGCGCGATAAATATGAGAACAATGAAGTGGCAGGTGTCGTAACCGGATTGGCATGGACCAGTGTTGGTGGAGATATTCTTTTTATAGAATCGATATTATCTAAAGGCAAAGGCACCCTGAATATTACAGGAAATTTGGGCAAGGTGATGAAAGAATCAGCTACTATTGCCATGGAATATATCAAATCGAACGCTGATAGATTCGGAATCGATTCCGAAGTTTTTGGAAATTACAACGTTCATATTCATGTTCCGGAAGGCGCTACCCCCAAAGATGGTCCAAGTGCTGGAATTACCATGTTGACCTCTTTGGTATCTTTGTTTACACAGAAAAAAGTCAAAAAAAGCCTGGCTATGACAGGTGAAATCACGTTACGTGGAAAAGTGCTTCCTGTAGGTGGGATTAAAGAAAAAATATTGGCAGCAAAGCGTGCGCGAATAAAGGAAATTATTTTATGCAAAGACAATGAAAAGGATATTCTTGAAATTAAACAAGATTATTTAAAAGGACTAACATTCCATTATGTTGAAGATATGCATGAAGTAGTCGATATTGCCTTGACGAACCGAAAGGTCAAGAATGCTAAAAAACTCTGAAGTAACTTAGCGTAGTTATTACGTCACAAATAGTTCGCGGACAATTTATTTCTACTTATTTTTGAATAATGACAAAAATTACCATAGCAATTGATGGCTATTCATCTACGGGAAAAAGCACAATTGCCAAGCAATTGGCAAGGGCACTTGGCTATGTTTATATCGATACGGGTGCAATGTATAGGGCGGTAACCCTTTTTGCTATGCGAAATGGTTTTATTGCCGGCCAAAATGAAAATGTTGGGGCACTCATTAAATTGCTTCCTAAAATTAAACTAAAATTTGTCTACAATGATACCTTAGGATATGCTGAGATATACCTTAATGGTGAAAATGTGGAACGTGAAATTCGCACGTTGGATGTTTCTAGGCATGTGAGTAGGGTGTCGGAAATTGAGGAAGTGCGTCATATGTTGGTCGATATCCAGAAGGGAATGGGGGCGGAAAAGGGAATCGTTATGGATGGTAGGGATATTGGAACCGTGGTTTTTCCAAATGCCGAACTAAAGATTTTTATGACGGCGTCGCCCGAAAAAAGAGCGTATAGGCGTTATAAGGAACTTTTAGACAAAAAGGAAAATGTTACTTACGAAGATGTGCTTGCCAATGTTGAGAATAGAGATCACATAGATTCAACACGGGAATTTTCCCCATTGAAAAGGGCGGAAGATGCTATACTTTTCGATAACAGTGATATGGGGTTAAAAGAGCAATTTGACCGCATGTACAATCATGCACTTCGCATAATAGATAAACAAAAAGACCTGTCGATTTCCTAGAAATAACAGGTCTTTTATATTGTATATGTCTTTTCTAAAGATTTGGAATTATCAAAACCTGATCTGGGTGTATTACATCCGGGTTGTTTAGGATATTGGTGTTCGCCGCAAAAATTTGCTTGTATTTCATTGGGTCACCGTAATAATGTTTGGCTATCTTACTTAATGATTCACCACTTTTTACGGTATGCCTGGCATAGACCGAAGTGTCCCCCACGGTAATATTGGCCTTTATGTCAGTAGGGTTTTCTCCGCCAATTTCTTTTATTTTGTCCCAAAGTAGGTTTTTCTCATATTGAGTTTGGGCCTCCCCTTTTACTTTTAAAACTCCGTTTTCCTCAGTGACATTTCCATCTTTTATACCTAATTCCTCCCCAAGGTTTAAAACGGGTTGGTACTTTGCTTTGACACTCATAATTCTTTTATTTAATGGTTAATATTTGTGGGTTCAAGATAATAATTCTAAGTGTTTTTAGGGTTAAAATATTTAAAATAGTGCTTCAGGATAAAAGCTTTGTAAAATTGGGTTTGTTAAACCATTTATATATTGTATTTTTGCACTCCTTTTTAACAAATAATCAAGAGAAAAGGAAAGCAAACAAAAGATTTTATAACATCTTCCGTGGTAATTGTTTAACTCTTGTGGCATCATGGAATACAAATTTTAAACCAGTAAAATGGCAGAAGAAAAAGAAACAGCCCAGGTAGAGGAAACTACCGAAGCAGTACAGGAAGTAATTGAAACGAAAGAGAGCGCTCCCGTGCAAGATCCTCAAGAATTTTTGGAAAATTTTAATTGGGAGAAATACGAGCAAGGCATTGAGCGTGTCGACGATTCCAAATTGGAGGAGTTCGAGAAGTTGGTGACCGAAAATTTTGTGGATACCGCAGATGAAGAGGTTGTTGAGGGAACGGTGGTATACCTTACAGATAGAGAGGCGATCATTGATATCAATGCAAAGTCCGAAGGTGTTATTTCCCTTAACGAATTTCGTTACAATCCTAACTTAAAGGTTGGTGATAAGGTAGAGGTTTTAATCGATATACGTGAAGATAAAAGTGGTCAATTGGTTCTCTCTCATAGAAAGGCCAGAACCATTATGGCATGGGATAGAATCAACGGTGCCCACGATAAAGAAGAAATCGTTAGTGGTTTTGTTAAGTGCAGAACTAAGGGGGGTATGATCGTTGATGTTTTTGGAATTGAGGCTTTCTTGCCCGGCTCTCAAATCGACGTGAAGCCTATTCGTGACTATGATCAATATGTTGGTAAGACCATGGAGTTCAAAGTGGTCAAGATCAACCATGAGTTCAAAAACGTGGTAGTATCGCACAAAGCATTAATCGAGGCCGATATTGAAGAGCAGAAAAAAGAGATTATTAGCCAATTGGAAAAGGGACAGGTATTGGAAGGTGTCGTGAAAAACATCACTTCTTACGGTGTCTTTATCGACCTTGGCGGTGTTGATGGTCTTGTTCACATTACTGACCTTTCATGGAGCCGAATCAACCACCCGAACGAGGTTGTTGAGTTGGATCAGAAATTGAACGTTGTAATCTTAGACTTCGACGAAAACAAATCTAGAATTCAGTTGGGTCTTAAACAATTGGAAAAACATCCTTGGGATGCTTTGAGCGACGAAATCAAGATCGGCGACAAAGTGAAAGGAAAAGTTGTTGTGATTGCCGATTACGGTGCATTTATTGAAGTTGTTGAAGGTGTTGAAGGATTGATCCACGTTTCAGAAATGTCATGGTCAACGCATTTGCGTTCGGCACAAGACTTTGTGAAAGTTGGCGATGAAGTTGAAGCCGTTGTACTTACTTTAGATAGGGAAGATCGCAAAATGTCTCTGGGTATCAAGCAATTGACTCCAGATCCATGGACCGATATTACAACAAAATATCCTGTAGGTTCTAAACATAAAGGCATTATTCGAAACTTTACCAATTTTGGTGTTTTTGTAGAATTGGAAGAAGGTATTGATGGTTTGATTTACATTTCCGACCTATCTTGGACCAAGAAAATAAAGCATCCTTCAGAATTTGTCAATGTTAATGATACCATTGAAGTGGAAGTATTGGAGTTGGATGTTGAAGGTCGCAAATTAAGTTTGGGCCATAAGCAGACTACCGAAAACCCATGGGATAAATACGAGCAAGAATTTGCCGTTGATACAGTACATAAAGCTTCATTGACAGAGATTGTTGATAAAGGGGCCGTAATTGAGTTTAACGACGACATTACAGCATTTGTGCCACAACGTCATATGGAAAAAGAAGACGGTAAAAAATTAGGCAAAGGCGAAGAAGTCGAATTCAAGATCATCGAATTCAACAAAGACTTTAAGCGAGTTGTTGCAAGTCATACCGCAATCTTTAGGGAAGAAGAGCAACGAAACGTAAAAGCGGCCAAAAAGAGGGCAGCGGCTACGAACGAAGAAGCTAAAACAACCCTTGGCGATGCCAATGAGCAATTACAGGCATTGAAAGAGAAAATGGAAGCTGCGAAAAAGAAGTAAACATTCTTTTTAGCTATAATTTTAGAGCCTTGGCGTTTTTCGCCAGGGCTCTTTTTGTTTCATAATGCGGGTACATTATTTCGAGAGAATTCCCTACTTTTGTAACTCCACTGCGTTGATGATCTATTAAATGAGTCAAAAAGTCTTACTGTCTTCAAAAGAAATAAGCATCATACTTCACCGTTTGGCCTGTCAACTCCTTGAAAATCATCTTGATTTTACCAACACGGTACTCATTGGTATACAGCCAAGAGGTATTTATTTGGCGGAGCGATTGACGAAAATTTTAAAACAAGAATATGGTGTCAAGCATATAGACTTGGGTTTTCTAGATATTACTTTTTATCGTGATGACTTTCGAAGGGGCGATAAAACTTTGGAAGCGAACAAGACCAAAATCGATTTCTTGGTAGAGGATAAAAATGTGGTTTTTATAGATGATGTATTGTATACGGGGAGAAGTATACGCGCAGCATTGACAGCGATACAATCTTTTGGCAGACCGGCCGAGATAGAGTTGTTAACACTCATCGACCGCCGTTTTAGTAGACATTTGCCTATTCAGCCGAACTATAGGGGCAGACAGGTCGATGCAATAAATGATGAGAAAGTGAAAGTCTTATGGAAGGAAAATGAAGGAGAAGACGTTATATATTTGATAAATAAATAAAAAATGAGCGAACTGAGTGTAAAACACTTGTTGGGAATTAAATATCTGAACAAAAAGGATATTCAACTCATTTTTGAAACTGCCGACCATTTTAAAGAAGTTATCAATAGATCCATAAAGAAAGTTCCTTCTTTACGCGATATCACTATTGCCAATATCTTTTTTGAGAACAGTACCCGAACAAAATTATCTTTTGAGTTGGCCGAAAAGCGATTATCTGCCGATGTTATAAATTTTTCTGCCAGTCAGTCTTCCGTTAAAAAAGGGGAGACGTTGATAGATACCGTAAACAACATACTTTCCATGAAGGTCGATATGGTGGTCATGCGCCACCCCAATCCCGGAGCTGGAATATTTTTGTCAAAACATGTGAAAGCGGCTATTGTCAATGCGGGTGATGGTGCTCATGAGCATCCTACACAGGCATTGCTTGATTCGTACTCAATTCGTGAAAGGTTAGGTGATGTAGGTGGTAAGAATGTGGTAATCGTTGGAGATATTTTACACTCAAGGGTGGCGTTGTCTAATATTTTTGCCCTTAAACTACAGGGTGCGAATGTTAAGGTGTGTGGTCCGAAGACATTATTGCCCAAGTATATCGAATCGTTGGGGGTAGAGGTAGAGACTGATTTAAGAAAGGCGTTGAACTGGTGCGATGTTGCCAATATGTTGCGCATACAGAACGAACGTTTAGATATCAGCTATTTCCCTACGACACGCGAATACACACAGCTGTTCGGGGTCAATAAAGCGATGCTCGACGGATTGGACAAGGAAATCGTAATTATGCATCCGGGACCCATCAATAGAGGGGTTGAGATAACAAGCGATGTTGCTGACTCCCACCAATCAATAATATTAAATCAAGTAGAAAATGGGGTTGCAATTCGAATGGCTGTGATTTATTTATTAGCTTCAAAGATAAAATAAGAAGATATGATTTTCGATAAAGACGGAACAACCACTTTGGTTTTTCAAGAGAACATTTCACTACAGAAGTTTTTGGAAAATTTGAAGGGTTCGTATTCAAACATTAAGAATGATAATATCATTGTAAATCTTTTTTCATTTAAAATGCTTACTGCGGGTGATGTATTGGAGTTTTTAGATTTTTCAAATACACATAGAAATGCAAAGAAATCATTTGTTTTGGTTACGGATCGGGTGTCGTTCGACGAAGTACCCGATGAAATCTGTGTAGTGCCAACAATTCAAGAAGCTAGAGATATAATCGAGATGGAAGAGATAGAAAGAGATCTCGACTTATGAAAAACTACCTCTTGGCCCAAGTGAACATAGCACGGTTGTTAGCGCCAATTGACAGCCCTGTTCTGCTTGATTTTGTCAATAACTTGGATAGGATAAATGAACTTGCGGAGCGAAGCCCTGGATTTGTGTGGCGCCTTAAGGGAGATGACAATAATGCAACGGCCTTACGCGTTTTCGAAGATGATTACCTTATTATCAATATGTCAGTATGGGAATCAAAGGATGCCTTGTTAGGCTTTACCTACAGTTCCGGCCATGTCGAAATTTTAAAGCGCAAGAAAGAGTGGTTTCATAAAATGACCGACATGCATATGGCACTTTGGTATGTCGAGGAGGGACAAGAGCCTTCTCCCGATGAGGCCAAAAAACGCTTGAAATACCTCAATGAAGTGGGTGAGAGTCCTTATGCCTTTTCATTTAAAAGTCAATACTCGATAACTGACATGAAGGATTATAAAGTGCGAAACTAAGTATAAAGAATGAAAATCAATATCTTAGGATGTTATGCGGCGACCCCACGTGCATTGACCAACCCAACCTCTCAAGTACTTGAAATAAAGGACCATCTTTTTTTGATTGATTGTGGCGAGGGTACCCAAGTGCAGCTCCGCAAGAATAAAATCAAATTTTCGCGAATCAACCATATTTTTATTTCGCACCTGCATGGGGATCATTTTTTTGGATTACCAGGATTGATTTCAACATTTCGTTTGTTGGGAAGGGATAAAGAAATGCATATCTACGGACCAAAAGGAATTAAAGAAGCCATGACCCTTATGTTGAAACTAGGTGACTCATGGACCAATTACCCGCTCATTTTTCATGAACTTAATTCGAAAGAGGCCGAGCTTATTTTTGAAGATGAGAAAGTAACTGTAGAAACCATTCCTTTGAACCATCGGATTTATACCAACGGATTTCTTTTTAAAGAAAAATTGGGCGATCGTAAGTTGAATATTGAAGCTGTGGCAAAATATAAAATAGACAAGGCATATTTTCAGAATATCAAAAATGGACACAATATCGAGCTAGAAGATGGTTCGTTGATACATAATTCAGAATTGACCTTTGACCCTATAAAGCCAAAGAGTTATGCCTTTTGCAGTGATACAAGCTATAAACCTGCCATAGTTCCTCAAATAGCGAATGTAGATGTGTTATACCATGAATCTACGTTTCTAAATTCTGAAATTCATTTGGTGACAAAGACAAAACACACAACTGCCTCCGAGGCCGCATTGATTGCAAAGGCTGCCAACGTGGGAACTTTGATTTTAGGACACTTTTCGACTCGATATAAATCAATAGAACTCTTTAGAGATGAGGCACTGGAAGTTTTTGGGAATGTGGAGTTGGCAGATGATGGTAAAGTGTTCGAATTTAAGTAGAATTCCCTTGCGGATAGCAACTTAGAAGATTTGATTTCGAAATAGAATCATTTGTTTTAGATTTCTTCCTTCCTACACATTTGTCGCAATAATATGTGGCAACTCCTTTTCATTCTACAAACTTTTTACAGAACTTTACATGTCTAGTACCAGTAAATAAAAGACATGCAAAAAGACCTAGGAGATTATAGGAAATCGTACGAGAAGAGTGCCCTGATGGAAGATGCTATCTCTCACAACCCTATGGAAGTCTTTCAAAAATGGTTTTATGAAACGGAGGCATCGGAAGGGATAGAAGAACCCAACGCGATGACCGTTTCCACCATTGGGCTTGATGGGTTTCCGAAGAGTAGGGTAGTACTCTTAAAAAAGTTCACCTATGAGGGGTTTATTTTCTATACCAACTACGAGAGCGAAAAGGGAAAAGCGATTGCCATGAACCCCAACGTTTGTATTTCCTTTTTTTGGCCAACCATGGAGCGACAGGTTATAGTTAAGGGAAAAGCCGAAAAGATAGCTGAAAACTTGTCTGATGGTTATTTTGAATCTCGTCCTGACGGAAGTAAACTGGGGGCGATCGTTTCTGAGCAAAGTAGCGTGATTCCATCGCGTGAATCGCTGGAGAAAAAATTAAAAAAACTGGAAAAAAAATACGAAGGCAAAGAAATCGAAAGGCCCGATTATTGGGGTGGGTATATCGTAAAACCAGAATCTATTGAATTTTGGCAAGGCAGGCCGAACCGTCTGCATGACCGTATTCGTTTTACGTTGCAAGAAGACTTCGACTGGAAGATGGAGCGGTTGTCGCCCTAATTGTAATGGGTTGTTAATGTTAAATACAATATTGAAATTTTTTTTGAATGCTTGTATTTCCATTGCCGTTTCTGAAATCGAATAGCCCCGAAATTCATAATTACTGTTAACTGATTGTTCAACATTAAATTTTAGTCAAATGAAAACACTGATTTTGGTTCGACACGGTAAATCTTCATGGGAGTATTCAGTCAATGATAAAGATCGGCCTTTACAAGAAAGAGGGATAAACGATGCACTTTTGGTTAGTGGATCTTTTAAGTCGCAAGCTTTACAAATTGATGCTGTTTATTCGAGCCCTGCAAACAGGGCATTGCACACCTGTATGATATTCTTAAGGGAGCTCAACTATGATTTACGCAACTTTCAGGCAACCAAGTGGTTATACGATTTTTCAGGTGATTACGTGTTGCAATTCATTAAAGAACTGAATAATGATTATGATACTGTAATGATTTTTGGCCATAACCATGCCTTTACACATATTGCCAATTCTTTAGGAAATACCTATATTGACAACGTTCCTACTACCGGGCTAGTAGAGTTGGAATTCACCACGGACGATTGGGCTATGGTCACCAAAGGAATAACGAAACAAACTATTTTTCCAAAACATTTAAAAGGATGATTAAAACCAAAAATCAATACGTAAATCGAGAAATTAGTTGGTTGTGGTTCAATGAAAGAGTATTACAAGAAAGTGCAGATAAAAATGTACCCCTGATAGAGCGTCTTCGGTTTTTAGGTATATTTTCCAATAATTTAGATGAGTTCTTTAAAGTCCGTTATGCCACGGTAAAGCGTATTGTGGAGGCAGGTAAAACAGGGAAAAGTGTTTTAGGAGGTGAAAAAGCCAAGGATATTCTTGCTGAAATCACCCAAATTGTAATTAAACAGCAGAGTGACAGTGTACGCGTCTTACGAACGATAGAAAAAGAACTGGAGGCCCAGAATATTTTAATTGTCGATGAAACGGAAATAACTCCCTCTCAAGAAGAATTTGTAAAAAACTACTTCTTGGAAAATGTGAGTCCGGTTTTGATGACGATCATACTGAACGACTTGACAGATTTCCCTGTTTTAAAGGATACTGCCGCATATTTAGCGGTGAAAATTGTGATGGAAAATGGTGATGTTGAGAATGGAAAGGGCACTAAAAATATTCGGTACGCCCTCATCGAAATTCCTAAAGGTATTGATCGTTTTATCGAGCTTCCTAAAGAGGGAGATAAGAGTTACATTATTATTTTAGACGATTTGATACGGTATTGCTTGAGAAACATCTTCAGTATGTTTACATACGAATCGATATCAGCACATATGATAAAGATTACCCGTGATGCCGAGCTCGATATGGATAACGATTTGAGCAAGAGTTTTATCGAAAAAATATCTTCTAGTGTCGAACATCGTAAAATAAGTGACCCGGTTCGATTTGTGTATGATAAAAATATTGCAAAAGATACGCTCCGGTTCCTTAAGGATAAAATGAACATTGAAGATACCGACAGTGTGATTCCCGGTGGTAGGTACCATAATAAAAAGGATTATATGGGCTTTCCAAGTTTGGGAAGACAAGATTTAATGTATGACAAGATTAAGCCACTTCCGGTGGTTGGTTTAAGCATGGAAGGGAGTCTTTTTGAACGGATTGCCAAAAAAGACTATTTGCAATACACGCCGTATCAGACATTTTCATATGTCACAAGGTTCTTGAGGGAAGCTGCCCTAGATCCGAAGGTACGCAGCATAAAGATTACGGTATATCGTTTGGCTAACGACTCACAAGTGGCGGCATGCCTTGTCAATGCCGTAAAGAATGGTAAGCAGGTCACCGTACAGATCGAGCTGCAGGCACGGTTTGATGAGCAAGCCAATATTGAATATGCCGAACAACTACAGTCAGAGGGTGTTAAGTTGATTTTTGGGGTTCCAGGGTTAAAAGTTCACAGTAAGATATGTGTAATAGAACGGGAAGAACATAACCAAATAAAACGATACGGTTTTGTCAGTACAGGTAACTTTAACGAATCAACTGCACGCATTTATACCGATTATACCCTATTTACGGCCCATGATGAGATTCTAAAAGAGTTGAACAAGGTTTTCGATTTTTTCGAAACCACTTATAAAATAAATAAGTATAAGCATCTCGTTGTTTCGCCTCACTATACCAAGAGTGTTTTTAAAAATCTTATAGATAGAGAAATCGAAAATGCGAAACGGGGTAAAGAAGCCTATATTAAAATTAAGATGAACAGCTTTACCTCGTATAAAATGGTAGATAAGTTATACGAAGCGAGCAATGCCGGGGTAAAGATTCAATTGATTATAAGAGGTATTTGTTGTTTGGTGCCGGGAGTTGAGGGAATGAGCGAAAATATTGAGGCGATTAGTGTTGTGGATAAGTTTTTGGAGCACCCGCGTGTATTTATTTTTGCAAATGGGGGTAATCCGAAAATATATATTTCCTCAGCAGACTGGATGACAAGAAACTTGGATTATCGAGTGGAAGTAGGCTGTCCCATTTATGATGAAGACATCAAACAAGAACTCATCGATACCTTTGAAATTTCATGGCAAGACAATGTGAAGGCCCGAATCTTTTCTGAAAAACAAGATAATGCCTATCGAAAGAATGATAAGAAAAAGATTCGATCACAATTCGCCACCTATGATTATTATTTAAATAAGCAAAACTCATAAAATGTCAGCCTTAAAGGTTCGAAAATTTGCGGCAATCGATATAGGATCCAACGCCATAAGGTTGTTGACCCATAATGTTATTGAAGAAAAGGATAAAGTCACCCGGTTTCGTAAAAGTGCCCTTATTCGAGTGCCGGTTCGGTTAGGGGAAGATTCTTTTACTGTCGGTGAAATTTCCGAGAACAATGTTGAGCGCATGATCGATACCATGAAAGCCTTCAAGTTGCTTATGGGAGTCCATGGGGTGGAAAAGTATATGGCCTGTGCAACATCCGCAATGCGTGAGGCAAACAACGGGATTGAGGTCATTGAAAAAATTGAAAAAGAGTCGGGTATCAAAATAGAACTGATAGATGGTAAAAGAGAGGCCGCCATAATTGCTTCTACCGATTTAAAACAGCTGATTCAAAAAGACCAATCATATTTGTATATCGATGTTGGCGGCGGCAGTACCGAATTCACTATTTTTTCAGGCGATAAAATAAAAATATCAAAGTCGTTTAAGTTGGGAACCGTTCGTTTGCTCAATAACCTTGTCGGTGAGCGAACGTGGACTAAGTTGGAGGAATGGATAAAAGAGAATGTGAAAGATATTTCAACATTATCAATCATTGGTTCCGGAGGGAATATTAACAAACTTCACAAAATGTCAGGCAGAAAGGAAGGAGACCCCCTTTCTTATGTTTGGCTGAACGCTCAATTTCGATTTTTGGAAAGTTTGAGTTACGATGACCGAATCTCAGAATTAGGTCTTAATCCCGACCGGGCAGACGTAATAATTCCGGCGGCCCGTATTTTTTTATCCGCAGCCAAGTGGAGCGGTGCAAAAAAAATACACGTTCCTAAAATCGGACTTTCCGATGGAATTATAAAAACACTGTACTATATGGAAAAGTAGTATTTGTTAAAGGCAATTTCAGTTACTTGTCAACCGTGTATGTTTTCCTTTTTTCCTAAATTTTTCATTATTTCTCCCTCATAATCAAGAAGTCGCTGCCATTTCTCATCGACTTCTTCCCGATTTCCATACTTTCGAGCGAAAGTCAAGAACATGACGTAATGGGTAGCTTCGCTCACCATAAGTTTATGGTAGAAATCGGCCAGCGACCGGTCTTCGAGTTGTTCCGACAACAATCGAAACCGCTCACAGCTCCTAGCTTCAATCAGTGCGGCATATAACAGGCGATGTACCAATTGTGTCGTTCGGCTACCACCTTTAGGAAAGAATTTTAATAATTGCAGTACATATTCGTCTTTCCGATCACGCCCTAGTGTTTGACCTCTAGCTATAATCAAGTCGTGCACCATTTTAAAATGGCCCATTTCTTCACGTGAAAGTGCAATCATTTCTTCAACTAAATCAGTGTATTCAGGAAAGCTGATAATCAGTGATATAGCCGTGCTGGCCGCCTTTTGTTCACAGTAGGCGTGATCTGTCAAAATTTCGTCGATATTCTTTTCTACTATGTTCACCCATCTTGGGTCCGTTGGTAATTTTAAGCCTAACATCATTTGTTATCTTTAACCGCAAAAATAGAAATAATGTCATTAAGTCGGGAACGGGGGTTTTTAGGCCAACTATTTTTACTAGATTGGTTATCTTTGGGTGTTACTTTTAAGTGATTCGGGAGATTTTGATTTCTCTATATTGAAATAGGCAATATCGTATGCAGGTAGATAGTATTGAACAGCAATTGAGAAAGATTATTGAATTAAATGATTTAGCAGAAAATTACAATTGGTTAGAAGGAAAAATAAATGCAATTATAGAAAATAAGTCGACCAAAGACTTATTTATGACATATAGTCTTATCGCTTCCAAACTAAAAGTGGAAAATGAGTTGAACACGGCTATGGTCTCTAATGATCTTAGTCGTTATCTAAAAGTTCAGAAAGCCGATTTGCGAGAATTGGGCAGACTTTATTTATTAACGAAGGTTACCAATGCGGATGCCGAATTTTTCACACCAAAAGTAGCCAACATTATTCAGGTGGCCGATACGGGAGAACTGACAACTTTTCTCAAATTTCTGATATTATTGCCCCAGTGTAAAAGCTATAAATCCGTTGCTGTCGATACGTTGCGTACCAATATAGCTACGGTCTTCGATGCCATTGCCCTTAATAATCCATATCCCGGAAAATATTTTGATGATGAGCAATGGAACCAGATGTACTTAAAAGCTGCTTTTATGCAGCGTGATTTAAGTAAAATATTGGATATAGATGAAAGGGCTAACCGTGAATTGGCGCGAATTATTTCAGATTATGCCCATGAACGATGGGCAGCATCCCGAGAAGTAAACCCTTATTTTTGGAGGCCTGTGGGCAAGTTTTTGAATGATGGACTTTTAAAGGATATGGAACGGTTGTTTTTAAGTTCAGATCCAATCGAAAATAGGGCGGCAGCCTTATGCTGTCATCGTTCGGAAAATTCCAGGGCAAAGGACCTGTTAAATACCCGTTTAGAATTAAAGGAACACATTGAAAATAATTCCCTTAACTGGGAAACCTTAAAAGATTGAAGATGGAAGACAAAATGATGTTTATAGATCCACATGTGCATATGACATCACGAACTACTGACGATTATCAGGCTATGGCGCAAGCAGGTGTTGTTGCTATTATTGAACCTTCTTTTTGGTTGGGCCAACCCCGTACCCAAGTGGGGTCGTTTCAAGATTATTATAGTAGTTTGGTGGGGTGGGAGCCTTTTAGGGCTAAACAGTTCGGTATCCAGCATTACTGTACTATTGGTCTAAATTCGAAAGAGGCCAACAATGAAGCGCTGGCTGAACAAGTGATGGAGCTTTTACCCTTATATTTCCATAAAGAAAATGTGGTCGCCGTTGGGGAAATTGGCTATGATGACCAAACTCCGGCCGAAGACAAATATTTTCGCATGCAATTGGAAATGGCCAAGGAGTTGGACATGGTGGTACAGATTCATACCCCGCATAGGGATAAGAAGTCAGGAACCATAAGAAGTATGGAGGTTTGTTTAGAGCACGGAATGGATCCTTCTATGGTTATTGTTGACCATAACAATGAAGAAACGGTCAAAGATGTGCTGGATCGCGGATTTTGGGCCGCTTTCACCATTTATCCCGAAACAAAAATGGGAAATGAGAGAATGGTCGCTGTTGTCAAGCAATACGGAAGCAAAAATATCATTGTAGATAGCTCTGCGGATTGGGGGGTTAGCGATCCCCTTGCCGTACCGAAAACGGCATCATTGATGCTGCGTTCCGGGGTATCAAAGTCCGATGTGGTCAAGACGACCTATCAAAATGCCCTCGACGCCTTTGGTAAAAACGGAAAAATGAAAGAGTCCGATTGGTTACAGGCTGAGGGCATCAATCAAACGCAATTATTTAATGACAACAGTGTGCTAAGAGGGCAACAACCTCGTGTCGATGATGACTTGATTAAATAATGAGCTCTTCTTTTCTTGGTTATATTCGATTAATGCGACCGGCCAACTTGCCGACCGCTGCAGCAGATATTTTGGCGGGAATGGCAATTGCCGGACTTTATTCGAAATGGAGCAATTACAGTTTCAATTATGCGGATGGGCTGTGGCTTGTAACGGCATCCATCCTCTTGTATGCAGGGGGTGTCGTTTTAAACGATGTCTTTGATTATAAATTAGATAAAGTCGAACGCCCCGAACGACCCATTCCTAGTGGCGTAGTACCGCTGGTAAATGCGGCCTTGTTTGGTGGGGCATTATTGGCCCTAGGCATACTATGTGCCTTAATGGTCAACGGTCTTGCAGGTGTTTTAGCGCTATTTTTGGCCATTGCGATTTTGTTGTACGATTCCTTTTCAAAGAAATACGGGGTGCTTGGCCCATTGAACATGGGTATCTGCAGAGGTTTGAATCTTTTGCTAGGCATGTCTGTTTTTGGCGCTTTGGATCATTGGTATTATGCAGCCGTTCCCATTGTTTATATTGCGGCCATTACGCTCATAAGTAGGGGTGAAGTGCATGGGGAAAATAAAAAACACATCGTTTTTGCCGGTTTATTGTACGCCGTCGTGATTTTCGCAGTTTTGGGCTTATTGGTCTGGGGAAAACAAAATATACTACAGGCGACTCCCTTTCTCCTTTTGTTTACTTTTATGATTTATCGGCCTTTAATTGGGGCCTTTGTGGATAATTCACCCAAAAACATAAAGAAAGCCGTCATTGGCGGTGTATTATCTTTGATTTTGTTGGATGCATCCCTCGCTGTCGCATTTTCGCAATGGTGGTTTGCCTTGCCCATTATCTTATTATTACCTTTGTCTATCTGGCTTTCAAAATTATTTGCAGTTACATGAATAAAACCCCGATTTCGCAATCTTTTGCGGTGAAATATGAATACAAGCTCTACTTTACCGCCGATTTGTTTTCTCTCGAAAATCCATTGTTCAGAACGGTCGTAGAACAGTTTAAGAATAAAGGTCCCGTCAAATTACTTTTTGTGGTCGATGAAGGAGTACATAAAAATCATCCCGACTTGGTACAAGAAATAGAAAGGTATTGCCGCACGTTTCCCGATTCCCTTCAATATACCGAAAAGTTGATAGTCCCTGGGGGTGAGAATAGCAAGAACGACCATACACATGTTGAAAGAATATTAAAGGCTATCAATGATGAGCGAATTTGCCGACACTCCTTTGTGGTGGCCATTGGTGGTGGGGCGGTTGTAGATATGGCTGGTTATGCTGCGGCTATAGCGCATCGGGGTGTTAAGTTAATTCGTGTACCGACTACCGTTTTATCTCAGAACGATGCCGCGGTAGGCGTGAAAAACAGTATCAATATTTTTGGGAAGAAAAACTTTTTGGGCACTTTCGTCCCTCCCCAGGCCATCATCAACGATAGCAATTTTTTAAAGACTTTGCAACAGCGCGATTATATCGCCGGTATCGCTGAAGGAATCAAAGTAGCTTTGATAAAAGACGCCGATTTTTTCGACTATATCACCCAAAATGCTGAGAGGTTAGCCAGTAGAGACGATGAATCGATGCAGTATTTGATTTATAGATGTGCTGAAATGCATATGCACCATATTGCTACAGGGGGTGACCCTTTTGAGAGTGGGTCATCCCGACCCTTGGATTTTGGCCATTGGGCCGCCCACAAATTGGAACACATGACCAATTACCAGTTGCGTCACGGTGAAGCGGTAGCTATAGGAATGGCTTTAGATCTTACTTATGCAAAAAATGTAGGTCTTATAGATGAAAAGACGCTATCATCAGTTTTAGCAGTTATGGATAATGTCGGGTTCGACCTGACCATTCCTTTGGAGAATGATATTGAAATTGAGGAACTACTTAAGGGTATTCAAGAATTTCGTGAACATTTGGGTGGTGAATTAACTATTACGTTGATATCGAAAATTGGGAAAAAGTTAGATGTGCACCAAATTGATATGGACAAAATGCGATCGGCGATTTTTGAGATGAACGAACGTGCCAAACTAAAACTAGTTTAACATGAAAATTGCTGATGCCTACCACCTGGGTTATTGTTCCAATATACATCCAGGAGAAAATTGGGAAGTAACCTTCACCAACCTAAAGAAGTTTCTCCCTATCATTCGAGACCAAGTTGCCGACGGTAAGCCCTTTGGGGTCGGATTACGCTTGTCGAATACGGCAAGCGAAGAATTGGGATTGGGGGAAACGCTTTTAACTTTTAAAAACTGGCTAACGGCTAACAACCTCTATGTTTTTACCATGAATGGCTTTCCGTATGGTAATTTTCACAATGAACGGGTAAAAGATATGGTTCATGCCCCCGATTGGGGTACAGGCGATCGGGTTGTATATACCAAACGGTTGTTCGAACAATTAGCTGTATTGTTGCCTGAAGGTGTTTCAGGGGGTATTTCAACGTCGCCTATTAGTTATAAGTATTGGCATGAGACTACCTACAAGGTTGACTCGATACTGAAAAAAGGTGCAGAACACATGGTGGAGATAGCACGGCATCTTTTTGAACTGGAAGAAACTACAGGCAAATTCATGCACTTGGATATTGAACCCGAACCAGACGGACTCTTTGAGAATAGTGACGAAGTGGTCAGCTTTTTTGCCGATTATTTAGTGCCGATTGCAAAAAAGACATTGCCCAATAGAATTGGAGTTGATGCGAATAGAGTTGAAAATATTATTAAGAAATACATAACGGTTTGTTATGATATTTGCCACTTTTCATTGGCATATGAAGATCCCATCGATACTTTTGAAAAGTTTGATGCCGCGGGTATTTCCGTGGGCAAGATTCAAGTGAGTGCAGCACTTAAAATTTTAAATAACCCAGAGGAAACTGAAGCTATTTGGGAATCCCTTTCGCAGTTTAATGAACCGGTTTATTTACATCAAGTTACCGAAAAAGTTGGCCATGATGTGGTTACTTATAACGACTTGCCCATTGTTTTAGCCGAAAAGAAAGAATTCACCGAACTTCGAGCCCATTTTCATGTGCCTATTTTTCTAGAGAGATTTGATAAGCTTGACTCTACCCAAGATCATATTTTAGCCGTAATCGATTATTTGAAAAACAATAAGGTCAGCGAACATTTAGAGATCGAAACCTATACTTGGGATGTACTTCCAAAGGCGTTAAAAACCGAATTAGCTGATTGTATTGTTCGGGAAATCAATTGGCTAAAACATAAATTATAGTTTAATGCGGAAAACGGTCGTCATCAATGTTGTGGGTTTGACCCGACGCCTAATCGGCCAGCATACGCCATTTATAAAATCTTTTCTAGATGCGGGCAAAGCCACTACGATTCACCCTGTTTTACCCGCTGTCACTTGTTCGGCCCAATCGACCTATCTTACCGGCAAATGGCCGTCTGAACATGGGGTAGTGGGCAATGGATGGTATTTTAAAGATGAGTGCGAAATAAAATTTTGGCGACAATCGAATAAACTGGTGACCTCCGAAAAAATTTGGGACAAACTAAAGAAAGAAGATGATAGTTTTACATGTGCGAATCATTTTTGGTGGTACAATATGTATTCGACTGTCGATTATTCGTTGACCCCGCGGCCTAATTATTTGGCGGATGGTAGAAAAATTCCTGATTTCTATTCCCATCCGGCGTCCCTAAGGGATACCCTAAAAAAGGAGTTGGGAGATTTTCCTTTATTTCAATTTTGGGGACCCATGACCTCGATAAAATCGAGTAAATGGATTGCCGATGCAGCGATAAAAACGGATCAAATGCATGACCCGACCCTTACGTTGATCTATTTGCCTCATCTCGATTATAATTTGCAGCGACACGGGCTCGACTTTAACATTATATCCAAAGATCTGGAGGAAGTCGATGCAGAAGTGAAGAAGTTGGTCGATCACTTTGGTGCTGACAAAGCGAATATTATACTCCTGTCCGAATATGGGATCACAGATGTAAGCCATCCGATTCACCTTAACCGTGAGTTGCGAAAATCTGGATATTTGAACGTGCGTGAAGAACGTGGCCTTGAACTTTTAGATGCGGGTGCAAGCTCGGCTTTTGCGGTGGCCGATCATCAGATTGCCCATGTTTACCTTAATGATCATACTTTAAAAGGCGAAATAAAGGAATTGTTGAAAAAGGTCAAGGGTGTTGAAAAGGTGCTCTCTGATGATGAAATCGTTACTTTCAATTTAAACCATGATCGCTGCGGAGACCTTGTGGTCATCGCTGACGAAGCTTCTTGGTTCACCTATTATTTTTGGCTAAACGATGCTGTTGCCCCAGATTATGCGCGAATGGTCGATATTCATAAAAAGCCGGGTTACGACCCTGTTGAAATGCTAACAAATCCAAAAGATAAGCTGGTAATGCTTAAAGTGATTTGGAAATTGTTGAAAAAGAAACTAGGTTTTCGAACGGTCTTGGATATTATACCTATCGATGCTACCTTAGTAAAGGGATCGCATGGCCGTATACCGGAAGATAAGAATGATTTTCCCATTCTTATCGGTAACCAAAGAAATCTAATACCTACAGAAACCGTATCTGCAATTGATATTTTTGATATATTGGAGAAGCATGTTCGTGAGTAAAGCGTAAATGGGGTTTGCTATGAATACTTTTTTTAAAATTTTTGGATTTACTTTTTCGGCACTCTTTGTTTGGGCCGCTGTATTACAATATAATGATCCAGACCCGCTCTTGTGGGTCACAATTTATGGTGTAGCGGCAATAGCTTCGCTGCTGTTTGTTTTAAAAAAGTTATCATTATGGCTGGCTTTGATTTTATTTTTGGCCTTTGTAATTGGTGCCTATTTCGATTGGCCCGCTCAGTTTGAAGGATATGAAATCGGGGGTGGTGATATTGATAACATTGAGATGGCACGTGAATCCTCAGGTTTACTGCTATGTGCCTTAGTAATGCTACTATACGCGTGGCGTATTCGCGCAGGATGGAGACGTTAAAGGTCTAAATCGAATTCCTTTCGAAGAAGATCTATAGCTGGATTTTTTTGCCGAAGTTTTTCATATTTTTCTTCAGGAGTAAAAGCAAATTTCTTGGCAGTAGTCTCGTTAACCGTAATTTGCAGTCGTATGTGGTAGTTGTTGAGTTTTAACTTTAGGTATTCCATCAACTCATATTGCTCCCGCTCAATTTCGGTTTTCATGGTGCCATTTGGCATTTCTAGCCACAGCGTATTTTTATTCCGTAATTTTGGGGTGTCGGCACTCAAGTTTGATGCCAATATCTTTTGTCCTTTAGTATCTATTATTTCTACAAAGTCTGTCCAATGCTTTAGCATTTCTTCCTCGGTGAACGAATCTTTTGGGAGTTGGTCGGGTTCGAATTTTACCTCTTTCTTGTTAAGCTGATGTTCTTTTTTCGCTTTTAGGCTTGATAATGAAAGTCCCGATACTTTTTTGGTAGACACATTGATATTTATCTTATTGGTTTCGGGCTTTGCTATAGTAGCAGTGGCATTGCTAGAAGAAAGGCTTGGTGAATCCAACGGTTCTTCTTCCGAAATGAGGGATGGCACCTCCTGTTTCTCCGGAATGGGATCAGTTTTTCCTTCAGGTATAGCGACAGATGTTACTTCTTGTGCGACGGTTTTCTGCTCTCGTTGTGGATTTGGTGGTGTTTCGGATACCGCTTCTTCTTTGAAATAGGATGCGGGCACCAAATCAACGGTACTATTGGCTAGCGCTAGCGATTCAGGATTTTTTTTTTGGCCATCAAAATCGATGGAAGCCAGTTTCATAAGGGTCAGCTCGACAAGTAGCCGTTGGTTTTTGCTTGTTCGATACTTTAAATCGCAATCGTTGGCAATATCGATGGCGTTTAGCAAAAAACGACTTGAAGCTTTTTTCGATTGTTCCAAATATTGCTGTCTTGCTGTTTCCCCTACTTCGAGCAGTTCTATGGTTTGTTGATGTTGACTTACCATGAGGTCCCTGAAATGGGATGCTAGGCCCGAAATAAAGTGATGACCGTCGAATCCGAGAGCCAGCGTTTTGTTGAACAAAACTAGAAGGTTTGGTATCTCGTGCTTCAATATAAGGTCGGTAACTTCAAAATAAGTATCGTAATCGAGTACGTTCAAATTTTCAGTAACCGCTTTTCGAGTCAAATTCTTCCCGCTAAAACTAACGACCCGATCAAATATGGACAGCGCATCGCGCATCGCACCATCTGCTTTCTGCGCAATGATATGCAATGCATCGTCTTCGGCTACTACACCCTGATTTTCTGCAATATATTTAAGGTATTCCGTTGCATCTTTTACGGTAATCCTCTTAAAGTCGAAGATTTGGCACCTGGAAAGTATGGTAGGAATGATTTTGTGCTTCTCGGTAGTCGCCAATATAAAAATGGTATGCTTAGGCGGTTCTTCCAACGTCTTTAAAAATGCATTGAAAGCCGATTGTGACAGCATATGCACTTCATCGATGATGTAAACCTTATATTTTCCTACCTGTGGAGGAATACGAACTTGGTCGGTAAGGTTTCTGATATCGTCGACCGAATTGTTCGAAGCAGCATCCAATTCGAAAATATTAAAGGCAAAATCTTCATCTTCCTTTTGAGTACCATCTTGATTGATGTTTTTCGCTAAAATACGGGCACAAGTGGTCTTACCGACACCTCGAGGTCCACAGAACAACAACGCTTGCGCCAAATGATTGCTTTCAATGGCATGGAGAAGGGTATTGGTAATAGCCTGTTGCCCCACAACATCTTTAAATGTCTGAGGACGATATTTGCGTGCAGATACTACAAAAGGTTCCACTTTGAGTTACTTTGATCAGGCGTTTTAAATGGGCCAGACAGGTTAATATACAAATATAAAAATCACATTTTATTTGGGTGTTGGTTTTATATAGTTTCAATATTTACTTATCAACAATTCCCCTACCTTTGTACCAAGCAGGCCTCCCTATCGATTTGTTTTGAATCTAATTCAATGCAAATAGGAAAGTCCGGACACCATAGTGCGGCATAGCGGGTAACACCCGTCGTTCGTCTTTTTACGAAAAGGACCAGTGCAACAGAAAGCAAGTACAGTTCGGCTGTAGTGAAATCAGGTAAACTCTATGCGGTGAAACGTCATGTAAATCGGTGTCCCGATAGCTATCGGGAGAGGGCTGCACGCTCGAGCCGAAGGGTAGGCGGTTTGAACCTTTGGGTAACCAAAGGTCTAGATAAATGATAGGGGTTCGCTTTATAGTGAAAACAGAATCCGGCTTATGGCCTGCTTATTTTAATGAGACAGCATTTTTTGCA
>CBDULZ010000077.1:0-24508 GCA_965368185.1 uncultured Kriegella sp.
CCGTATTGTTATTTAAACCAAAGCAAAGATTATGTAGATCTTGGTTTTTGGAACGCCGCCCACCTTACGGTTAATCTCGATTATATGACAACTGCAGGGCGTAAAATGATGAAGTCATTGCGCTATAAATCCCTTGAGGACATCGATGACACCATCTTGATTGAAATTCTGCAGGATGCCTATTCGGTACGAGACAAAAAGTTCTGGAAATAGTACCCAATTTCAAGCACGAAGTTCAAGTTAAAAGAATCATTCCCCATTTAACAACTGACAACTAATCTGTTCGCTTAGTTCTTGATAATTCCCGCGTCCTTATAGCGTTGAATAAATTGGTTGTCAAGTGCCTCGGAATCTTTATATTTTTTACGTAGTTCGACAAGTTTTTCTTTCATATCGGCAACTACACCGGCATAATCGGGATCATTATACACATTGTTGGTTTCGTTAGGGTCTTTTGCATGGTCATAAAGTTCCCAAACGTCAACATCATAGTAAAAGTGAATGAGCTTGTATTCTTTCGTAGCAATACCGTAGTGCCGTTTTACGGCATGTTCGGCAGGGTATTCGTAATAGTGATAATACACGCCATCTCTATTCCATTTTTCTTTTTCTCCCTTTAATAGTGGTATAAGGCTTTCTCCCTGCATGTCTTCCGGCGCGGTAACACCTGCTACTTCTAAAAAGGTCTGGGCGAAATCGAGGTTTTGAACCATTTCTTCCTCAGTAGTTCCGGGGGTAATGACATGGGGCCATTTTATTAGTAGGGGTGTTTTAAAGGATTCGTTGTACATAAAACGCTTGTCGAACCATCCGTGTTCACCCAAATAAAATCCCTGATCTGAGGTATAAACCACTAGGGTATTGTCGCTGAGGCCGTTTTCGTCCATATAATCCAGCAAACGACCCACATTTTCATCTACTGCTGCTATAGTCCCCAGATAATCTTGCATGTACCGCTGATATTTCCAAACCATTAAGGTGCTATCGTTCATCTCGGGAAAACGTTTTGCAAAATCTTCGTTGATAGGGTCGTAAACGGCGTCCCATGCGGCTCTTTGCTCTGGGTCGAGCCGACCTATGCGATTTCCTATAGTATTCCAATTCTTAATATCAAGTTGTTTGGCCACACTGTCGGTCAATTTAAGGTCGTAACTTAATTGCATGTGTTTTAAAAGATTCATTTCAGCGGGACCAGCCGTCGTTTCCCGAGTTACATAATCATCAAAAAGTGTTTCGGGAAGCGGGAACGTCTTTTGGGTAAATTCTTTATAATGTCGTTCCGCGGGCATCCAGGTTCTATGGGGTGCCTTGTGCAGATACATCAACATAAAAGGTTTCTCGCTGTCCCTACGATTGTCAAACCAGTCGATGGCCAAATCGGTAATAATATCGGTGACATAGCCAGTAATCGTAGTGTCGCCTGTGGCAGTAATAAACTTAGGGTTATAATAATCGCCCTGCCCGGGTAAAATTTTAAATTCGTCAAAACCTTTGGGGTTGTTGCCAAAGTGCAATTTTCCGAACATGGCGGTTTGGTACCCCGCCTTTTTTAATAGTTGCGGAAAAGTAACATTGGTCGTATCAAAAGGAGAGATATTATCAATTTTCCCGTTGAGGTGCGAATGTTTTCCGGTCAGTATAACGGCCCGTGAAGGGGCGCAGATTGAGTTGGTCACCGATGCATTGGTGAAAAGCATGCCTTCTTTGGCGATACGGTCGATATTTGGAGTCTGGATTAATCGGTCATCATAGGCACTGATAGCCTGATAAGCATGATCATCTGACATGATGAAAACAATATTGGGTCTTTTGGCTTTAGTTTCCTTAAGAGATTTTTCCCCGCACGACAAAATGATAAGGCTTCCGATAAATAGAAAATAACATGTTAACTTCTTCATTCTGTGTGATTTATTTGGCGTATTGATTCAATACCGATTGAAATTTGGCGACGGTAGCTTGTACCGAGGTGGTTTGTTCTTCTAAATTCAATGGATTTTTTTCCAAGGAATCTTTTGCAAGATTATAAAATTCCCCGCTTCCGTACAATTTCCAATCTTTATTCTGTACATACCTTCGCGGTTCGAATTTTCCCCAAAAGGGTGCGTAATGGCAAAAAATCCATTCCCGTGCATTTTTATTTTTGCCAAACAGCTGGTCGTAAAAACTATGCCCATCGGCTTCTGATTTTGGTAGGGGTTGCTGACCCGAAACCTGTAAAAGAGTTGGTAAAAAATCGGTAAAATCAACGAGATTGGTATTGTTACTGCCTTGTTTTATTCTTCCCTTCCAATTTGCGATAAAGGGCACTTGGGTGCCGGCATTGGTTGTATGCCCTTTGTCACCCCGCAAAGGGCTACCGTTGACTATGGAGGTTACATCCCTATCCGTTCCATTGTCCCCGATAAAAAGAATCAGGGTATTCTCCCGAATACCGAGTTCTTCCGTTTTTTGTACAATGTTTCCGATTAACTTATCCATATAATGCACCATTTCACCAAAATAGGCAGGGTCGTTGACTTGCGATGTGGCATCAAAATTTCTGAATTCTGGGCTGTCAGGTGTGGGCACAAAGGGATCGTGGGTCAATACCATCGGGTAATAGATAAACATGTGATCGTTTTTGTTCTCCTCCATAAAAGCTTCGATATGTTCTACAAAAATATCGGGACCGTACCTTCCCGGGAATTGGATGGTACCTTTACCTCCGATGCTCAATAATGGGTCTTTGTACCGTGTACCACGTTCATCGATTTGCCATAGACAATATGCATCGAAACCTGCCTGCTCTGGTGTTGAACCAATTTTATTACCTGCCAATTTTTGCTGATGTGCATTACCCAACAATTGCCACTTTCCGGCAATAAAGGTTTTGTAGCCCGATGCCTGCATATAGTGACCGAACGTTTTTTCGTTGGGGTCGAGCAATCCGAAACCGATGTAATTTCTGTGACTGTATCTACCGGTCATGAGTTGGACCCTTGACGGTGTACAGAGGGGAGTGGAGTAACATTGGTCAAAGCGCATACCTTCGTTGGCCAATCGGTCTAAATTAGGGGTGGCATAACTATCGCTTCCGTAAATGCCTAAAGTCTCTTGCCCCAGATCATCGGCCATGATCAAAATAATATTGGGCTTGGACTGTTCTTCGTTTTTAGACTGTGCAATTCCCAGTGCAGAAGATGAAATGGCTATAAAAAGTAATGCCCGTGTGAATCTAGATTTTATCAAGTGTCTTGTTAAAAGCATCAAAATGTGAAAAATTTTAGTGAATGTGTCTTCCGTAAATTATTGATTATAAATTTCTTGGAATTTGTTTTTCAGCAACAGGTTATAACTACTGAAGATTTAGTATGGTCTGTCGAATGGCTACCAAGTTCGTTAACAATTTTTCCAAATGATCTAAATGCAACATGTTGGCACCATCACTTTTGGCATTAGCTGGATCAAAATGGGTTTCCATGAAAATACCATCCACACCAGCTGCGATTCCTGCTCGAGCCATAGTGTTTATAAGTTCTGGTCGTCCTCCGGTCACACCACTGGCCTGGTTGGGTTGCTGTAGCGAATGGGTAACGTCTAAAACGACTGGTGCATATTGTTTCATAGTGGGACTTCCTCTAAAATCAACGACCATGTCTTGATACCCGAACATAGTACCCCGGTCAGTAATAACAACTTGGTCGTTACCTGAATCGGTGACTTTGGTAACGGCGTGCTTCATACTTTCGGGACTCATAAATTGTCCCTTTTTCAGGTTAACAACCTTTCCTGTTTTGGCCGCGGCCACGACCAAATCGGTTTGACGTACCAAGAAAGCGGGAATTTGAAGTACATCTACATATTCAGCGGCCATCGATGCGTCAGAGACTTCATGAATATCTGTAACCGTAGGTACTTCAAAAGTCTCGGATACCTTTCGTAATATTTTTAAAGCTTTTTCGTCGCCTATACCTGTAAATGAATCTACACGGCTACGATTGGCTTTTTTAAAGCTTCCTTTGAAAACATATGGAATTTGAAGCTTGTCAGTTATGCCGGCTATTTTTTCTGCAATACGAAGGGCCATATCTTCTCCTTCGATGGCACAGGGTCCCGAGAGTAAAAAAAAGTTATTACTGTTCGTATGTTTGATTTGTGGAATAAGGGAAAGGTTCATTTCTAAAAATTTGTATAAAGATAATACTAACTAGTGTTTGGTTTTAAATTTACTCCTTTCATCTCAAAACAAATGAGGAGGAAATAGATAATTATCCTCCTAACAGGAGAGGCTTTCGTTGGTTGAACAGTCCTAAAATAGCCTTAAAATAAAAGCTCTACCCGAAATTAATTCACGTAATACGTAATTCAACTTGCTGATTTGTAGTTGTTAATGATTGCTCATATGTGTTTTAGACGCGGAGCTTTTACTTGAAGAATTTGAGTTTAAAATGAATGGAATAAGCGGATTCTTGCCAAATAACAGTAATTCTTGACTTGACATTGTCATCACTAGGATGGCTGGTCAGATTATTTATAAGAAACTTCAAAATAACTCTCTCAAAATCAATGATATAAAAATAATGCCACTTTGTGTAATCGGGAGAAAAATAGCAGTATCTTTGCACGCTCAAAATAGCTGCTCGTATTGCTATTAATTTTATACTTATGTCCATAACAAAGAATATTGCGATTATCGCCCACGTTGACCACGGTAAGACCACCTTGGTAGACAAGATTATGTACCACTGTCAGTTGTTCCGGGAAAATGAGAATACCGGCGACCTGATTTTGGATAATAACGATTTGGAACGGGAAAGAGGAATTACCATTACCTCCAAAAACGTTTCAGTTGTGTATAAAGACACCAAAATCAATATCATAGATACTCCTGGTCACGCCGATTTCGGTGGTGAGGTGGAACGTGTTCTGAATATGGCAGATGGCGTACTTCTATTGGTCGATGCCTTCGAAGGACCTATGCCTCAAACGCGTTTCGTATTGCAAAAGGCTATCGATTTAGGTTTAAAACCTTGTGTGGTGATTAATAAGGTCGATAAAGAAAACTGTACCCCTGAAGAGGTACATGAAAAAGTTTTCGATCTGATGTTCGAATTGGGTGCCGAGGAATGGCAATTAGATTTTCCGACTGTTTACGGCTCCGCCAAAAACAATTGGATGAGTGACGATTGGCAAAAGGAAACCGATTCTATCGAGCCCTTATTGGATATGGTTATTGAACACATTCCCACTTTTGAACCCAAGGAGGGCAATACCCAAATGTTGATTACCTCACTGGATTTTTCTTCTTTTACGGGACGTATCGCTATTGGAAGGTTACAAAGGGGAGCTTTGAAAGAAGGACAACAAATATCTTTGGTAAAGCGTAATGGAAGCATTGTAAAATCAAAAATAAAAGAACTCTTTACCTTCGAAGGATTAGGTCGTTTGAAAGTGAAAGAGGTGGCTACTGGCGATATTTGTGCCATAGTCGGCCTTGAAGGTTTTGAAATTGGTGATACTATTGCCGACCTTGAAAACCCCGAAGGCTTAAAGACTATCGCCATTGATGAGCCAACGATGAGTATGTTGTTTACCATAAATGATAGTCCATTTTTCGGTAAGGACGGTAAGTTTGTGACCTCTCGCCATATCAAGGAGCGTTTAGAACGTGAATTGGAAAAGAACTTGGCGTTGCGCGTTAATGAAACCGATAGTGCCGATAAGTTCTTGGTTTTTGGCCGCGGGGTTTTGCACCTTTCGGTTTTGATCGAGACCATGCGTCGGGAAGGTTATGAATTACAAATAGGACAACCACAGGTTATTATTAAGGAGGTCGATGGCGTCAAATGTGAGCCTATCGAGCAATTGACCATTGATTTACCCGAGGAAGTTTCTGGAAAAGCGGTAGAAATGGTTTCTATCCGCAAAGGAGAGATGACCAGTATGGAAGCCAAGGGAAATCGAATGGTGTGTGAATTTTTGATTCCTTCACGTGGGATTATCGGTTTGCGAAACCAATTGTTGACCGCCACTGCCGGTGAAGCCATTATGGCCCACCGCTTTTTGGAATACCAACCATTAAAGGGTGACATTCCCCAGCGCCAGAATGGTTCGTTGGTCTCTATGGAGAAAGGAAAGGCCATTCCATATTCTATCGACAAATTGCAAGATCGCGGAAAGTTTTTCGTAGATCCGGGTGAGGATATTTATGAGGGCCAGGTAATTGGAGAAAATTCCCGCGGTGACGATATGACCATTAATATCACTAAGACCAAAAAATTATCAAACGTACGTTCTTCCGGGGCAGATGATAAGGCCAAGATTGTACCTGCCATCAAGTTTTCTTTGGAGGAAGCTTTGGAATATATTCAAAAGGATGAATATGTTGAGGTGACGCCGAAGCATTTGCGACTTCGAAAGATTTACTTGACCGAAGTTGACCGAAAGCGGAATAAAATTACATAAAGATAAAAACCCTGAACTTTTCAGGGTTTTTTTTTGAAATGAAGTCGTGGGTTTAACGACTGAAAAACTTAATACGCATAATATGAAAAAAGGATTATTTTTTTTGACACTGTTAGTTGTTGCAGGTATAACATCCTGTAAAGACCATTCGAAACAGACTACCAAGAGGGTTACTGAAAAAAATGAAACTGTCGAGAATTCGGCATTGGTACCCGAAAAATGGATCAGCAACCGGGTTACCAAAGCCAAGAATAGGTTGCAAGGTTCGGAAGCTGGTACAGTAATATGGAATGGGATTGAAGCTCACGGCGGACTTTCAAAATGGTATGGAAATGGAGCCTTGGTATTTCGTTTTAATTACCAACCTCTTGACGGTAAAACGGGAAGGGATAGTTATCAAGTTGTAGATGTTTGGCGTAACAGGGCCGTACATACCAGCACTTCCGATAGCACCGCCAAATTCGGCTGGAATGGAAAGACAGCTTGGGTACAGGCCAAAGACACTACGGCTTTTACCTATGACACGAAGTTTTGGGCATTGACCCCCATATATTTATTTGCACACCCGTTTGTATTGGATGGGGAAGGAGTGAATTTAGAACTGTTGCCACAAACCACTTATAAAGGGAAGACCAATGACGTGGTAAAAGTAACTTTTGATGCGGGTACCGGTGACGCTCCCGATGATTACTATATACTTCATTTTGATGCGGATACTCACTTAATAACCGCTACACGATACATTGTTTCATATCCGGAGTATTTTAAGGATGGTGGTCACAATCCCGAAAAATTTATGGAAGTAGGGGAGCTGGTTAATATTAACGGAATTCTGTTGCCTAGCGGATTAAAGACACATTGGACACTCGAAAACGGTCAACCCGGGGAATACATTACAAAAATAGAAGTGACGGACCTACATTTTGAAAAAACATTGGAAAGTGGCTTTTTCGATGTGCCCGAAGGAGCCAACATTCTCGAATAATTTTGATAAAAGAGATTATTAAAAAGGGGCTAAAAAAGCCTGTTTTACGCCATTGCGTGGTACGAAGCAATCTCCAAATTATTAGCAATCAATCAACAGATTACTTCACTGCGTTCGTAATAACGATTTGTTCTAACTTTTTAGTCTCCTTTTTACATAAATTTCAATTGGAGAAAAGTGTTAGCTAAAAATATTCTTTCGCGCTTGGCAAGCGGCTGCAGCACCAATGATTCCAGCATGGTTTTGCAATCCTGCGGGAACCACGCGCGTATCAACTTTAATATAGTCTTTGAATTCATCCCAGTCTTTGGAAGTGCCACCACCAAGAATAATAAGGTCTGGAGCGACAATCAATTCAACAAGCTCTAAAAACTTGTTAAAACGTCTGCCCCATTTTTTATAACTGAGATTTTCTTTTTCTTTAATGGAGGCCGCCGCCCATGCTTCTATTTTAACGTGTTTTTTATATGGAATTTGGCCCAATTCAAAATTTGGGATCAACCGTCCATCCAAAAATGCCCCGCTACCAAGCCCGGTCCCTATAGTTATCATGACCACGAGTCCTTGTTCTTGTTGGCCAATACCGTAGTTCATGGTAGCATAACCGGCTGCATCGGCGTCATTTATTACGGTGAAGTCTAAACCTGTGACCTTTTCAAAAAGCGCTTCGACGTTGGTTTCCTTCCATTTTTTATGAAGGTTCCCCTGCGATTTACAGACGCCCTTTTTGATAATCGTAGGAAATCCACAACCTACGGGGCCTTTATAGTCAAAATGCGCTGCTATTTGAGCGACCACTTCGGCCATTTCGTTAGGTTTTCTTGATTTTGGTGTGGGTATGCGATAACGTTCCGTGACCATTTCACCGGTTTCCATATTTACTATTGCCCCTTTTATTCCAGAACCGCCTATATCAATACCAAGAATTTCCATTAAAACATTTTGTGATTACGGGCGCAAAGTAACAAAAAAGATTCGGGAGTATTTAGTCTATGGTGTTCAGTTACTACTTTTATTGTTGAAATCGGCACAATTATGGCTTTTGTATGTATGGGTGATTATAGCTGCCTAAGTACGTAGCTGATTCCGTTTATTGGTCTTTTGCATATATCCCAGTATTTCCTTTTTCTAATGTTGGCAATAGATTTTTAACAATTTCCGGTTCGTCATCGGCAATATTTTTAGTTTCAAAAGGGTCTGCGGTATAATCGTAGAGTTCAACTGTGGGTGTTTCTTTTCTGAAATATTTAGTGAGTCTATATCTTTCTGTCCGTACTGAAATTCCATTTTTAAAGTAGCTGTAGGCGACATTCCCTGTTAGTTGTTTGCCTGAACCTAAGAGGTCGACGAGACTTTCACCATCGAGGGGATATTCGTTGTCAAGATTGCAAAGATCTAAAAGTGTTGGGTAGATATCTACAGTTTCAACAATACCATCCACTTGTTGTGTTTGGTGTTCTACAAACGGCGACTTTATAATAAGTGCACTTTTTAGTGCATTTTCGAATAGGGAGTGTTTGCCCCATACCCGTTGATCACCCAAATGCCACCCATGGTCTCCCCAAATAACGATGATGGTGTTCTTTTCCATATTAAGGGCCTTAAGTTCGTGCCACAATCTACCGATTTGTGTATCTATATAACTTATGGAAGCATAGTACGCGTGATGTAATTTTCTTGCATAATCATCGGAAACAGAGGCCTGTAAAGATGCCTTTTCTTCACCAAGCGCATATTGGTTGAATTCACCACTTTCATGAAGACTTTTGAGATTTATATGCTCAGGGATATTTGGATTGGGGGATACGGGTAAAGTTGCCTCATCATAGAGGTCCCAATACTTTTTTGGGGCATTAAAGGGAAGGTGTGGTTTGAAAAATCCTACCCCCATAAAGAAAGGTTTGGTATTGTTTTTAAGTTCACGAAGCTTTTCAATGGCCAAATTTGTCGTTAACCCATCGGGATAGCCGTCATCTGCTACTTCACCCGATTCGTAGGGTTTTACCTGTTTTTTTAAACTTTGACGGTTTTCGCCATTGGCATAGGCAAAAAACGCGTTCCAACCCGTTTTCCATTTTCCGGGATTAAAGACCAGTTCGTCCCAGCTATGGGGGAGTTCCCTTTTTTCAGAAACGGGCTCTTCATAACCATAGACCAACCCGTCCGCAGAATGGCTGATCTTTCCAATACCGACAGTGTGATATCCTGCCTGTCTAAAACGATGTATAAATGTTTCCGGAACCTCGCTTTCAGGTTGATCGGAAATCTCTTTTTCAATGGCCGCATTGGATAAATGTACCGGCATCGAAGGGCGCATTCCCGTTAATAATGCATGGCGGGATGCCCCACAAGTGGGCACCTGAACATAATGATGGTTGAAAAGGGAACCTGAGGCGGCAATTGCATCCATATTTGGTGATTGCACAAAATTGTTACCGTAGGCACCTAGTTCAGTACGCAGGTCGTCTACGGCAATAAAAAGTACATTGGGCCGCTTTTCCACGGGCTTTTCTTCCTTGCAACCAAGCATTAATAATATGATTAGACAAAGTAGGAAAGAAGAGCATCGTTCTTTTATCATAAGTGATGTATTTAGCGATAGTGCGTTGGTGTAAATTTAGATGTTTAGTGTTTTATAAAATCAGTATAGGTCTCCTTTGTCTTTTAAAAAATCAAAAATCAACTGATCTACTTCCGAAACCATGTTTCGGTCTTTGTAATTGAGCCAGACCATTTCCTCTATTTCCATATTTGGTAATAGCTTGCCTTTGTAATTTCCCGAATAGCAGGTCCTTCGAACCAAAATGCCAGGTTTGTGACCATCCGCCTGGCCTTCGAAAATTCCAATAAAATCTAAAGACGGAATGTTCAGTTCTACATTTAATTCCTCTTTGATTTCCCTAAAAATTGTTTGGGTGTCGGACTCTCCGATTTCCCTTTTTCCACCTGGGATATAGTATATTTTCTTCCCATGACTGCGCGTGCACAAGATACTGCCGTCAACAAGGTGGATCCATGCTAGGGTATCTATAATTTCTTCCGTAGGTTCAATATAATAATCGATAGAGTTTAGGGAGTGGTTAGGGTCTATGAGATCCAATATTTTATCGATTGATCTGCCGAATGCGGTCAAGGTGCCTAATCTATTATTGCGCCCCAAGGCACTCGAAATGGTTTCGTCCCGATTGCCAAATTTATATCCACCTGTTTTTACCCAGAGGGAATTTAGTAGGTGTTGCATCAGCACATTGCCCAATTGATCGACGGAAATGGCAATTTTTAATGAGAACTCCCCTAATCCAGTGATGCCCTTTACGATAAATTTGCGAAGCAGACCGTAGATGAGTCCTAAAGGCGCGGTCAGGACAAATAAGATGATGGAAATAAAAAAAAGCAAAATACCGATAAATGGATTTGCTTTTTTATCGGCTTGGTAAACTTGCTTTTTTAAAATCATATTTGAATACTAACTCACATTTAAGGATGTTAAACCGTACGCTGTACCACTTCGAATATTTTGCCCCCATCGCATTTTAGGGTTTTGGAAGGGTATTTCAAAATAAGCGCATAATCGTGGGTGGCCATAAGAATGGTTCGGCCAGACTTATTTATATCTTGCAAAACCTTCATGACTTCTACACTGGTCTGTGGATCTAGATTTCCCGTAGGTTCATCGGCTAAAATCAATTCGGGGTCGTTCAATAAGGCCCGGGCAATGGCTACACGTTGTTGTTCACCTCCTGAAAGCTCATGCGGAAATTTGAACCCCTTGGTTTTCATACCAACCTTGTCGAGTACCTCTTCGATTTTTGCTTTCATTTTGCTCTGGTCTTTCCAACCGGTAGCTTTAAGCACAAAAAGCATATTGTTGTTGATATTTCGGTCGGGCAGTAGTTTGAAATCTTGAAAAACGACGCCCAATTTTCTTCGAAGATGTGGAATGTGTTTCTCTTTCAGTGATTTTAAATTGAAACCGGCGATGGAACCTTCTCCTTGTCGCAATGGAAGGTCGGCATAAAGTGTTTTCATAAAGCTGCTTTTTCCACTTCCTGTTTTTCCGATGAGGTAGACGAAGTCCCCATTTTTTACATCTAAGCTTACTTCGTTCAGTACCAGATTTTCTTTTTGAAAAATGGCAACATCCTTTAACTCCAATATGGTCTCGCTCATGGTCTTCGTTGTTGATATAAAAGTAATAAGTTCCTAGAGAATTGTACTCGATATTTGGGAAAATTCTTTTTCTTTAAATTCAAATTCTACCTGACATATACTTAGGTACGATATTTGCCGTTATAGAGGTTAAACACGGTAATTATAAAAAATAGTTAGAACACTATGCCAAAAAAAATCACCGCTTTTCTTTCCCTTTTATTAGGGACGGTCATATTGGGAACCGCTCAAGAGACTAAAATTTACACCCATTCACAGAAGGAATATCAAGATGCCCTAGCGCTGTACAATAATGAGCAGTACCAAGCGGCCCAAACCATTTTTCAAAAGGTTAAGAAGACCGCTAGGGACGAAGAGGTGCAGGCCAATAGTGCCTATTATGAAGCCAATGCGGCGGTACGGTTGAACCAATTGGGTGCAGACCGCCTGATGGAAGATTTTGTTGAAAAATATCCTACTTCGACCAAACGTAATTCGGCCTTTGCCGATGTGGCCGAATATTATTTTGAAACAGGGAAATATCCGTATGCTTTAAAATGGTATAACAAGGTCGACCAAGGTGCGCTTTCCCGAGGGGAAATGGATAAGTTCAATTTCAATTACGGGTATTCGTTATTTTCCTCCAAAAAAGCCAAGGATGCCGAACGCTATTTGGGAAAAGTGGCGGATTCGCCAATTTATGGTTCACAAGCGAAGTACTATCTGGGATATATTTCATATCAACAGGATGATTATGAAGCGGCCAACCAACGGTTTGATCAAATTACAGATCAAGAAGTGCTCGAAGAGAAACTTTCGTACTACCAGGCCGATATGAACTTCAAATTAGGCAAATTCGAAGAAGCCATTGCCCTGGCCAAAAAACAATTACCAAAGTCTGACCGTACTGAAGTTTCGGAACTGAACAAGATAATAGGGGAGAGTTATTTCAATTTGAAACAATATGAAAATGCCATCCCATATCTAGAGGATTATAAAGGTAAGCGCGGTAAATGGAGCAATACCGATTACTATTTGCTGGGCTATTGCTATTACAAACAGAACGACTTCGCCAATGCCATCCAACAGTTCAATAATATCATTGGCGGCACCAACAGTGTCTCTCAAAATGCCTACTATCATTTGGCGGAATGTTATTTGAATTTGGATAAGAAACCAGAGGCGCTAAATGCATTTCGAAATGCTTCACAGATGGATTTCAGTGCTGAGATACAAAAGGATGCCTATTTGAACTATGCACGCTTAAGTTATGAAATTGGGAATCCTTACGAACCGGTGCCTCAAGTGATTTCGAATTATTTGGATGAGTATCCCAATGATGGTAATGCCCAAGAGATGCAAGAGTTGTTGGTAGATTCTTATATCACTTCCCGAAACTTTCAGGGAGCGATGGAACTTTTAGAGAATAACCGGAACTACGCTAGCAAAGGCACCTATCAAAAGGTCGCATTTTATAGAGGAGTAGAGCTTTTTATGGAGGGGGATTATGACATGGCGGCGGAAAATTTTAAAAAATCGATCGATAGTGCCGAAGATGGTATTTTTAAAGCCAAAGCCAGCTATTGGAAAGCCGAATCGGATTATATGTTAAATCGATTCGATGATGCCCTAGCGGGATTTATTCAGTTCAAACAAAACCCGGCTGCCGAAAGAACCCCGGAATATTCGGAATCTGACTACAATTTGGCCTATACCTATTTTAAGCTGAAAGATTACGACAAAGCGATTTTCTTTTTTGGCAATTTTACGGCTTCGGGTACGACCGATACTCAAAAATTATATGATGGTTATCTGCGTATGGGCGATAGCTATTTTGTGACCAGTAAGTATTGGCCAGCGATTGAAACCTATAACAAGGCCTTGGCCTTGACGGGTCCGGAGAAAGATTATGCGGCCTACCAAAAAGCATTGAGTTACGGTTTTGTGGGGAAACAAAGCACAAAAATCGAAGAACTCCAGAGTTTTGTTTCGAACTATCCAAAGTCGACTTTAAAGGATGATGCCCTTTATGAATTAGGAAATACCTATATCGCGGCAGGTCAAGAAAATCAGGGCCTGCAAACTTACGATCGTTTGATTCGTGATTATAGTGGCAGTTCATTGGTGCCCCAAGCCATCATGCGGCAAGGACTTGTACATTACAATGCAAATAGAAATGAGCAGGCTTTGGCTAAATTCAAAACGGTGGTTCGTGATTATGCCAATACCCAAGAAGCCATTCAGGCAGTAGCCACGGCCAAATTGGTGTATGTAGATTTGGGCCGCGTAGACGAATATGCCGAATGGGTACGGGATCTCGAGTTTGTTGAAGTAACCGATACGGAACTTGATAATGCCACGTTTGAGTCTGCAGATAAACAGAATTTAGAAGGTAAAAAAGATGCCGCTATTAGAGGTTACGAAAATTATATCAAACAATTTCCGAATGGTCTACATGCGGTAAACGCGAATTTTAATTTGGCGCAATTGTATTTTGGAAAAGGAGAAAAAGATAAGGCCTTGACCTATTATATGTATGTGGCAAATAAAGGTGGTAGCGAATATGCTGAACAGGCTTTGACACGGGTTTGCGAAATTTATATCGGTAAAAAGGATTATACCGAGGCATTACCCTATTTAGAACGTCTTGAAGCTCAGGCCGACATTCAGCAAAACCGCACTTTTGCCCGTTCGAATTTAATGAAGGGATACTACGAGCAAAAGAATTATGACCGTACCATTGACTACGCCGAAAAAGTTTTGGCAACACCTACTATCGACGACCGAATAAAGAGTGATGCCCATATCATGATCGCGCGGTCTGCCATACAGACCAATGATGAGCCTATGGCTCAAGCAGCCTATGCCGATGTACAAAAGATAGCCACAGGAATTCTGGCTGCGGAGTCGCTTTACTATGATGCTTATTTCAAGAATAAGGGACAACAGTACGAGGCTTCGAATGTATCTGTTCAGAAACTGGCGAAAGACTATGCGGCTTATAAAGAATGGGGCGGTAAAGGGCTTGTTATAATGGCCAAAAATTTCTATGCCTTGGACGATGCCTATCAAGCGACCTACATTTTAGACAATGTGGTTTCCAATTTTGGGCAGTATCCTGAGATAGTGGCCGAAGCAAGGGGAGAGCTGTCCATTATAAAAGCAAGGGAAGCCCAAAGTAATTCATCGGTAGATCCTGGCAACTAAAAAATATTCGAAGGAATTTCCATGATGCTAAAAATGTCGAATAAGACAACCGTTATATTGAATAGTACATATTAATTTCGATTTGCAAAAAGAACACTGCATGCTCAAGAACATAAAAACAGCCTTATTTACTTTTTTTGCCATCACCCATGTCGTCGTGGCCCAAGATGAGAAAGAAGATGATATCGGAACCGAGACTGTAACGGTTACCAAGGCATATACCCCTACCATTTCCGATGCTTTTAAGATTCGTTCGATGCCGACTATCAACGATTCCATTGTGCTTCAAAAAAAGAAAATCGACTACAATATCTTTTCGGTTCCTGTGGCATCTACTTTTACCCCGGCCAAGGGCAAGGCCTCTACAGTGGAAAAGACCGCCCCTCCAAAACTGTTTAATTCGTATGCTTCGGCGGGAGGAGGAAATCCGGCCAATATTATCGCAGATTTTTATACCAGCAGGGCAATCGATAGGGAGACCCGTTTAGATGTAGGCCTTACCCATAATTCTTCACGAGGCGATTTAAATGGAGTGGCGTTGAGCTCTGTTTATTCGAATAGCAAACTAAATACAGCTTATACGAAACGGGATCGCGATTTTGATTGGGGTGCAGATGTGGCCTTACAGCATCAACTATACAATTGGTATGGAATTCCTGATGGCGTATTTACCGAAGAAGCGGTACACGGTATTGATGAAAGACAGAATTATTATATGGGCCAGGCAGGCGGGCATATCAATGTCGAGGATTCCTATTTTACGAATGCCGAGCTACAATACCGACGGTTTTGGGATGCGGCAAAATCTGGCGAAAACCGTGCTGTTTTAAGTACGGGGTTTGAGTTTCCGTTAAGCGAAGAGGCCTTGGAAATCAAAGTGAATGCCGATTATGTTAGCGGTAAATTTGAAAATGCATCGCTGAATACAACAACGAATGATGCGGGTATCAACTATAGTCAACTTCAGTTCGGGATCAACCCGAGTCTGACCATGAAGCGCGATGACCTTTCCTTGAATTTAGGAGTCAATTTGGTCTATGGGTTGGATACTGAAAATAGCGAGAGCAATTTTTATATCTATCCGGCGGTAACTGCTTCGTACCGATTAATGGAGGAAATGGCTATTGCTTATGGCGGGGTCGTCGGTGAATTAAAGCAGAATTCGTATTATGGCTTTGTAGAGGAGAATCCTTTTGTCTCACCAACCTTGACCATTGTGCCGACAGACAAACAATATGATGCCTATATTGGATTAAAAGGACAACTCTTACCTAATTTAAGTTATAACATCAAAGGGTCTTATACGGCAGAAAACAGAAGGCCGTTGTTTAAGTTGAATCCGCAGAATACGATACGTGACGACGAAAAGGGCTATAATTATGGCAATTCTTTTGATGTATTCTATGATGATATAAAGACTATCGGCGTTTTTGGGGAATTGAATGTGGATGTAAACCGAAATTTTACATTTGGGGTAAGTGCCGAAATTTATGATTACGATACGGAAACCGATAACCCGGCATGGAACCTTCCGAACCTTACGGGGTCCTTATTTTTGGACTATCAGATTGGGAAAAAATGGTATATGGGAGCCAATCTATTTTATGTAGGTGAACGCGAAGATGTTGCCTCGGAAGCTATCGTAGGCATGGAACCTTCAGATTTTCCCGCGACTATTGTCAATCTTGACGGCTATTTTGATGCCAATGCGCATGTAGGCCATCGACTGAACGATCAGCTATCCATTTTTATAAAAGCGGCCAATATTGCGAACAACAACTATCAAAAATGGTCGAATTTCCCGGTCCAGGGGTTGCAAATTTTAGGTGGGGCGACGTATAAGTTTGATTTTTGAGGAATAACATCCTTTTAAGATTACTGGTCATGGTCTTCTTACTGTATATGTTTTAGATAGCTTTCCTTGTTTTTCAGCGGTACTCAACGTGATATTATTGAGGCATTCAATCCCTATATCCCTACAAGGCAATTACTGATTTAAAACCACTATATTTAAAGCATAAACTGGTTCAAAATCTAGTGATACTACAAGAACTTATAAAATGCGGAGAAAAACATTCCGAAATTTCGGCACCTGTGTTGCTTTAATCATAATGTATATGTCGTTCGGTCAAGATAGTCCCGAAACTTTACTTTTTGTGGGTTCATATACCGATGGGAAGAAGGGTGACGGTATTCATGTATATTCTTTAGAAGCTGATGGAGGCCTAACCGAACGATACAAACAGTCAGATTTGGTCAATTCATCGTTTTTAGCGGTTGCTCCCAATGGAAAGTACCTATACTCCGTCACAGAATCAAAATTGGAAAAAGATGGATCCGTTTCTGCATTTAAAATCGATAGTGCTTCGGGCAAGTTGACCTTTTTGAACAAACAGACGACCGATGGAAGAAACCCCGTGCACCTTAATGTATACCGCGACGGAAAGTTCGTCGTCAGTGGCAATTATACAGATGCCGTAATAAATATTTATGAGTGTGAAGCTGATGGGCGCCTTAAACCTTCGAGCCAACTTGTTGAGTTTTCGGGGAGTAGTATTGTGTCGCCCAATCAAGATGTGGCCCACGCCCATTCCACCAATTTTTCCCCCGACGGCAAATACCTGTATGTGATGGATTTGGGTGCTGATAAAATTCATGCCTTCAAGTTCAATAAAGAAAACGCCGCCAAATTGACGACATTCGGTGACGGTACTCTTGCTGCTGAACCTGGTAGTGGTCCAAGGCATTTCGCTTTTCATCCCAATGGAAAATATGGCTATTGCATCAATGAACTGAACGGCACCGTAACGTCATTTGCTTATAAACAAGGGATATTACACCCCATTGCAACTAATTTTTCTTATGCTGAAAAGAGAGAGAATTACCAAGCGGCCGATATTCATGTATCCCCTGACGGAAAATTTCTGTATGCCTCCAATAGGGGAGAAAACACCTTGGCAATTTTTGCTATCGATAAAAGTTCAGGTAGGCTAAAATTGGTGGGGCATGAATCTACTTTTGGTGACCATCCCCGTAGTTTTGTGATCGACCCCACCGGACAATATCTTGTGGTTGCCAATCAGACGACTGGAAATCTGGTCACCTTTAAAAGGAATATGAAAACCGGAAAATTGACCAAATTGCCAAAAGAGGTTCAATTAAAGACTCCGGCCAGTTTGAAGATGAGAAGCTATAACCGACACTAATTTAAAATTGACCATGGTAAAAATCGTTCTGGCATTGCTTTTATGTCTTCCCTTTATGGGGTTTGGCCAAAATAGCGATGAAGCCGCTCAGAAAAAATCGGTGCCAGTGGAGGGTTATATTTCTGATTACAAGATTATTAAACTCACTTCTGGTCCCAAACAGCATTGGTTTGGTTATTACGACAAATTGCAGGTCGATCCTACGGGTAGGTATGTGCTGGTCGCCGAAGTAGATACGATACATCGATCGCCAACCGAGAATGACGGTTTGGTCATTGGTATGATAGACCTCCATGATAATAATAAATGGATTCCTCTTGGGGAAAGCCATGCTTGGGGTTGGCAACAAGGGTGCATGCTTCAGTGGATTCCTGGCTCAAAGGAAGAGATTCTATGGAACGATATAGAGAACGGCAAATTTGTAAGCCGAATCTTAAATGTATTTACCAAAGAAAAAAGAACGCTTCCCAAAGCCGTTTATACCCTGAGCAATGATGGTACTTTTGCGCTGGGAACCGAATTCAACCGTATTCAAAAACTGCGACCGGGCTATGGGTACGCTGGGTTTCCCGATCCCTTCGAGGAGAATCGGCATCCTGAGGAAATCGGACTTTACAAAATGGACTTGAAAACTGGCAAGTCCGAACTATTAATCTCTATTGATGAGATGGCGAAACAAGAACATCAGGGAGAAGACTTAACGGATTATTGGCACTGGTTCAACCATATATTGATTAGTCCCGATGACAAGCGTTTTACATTTCTCCACCGTTGGCGGAAGGAAAAAGGAAACGGAAAAGATAGAGCTGCTTCCGGTTTTATAACCCGAATGGTGACTGCCGATTTAGAGGGCTCAAACCGCTATATTTTAGATCCCTCGGGACATACTTCCCATTTTATCTGGAAGACACCCCAAGAAATCTGTATGTGGACCAAGCCCGTCGGCAAAGAATCGGGCTTTTATGTGTTTACCGACAAAACCGACCAAATTGTTCCTATTGGAGAGGATATTATGACGGTCAACGGTCATAACACGTATATTAACGGTACACATCGCGAATGGATTCTTAACGATACCTATCCGCAAGGGGAAGCACGTTTACAAGAGTTGTACCTTTACCATGTTCCGACCAAAAAGAAGGTTTCATTGGGCAAATTTCACGAGCCTTTAAAATATCAAGGTGAAGTACGATGCGATCTACATCCTAGAAACAGTCGTGATGGTAATTTGGTCTTCTTCGACTCAACGCATGGCGGTGATGGCAGACAGCTTTATATGGTGCCTATTTCCAAGATTATCGAATAAGCAAAGTATTTATAATTTTGAGATTCACAGCGTTTAACGGTAGCACTTCCTGAGACACTTTTTCATCTTTTTAGTCGTTTTTCTCCAGATTCTTTTAACGGATACAAACAGGAAAATGCATTGTTTTTTCAAAAAGTGTTAAAATAAGACTCTTACTTTTGAGAATATGGCACTTTGAACCCCTTTATTTTATTGACCTTGGTGAATTTATCCATGTTTATGGGAAATATGTCCATTTCTTAATAATACGTTAACGGTAGTTTAGCATAAATTAATTCAAACTACTTAAAGAATGAAGAAACTAAAATTTTTGATGCTAATCTTTTTGATGGGTATCACTGCTGTTTCATGGGCGCAAACGAATGTGACGGGAACGGTATTGGATGATCAAAATGTTCCGCTACCAGGGGCGAACGTAGTAGTAAAAGGAACCACAAATGGTGTGGTAACCGATTTTGACGGAAATTTTTCGATTTCAGTGCAAGATACCAGGTCAACCTTGGTGGTGTCCTATATCGGTTTCGAGTCTAAAGAAATCGATATGGACGGCTCGTCAAGCTATTCTATTACGCTTGAGGCGTCCTCTACCGGACTTGACGAAGTCGTAGTCATCGGTTACGGTTCGGTTAAGAAAAGTGACCTTACGGGGGCAGTAGCTTCATTAGATACAGAGACATTAACGGAGCAGAAGAAAACAGATATAGGCCAAGCGCTTCAAGGTCGTGTTGCTGGGGTCGATGTACGTACCTTAAGTTCCAAACCTGGGGCGCCCCTATCGATTAAAATTCGCGGGAATACGGTAATTACAAATAATAACGTCGGTAACGATGGTGTTAGCGACAATCTTTCCGACGATTTATCAAAACCTTTGTATGTAGTGGATGGGGTGTTTTTTGAAGACATTAATATTCTCAATCCAGCCGATATTCAGCAAATGGATATTCTCAAGGATGCCTCCGCAACTGCCATATACGGTTCTCGAGGTGCCAATGGTGTGGTAATTATTACGACCAAGAACGGTATTGAAGGTAAAACCGTTTTTTCATACGAATCTACTTTTGGTCTGCGTACGGCAACCAATATACCCGATATGTACTCAGGTGACGAATATGTTGCTTTTGTAGATGATTATTTAAAAGCAAGACAATGGAGGGGATTGTTTAATGGTACAAACTTTGGGACAATTGATGACTACAACAATGCGTCTATCGATCGCTCGACCGAGTTTCAATCGTCGAATGAAGAGGCCGATAACGTCTCCAACAGAAGATATACGGATTGGTTGGGTGATTATAGGAAATCAGGTGTTCAGACTAGCCACACCGTTGGAATGTCAGGTGGCAGTAACGGATTGACCTATAACGGGTCACTAGGTTATTTAAGCGATGAAGGAGTTATGGGTATTGAAGGGTACGAACGGTATAACATCAGTGCTTCGCTCTCGAAAAAGGTGACCGACAAATTTACTGTAGGTTTGAAAACCTATTTAGCATTCTCTGAAAGGGAAGAGGGTAGTAGGGAACTTTTTAGAAGTACGTTTCGGTTAGTGCCAACAGTTAATTCTTTTGACCCCAATGGTGACGTAATCCTATTTCCAGATGATCAAGACCAACGTTTTGCCAATCCTTATTACGATGCAACTGGCGAATGGCGTGTAAATACGAAGTCTTTAGATGTTATTGCCAATGTATTTCTAAACTACAAGCCGGCGAAATGGGTTAATTTTAAAACACAGTTTGCTCCTAATATAAGCACCACAAGATTTGGGGAATATCGGGGTTTATTTACTAAAGCCGCACGTAATGATCCAAGTAGAATTCAATCACACTATGATTCACGTTTCAGAACTTCTTATACTTGGGACAATATTGTGGATTTTGATTTTGACACTTTTGATGGCCATAACCTAAAGACTACCCTTATCTCTTCTTTGTATTATAACCAGAACGAGGGCAGTAATATTGAGACCAGGAACTTTGATACCGATGCCTATTTGTTTTATAATACCCAAGCAGGTACTGACGTTCGGAATTATGGTAGTTATTATGGTAAGGAATCACTTTCTTCTTTTGCCGGTCGTTTAAATTATAACATTAGAGACCGATATCTCTTTACTTTTACAGGCAGGTATGATGGATCCTCTAAACTTTCAGAAGGTAACAAATGGAATTTTTTCCCCTCTGCGGCTTTTGCTTGGCGTGTCAGTGAAGAAGGTTTTATGGAAACCGCGGATTGGATCAATGATTTGAAGTTGCGAATAAGTTATGGTGAATCAGGTAACGATACCACGGTTCAGCCGTATAGTTCATTGTCTTTCTTGAGCAATACAAACTACCTCTTTGGCGATAACCTCGGTAACGGAAAAGTAGTGGCCGGGCTTTCAAATAGTAATTTGACCTGGGAAATTTCAAAGGAATATAACTTCGGATTGGATTTTGCCGCTGTAAACAACAGAGTGCGACTTGGTTTTGAATATTACAACAAAGAAACCGAAGGGAGCATTTTGAACAGGCAATTATCATCGATTACCGGATTTGGTAGTGCCGTGGGCAATTTCGGGTCTGTACGAAATAAGGGGGTAGAGGTTACCTTGAATACCGTCAACGTTAGAACCGATAACTTCTCGTGGAAAACGAGTATTAACTTTTCGAAAAACACCAATGAAATCTTGAAGTTGGATGGGGATCTCGATGAGATACCTTACGGAAGGCACGGAGTTTTAAAAATTGGTGAAGCCGTAGATGCCATCTATTCATATGATAAAGTGGGCATCTGGCAACTAGATGAGGCGGCCGAAGCGGCAGTATACAACGCCGTACCTGGCCAATATAAATTTGTAGATCAGAACAATGATGATTTGATCAATCAAGACGATAAAGTGGTAATTGGTTCCATATCACCAGAGTGGACGGGTGGTATGACCAACACATTTACTTATAAGAATTTAGATTTAAGTATTCAGATGCATACCAGACAGGGGGTATTTGGGCATTCGGAATTCTATCAACATTTTGCACCCTACCAGGGCGATGATGCCAAATTTAATAAAGTAGATTTGGATTATTGGACTCCGAATAACCCAGATGCCAAATATCCTGCACCTGACTACGGACATCCCGGTGAGTGGTACTATGAAGAATTTGATTTTGTACGCATCGGTAATATCGGTTTAGGATATGATTTTCCAAACCCGCTATTGGACCAACTAAACATTTCAAATCTGCGATTGTCATTGGATGTTCAAAACCCTTTCACCTTTACCGATTATGAGGGTCCGGATCCCGAGACGGGCTTACAGAATTCTTATAACATGACATATGCGGTCAAGACCGTATTGTTCGGACTTAAACTATCCTTTTAATTATAAAATATACAAAATGAAACTGATAAAAAACAATAAGCACATTTTAGTCTTGTTAGGTGTATTGATAGGGCTCAGCTCCTGTGAGAGCTATATCGAGGAAGACATTTTTTCCGATATAACCAGTGAGAATTTTATTGATGAAAATACAGCAGATCAATTGGTGGTTGGCGTTTATGCCTCATTGCGTGGTGTATACAAAGATTACGGATTTCAATTCTTAGGAACTGATATTTTTACCAGCAAAGGCGAAGTATTTTCGTTCAATGCTTCAAATGACTATTTTGGTCTAAATTCCGGTGGTGCAATATGGGGAAGAAATTACAATGTTATAGCCAAAGCAAATACGGCCATTAATCGCTACGAGAATGAAATTCAGTTCAGCGATTCGAAGTTGGCCGATAAAGCTTACGGAATAGCTCAAGCAAAAGCATTAAGAGGACTGGCCTTTTTTAATTTGGTTCAGCAATATGGTGGTGTCGTACTGGAGTTGGAGGAACCAAACAGTATTCGCTCCGATTATGCCAGAAGTTCAGAACAGGAGACCTATACCCAAATCATTTCTGATCTAGAGGCAGCCATACCTAATTTACAGGATGCTCCCGAAACAGGGCGTTTTTCAAAAAGGGCGGCACAACATCTATTGGCCGAGGTATATTTGACCAGAGCCTATACATCTTTTGGTGATGCTTCCGATTTTGGCACGGCAGCCGTCTTGGCAGAACAGGCCATAGGTAACTATGACATAAGAAGTCAATCGTATGCTCAAGTTTTTGATTATGAAAATCAAGTAAATCCGGAGATTCTTTTTGCTATTCAATATGGAACTTCGGGTGAGGCCGCTGACAGAAACAACAACAAACATTCACTTTTTCTGAACAGCGTTAATGATTACCCTGGTATTGCCAGGATTAATCCCTACGGAAGAAGTGATTTTGGTGCCATGCCAACGCCTTTTTTCTACTCATTGTTCGACGAGAATGATACCCGGGAGGAACCGACAATGCATCGGGCCTTATTGGCTAACGAGGAAGTGGAATACAATTCCGACTTTGGTACAGATTTGGTCGCGGTGGGCGATACGGTAATTTATTATCCGAAAGTTGCACTGGAAGCAGCGGAATTGGCCGACAAATTAAATCGGTATTACGTGTATCAACCAGATCAGTATTTATATGGAGTTCCAGATAATATTGACGGAGCTATTTATCAGTACAGTGCAAATCTAAATAGAACGAATTTTCCGATTTTTAAAAAGTTTGGTGATGTTGATTTTGACGAATCGGAAGGTGGTTCGCGTGATACGTTTGTGTTTCGGGTGGCTGGCACCCATTTATTGGCCGCCGAAGCCCACTTAGGGGCCGGGAATACTACTCAGGCCCTGTTTCACATAAACAGGGTACGTGAAAGGGCAACCGGCACGGCTAGCTCTTACACGTCGGTAACACTTGACGATATTTTGAACGAACGCGCCATTGAGCTTGCAGGTGAGGTTAATCGATGGGCCGTGTTGAAGCGTACTGGTAAATTACAGGAACGTATTGAATTATATAATCCCCATGTCATAGATCATGGAGCTTTTGATCCTAGCATTCATTTTTTACGTCCCATTCCTTCAGATGAATTGGAACTTTCCGATGGATCGTTGACTCAAAACCCCGGTTACTAAATTTTAAAATATTGTGAGATAGTTGTTAGAGTGAGTTTCCCCTTTTGAAATACGGGTAGGTTCTTTGACCTGCCCTTATTTTTAAAAGAAAATATCGACGATTTTGATTATGTAAAAAATACGTAAGAACTAATAGGGAAGACTCTTTTAGAAGCACAGGAAGGTTTAAATTCACAAGAAT
>CBDULZ010000078.1:0-24106 GCA_965368185.1 uncultured Kriegella sp.
CAAAACCTAGATTGTAAATTGCGTTCCACTGATCTTCGGTATAGGGCTTGGTCACCCGTGGTGATTCAAAAATGCGGGTTACAGAATTATCAAATTCGAATTCTGTTTCACAGGGGTCGGTCAGTCCATATACTGGTGCAGCACTTTCAAAGGAAGGTGTACAAGCCAATGGAATATGCCCCTCCCCTGCCAAAAGACCGGAAGTTGCATCAAGACCGATCCAACCTGCACCAGGTAGGTAGACCTCCGCCCATGCATGCAAATCGGTAAAGTCTTCCTCTGGACCGGAAGGACCGTCTAAAGATTTCTCATCCGACTTTAATTGCACAAGGTAGCCCGATACAAAACGTGCCGCCAATCCCAAATGCCGTAGTGTTTGCACCAATAACCAAGCAAAATCCCTACAAGACCCTAGTTTATTTCCTAAAGTTTGTTCGCAATTTTGCACCCCAGGTTCCATACGGATGGTATAATTGAGGTGTTGGTACAGCTTTTGATTAAGGCCTATCAGAAAATCAATAGTACGTTTTCGGGTCAAGTCTATATTTTCTAACCACTCTTGAAGTAAGGGACCTTTCTCCGTAATTTCCAAATAGGGCTGTAATTCTTTTTTTAAATCCTTGGAATAGGTAAACGGAAAATTCTCCACGGCCTCCTCAACAAAGAAATCAAAGGGATTAATGGTTTTTAAATCTGCTATAATTTCTACCTCAACCGAGAGTTCATCGGTCTGTTCGGGAAAAACAATACGCGCCAAGTAATTACCAAAAGGATCTTGTTGCCAATTGAAAAAATGATTCTCAGGCTTTATTTTTATGGAATACGATTCTATAGGTGTTCTGCTATGTGGTGCAGGTCGTAATCTAAAAATATGTGGAGAGAGACTTACCCGACGATCATATTTATAAACGGTCTTATGTGCTATTGCTACTTTTAATGCCATGTGGAAATCAATTTTTCAATGCACCCCAAGATAAGTACTTATATTAGCAATTCTTTCTATAAAACACAGATAGTGACAACTTTTATCCATAAAAACTTTATAGCCATTCCTTTTTGCAATATTGATAATCTTTAAGGCTTATTTGACTAATTTATAAAACTTAGCGAACATTCATTGTACTCGATTGGTTAACGTAACAAGCCGAAACCCATAATTGCTTTCCCACCATCAGGTATTTAAGCTTAAAACCGAAGTCAAGAACAGTGCCATACGACTAGTTAAAATTGCAACAAAAAATTGGACGAAACAACCTAATTCGTGGAGGTGGTATGTTATGTCTTTATATTTATTTGTAAGTTTAATCAATTATCACGAATTGCACATCATCATACAATCTTTCAAAATCAGACTTCATGAGTGGAGTAGACAAGAATTCTCTTTATAAAGCCTTTGGGCGTAAGTGTTGTATTCACCGACAAGACCAACACCCTGAAGTAATGAATGCAGCCCTTTCAATAGAAATTCACAGAACCTATTTGACGCCATAGCAAAGTATGAACACTACCGAAAATTTTAAACAATTCGAAAGCCTTGACGAAGAGCAATTGCCAGTTGCCAAGCATAAATTACACGATTGGACCCATTTTGCCGGACTATATGCTGCAGAGCATGTAGCTGCGACCGAGTTTGTTATCGGTGCGACATTTGTCGCTTTGGGAGCTAAAACAATGGATATTTTATTGGGGCTATTGATTGGAAACATTTTGGCAGTTCTTAGTTGGACGTTCATTACTTCGCCTATAGCTGTCGATACGCGATTGAGTTTATACACATACCTCAACAAGATTGCTGGCGATTCAATGACCAAACTCTACAATTGGGCGAATGTCATCATCTTTACGGTTATATCCGCGGCGATGGTTACCGTGTCAGCTACAGCTGTTCGTTTTGCGTTCGATATCCCTGCCCAATTAAACTGGTATCCCACCAATCTGTGGTTTATTCTTATTGTTTTCGGCGTTGGAATAGTCGTTGTTTCCATTGCTATATATGGATTTAATGCTGTTTCCGAATTTTCTGGGATCTGCGCCCCTTGGTTGTTCGTGATGTTTACCAGTGGAGCCCTAGTGCTTTTACCCGCACTATCTTTAGATGTGTTAGGCAAAACCTTACCGGCAGGATGGGACGATTTTATAGCACTGGGCAATCAATCAATATGGACAGGAATCGACAGCAACGGCGAACCAGGTATTGGACTGATCGAGGTAATCGGTTTCGCTTGGGCAGCCAATACCATTACCCATTTCGGTTTGATCGATATGGCGCTTTTGCGATTCGCAAAAAAGAAAATATATGGGCTGGCCACAAGTACCGGAATGATGTTCGGCCATTATGTCGCTTGGATTGCCGCCGGTATTATGGGAGCCGGGGCTGCCGTAATACTAGGGAAATCCATTGTTGAACTCGACCCTGGTGATGTGGCATACTACGCCCTGGGCTGGTCGGGATTTGTTATTGTAATTGTTGCGGGCTGGACCACGGCCGTTGCCAACCTTTACCGGGCGGGCTTGGCCGCACAGGCCATCTTTTTTAACCACTCCCGAAGGAAAACCACCCTTACGGTGGGTCTTGTTACTATTATAGTTGCCTGTTTTCCATTTGTGTTCTCCCAAATACTGCCGTTACTTACCTATGCGGGCTTATTGGTGGTTCCCGTCGGTGCGATCGTATTCGCGGAACATCAAATATTTCCTAGAATAGGATATACCCGATACTGGTCGTCGTACCGTCAATTAACATTTAGTACTCCCGCTATAGCCTCTTGGGCATTGGGACTCTTGTTTGGTTTTGGGTTGAATGCCTTTGATGTAATGTCGTTCTTTTACCTATTTATTCCTACATGGATTTTCACGATCCTTATCTATACCTTTTTTGCGGCCCGCTATGGTGCAAAAAAAGCATATCCGGAAGCGGAGAAACAAGAAAAGATGCGCAATGAAAACATGGAAAAGTTTCAAGAACGAAAAGCCCAGTTGGAACCTAGGCAAATTGCGGATAATTCCCTTTATACCAAAGTACTGAAAACTATAGCCATTATTGCTCTTCTCATTACTTTGGTTCTCGCATGCATAGTACTATTCGACAGCTCAAATGAGACTTTGTACATAGAAAACCGTGAAATATTTTATAGATATGCATTCATATGCACATTAATCTACTTTATAACGGCCTACATGGCTTCGAAAGGCAAAAAAATAAAAAAATCATAATTGTAAAATAAATCGCAATGCAACTCAATCAAAAAAATATAAGTCAAATCGCAGACCTCATCCCTTGTCCGGGCTATAACCGAAAAAACCTCAAGGTAGGAATGGTACATATTGGGGTCGGTGGTTTTCACAGGGCACATCAAGCCTTCTATACGCATCTACTTCAGGAGAAAACGGATGCATCCGAATGGGGAATCTGTGGTGTAGGTTTGCGGTCTGGGGATCAAAAAATACACGATGTGTTGAAAGCGCAAGATGGTCTTTATACACTTATTGTTAAACATCCTGATGGAGCGGTAAAGTGCCAACTTATAGGTTCAATTGTTGATTTCTTACTAGGATATGAGGACCAAGGGCCCGTAATAGAACTTATCGCCGCCCCGTCTACTAAAATTGTCTCCCTTACCATTACGGAAGGAGGCTACAATTTTAATCCCGCCACAGGGGAATTCGATTTTGAAAATCCTGATATCGTACATGAACTTAATAATCCCAACAACCCAAAAACTGTTTATGGTTTCTTGACTGCAGCATTAAAAAAACGTCGAGAGGCCGGGCTTCCGGCTTTTACTATAATGTCTTGCGATAACATTCAACATAATGGCGATATAACACGTAAGATGTTGCTATCATTCTGCAGAAAACTAGACCCTAAACTGGCCGAATGGGTTGAGAGTGAGGTGCAATTTCCAAATACCATGGTTGACCGTATAACTCCTGTTACCACTCAGGCCGATATAACATACCTCAGTGATACCTACGGAATAAATGACGCATGGCCGGTTACCTGTGAACCTTTCATACAATGGGTCGTTGAAGATAAATTTTCAGATGGACGGCCTGAATTCGAAAAGGTGGGGGTACAATTTGTTCCTGATGTGAAACCTTATGAGAAAATGAAACTTCGGCTGCTAAATGCCGGGCATTCGGTACTTGGTATCTTGGGGGCCATACACGGGCATAAGACCATCAATGCTTGTATGGAAGACAAAATATTCGTCGCCTATTTGAGGGCCTTCATGGATCGGGAAGCAAGTCCGACATTGGACGCAGTGAAAGGGATTGATTTAAAAACTTACAAAGACAGTTTGGAAAAACGCTTTGCCAACCCCAATATTAAGGACAGCGTAAGCCGTATTTGCTCTGAAAGTTCTGCCAAATTGCCAAAATTTTTAATCGCCACCCTTCAGGAAAATTTAGCTACGGAGGGTAGCATTCAATTTACAACCTTGGTCATTGCCGCCTGGTGCTACTATAGCGACAGAGAAATGGATAGCCATGGAAATACTATCGAGATTATTGATGAAATGCGCGCAGAGCTTCATCAAGCCGCCAGACAAACTCCGACCGACCCACTAGCCTTTATAAAACAGGAATCCCTTTTTGGCAATCTTGCCCAAAATGAGCGATTTGCTAAGTTATATGTTGATACGGTACAGCAAATTTATAAAATCGGGGATATCAGAAAACAAATGCAGGCAATGCTCTAAAGCAACTTGCCCAAACCTTGGCAAAAACTTGATAAAACTTTTATTTTTGATGTCCCGTTTTAAATATTGCGGCCAAGTTTCCCAATGTTTTTTACATGCAAAAAAACCTAATTAAATGTCAAAAAGAAAAATAGCCTTGGTAACAGGCGGAAGCCGAGGTCTAGGCCGAGATATAGCCATTAGCTTGGCAAAAAAGGGAATTGACACCATTATCACCTACCATTCAAACAAATCGGCAGCAGATCAAGTGGTCGACGAGATAAATAAAATAGGTAGAACTGCCCATGCACTACAGCTTGACACCCGTAAAATTAATTCCTTTGATCCTTTTTTTAAACAGCTCTCTTCCTTCATAAAGTCAGAAACAGAACATGAAAATCTTGATTTTTTAATTAATAATGCAGGAACGGGAATCTATCAACCCTTTGTTGAAACTACGGAAGCGCAATTTGATGAAATGGTTGAAGTTCACTTTAAGGGAGTTTACTTTCTGACGCAAAAAGCCTTGGTGTATTTAAATGATGGAAGTAGCATTATTAATATTTCTTCAGGTTTGACAAGATTTACTTTTCCAAATTCATCCGTCTATGCCCCAATTAAAGGAGCCGTAGAGATATTCACAAAATATTTGGCCAAAGAATTGGCACATCGAAAAATTACGGCCAATGTTGTTGCCCCAGGTGCCGTTGCAACAGATTTTGGCGGAGGCCAAAACAAAACAAACGAACAAAAAAGAAAATTGGTAACCAAAGTTACGGCTTTGGGCCGCGTGGGAGAACCCGAGGATATTGGCGGAGTTGTGGCCTTTTTATGTACTGAGGATGCAAGGTGGATCAACGGACAACGTATAGAGGCCTCCGGTGGAATTCTGCTATAGCACAATCTTTGATTAAAAAGCTTCAAAATAACGTTACAGCCGTGGCTCGAAGCATCCGTTCCGTTTCTCAGGAATCATATAAAGTTGAAGCAAAATTATTGAATACCAAAGATTTTCCTCCTTTAAATAGGAGCCTTAAAAGTTTTGTGAATAGTGAAAATGATTTTTTTGGATTTCTAAAAAATCAGGAGCTTGCAGGGGTTATAGAGATTTATCATGCTATCGGTTTTACCCATATTCAAAGTTTGGTTATTTCCACCAATTTCTTCCGGCAGGGCATAGCAACACAATTAATGGAATTTACACTCCTTTCTTTTAACTCAAAGCCTTTCATAGTGGAAACCGGTGCGGGCAATGCACCAGCTATCGCACTGTACCTCAAGTTTGGTTTCAAGGAAGTCAAACAGTGGGAAACGGTCCACGGCATCAGAAAAGTGAGATTTCATAAACTAATCCCATAAAAACATCTTATACCATCGATTCTGTTCTCAAGTGGCCGTAGCCCAATTTGACTATATTTACAAACCAAATGCCAAATTGCGCATGTGCTATCACTGACAGAATGCGAAAATCAAAAACTATGAAGAACGATTTATCTCAAATGATGTCTTTAGACATTTATCTTTCTACTCTCAGTAACAAAGAATATTATAAAATAAGACCATTGATAGGTTCCCAAAAATTTCAAATAGCACCCCTTTTAAGTTGGGATATCTACAGCGAGGATTACTTTATTAAAGTAAAAGCACTGAGAAGGGAACAAGACATTCTAAAAGTTAAAGAGATGGGAAATAAGCTAGGTTGGAAAAACAATATCAACGCCATTTTTGAAAAACAGCACTTCGAAGCGCTTGTGATTACCGACCTCGAACAAAAAATACTATGGGTTAATGATGGTTTTACCGAAATGACGGGGTATTCCAAAAATGACGCTATAAATAACACACCAAAATTTTTACAAGGTCCGGATACCTGTTCAAACGCAAAAAAAAGGATGAAAACAAAATTGAACGGCTGCGCTCCCTTTACTGAAGTGTTGGTAAACTATAGGAAAGACGGCACACCGTATACCTGTGAAGTGAAAATAGTTCCTTTATTCGACCATAACACGACCCATTTTCTAGCCTTGGAGAAAATAGCGATTTGACCGTTGAGCAACATTATGAAACTCAAAGACCTCCATGGTTAAGGACGAATTTATTAATACCACTAAAATACTGTGAAACTAAAAAGAACCTAAATGAACACAAACCACCGCTCAATTTTTCACCATTTTCCTTATCTTGGGTTACATAAAAATAACACCGATAGCCAATTGCGATAAGTAAGCGAATAAATGGAACTTATTACCGACCCTAAAGCGACTGCCGTTTTCAAAAATTATCCTTCCAACGTAAAACAACAGCTCCGATATCTCAGAACGCTGGTCTTGCAAGTAGCTGACGACCTTGAAGGGCTTGAAAAACTCGAAGAAACCCTGAAATGGGGCGAACCCAGCTACCTTACCAAATATGGAAGCACCGTACGTATGGATTGGAAAGCAAAGAAGCCTGACCAATTCGCCATCTATTTTAAATGCACCTCGAAATTAGTACCCACATTTAAGGTACTTTACAAAGACAAATTTGAATTTGAAGGAGACCGGGCCATTGTCTTTAAACTCCATGATGAAATACCCGAGAACGAGCTAAAGCATTGTATTTCGTTGGCATTGAATTACCACCGAATAAAGCACTTACCCTTGTTAGGCGCTTAAAATAAAAAAAGCCCCTTGATCGGGGCTTTCCCGTATTAAAATGTACGATAAAATATAGTCTAGCTAAACATGTAGTGCCCGGTCATCGGTCGCTGCCAGGGCTGCTTCCTTCACTGCTTCGGCATAGGTGGGGTGGGCATGGCTCATACGAGAAATATCTTCAGCCGAAGCCCGGAATTCCATAGCCGTTACTCCTTCCGCAATTAAATCGGCTACTCTAGCCCCAATCATATGTATCCCCAAAACTTCATCGGTTTTGGCATCGGCAATTATTTTTACAAAACCATCAGTATCCATACTGGCACGGGCGCGGCCCAAAGCACGCATGGGGAATTGACCAACCTTGTAATCGACTCCTGCTTCTTTTAATTCTTCTTCAGTCTTCCCGACAGCAGCGACTTCAGGCCAAGTATATACCACCCCGGGAATCAAATTATAATCGATGTGTGGTTTTTGTCCAGCCAGTTGTTCGGCAACCAAAGTTCCTTCCTCCTCTGCCTTATGGGCCAACATAGCGCCTTTGATTACATCGCCGATAGCATAGATGTTCGAAACGTTGGTCTGCAGATGATCGTTGACGGCAATTCTACCTCCTTTTTCCGTTTGCACTCCTGCCGCCTCAAGATTCAAGCCTTCAGTATATGCATGACGTCCTACAGAAACCAAACAGTAGTCCCCTTTAAATTCAACTTCTTCTCCTTTTTTATCATCCGCTTTAACAATGACTTCGTCACCTTTACGTTCCACGGACTTTACCTTATGCGAAAGATTAAACTTTACCTTTTGCTTTTTCATCACCTTCATCAACTCCTTTGAAAGAGCGCCATCCATCCCAGGGATAATGCGGTCCATAAACTCAACAACGGTCACCTCCGCCCCTAAACGTTTATACACCTGTCCCAGCTCAAGACCAATAACCCCACCACCGATCACAATCAGGTGTTTCGGAATTTCCTTTAATTCCAAAGCTTCGGTCGAGGTAATGACCCTTTCTTTGTCCAACTTTATAAAAGGTAAGGTCGACGGCTTGGAACCAGTAGCTATAATTGTATTTTTAGCCTTAATGGTTTCCACCTTACCATCATTCTTTTTGATGTCGATTTGCGTGGCATCCTTAAAACTGCCCAACCCTTCGAAAACATCTATTTTATTTTTGTCCATCAAAAACTGGATTCCCTTGGTAGTTTGGTCTACGACCGATTGCTTACGGGAAATCATTTGTTTAAGGTTCACCTTGATTTCCCCAGGGATATCGATTCCGTGTTCTTCAAAATGCTTGACTGCTTCTTCATAATGGTGACTAGAATCCAACAATGCCTTCGAAGGGATACAACCAACATTAAGGCATGTACCTCCTAAAGTGCTATATTTTTCTATAATCGCTGTTTTCATTCCCAATTGTGCGCATCTAATTGCAGCTACATATCCACCAGGTCCTGAGCCAATTATGGCCACATCGTATGAACTCATAAAATTTCTGTTTAATTGAAGTCACAAAATTAACACTATTTTTCGGTTAACAATAGTCCAAAAAAATAAAGATACAGGCTTTGACCGTAGATTTGATGAACATACAGGTAGTTTGCAGAACAGATGTCAAAATCGTAATATTACAAGAATGTTAAACGGAAATGCATGAAAGGTAAAAAGGGACCTCAATACCGTCAAAACGAGCATATTGTTGAAAATAGGGAGTTGAAAATTTGGGAGGCGCTCGTTCCGGTCTTTGCCCTTGTAGCTATGCTAGCCTATAATGTTTACGTATTCGGGGATGATGCGATTAGCGGTTCGAATCAATTCATCTTGCTCTTGGGAGGTGCAGTTGCCGCCATTGTAGGTTTTTTAAACAAAGTTTCCTACAAACAAATGATTGCCGAAGTTGCGGAGAACGTAAAATCGACCACGGGGGCCTTGCTTATCCTTTTGATGGTGGGCGCCTTGGCGGGCACATGGTTGATCAGTGGCATAATTCCAGCGATGATTTATTACGGCTTGCAGATTTTAAATCCCACCATTTTTCTGGCTGCCTGTGTGATTATCTGCGCTATCATTTCGGTCGCCACCGGTAGTAGCTGGACCACTTCGGCAACTGTAGGTATTGCCTTAATAGGTATTGGGGAAGCACTCAATATTTCATTGGGAATGACAGCTGGTGCCGTACTCTCAGGAGCATATTTCGGAGATAAAATGTCGCCACTTAGCGATACGACCAACCTGGCACCAGCAATGGCCGGGGGCGAACTATTCGATCATATAAAATACATGACAATTACTACTGTACCTACTATCTTGGTAACATTGTTCATATTTATTGTCATCGGATTTTCATTGGACACTAGTGGTACGGCAGATACCGAAGCAATTCTATCTAGCATAGCCACCACATTCAATATTAACGGATGGTTGTTCTTGGTACCGGCTATCGTCATCTTTTTAATTGTGAAAAGAACTCCTCCCTTAGCAGCATTATTGATGGGAACGCTTTTAGGGGCCGTATTTGCCCTGATTTTTCAACCCGAAATCGTAGCAGGGCTGACTGGCTCCAAAAGTCTTGATTTTGAATCGGGTTATAAAGGAATACTAAATGCCATTACCCTTGAAACTTCGATACCAACGGATAACCCATCGCTTACAAAACTATTTTCCGCCAAGGGTATGAACGGTATGTTAGGCACTATTTGGCTGATTCTCTGCGCAATGGTTTTTGGTGGCATCATGGATGGAATAGGTGCCCTATCGCGTATTACAAAGAGTCTACTTGCTATGGCTAAGACAACTTTTGGTTTGTTCGCTAGCACTGTAGGCAGTTGCTTGGCATTGAACGTAACAGCATCAGATCAATACTTGGCCATCGTGGTACCCGGAAAAATGTTTGCCAAAGCCTATAAAGACCGTGGGTTGGCCCCTGAAAATTTAAGTCGCACCCTGGAAGATTCGGGTACAGTAACATCGGTTTTAATTCCATGGAATACGTGCGGTGCGTATCACAGCGGAGTTTTAGGGGTCAGTGTGGCAGACTATTTTATGTATGCCATTTTCAACTGGCTGAGTCCTATGATGACACTACTATTTGCCGCTTTGAGCGTTAAAATAAAGCAATTGGCTTCCTCTTCCGTGAAAGAATAATTCGACGACGATTACTTTGAAATCGCCTTATCGGTGTACTACCAGGCCAAAAACATTTTAACCGATTTTTAACCTGACAACCAATCCATTACAAAAAGGATCGGCATTTTATTTGCGGTCAAAGATGTGAATTATAAAATTGGTAAAAATGAAAAAGTACGTGTTACTTTCGTTGGTAGCAATTTAAGCTACCTCATGTAATGCCCACGAAAAAAACAGTCTTGGATCTAACCAAAAAACAAGGAAAAAGAATTGTCCGAAACAATACCAAAGGGTTCTTGGAAGGTTAATAAGGAGGTTGATGAGAATGGCAACCTGATTCGCTACCACTCTATTTACTCTTGGTCGTCCTCAGACAGACCCGACAATATCGGGAAGTATGATATCGATAGTCTACATCAAATGTTCGGGAACATTTTTAAAAGATTCGGAACTATCAGCGGAAATAAAACGTTACCAGGTTTTTTTAATAACGATTCTCTATTTTCAAAGAACTTTTTTCAAAATGATTTTTTTTTTGAATAATTCCTTCAAAACCGTTTTGATAACGATTTATCAGATTGGAAAAAAATCTGAGAATAAATAGACTGCATCCAAAAGAAATTATTTGAAAAACATAATTTTCAAGCAATACCCTTAGAAAAGGAAGACAATAACCAAAAGAATATGTCATACCCAATTTCTTTTCAAAAAGCTTAAAAACATTCCTCGCAATATTTAAGACAAAAAACTTAGAAACCAATAAAATAAAGGCTTGCATTTTGTAAATCAAACAAGAAAAGCATCCCTTGTACCATGCTATTTATAATAGTTATGCTACTATCGTTATTTTTAATGCCGAACTCTTCGCAACCCCTTTTTGAAGCCTTAATTTTGTAGTGAAAACAAACCTTTAAAAAACAAGTTATATATGGCCTTTGTAGGAAAAAAATTCCCCGATTTAAGCGTAAACGCAATGAACGATTTAGGCGACACCTTCAAAATCAATATTTTGGAAGAAGCCAAAAAGAACAATAAAAAAGTACTATTGTTCTGGTATCCAAAGGATTTTACATTCGTTTGTCCAACCGAACTGCACGCTTTTCAAGCAGCTTTAGACGCATTTGAAAATAGAAACACGGTAGTTATCGGTGCTTCTTGCGATACGGCGGAAGTTCATTTTGCGTGGTTGAGCACTTCCAAGGATAATGGGGGCATTGAAGGAGTAACCTATCCTTTACTAGCCGATAGCAATAGAAATTTGGCTTCCACTTTAGGTATTTTAGATATTACCGAAGAAGCCTATAATGAAGAAACCGGTGTTGTTACCGTGGAAGGGGACAACGTGACTTATAGGGCTACCTATCTCATCGATGAAGAAGGAACCGTCTTTCACGAAAGCATTAATCATATGCCACTGGGAAGAAATGTCAACGAATTTTTACGGTTGATCGATGCCTATACCCACGTACAACAAAAAGGTGAAGTATGCCCCGCGAACTGGGAGGAAGGTAAAGATGCAATGACCGCCGATAGATCAGGCGTTGCCAGTTACCTTTCGACACACGCGAACTAAGGTGTAGGGTAAGTCTTTACAATTTTATAATAAGAATAATAGTTACATTGATGTGAACCAATAAGGCAATTGTGTGGACCTAGCCCATAGACCCAACAATTGCTTTATTGTATCATATAGAAATTACAAAACATACAATTATGGTCTTAGAACTGGAACAAGATAATTTACAGGAAATAGTTGCTGCAAATAAAAATGTTGTTGTACAATATTCAGCTGGCTGGTGTGGCAACTGTCGTATAATGAAGCCAAAATTTAAAAAGGAGGCGGCAACACATGAGGATATAACTTTTATAATCGCGGATGCAGAGAAATTTCCTGAATCCCGAAAGATGGCAAAAGTAGATAACCTACCCACCTTTGCAACATTTAGCAACGGAACTTTGAAAAACCAAGTACAAACCAACAAGTATGATGTTTTAAAAGAGCTGATCAATGAAGCTGCCAGTAATTAAACATTTGACCAATTTTATTGAAAAAAACGATGAAGATTTCGTTGTAGAAGCCATTGAGACCCTTGAGGACCTTACGGAGGTTCCTTCGTTAAAAGATGAGGAACTTGATGTAATCGGCGAACTTATTTCGAATATGTACGGAGCTTTAGAAGTTCATAAGGCCATTAAGGGCGGACAACCCAAAAAAGAAGCCCTGAATCAATTCATGAGACGGGTGACTGGCTCCATAGACACCTAGTACGGTTCTCTAGTAAGCTCAAGAAAAACCATCAACCGCATATTCGGGTTCTGCAAAATGACCTCCAAATAGGCTATTCTTCTTTTTATAATTATTTGATATTTATAATTTGGTTTTGATGTAGCTATGGCCTAACCTAAAAATTGAGGTACAGGTATCGGTAATCCAATGTCAAAAAAGGAGTATAAAAAATAATTGATAGATTTCAAAACAGACGCTTACATATAACCTTTATATTTTTTAATTTCACGGTCAACTTAAAAACGAAGATCATGGCAACAGTAACGCTTAAAGGAAATACAATTCATACAGTGGGAGACTTGCCCGCTACCGAAAGTACGGCCCCCGGTTTTACCTTAACAAAAACGGACCTCTCTTCCGCATCATTATCGGATTACCAAGGTAAAAAAGTGGTGTTGAATATCTTTCCAAGTATTGACACCGGTACTTGTGCCCAATCGGTACGACAATTTAACGAGGAAGCCGCCGAATTGGACAACACCGTTGTTCTCTGCATTTCTAAAGACCTCCCTTTCGCTCAAGCCCGTTTTTGTGGTGCCGAGGGTATAACCAATGTTGAAATGCTATCGGATTTTAAAGATGGTTCTTTTGGTAAATCATATCAAGTGGAGTTTGCAGATGGTCCATTGCAACCCTTACTTTCACGATCTGTGGTGGTTCTTAATGAAAACGGAAACGTCGTTTACAGCGAACAGGTTCCTGAAACAGTTGACGAGCCGAATTATAAGGCTGCCCTAGAAGCATTAATGGATGCCTAAGGAGTCTTTTGCGAGAAACAGATTTAAGAGTGTGGGCTTCGCATTGCGCGGAGCCCTACTTTTGATTCGCACCGAAGCAAGCATTAAGGTTCAGGTGGGCATTGCCCTTATTATCACTATTGCTGGTTTTTACTATAATATCTCAGCCACCGAATGGATACTTCAAATTTTTGCTATCGGTTTGGTTATGGGCGTTGAGGGTCTAAATACAGCTGTTGAAAAAATCGCTGATTATATACAGCCAGAATTCGATGAAAAAATAGGTTTTATTAAAGATATTTCTGCCGGTGCGGTAATGTTGGTCTCTATTGCCGCCAGTATCATTGGAGTTATCATTTACTTTCCAAAGATTTTTTGAAGTACAAATCTCACCGCCTTCTACGGTAAATTTGTAATTTAGCCCCCAGAATAAAAGATTTCATGGCAAAAAAGGTACGAAAACCAAAGCCTAAAACGGTCAAAAAAGGCGTGGGTTTTGGCATGTCAAAACAAAATAAGATAATAGTGGGAAGCCTATTGGTGCTGCTCAGTATGGCACTTTTCTTTTCTTTTGTTTCCTTCTATTTCACATGGCAAGATGACCAGAGTTTGCTCACTGAATTTGCCAATAGAAATGCCGAGGCCAAAAATTTACTCAACAAATTCGGTGCAAGCGTAAGTCACTTTTTTATGTACAAAGGTTTCGGATTGGCATCACTTATCCTTCCCTTTTTAATGTGCCTCACCGGGCTTTATATGTTTCTTGGTATTGAGAAAAAAGGATTGCTCAAAAAATGGATTTGGGGTTTGGTCTTTATTCTGTGGATGTCTATTGCCTTGGGTTTCTTTGCCTATGAAAACCCTTTGTGGGGCGGATTGGTCGGTTATGAAATGAATGATTTCCTTCAAGATTATGCCGGAAAGATAGGTGTACTCCTACTTTTGTTATTCGGATTGATTTTTATTTTGGTTCGGCTATTCAAATTCTCTCCCGAGGATATCGGAATATACTTCAATAAAAAAAGAACGGCCTTGTCTTCCGAATTCAAAAAGGAAAAAAAGGGAAAACAAAACGACACATTCACATCGTTGGAAACTGAGGAAGGGGTTCCTGTTATCATTGACACCTACACCCACAAGGAAAACATTCCACATTTGAATAAAGAACAGGTCAAAGATGATTTTGAGGTGACGATGCCTGTAGTTGAAGAGGTTGAGGAAAACCTGGCAATGGAAGTGGAAAAAATTGTTGAGGAAAAAGAGGAAAGCGACAATATAGCCAGTAAGTTGGTGGAAGATTTTGGAGAGTTCGACCCTACTCTTGAGTTGGGCAACTATAAATTCCCCACCATAGAACTTTTGGATCAACACGGCGTTTCGGGAAGTATCACCATCAACCAAGAAGAACTTGAGGACAACAAAAACAAAATTGTTGATACTTTAAAGAACTATAAGATCGGTATTGCCCAGATCAAAGCGACCATCGGCCCGACTGTAACACTTTACGAAATCGTGCCCGAGGCAGGGATACGCATATCGAAAATCAAGAACCTTGAAGATGATATCGCCCTATCTCTGGCGGCCCTGGGCATTCGAATTATCGCCCCGATTCCCGGCAAAGGCACCATCGGCATAGAGGTTCCGAATAAGAATGCTACTACCGTTTCGATGCGCTCGGTTATTGCTTCCAGCAAATTTCAAAAGGCAGAAATGGAATTGCCCATTGCCTTCGGAAAAACAATTAGTAACGAAACATTTGTAGTTGATCTTGCCAAAATGCCACATATGCTAATGGCCGGTGCCACGGGTCAAGGTAAATCCGTCGGTTTGAATGCTGTATTGACTTCACTCCTCTATAAAAAACATCCCGCTGAAGTAAAATTTATCTTGGTGGATCCCAAAAAAGTGGAATTGACTCTTTACAATAAAATTGAGCGCCACTTTTTGGCAAAATTACCAGACTCTGAAGAAGCCATTATTACCGATAACACCAAAGTAATACATACATTAAACTCGCTTTGTATCGAGATGGACAATCGTTATGAACTGTTAAAACATGCCATGGTTCGTAATCTTAAGGAATACAACACCAAGTTCAAGGCTCGTAAATTGAATCCGAATGACGGACATAAATTTTTGCCTTATATCGTTTTGGTAATCGATGAGTTTGCCGACCTTATCATGACTGCCGGAAAAGAGGTGGAAACCCCCATTGCCCGATTGGCACAATTAGCCCGGGCTATCGGAATTCATTTGATAATAGCTACACAACGGCCATCTGTCAATGTAATAACCGGTATAATAAAGGCCAATTTCCCGGCTCGAATCGCCTTTAGGGTTACCTCAAAAATAGATTCTAGAACTATTCTTGATGCCCAAGGTGCCGATCAATTGATTGGTCGCGGTGATATGCTATACACCCAAGGTAATGATGTTACCCGAATACAGTGTGCCTTCGTAGACACGCCTGAAGTTGCTAAAATCACTGAATATATAGGGTCTCAAAGAGCCTATCCCATGGCATATGAACTTCCTGAGTATGTTGGTGAAGATTCTGGCACAAGTATTGATTATGATATCGCTGATCGTGATGCCATGTTCCGAGATGCAGCCGAGGTTATCGTAACTGCGCAGCAGGGTTCGGCCTCTTTGATACAAAGAAAGTTGAAATTAGGTTATAATCGCGCTGGAAGAATTGTCGACCAATTGGAAGCAGCGGGAATCGTAGGTCCCTTTGAAGGCAGTAAGGCACGACAGGTTTTGGTTCCAGACCTGGTAGCGTTAGATCAATTATTGAATAATGAAGGCCGATAAAAGGCATTAATACTAATAAAATGAAAAAATATTACCTAGTACTACTTTTGCTCTTAATATTTAATAGCTCTTTTGCGCAAAATTCGGATAAAGCCAAAGCACTTCTTGACAATGTTTACAATAAGGTGCAAAGCTATGACAACGTTTCTATTGACTTTAAATATGTCTTGAACAATGCCGAAGCCGGTATAAACCAAGAAACCCGTGGTGATGTCACTTTAGAGGGAGACAAATATCTCTTTAACTATATGGGTGCCCAGCAACTGTTTGACGGCAACAAAGTCTACCGAATTGTACCTGAAAATGAAGAAGTAACCATCGAGGACCAGGTCGAAGATGAAAACACCGTTTCCCCATCAAAAATGCTAACTTTTTATAAGCAGGGACATACGTATGAATGGGATATTCTGCAAAATGTACAGGGTAGAAAAATACAATATGTCAAGTTGACCCCAATGGATACCGATTCAGAAATAAAATCTATATTGTTAGGCATAGATGCCGAGACCGAACATATTTACAAGCTTATCGAAACCGGCCAAAACGGCACCACCACTACGATTACTGTTAATTCTTTTAAAACGGATCAGCCTTTGTCAAAAACCTTATTTACTTTTGATGAAGACAAGTATGAGAAAGCAGGGTACTATATTATAAGAAATTAGACCATTGAGAATATTAGACCGGTATATATTATCGAGATTTCTATTTAATTTTTTCAGCTCGTTTGTAATATTGATGTTCATCTTCATATTTCAAACGATTTGGCTATTTATAGATGATCTGGCTGGAAAAGGTCTCGATATTGTCATTATTGGAAAATTTCTTTTCTATTTAATGCCGAACCTTACCGAAAAGGTTTTACCCCTAACGGTTTTACTTTCCTCAATTTTGACCTTTGGAACCTTTGCCGAAAACTATGAGTTCGCCGCTATGAAGGCATCCGGTATATCGTTGCAACGCGCCATGTTGAGCCTAATCGTATTTATTGTTTTTTTAGGAGGCGTGACTTTCTATTTCGCCAATAGCGTTATTCCCGCATCAGAGCAAAAAATCTATAATATGCGACGAAATATTGCCAAGGTAAAACCGGCCGTGGCCATCGAGGAAGGTGTCTTTAGTGACTTTGAAGGCATGAACATAAAGGTCGACAACAAATATGGCGAACAAGATCGCTTTTTGGAAAATGTGATCATCCATCAAAAAACAAATAACATAAACCGTACGGTCATCAAATCTAAATCTGGCGAGTTGATCAGTAGCGAAGCATCCGATATTATTCAATTGGTTTTGAAAGACGGGCATTATTATGAAGATATTGCCACAAAATCGAATAATGAAAAGCGGCAATATCCTTTTGCCAAGGCAAATTTTGAGGAATATACCATGAATATCGAGGTACCCGACTTCAGCGATGTCGATCTTGAGGAAGAGCGCAATGTACGCACCGATAAAATGAAGAACGTTTCAAGGTTAATCCAAGATATCGATTCACTTAAAAACGATAATCTTAAAATTGTTGGGGCATTTTCGAAAAATATTTCCAACAGAATGGGTGCTTTCGTTCCTGTACCCAAGATTGATAAAGTGGACAGTCTTGCACTGAAAAATCAAGAAATCAAGAAAGATTCGAGTGTACTCGCTACAAATCAACTACGGGACACTTTAGAAGCTGGGGACGGGGACCAAGGATCTTTAAAAAACATTGAAGACCTATTTCAAGATTGGCAGAAAACCCAAGTTGTAAATTCTGCCAAAACTTCGGTTTCCAACATCCTGACTTCGATTCAAGGTAAAAAGGAAGAATTATCAAAGCGCTATAAAATATACAACATGCATATTCTCTCTTTGCACAAAAAATATGCCTTGGCACTCTCTTGTGTTATTCTCTTTTTTGTTGGCGCGCCCCTCGGGGCCATAATTCGTAAAGGAGGTATCGGATTGCCTATGGTCATTGCCATTATTCTATTTCTTACCTATTATTTTATAGGAGTTTTTGCGGGCAATTATGCCAAGGAAGGAAACATACATCCTATTTTGGGCGCATGGCTATCTACATTGATAATGTTACCTTTGGGGGTATTTCTAACAAAAAGGGCTACGGCCGACAAAGGCTTGATGAGTTTTGGAAGTGGAATTGACTTTTTAAAAAGAAAGTTTCTAAAGAAAGATAAAAAGGTAGCTGTATGATAACAAGTATGGAAAAGAGTATCGAATTGCATACGATTGAGGAGGCTATTGAAGCTATCCGTAAGGGGCAAGTCATTATTGTGGTTGATGATGAAAACAGGGAGAATGAAGGAGATTTTTTGGCAGCGGCGGAACTTGCCACGCCAGAAATGGTAAATTTTATGGCTACACATGGTAGGGGGTTGATCTGCGCCCCATTGACTGAAGGTCGCTGTCGTGATCTAGGACTTCATATGATGGTCAGCAACAACACAGACCCACTGGAAACGGCTTTTACGGTTTCCGTAGATTTACGGGGCGAAGGCGTGACAACAGGGATTTCCGCTTCAGATAGGGCCAAAACCGTTAAGGCTTTGACAGGCCCAGATACCAAAGCACAAGATTTAATGCGACCTGGGCATGTTTTTCCCCTTATCGCGAAAGAAGGCGGTGTTCTAAGACGTACGGGGCATACTGAAGCGGCTATCGATTTTGCCCGTTTGGCAGGACTGCAGCCTGCCGGAATTATCGTTGAAATCATGAACGAAGATGGTAGTATGGCCCGTCTACCCGAACTTGTAGAAGTCGCTAAAAAGTTCGATTTAAAAATCGTTTCCATAGAAGACCTTATTGCCTATCGTATGGAACATGATAGCCTGATTGAAAAAGAAGCCGATTTTGAAATTACAACACGATTTGGCGATTTCAGGCTGCGCGCCTACAAACAGACAACCAACAATCACGTACATATCGCTTTAACCAAAGGCAGCTGGAAAAAAGATGAAAAGATTTTGACGCGAATAAATTCTACTTTGGTCAATAATGATATTTTGGGAACCCTCACCAACAATCCCGATAAAAAGTTGGACGATATGTTCCAAGCCATCAATAACGAAGGCAAAGGAGCTATTGTTTTTATTAACCAAGATTCAGAATCACTCAATCTATTGTCGCGCCTGGCAGAATTAAAAGAGCTACAAAAACAAGGCATTTACAAAGCTCCTAAAATCGATATGGACGCCAAAGATTTTGGTATCGGCGCGCAAATACTTCATGATCTCGATATTGTAAAAATGCGCCTATTGTCCAATTCCCCCCAAACCAAACGCGTCGGTATTGTTGGGTATGGACTCGAGATTGTCGAGTATGTCGGGTATTAGAAGTTTTGCTAAAGTACTATTCGACCTGTTTCAAAATCCAATTCGAGATCTCTTGTAGTGCCCCAGGAGAAAAGGTCTGTTCTATCACAGCATATTCCGTGGGCGAACCGGTCTCGCTTTCCTGAAACAAATGGTTCAGGCCGGGCAACGTTTTCAAAGTCACATTTTTATTACCTGCTTTTTCCAAGGCCTTGGCTATAGCCGATAAATTTTCCTCTGCGGGTACCTGCAGGTCTTTGTCCCCATTTATGGCCAAAACTGGACAACTTACTTTTTCAAGTACTTTGGCAGGATCATGCCTTAGAAAATACACCATCCACGGCGTGGCCATAAAATCTATCTGCGCCTTTATAAACTGTTCGACATTGGTACCTTCAGGAACCAGAGCGCGTGCTTCATCATTTTGGGCCTCGTTTTTAAGGTAAGCGTTCAAATCATCCTTCAATGTCTGCATGTCTTGCGAGGCTACCGTCATGTTTATCATTTTATCCCGTATCTCCGCCGATTTTTCTATTTCGGTTGCCGGTTTCCCCATGGCCTTTGTTATCAATCTTCCTTGCAACGACAATAATTCACTGCCCGGTATTCCCGTTCCGGCCATTAATACAATGAAATTGACATCTTTAGACTGAGAAGCGACCATCGGGGCTATAATCCCGCCTTCACTATGTCCGATCAAGCCAATGTTATTCTTATCGACCTCCTTTCTGGTTTTTAGATACCCAATGGCACTTTGTACATCTGAAGCAAAATCGACCGAGGTTGCAGTTGCAAAATCACCTGTTGATTTTCCGGCACCACGGTCATCATAACGCATTACACCAATCCCTTTTCTGGTCAAATAATCGGAAATAACAAGAAAAGGCTTATGTCCGGCCAGTTCTTCATTTCGATTTTGCGGACCGCTTCCGGTAATCATAACTACAACCGGGAAAGTTCCCGTCTCTTTGGGTAGTGTTAAAGTACCTGCCAGCGTAATATTTGCCTCGTTATTCGGAAAACTTACTTCTTCGGAATAATATGGATAGGGCTCTTTGGGTTCTTGAGGACGGTTGAGCGCAGGTTTTTCAATCGTTTCCCGTGATAGCGCTAACGGCAGGGAAAATCCGCCTTGCGTAAACGTACCCTTAAATTTCCCATCTGTAAACTCGGCGGCATACGTGAGTCCCAAAGCGGTTACGGCTATGTCTAGCTTAGATTCTTTAAACACGGTTGAATTTACGGGAATACCCAATGCTCCTTGATCCGGACTATCTAAAGTTGAAATATACCCTGAATCGGATTCGGAAATATTGAAAACAAGGCGCAAAGGGCTTCCTGGAATTTCCAATAATCCGTTCCATTGTCCCGTAATGTCTTGGGCGGTGGTCGCAAAAACAATTAGGAAAGTGAATAGTGTCGCTAATATTCTTTTTATCATCGCTAGGGGTTTAGATTAGCAATTATGAAGTTTTGTAACATAATCTATGAAAGCTGCTACCCTATTAGTTACCGGGAATATCGGAAATATTACACTTAATCCGATATTTATTTCAGAAAACAGTGCTAATTGCGCAAAAGGAACATCCTTGCATTACAAGATGCCCTTAATGATTTGAGCTATTTTTTCAGCGCGCTGGCGGACTTCATCTTCACTCCATCCCAATTTAATCAGACAAGAGATATTTCGGCCAACCCAATGATCGGATTTAGAAAAATCAAAGGTTTCGAAATCTTGAAGCCCCTCAAGAACTTCTTTTGGTAGTTTACCCAAAGATTTCCTTTCAGCCAAATGTTCCCATTTCCGATAATAATGCCAATTGTTATGATACCAATAGAAACAGGCATCGACCCCTTCAGATCCCATTGTGGCGTGAACTTTTTCCGCCAAGTCCATTGAAGGTAAAAAGAAACTGAGAAAAGAATAATTTTGAACTCCTCCATCGGGAACCCGCCTAAAGGTGACTTCCGGAATCTCGCCCAAGATGGTTCGTAGGATGGTATAATTCTTTTTTTGGATGGATAAAAACTCATCTAGACGATCTAGTTGCGCCAATCCCACTGCCGCATGTAATTCAGATATTCTATAATTGTATCCTAAAAACGGATGGCTTTCAGCTCCCCTATCCTTTCCGACATGGTCATGGCCATGATCGGAATAATGGTCGGCATTTTTATGGAATTTCCTATTATTGGTAATAATCGCTCCGCCTTCACCAGCGGTAATCGTTTTCACATAATCAAAGGAAAAAACGCCCATATCACCATAACTCCCCAAAGGTTTCGAATTAAACGAACCCCCTATCGACTGACAGGCATCTTCCAATAAAAGTAAATCGTGCTTTTTGCAAATGGATTTTAAAGTGGATAAATCAGCCATAGAACCGCACATATGAACCGGCATAACCACTCGGGTCCGTTCCGTAATAGCATTTTCAACGGCAACAGGGTCTAATGTCAACGTATCATCAACATCGACTAAAATCGGCACCGCCCCAATGGCAAGAATAGATTCAAAACTGGCCACAAAGGTAAAAGTGGGGATAATCACCTCGTCGCCCGCTCCCACTCCCGCAACGGCTAAAGCTACCGTCAAGGCAGCAGTACCACTGCTGACCAATTGTGCGTAATCGACCTGCATACGTTGCGCCAGAGCCTTTTCGAATTCAACAGCTTTCCAATGGCCATTTCTCAGACCGTCAAAACCGTAGCGCATTAAAACAGTAGAATCAAGTACTTCGTTTACCTGTGCTTTTTCTGCATCTCCAAAAAGTTCAAATCCGGGCATAAAAAATAGTGGTTAGTGGTTAGTGGTTAGTGGTTAGTGGTTAGTGGTTAGTGGTTAGTGGGAAAAAATTATTCCTTTTTGTTTAACTTCGTTTTCCGCAAATAACCTTTAAAGAATATCAATAATACTATCATCGATATTCCTTCGTACTTTTTTAAAATTGGAAAACATATCATCAGAAGCCCTATACCCTACCGGAAGCACCAAAACGGAAGTCAATCCTCGCTTCTTTAAACCCAACACCTTATCGTATGATTCCGATTCAAAACCTTCCATTGGGCAAGAGTCTATTTTTTCCAGGGCGCATATGGTCAGCAAATTCCCCATCGCCAAATAGGCCTGATTAATACTCCACTGGCGAATTTCCTCTATCTTTTTACTTGAAAAATCGGCGACCATTGCCTCTTTAAACGGATTCAGTATTTCATCACTGGTTCCGCGAACCTTTTTTATCTGATCAAAATAACGGGCAATATATTCATCATCAACACGGTTTTCAACACAAATGACCAAAACGTGCGATGCTTGAGCCACTTGTTGCTGATTAAAGGAATGGGAAACCAGTTGGTTTTGGAGTTTTTTGTTTCTTATGACCACCAGTTTTATAGGCTGTAATCCGTAAGAAGTGGCCGTAAGGTTGAAGGCTTGTTTTAATTTTCTGACAGCAGCGGGCAATAGTATTTTCTCGGAATCAAATTTTTTGACCGCATAGCGCCATTTCAAATGTTCGATACTGTCATGCATAATCCTTCTAATTAAAAAACCACAATTTTATAGCCATGATCGTTATCATAATGACGAGCAAGGCTTTAACAATTCCATCACCCTTATTTACCGACCACCTACTGGTGATCCACCCTCCTAAAGCCTGACCGGACGCCAAGGTAAGTCCGATTTCCCAATCCAACTTTCCGTTGAGTCCGAAAAGCACTAAAGCAGCAATGGTATATAAGGTCATTACTACGGCTTTAATGACATTTGACTTGATCAGGGTCATTTTATTAATGGAGGACAACGCCAAAAGTATAAAAATACCCGTTCCTGCCTGAATAAAACCACCATAAATTCCGATAAAAAAGAACGCCACGACCGCCCAGGTCATATGTTTGCCCGTTAACTTCTCTGCAACATCGGCTATTGACCGCTTGGGCTGAAGCACCATAAACGAAACGATCAATACCATCACGATCGCCAGCACCCGATTAAAAAGTCGTTCATCGATTTCAATGGCTAGTTTTGAACCGATCAATGTACCAACAATAGCGGAAGCCGACAAATACCAAATAAATCGGGAACTGATTTGCATTCCCTTGCTTTTATAGCCCACTACATTGGCAACACCCTGAATAAGTATGGCAATTCTATTGGTACCATTGGCAACGCTTGGCGGCAACCCCATGAATATAAGAATAGGAAGCGTAAGTAGGGATCCACCACCGGCCAGCGTATTTATAAAAGCTACTAACACGCCCAGTAGGGCCAAGAAAATATAGTGGTACCATTCTTCCATGGCGCAAAAATACATGCTAGAATACGATAAATGTAAGTTTATCTTAAAATAATATTCCACATCTTTTACAGAATTGAAAAAGGTTAGTATATTTGCACCCGCCTACGCAACCTTTTGTTGCTTTAGCAGTAAAAATCTGCTAAAATCTTTTTAAGATGTATCGACTGGAGAAATGGCAGAGTGGTCGAATGCGGCAGTCTTGAAAACTGTTGAGGGTC
>CBDULZ010000079.1:0-23854 GCA_965368185.1 uncultured Kriegella sp.
TCGGAAAGAACTTCTTCTTGGATGAAAGCCGATGTTTTCGAAAATGAAGTGGAATATTTGAAAGAGTTGGAAGAAAGTCCCATTTTGGCTTTTAACAAAGAATTTTTACGTTGGATGCTTTCCGACGGATCTGGTGCCGTTTTATTGCAACCCGAACCTAAAGGAGAAACTCCGTTGAAAATAGAATGGATGGAAGGGTATTCTTATGCCCATGAAATGGAAACCTGCATGTACGCGGGTGCAGATAAAGAATCTGACGGCCATCTAAGACCTTGGAGCGAATACCCAGCCGAAGTATGGGGGAAAAAATCATTGTTTGCCATGAAACAAGACACCCGCCTATTGGGTGATAATATCTTGATCAAAGGAGTCGACAGTTTAAAACAGGCTTACGAAAAACACAATATTACCCCCGAAGACGTTGATTACTATCTTCCTCACATTTCTTCCTATTACTTTAAACAGGGCCTATACGATGAGATGAAAAAACAAGGTATAGAGATGCCTTGGGAGAAATGGTTTTTAAATTTACAGAAAGTGGGTAATGTCGGGGCGGCATCTATTTATGTGATGTTGGAAGAACTGGTGAATTCGGGCCAGTTGAAAAAAGGAGACCGCATATTGCTACACGTTCCTGAAAGCGCAAGATTTTCATATACATACGCCTACTTAACCGTATGTTAAATGAATTTACTCCCGCACACGATAACTGCTGAAAGCGTTCTTCTTGACCTGATTCCTCAAAAGAAACCTTTTGTGATGGTCGACAAACTACTCTTTTTTTCACAAGAACGGGTAGTTTCCGGACTTTCCATAATGGCAGACAATCTATTTAGTGATGAATTAATCTTTACTGCCACTGGACTGATTGAAAATATGGCACAAACTGTAGCCCTGCATACCGGTTATGAATATTATTTAAAAAAAGAACCAGCCCCAACAGGCTACATAGGAGCAATTAAGAAAGTAGAAATTATAGCGCTGCCGAAAGTCGGTCAAGAATTGACTACGACAGCAACCATTTTACATAGCATTATGGGAGTTACATTGGTTCAGGCCGAAGTGAAGTGCGAAGAAACTATAATTGCCCTTAGTGAAATGAAAACTGCATTGGCGTAATACGTGAAACAAGTTCGCAACAATATCGACATTAAAAAATTTCTACCGCATAGACAGCCCATGCTTATGGTAAACAATATTGCCTATATTGATGCCGATTCAGTTACGGCAGAATTCGATATTTCTCCCGATTGTGTTTTCGTCAAAAACAATGTGCTTTCCGAAGCCGGTCTTATCGAAAATGCGGCACAGGCCTGTTCAGCAATTGTAGGGCAGAGCTATTTTGATGTCGATGACCTAGAGGGTAACGGCAATACTATTATCGGATACATTAGTGCTATAAAAAAGGTGGAAATAACCGACTTGCCCAAGGTAAATGAAACCCTAATAACAAAAGCCAAGCTCATTTCGAGATACGATACCGACACCATGAGCATCTGCACAATACAGGGCAGTACTTTTAGAAATGATGATTTAATCGTAGATTGTACTTTGAATTTTTTAATTCATGAACTCTAATGAAGAAGGATGAAGTACCCCAGGACAAAAGCAATCTAGAATCGGCAAACATCAAAGATATGTATTATGCCGTTGACGAGAATGGCGAGTACACCACCGAGCTCAGCACAGGCTGGGCTCCAAAAACCATAGCCCTGGATAATGCCATACAAGACATCGAAGAGCGTGCCGAAACGGCAAAAGCACGCGTATTGAACAACGAACTAAGTCCCATTGCCTATTATATGGAACTTCACAAAATGGACCTTGGTATTTTAGCAAGCTATGTGGGATTTTGGAAATGGAGGGTAAAAAGACATTTCAAACCTTCGGTGTTTAAAAAACTTACATCAAAAACATTACAAAAATATGCCGATGCCTTCGACATAACCATCGAAGAACTGAAGAAAGTAGATCCCTGAAGCATGAAGATAGATTTCAAACACAAACAAGCTGCCCATTGCGAGAATGGTGTAGTATCAAACCTTATGCGCCACAATGGTTTTGAGGTCAGCGAACCTATGGTCTTTGGTATTGGCGCAGGCCTCCTGTTCAGCTATCTACCATTTATAAAAGTAAACCACGCCCCGGTTTTTACGTATAGGGCCATGCCTGGCTTAATTTTCAATCGTTTCGCTAAAAGAACCGGTATTAAAGTAAAACGGGAAAAATTCAAAAATCCGATAGCCGCCAAAGCTAAATTGGATGAAAATTTAGAAAATAATAATCCGGTGGGACTTCAGGTCGGAGTGTATAACCTCCCCTATTTCCCCGATGAATACCGCTTTCATTTCAATGCCCACAACATGGTCGTATATGGAAAGAATGAAAATACGTATCTTATAAGCGATCCTGTCATGGAATCTGTAACAACCCTTACCGAGAAAGAACTCGAAAAAGTACGTTTTGCCAAGGGGGCTTTTGCTCCAAAAGGTCATATGTATTACCCCATTGAATTTCCCGAAACTCTTGAACTGGAAAGTGCCATTGTAAAAGGTATAAAACAAACGTGCCGTGACATGACAGCTCCTGTGCCCATCGTAGGTGTTAAGGCGATGCGATGGGTTGCAAAAAACATCAGAAAATGGCCCGACAAACTGGGGCCAAAAAAAGCAAACCATTATTTGGGGCAAATTGTTCGCATGCAAGAAGAAATCGGAACCGGAGGTGGTGGCTTCCGCTATATCTATGCTGCCTTTTTACAGGAATCAGGTAAGCTTTTAAAAAACGATGCCCTGCTAGAGCATTCCAAGGAAATGACTATAATCGGAGATCAGTGGCGCGATTTTGCTGTGGATGCTTCCCGCATTTACAAAAACCGTAGCATTCAGACCGATGCATATAATAAAGTAGCAACCCAGCTGGAAGCGATTGCCAAAAAGGAAGAAACTTTTTTTAAAGCGTTACGAAAAGCGGTTTGAATAGTATCTAGTAAGCACGTAATTGCCGTCAATACATTTTCTGTTTTTCCGAATTCCATGAAGATTTATAGCTAATGATTCAAATCAACCAACTATCCAAAAAATACAAAGGGGCCGACTTCTTTTCAGTATCCGATTTGAATTTGAGTATTCATGAAAAGGAAATTTTCGGGCTTCTGGGCCCAAACGGGGCAGGAAAAACAACATTGATCTCGATGCTTAGCTCTTTGTTAAAACCAACTTCAGGTTCATTTTCCATAAGTGGCCTCACCTATCGCGAAAATAAAAGCGAGCTTAAGCAACTTATTGGTATTGTTCCTCAGGAGTACGCACTCTATCCTTCCTTAACCGCCTATGAAAATCTTGCCTATTTCGGAAGTATGTATGGTTTGAAGGATAAAGAATTAAAAGACAAAATCTACGAACATCTAAAAATTTTGGGGTTGGATCAATTTGCCTATAAGCGAATCAAGGCTTTTTCCGGTGGCATGAAGCGTCGCATCAACCTTATTGCAAGTATACTTCACCAACCAAAAGTGTTGTTCTTGGATGAACCTACGGTAGGTGTCGACGTGCAATCGAAAAATGCTATAATCAGCCACCTTCGCACACTAAATGCCGCAGGCACTACTATTATTTACACCTCGCACCACCTGAACGAAGCAGAAACTTTTTGTACCCGTGTAGCAATTATCGATCACGGTAAAATTGTTTGCAAAGGTTTTCCCAAGGAGCTTATTGCGGCACAGGAAAACGCCAATAATTTAGAGGAAGTATTCTTGGCCCGAACCGGAAAAGCACTACGAGACCATGCATAAACTACGGGCCTCTACATATAAAGAATTGCTATTGCTCATTCGTGATATTGGTGGGCTGGCCATTCTATTTATAATGCCCTTGCTCTTGCTAATCGTTATTACACTTGTTCAAGATAGCACCTTTAAGACAATTACCGATACCAAGCTTCCTATTTTAATGGTAGACTACGATAAGGGTGAAGTTTCAGAGAACATACATGAAAATCTAGCGAAATCGAATTCCTTTCAAATCATTTCCAAAACTTCTGAGGAGGAAGCTAAACAACTGGTTTTAAGGGGCGATTATCAATTGGCCATCGTTATACCTGAGGATCTTTCGAAAGACCTTGACCAGAAGGTCAATGAAAATGTCGATGGTATACTTGCCAAATTCGGATTGGAAGAAGAGGAAGACAGTATTCCCATGGTAAAATCAAAATTGGAGCCTAAGGAAGTAAAACTCTATTTTGATCCCGCGACGCAACAGTCGTTCAAAAGTGCGGTAAAAAATGGCATCGACCGCATGATATCAAAAATTGAAACCCAGACCATCTACAGGGCATTTCAAGAACAATTGACCGACGATACTTCGGAAGTCATTTTTGACACCGAAAGTTTTATCACCTTTACCGAGATAGTTCCCGGCAAAAACAGCGAAAATGTTATTCCGAATTCAAGTCAACACAATGTTCCGGCTTGGACGCTCTTCGCGATCTTTTTTATCATTTTGCCCTTATCGATAAACATGGTCAAGGAAAAAAACCAGGGTACCTTTGTTCGTCTGCGTACCAATCCGGTTTCCTATGCCACGGTTTTAGGTGGAAAGACATTGGTCTACACTAGCGTTTGTTTGGTGCAATTTGCCTTGATGCTATTGATCGGCGTATTCTTATTTCCTGTTATGGGATTACCAGAATTGGATGTCTCGGGGAGACTTCCACTGCTGTTCGTAGTTGCTTTATTCGCAGGTCTGGCCGCCGTCGGGTTGGGGTTGCTATTGGGCACAGTTGCCCGAACACAAGAGCAATCGGCGCCTTTTGGTGCCACCTTGGTCGTGATTTTGGCCGCCTTGGGCGGTGTTTGGGTTCCCATATTCGTGATGCCCCGGTTTATGCAATTGCTTTCAAACATATCTCCAATGAATTGGGGATTAAATGCCTTCTATGATGTATTTTTACGCCATAGCGGGTTTTCGGAAATTATCCCTGAAATAGCGCTGCTATTCGGTTTTTTTGTCGTCACTACACTAATTGCCATTGGCTATAACCAACGAAAGAATGCGGTCTAAAACCAATAAAGAAATCACATATACCAGCGAAATTCGGGTACGGTTCGTAGAAACCGATCCCCTCGGTATTGTATGGCATGGTAATTATATTCAGTATTTTGAAGACGGTAGGGAGGCCTTTGGCCGCCACCATGGAATTTCGTATCTAGATCAAAAAGACCATAACTTCTCCACACCGATTGTAAAAAGTAGCAGTGAACACAAATTGCCGTTGCGTTATGGGGATGTCGCCACAGTCAAAACCACCTATGTTGACTCGCGTGCGGCCAAAATGGTATTTCGATACGAAATTTTCAATCCTGATGGGCAACTGGTCTGTACCGGCGAAACGATTCAGGTTTTTGTTGAGCTTGGGGGGGAAATGTCTTTGACCATTCCCGAGTTCTTTTTAGATTGGAAGCGAAAAGTGGGCCTTTTAGATGAATAGTACCTATCTATCACATAACAACATTGTGTCATCCTTTGGTTTTGATTCGCAGGAAGCGGTAACCAATATCAAGAATGAGGTCTCCGGGCTACATTTGGTTGATAATCCCAAAATGCTCCCCGAACCATTTTATTCTTCCCTTGTTCCCCCTGATAAAACCAGAGCAGTTTTCGAAATTTTAAATCCGAAGCAAAAATACACCCGTTTAGAGCAAATGTTATTGGTTTCTTTGGAAAAAGTAATCGCAAAATCGGGCCTGGAATTGAACGACAGGGTCGGACTCATCATTTCGACTACCAAAGGAAATATCGATGCACTCTCAGAAGATAGCCCCTTCAATAAAGACCGGGCATATTTGGGGGAGCTGGGCAAAATAGTACAATCTTTTTTCGGGTTTAAAACAGAACCAATTGTAGTTTCAAATGCTTGCGTATCGGGAATTCTAGCTGTTGCCATCGCCAAACGATTTATTCGACAGGGCCGATTTGACCATGTTTTTATAGTCAGTGGAGACCTAGTAACCCCTTTTACGCTATCGGGTTTTCATTCTTTTCAAGCATTAAGCCCTACTCGCTGCCGTCCCTATTGTAAAACTCGCTCGGGCATCAATATTGGAGAAGTGGCCGCAAGTGCCTTGGTAACTAAAAGTGATGACAATTTAGCGGAGGAAGCCGCCAAAATTTTAGGCGATGCCTCCTGCAACGACGCCAATCACATTTCCGGACCGTCGCGCACAGGAGAAGGGCTTTACAGGGCCGTTCAATTTGCCCTAAGGGAAGCCGATATCACTGCCGCAGAAATCGACTATATATCTGCCCATGGCACGGCGACCTCTTTCAACGATGAAATGGAAGCCATCGCTTTTGACCGACTAGGTCTGCAAAAAACACCGCTGAACAGTCTAAAGGGCTATTTCGGGCATACCTTGGGCGCCTCTGGACTTATGGAAGCAATCGTAGGCATGTATTCGCTACACCAAAACACGCTCTTCGCATCCAAAGGGTTTCAAGAATTGGGGGTATCAAAACCCATAAACGTAATTGCGAAAACTACACCGAAAGAACTAAAGACATTTCTAAAAACAGCTTCAGGGTTCGGAGGATGCAATGCGGCAGTAATCTTTCAAAAAGTGCAAAAATGACGAAAGACACCTACCGAATAGCATCCTATTGCCATATTAAGAACAATAAGGTATTTCTAAATGGCGCGCAGCTTTTTGAGGGTGAAGGTCTTTTCAAATCCTTTATAAAATTGGCTTACCAACATTTTGACACTGATTATCCTAAATTTTTTAAAATGGATAATTTGAGTAAACTGGCATTCTTGGCCGCCGATGTGCTTTTAAATCATGAAAAAGTGGATCCCGAACAGGAAGAAAATATTGCAATCGTTTTTTCCAACCGTGCATCGAGTTTAGACACGGACCGAAGGCACCAACAATCTATTCAGGATGCTACGGCGTATTACCCGAGTCCCGCCGTATTTGTATATACCTTGCCCAATATTTGCGTTGGTGAAATAAGCATCAGGTACAAACTGTATTCCGAGAATAGTTTTTTTATCTTTGATGCCTTTAACCCCGATTATTTATTTGATTATACCATCAGTATGTTAGCTTCCGACAAAGCCGAAAAGGTGCTTTGCGGATGGATCGATTTTGACGAGGGAAGCTACGAAGCCTTTTTATATCTGGTTTCACAAGAAGGCAGTTTCCCCCATAGTACAGAAGAAATAAAAAGATTATATTAGACGCCATGGCAGATATAAAACAAGAATTAAAATCAAAAATTATAGAGCAATTGAACCTCGAGGATGTTACTGTGGATGAAATTGCCGACACAGATTCGTTATTCGGAGATGGATTGGGGCTGGATTCGATCGATGCCCTTGAACTTATCGTAATGTTGGATAAGGACTATGGCATTAAACTATCGGATCCCAAGGAAGGGAAAAAAATATTTGAGTCCATCGAGACTATGGCCAATTATATTGAAGCCAACAAAACGAAATAGTCGGCTTTTTGTTACTTCCTTGTCCTATTCTCGGGAAGCACGTGCTTAGAACGGTCGTTGACTAAATTAAGATTTTTTGCAATTTCCCTTTAACGGGTTGGGTCATTCTTATCCTGCACCATCGGAATGAACCCCTAAATCGTCGATAAATGTACTTTCACAATAGAATACTTTAGTTTCTCAAAATGAACAAAGGCGTCGCCATAACAGGAATGGGTATCATTTCCGCTATTGGAAACAATGTGGAAGAAAATTACCACGCCCTGGTTTCGGGTAGAACAGGGGTTTCCAAAATTGCCAAAATCAACACCATTCATAAAAATGACATTAAAGTAGGTGAAATTGACTTGACCAACCAGCAACTAGAAGAGCAATTGGGTTTGACGCCTGATAACAACTACTCAAGAACTGCATTATTAGGTTCGATAGCGGCCAAGCAAGCTGTAGCCAATGCCCAAATTACAAATATAAAAGACTACCGTACCGGTCTTATCTCCTCCACAAGTGTGGGCGGTATGGACATGACCGAAAAATATTTTTATGATTATTTGGAGAACGAATCGGTACAAAAATATATCGAAGGGCACCATGCCGGCGATTCGACTCAGAAAATTGCCCAACAATTGGGTATTGAACAAAGCCTTGTCACAACAATCAGCACGGCCTGCTCATCTGCTGCCAACGCTATTATGTTCGGGGCCCGATTGATAAAATCTGGGAAATTGGATCGTGTTATCGTAGGCGGATCTGATTGTCTGGCTAAATTCACTATCAACGGTTTTAAGACCTTGATGATTTTATCCGACACCTACAACACGCCTTTTGACGAAAATCGAAAAGGGTTGAATTTAGGCGAAGCGGCAGCCTTTTTAGTGCTTGAATCGGAAGCGGCAGTTCAAGCCGGAAATAAAAATGTGCTGGCCTATGTAAAAGGGTATGGTAATGCCAATGATGCCCACCATCAAACTGCCTCTTCAGAAAATGGTGACGGCGCTACCCTGGCCATGGAAAAAGCTTTGAAAGTTGCCGGAATGCAACCAAAAGATATAGATTACATCAATGCCCACGGAACCGCAACTTCGAACAATGACCTTTCCGAAGGTCGCGCCTTTCAACGCATTTTTGGTGATAACACACCTGATTTTAGTTCTACCAAACCATATACCGGACATACTCTGGCGGCAGCTGGGGGCATTGAAGCCGTTTATGCCGTACTTGCGCTACAAAACAATACCATCTACCCAAATCTCAATTTCGAGACGCCAATGAAAGAATTTAATCTGGTGCCTCAAACCCAAACCAAAAAGAAAGACTTGCACACGGTTTTATCCAATTCGTTGGGTTTCGGCGGTAATTGTTCCACAGTCATTTTTTCAAAAGAGCCATGAGCAAAGTTTATATCAACAGCGTAGCTTCTATCTCATCACAAAGAACTTTCGATAATTCAGAGTTTCTTAATGAAATCATCGACCATGACGAGACCGTTTTGTCAGTTGTTGACCCTAATTACAAAGAATACATTCCCCCTGCGGCCGCTCGCAGAATGGCCAAAGGCATAAAAATGGGGGTTGTAGCTTCAAAAATCGCACTTCAGGAAGCGGAATTGGAAAATGTAGATGCAATTATCACAGGAACCGGGCTCGGTTGTACCATTGATTCTGAAAAATTTGTCAGCGCCCTTATCGATAATGACGAACAATATTTAACACCCACATCGTTTATTCAGTCGACCCACAACACTGTTGGTGGACAAATAGCATTGGGGCTGGGCTGTAAGGGGTATAATTTCACCTATGTGCATGCCAGTATTTCTTTTGAATCGGGACTTTTAGATGCACAATTGCAATTGGAAAACGACGAAGCTTCAACAATTTTGGTTGGTGGTGTCGATGAATCCGGGGACCACACCATTAAAATACATCGCCTCATAAATCACATCAAAAAGGAAAAAATAAAGTCTTCAGAGCTTTTAAGTTCTAAAACGGAAGGAGCCGTATTTAGCGAAGGTGCCAACTTTTTTGTGCTATCTAACATCAAACAGCGTGGCGCATATGCAGAACTTGGAGCCATTGCCACCTATAATACTCTGACAAAAGAAAATTTGAACAAAGTGCTAGACGACTTTTTAAAGGAAAACAAATTAGATAGTAACAAAATCGATGTTTTGGTTATGGGCAATAATGGCGATGCTGCATTTGATCATTGGTACGACGAACTAAGCACAGGTCCTTTTAAAAATACGGTGCAGGTAGCTTTCAAACACCTTTGTGGTGAATTCTATACGGCATCAGGCTTTGGCACTTGGTTAGCCGCAAAAATGCTAAAGAACCAAAGTGTACCCGAAATCGTAAAATTGAATAAAAAATCTCCCTCGCAGATTAACACGGTATTGCTATACAACCAATATCGGGGTGAAAACCATAGTTTCACTTTATTGCACAAATGTTAAAGTTCAGTACCATAAACGGGCTTGCCATTGCCATTTTTTTTGTTCTATTGATAGGAAGCTACTTTTACAATATGCCTTGGTGGCCCTACCTGATTTTGGTGCTGGTTTGGTCTATATTGACTATTATCGGTTCATTCCATGTTCGGTGGAACTATCATATCGATGCTTTACATGTTAATAAAAACAGCGCAAAAAAACATATTGCCCTTACCTTTGATGACGGACCCCATCCGGAGTGTACCCCTAAAATCTTACATCTTCTAGCGAAACATAATGCCAAGGCTACTTTTTTTTGTATTGGAAGAAATATCGAAACCAACGAAGCTATATTTAAAGACATCGTTACTGCAGGACATTCCATTGGCAACCACACGTATTCCCATGCAAACAATTTTGGTTTTTTCAGTTCTGAAGAAGTAATTGCCGAATTAGAAAAAACCAACTCCATAGTACAAAAAATATCAGGTAAAGAACTAAAACTTTATCGTCCGGCCTTCGGGGTTACGAATCCGAATATCAAAAAGGGGCTAAAAGTAACAGGATTACAGGCGATTGGATGGAGTATTCGCTCATTGGATACTACTCGGCGTACGGAGGCGCAAATACTGAAAAGAATCACTAAAGGCATTGGCAAAGGGGATGTTGTGCTGCTTCACGATACAAGCAACAAAACCGTAAAGGTTTTGGAACAGTTATTGTTATTTTTACAAGAACGGAATTTAAAGTCGGTCACCATTGACCAATTGTTTGATATCAAGGCCTATGAATAACATAACCCAATTGTCCATAGTAAACGTAATAGCGATTCGGATCGGGTTTGGTTTTCTACTACTTTTACTTTTCTCGGTCAATCTGTTTGCACAAACCAAAATGACTCCTAGCGAAGCTGTTGCGCTCGAAGCAAAGGTCAAAGAATTGGCTGAAACCACCGAAACCATCACCAGCGACTTTATACAGTATAAACATCTTGATTTTCTATCCAATGACATCAAATCAACAGGAAAATTGAGTTACAAATCTCCAAATCTTGTAAAATGGGAATATAGTACCCCTTTTGAATATGCACTTATATTTAAAAACGAAACCCTTTACATCAATAATGAGGGCAAAAAAAGCAATATGGATATGGGTGCGAACAAGTTGTTCGAACATCTTAACCAATTGATGACAAATAGTATTAAGGGTGATATGTTCGACACAGAACATTTCAATATTTCATACTACGAAAAGGGTTCGGATAGCGAAGTGCACTTTGCCCCAAAAGACCCTAATTTTTCTGAGTTCATCAAAGCTTTTCATCTTATTTTTAATGGAAAAGGAGAAGTGACAGCGGTAAAGATGGTTGAACCTTCCAACGACTATACACATATTATTTTTTCAAATCGAATAGTAAACACCCCCTTGACAGATGCGGTATTTGCTCATTAGTATTTCCGTATTCTTACTGTCATGTGGTTCGTACCCGAAACGTCATCAATTTGTATTGTCGGAAACCACAAAAGACTCCAATATTAATCCATATTTTTCAGATGTAGCAAAAGACTATGTATACAAGGCTGATATATCGATCTTTAAGAAAAATTTCAGTGGTATATTCGTAGTAAAGAAATTAGGGCAAGACGAACATAGAGTGGTTTTCACTACCGAAATGGGCAATACGATTTTCGATTTTTCGTTCTTAACAATCGGGTTTAAGGTAAATTACATAGTGCCCGATATGAACAAAAAAATATTGATTCGTATCTTAGAGAAAGACTTTAAGGCCCTAATTACCGAAAACCCTTTATTGAAAACTAGTTTTAAGAAAAACGAAGAAACTATTCTGGAATGTGTGTTAGACGATGTAAAGCATTATTATTATTCAAAAGAACAAAGCCTCTATAAAATCATTCGTGCGGCCAATGGAAAAGAAAAAGTGGAATTTCGGTTTTCAGAAATTGAACAAAACAAAGCAGCTTCAATACAGGTTTCGCATAAAAAACTTGATTTGAATATCTTATTAAAAGCTATTTAACATGAAAAAGATTCTTGTTGTTGCACTACTGTTTTCATGCGGTCTTATATTCGCACAGGGAAAGACAAAAATGGCCCTTCGAATGGGCCTGAACAATGCAAAAGTTCTGAATTCAACCCTGCACACAAAACAAGGTTTGTATGCGGGTGTAGCCCTAGCGGTACAATTCACCGAAAACTATGCCCTTCAACCCGAAATCACCTATTCAAAACAGGGAGGCGAATCAAAAACCCAAGGGCTCGAAGATATTGACATCAATTATGTATCGCTCGGTGTTGCGAATAAGATTTTTACCCAAGGGCAACATTTCCACTTTATCCTAGGACCCAGTCTCGACTTTAATTTTGATGACAACTTTATCAGCCTAGTGAATGCCAACGGAGATAATTTTGAGGTTACGCCCATCGATTTTTCACTTTTTGGGGGCGTCGGCTATGAATTTGATTTCGGTTTGGCCGTAGAACTCCGTTACAAACAAGGTTTATTGGATCTAGATTTCAATGATGACGGTGATTATGGCGACACAGGTGAAAAAAACCAGTTGAATAGGGTAATACAAATAGGCGCTTTGTATAAATTAAATTTCTAGCAGTCATCGGCATTTAACATTATGTTCGACTCAAAACTTTACCTTTGGGAGCTAAATAAACACCAACGGTTTTAAAATATGTTGATAAAGAATCTATATACGGTACAAACTTTTGAGCAAAGCGGGGAAAGTGTTACTGCCACAGTAAAACTTAACAAAGAGCATGACATCTTTAAAGGACATTTTCCTGGAAATCCTGTAATGCCGGGGGTTTGTATGATTCAAATCATTAAGGAACTTACGGAAAAAGCAGTGGGCAAAGAACTGTTCTTGGCGACTTCTTCCAATATAAAGTTTATGGCCATCATCAATCCTGAAAAAAATGACACTTTGGTGCTAAACCTGAACATTACAGAGAATGATGACCAAATAAAAGTGAAAAATACTTCCTCTTTTGAAGATACATTGGCACTAAAATTGAATGCTACTTTTAAAATCTTGAATTAGATGAAAGTTGCAAGTCTTCTTGTTATTTTTCTTGCGTTTACACTAGTAGCCCCTGACCTTTCGGAACTCCGAAAAAACTATCCACAGGCCTCCAATAGTGAGGAGATTACCAATGCAATGCAAAACGAGCTTGCCGATGTGACAAAAGAAGATAATAAAGTATTGGTCGCTTATAAAGGGGCCGTATCTACATTAATGGCTAAATATGCGAAGGGCGTTAAAAACAAAAAGAACTATTTTAAGGCCGGAGCAGAACTTATCGAATATGCCGTTGAAGCTGAACCGGAGAATATAGAAATTAGATGCATTCGGTTGAGTGTTCAAGAAAATTCACCTAAAATCGTCCGTTATAAAGACAACATCTTCGAGGATAAACAATTTTTATTGGATAACTACCATAATGCTTCTTCAAAAGCAGTCACTGCATTTATTAGAAATTATGTGTTGGAATCTTCCCTCTTCGATACGTATGAAAAGCAATTGTTTTAGGAAATCCATTACGTATCTTTGTTGAAACTTAAGCTCTTTACCAAGAAATGGGCTTAGAACTAACGTATCTTGCCGACCGCCACCCTATCCATCGCCGAAATTATGACACAGCTCGAATGTTGTGTTATTATTCCGACCTACAATAATGGTAGGACCTTAAAAAAGGTCTTGGACAGTGTATTGACCTATACATCCGCTGTTTTGGTAATCAATGATGGCTCAACCGACACCACTTTGCAAATTCTTGCCGACTATCCTTCAATCGAACAAATTCATTTGGAAGAAAATAAAGGCAAAGGCAATGCACTTAAAATCGGATTTAAAAAGGCGGTGGCACTAGGATACCAATTTGCGTTGACCATTGATTCAGACGGACAACATTTTGCGGAAGACATTCCTATTTTCATTAATGCCTTAAAGGAGGAACCTTCGAAAAAGGTACTATTGATCGGCGCCCGGAATATGGGTCACTCATCCGTTCCCAAAAAAAGTAGTTTCGGTAATAAATTTTCCAATTTTTGGTTTTGGTTCGAAACGGGAAAGTGGTTAAAAGACACCCAGTGCGGTTATCGCCTGTATCCCCTATCTGCATTAAACGACCTTAAGTTTTATACGCCGAAGTTTGAGTTTGAGATAGAAGTTATCGTACGTGCGGCATGGCATGGCATCGATGTGAAAAATATTCCCGTTCAGGTGAGTTATGATGAATCGGAACGCGTGTCCCATTTTAGGCCACTAATAGATTTTACACGCATCAGCATTTTAAATACTTGGTTGGTCATTCTAGCTATCTTTTACATCAAACCCAGAGACCTTATTCGAAAGCTAAGAAAAAAGGGGTTCAAACGGTTTTTATACGAAGATTTCTTGCACAATCAAGATTCTGCAAGAAAAAAGGCGCTGTCGATTGCTTTGGGCGTTTTTATCGGACTTTCCCCTTTATGGGGATTTCACACCCTGATTGTAATCTTTTTGGCAATCCTCTTTAAACTAAACAAAGTCATCGCATTTGCGTTTTCCAATATAAGTCTCCCTCCATTCATTCCTTTTGTGCTATACGCAAGTTCCAAAGTCGGTCACTTTATTTTGGGGCAGCAGTATTCGTATACTATGGAAGAAATCACGACGAACTTCGAAGTGCTAAAGCACCTGAAGGCTTATATTGTCGGAAGCCTTGTACTTTCTATAACTTCGGCCCTAGTTTTTGGGATTTTGGGCTATGTCTTTTTGTCCATTTTCGAACGAAAAAGAATAGCAATCAATAATGGGTAGCTTTTTCTATAAAACATATCAATTCATAACAAAAAAAAGAGGGTGGTGGGCACTCGGACTATTAGTTGTACTCATTGGCCTTTTGGCTGCGGGTTCGCAAATTCAATTTGAGGAGGATATTTCAAAATTGATACCCATAAACTCCGAGAATGCCGATTACCAAAAAGTACTGAAGACCACCAATTTTGCCGACAAGATTATCGTAAATATTCAACGGGGTCAAACCGGTTCTACAGACGACCTTATCCAATATGCCACTGCTTTTCATGATAGCCTGAAAACCAATAGTAGCATCTATGTCAAAAACATAAGGGGCCAAGCAACCGACGACGACATTTCTGGTACTCTGGATTTTGTTTACGAAAACTTGCCGCTATTCCTTGATGAGTCGGATTACACGCAGATTGCCCACAAAATCAAGAAGGATAGTATTGCGGCCATTACCAAAGAAAATTACAAGACCCTCATCTCGCCGTCTGGTATCGCATTCAAAAAAACGATTCTTAAAGACCCTTTGGGACTCTCTTTTATCGCTCTCAAAAAGTTGCAGCACTTGGGCATAAGTGATGGATTCATGTTAAAGAACGGGTTTTTAATGAGCCAAGACGAGCAGCACATTTTACTTTTTATAACTCCTGTTCATGCCTCCAACGAAACTGCCGAAAATGAAAAATTCGTAGCGAACCTTTACGAACTTCAAGGCCAATTGAACGGTATGTATAGCGGCAAGGTCAAAAGTGACGCTTTTGGTGCGGTTTTAATTGCGGTAGCGAACGCCCAACAAATAAAGAAAGACATTCAGCTCACTGTCGGTGTGGCGATAACACTACTGCTTATTATTCTTGTTTTCTTTTACAGAAAATTGACCCTTCCCATCATTTTGTTTATGCCGACCATTTTCGGCGCACTCTTGTCGGTTGCCTTTCTTTTCTTGATACGCGGTCAAATTTCGGCCATTTCATTGGGTATCGGCGCCGTTTTGCTTGGGGTTACGCTAGATTATTCGTTGCATATTCTCACCCATATTCGCAATGGCGAATCTATTAAAAAGCTCTACAAAGAAGTCACCTCCTCAATTTTAATGAGCAGCTTGACTACGGCTTCAGCCTTTTTGTGCCTATTGTTTTTGCAATCTCAGGCGCTTCAAGATTTGGGCATTTTTGCAGCTGTCAGTGTCATGGGTGCCTCGGTTTTTGCCTTACTCTTCATTCCCCAGGTATATCGTGTATCTGAAAAGCAATCCAATTCCAAAACTCTTTTAGACCGTATTGCAGCGCATAATTTCCATAAAAACAAATGGGGGCTGGGGCTACTCTTCGTCTTATTGCTGACCAGTATTTTCGCGTATAACCACGTAACCTTTGACAAGGATATCTCCAAATTAAACTACGAACCCCAACACCTTATCGATGGAAGGCAGCGACTGGAATCGTTAACCGACATGGGTTCAAAGTCTGTGTATGTGGCAGCGTATGGTGAAGATCAGGAAAAAGTGTTGCAAACTAACGACATGGTGTTTTCTACCCTTCAACAACTTAAGGACGATGGTGACATTATCAATTTTAGCTCTGTTGGGGCTTTGGTACATTCCCAAAAAGTGCAAAAGTCCAAAATAGCGGTATGGAAAACGTTTTGGGATGCAGAAACGATTGATTCGGTTAAAACAAACCTAATTACAAGTAGTAACAACCTTGGTTTTAAACCGGAGACTTTCTCACCTTTCTATGCGCTTTTGAATAACGATTTTGAACCTTTGCAAATCGGCGACTACAAAAACATCACGGCTTTTTCCATCGATGATTATGTTACAACAGCAGATGATTTCACTACGGTCACTTCGTTGGTAAAAACAAATACCGAAGGTGCTACAACAATTCATAAGACCTTTACCGAAATACCCCAAGCTCTAACGATTGACCGCCAAAGCATGAATGAAACCTTCTTGGGCATACTAAAAAACGATTTCAACCGCCTTATTGGCTATTCTATTTTGGCCGTTCTGCTTCTACTTTTTTTATTCTATCGCAGTTTTTCTTTGACGCTGGTTACTAGCGTACCCATCTTTTTGACCTGGTTTTTGACCTTGGGTATAATGGGGCTGTGCGGGTTGCAGTTCAATATTTTTAACATCATCATTTCCACTTTTATTTTCGGATTGGGTATCGATTACAGCATTTTTATTACCAATGGGTTACTTGTAGAGCTGCGAACGGCTGAAAAGGCGTTGACCACCCATAAGACTTCCATAATACTTTCGGTTATTACGACGATTCTAGGTGTTGGGGTGCTCATTTTTGCAAAACATCCGGCATTATACTCGATTTCACTAGTATCTTTAATCGGCATTTTATCGGCAGTTTTTGTCGCCTTTACCGTTCAACCTCAATTGTTCAGGCTATTTATCGGTAGCAATAACAAACGCCCAATTAGTTTCCGACTATTTGTGCATTCCGTATGCTCATTCACTTATTTTGGATTAGGGGGCTTGGTACTTTCTCTTTTCGGAGTGCTACTGCGGATTATCCCCGTAAGCAAAAAAAGAAAAATGGCATGGTTTCATAGATCCATTTCCCAATTAATGGGGTCAGTTTTATATACCAATCCTTTCGTAGAGAAAAAAATAATCAACACGCACGACGAAACCTTTGACAAACCCGCGATGATTATTGCCAACCATACTTCCTTTTTAGATATTTTGGCCATAGGCATGTTGCACCCGAAAATTATATTCTTGGTGAACGATTGGGTCTACAACTCACCGATTTTCGGCAAAGCCGTTCAGGCCGCCGGGTTTTATCCGGTCTCCAGTGGTTTGGAAGAAGGTGTTGAACATTTGCAAAAAAAAGTGGCCCAAGGTTATTCGCTAATCACCTTTCCTGAAGGTACGCGCTCAACAACAAACAAAATAAAACGCTTTCATAAAGGGGCCTTTTTTCTTGCCGAGCAATTTCAACTCGATATTTTGCCCGTACTTATCCACGGAAATTCGGAAGTGCTTCCCAAGGGAACTTTTATCATAAAAGATGGTAGCATCACTTTAAAACTATTAAAACGAATTTCTGCCAGAGACACTAAATTTGGAACGGGATACCGCGAACGCACAAAAAAAATAGGCGCATATTTCAAGGATGAATTTAAACTGCTTAGAAATCAAATTGAGCACGAGACCTATTTTCACCAATTGGTTTTGGAAGACTACAGATATAAGGGAAATGCATTGCACTCCCGCGTTAAAGATGATTTGCAAAAGCATAAATCAGTATATCGGGAATTACTGGACTATATCCCTCCAAAAGCATCTATCACTCATATTTCGAACAGTCAGGGTCAATTCGATTTTCTTTTGGCCCTTGATTCCAATGACCGAAAAATAACGACCTACATTGATGAAACTGAAGTCAGAGCGATAGTAAAAAATAGTTATATTACCAATAACTATAACAATCTTAATATTGCCGACACCTGCGATATGGCCCTATTTGAAAAGGCCGAAATAATTATCACCGAACTAGATTTCTACAAGAGAAAACGAGAGGCCACCGGAATAAGCAATGAAATTCTTATATTAATCGTATTGAATATGGAGAGCGAAGCCTGGCCAAATAGCCTGGCGAACCAAGATTTCGATATCATAACCCAAAATGATAATTTTACCATTCTGAAACGAGTTAGCGTAGCACAGATATGAAAGAGATATATGACGTAGTTGTAGTTGGTAGTGGGCTGGGCGGATTAGTAGCCGCCAATATTCTTGCTAAAGAAGGTCTCAGTGTCTGCGTTTTGGAAAAAAACAATCAATATGGCGGAAACCTACAAACCTTCGTACGTGAGAAATCTATTTTTGATACAGGGGTGCATTATATTGGCGGACTTTCAAAAGGACAAAATTTACACCGCTATTTCAGCTATTTAGGCATTTATGACGATCTGATTCTTAAAAAGATGGATGAGGACGGATATGATATTATCACTTTCGATGGTGACCAAAAGGAATACAGGCATGCTCAAGGCTATGAAAATTTTGCAGCCTCGCTTACGGCGCAATTCCCGGAAGAAGCCAGTGCTATACAAAAGTACTGTGCCTCTATGCAGGAAACTTGTGGTAAGTTCCCGTTATACAACCTTAAATTGGGAAAACCCTATTACGATGAGGAAGAACTTTTTCAATTATCGGCAAAAGAACATATCAACTCTTTTACAAATAATACCAAATTACAGGCCGTATTGGCAGGGTCCAACCTCCTTTATGCCGGGGAGGCCAGTAAAACGCCCTTCTATGTGCATGCGCTTTCGGTCAACTCATATATCGAAAGCTCCTATCGCTGCGTAAACGGTGGAAGCCAAATTTCGAAATTGCTCGTTCGTAAGCTTAAAGAAAATGGTGGTGAGGCTTACAAACATCAAGAAGTGGTAAAATTTTGTTACGAAGACAAACAAATCACGTCGGTCATTACCAAAAACGGGAAACAAATTAAAGGGAAACTTTTTATCAGCAATATTGAACCAAAGTTAACCCTAAAGCTGGTAGGCGAAGAGAAATTCCGGAAGTCATATTCAAAAAGGGTGGACCAAATCGAAAGTACCGTGTCGGCCTTTAGCCTACATATCGTACTAAAACCTAAAACTTTTCCGTACTTCAACAAAAACTATTATCACTTTAAAGATCACACCAAGGTTTGGGACAGCCATAGTTATACTCAAAAAAGCTGGCCTGAAAGCTATATGATATCTATGGGCATCAAAAGGAATATGGACGGTTGGGCAGATCAATTGACTGCAATAACCTACATGCGCTATGAAGAGGTAGAACCATGGGCTAAAACTTTTAATACGGTTTCCCAGAAGAATAATAGGGGAGAGACTTATGAAGAGTTCAAAAATGGAAAAATCGAACAATTTTTGGCGGAGATTGAAAAAAAATTCCCGAACATACGTGACTGTGTTCAATCGATATATACTTCAACGCCTTTATCCTATCGCGATTATATCGGTTGCAACAGGGGTTCGATGTATGGGTATTCAAAAGATGTGAACAGTCCTTTAAAATCTTTTATTTCCCCTAAAACCCGGATCGGAAACCTGTTTTTTACTGGTCAAAGTCTGAACATGCACGGTATCTTGGGAGTCACTATCAGCGGAGTGGTGACCTCTTCCGAAATATTAGGAAGGGAATACGTGCTGAATAAAATATTGCAAGGGGATAATGCCCCAACGGAAAAACCAATTGTGTGATGGAAAAATTCAAAACCACATCAATAACACGGGTACGGAACATTTCCAAAGACGAGTTTATCTCGAATTTTTACAAACCCCAACGTCCCGTGCTTATCGAAGGGTTGACCAAAGATTGGCCGGCCTATGAGAAATGGAACCTCGATTATATACAAAAACTATCAGGTGACCAGGTTGTTCCCCTATACGATAACAAACCCACAAAAGGCAAGCAGAACTCGGCTGCACCCGCAACAGAAATGAAGTTGTACGATTATATAGAACTTCTGAAAACAGAACCTACGGATCTTCGTATATTTTTCTATAATATTCTCGAATGCATGCCAGAGCTTGCCAACGATTTCGAATATCCGGATATCGGGTTGAAATTCTTTAAAAAATTGCCCGTCATGTTTTTTGGAGGGGGCGGGTCAAAGGTATTGGCGCATTACGATATGGATCTTGCCGATTTGATGCACTTCCATTTTCATGGAACAAAAAGCGTAACACTATTTAGTCCCGAACAGTCAAAATACCTCTATAAAGTACCTTTTTCGGTGCATAATCTGGAAACCATAGATATGGACAAACCAGATTTCCAAAAATATCCTGCTTTAAAGCATGTTACGGGTATTCAAGTCGAAATGAACCATGGCGATGCACTTTACATGCCAAGCGGGTACTGGCATTTCATAAAATATCTTAACGGAGGGTTTTCGATTACGCTCAGAGCGCTTCCTACGAAACCCGGCCGTTTGTTAAAAACTGCGGGTAATGTATTCTTTATGCGCCATTTCGAGAATATTATGAGGAAAACCATGGGACAGACCTGGATCGATTTTAAAGAGGGAAGAATGATCCGCCGTACCAATAAAAAATTTGGGAATTTAAAGGGATAATGTTCAAAACCGTCAACACACCACGCATTTTATATATTCTGCCACTACTCGTACTATTGGCCTCTTGTGGTGTTGCCAAATCATTGAAGAGCATACCAGATATTGACCGCTATAGTGCGGAAACACCGGAGCGAATCAAAATTTCAGATTCGATGTACGTTTCCGAACACGGTCGGCTTACCAAAAACAAACAGGGGCTTTGGGAATTGTATGTAGAAGGAAATCCTTTACAAATTGGTCTCACCACGGGAAGTCTTACCCAAGAACTTTTTCATAAACAGGAAGACGCCCTACTTACCAAAGTAAATGAGATGGTACCTTCGAAAACCAAGCAATACCTGCTCCGCAAATTTCTGGCCTGGTTCAACCGCAAGATGCACCTGAATATTGATAACGAATATAAAGCGGAAATTTACGGAATCTCTCAATATGCTTCCGACACCTACAACTATATTGCAGATGCTTACCCTAGAATTCTCTATTTACATAGTGCGCATGATATCGGCCATGCACTTCAAGATTTGGCACTTGTAGGTTGTTCTTCATTCGCAACTTGGGGCAATAAAACAACGGACGGCCAACTTATCGTTGGGCGGAATTTCGATTTTTATGCCGGAGATGCATTTGCAAAAGAGAAAATCGTTGCCTTTATCAAGCCAGAACAAGGTCATAAATTTATGTCGGTTACATGGGGCGGTATGATCGGTGTGGTGTCGGGTATGAACGATCAAGGTTTGACAGTTACGATCAATGCCGGAAAATCTAAATTCCCCACGGCTGCAAAAACGCCAATATCCATAGTTACCCGAGAAATATTGCAGTATGCTTCGACTATTGATGAGGCCGTGGCCATTGCAAAAAAAAGGCAGGTCTTTGTTTCCGAATCTATTTTTGTAGGCAGTGCCAAAGATAAAAAGGCAGCTGTCATCGAGGTCTCCCCTGAGAATTTCGGCGTGTACGACGTCGCAAATTCCAGTCAATTGATATGTTCCAACCATTTTCAGAGTGTCGCTTTTGCCCACGACAAAGAAAATCAAAAACATATTTTAGAGAGCCATAGCCAATATCGCTACGACCGTATGGAAGAACTTTTACACAAAAATGTTAAGGTCACGCCCCAAACTGCTGTTGACGTTTTGCGAAACAAAAAAGGGTTAGACGATAAGACCATCGGTTATGGCAACGAAAAGGCCTTAAACCAATTACTGGCGCATCACGGTATCGTTTTTAAACCGGAGGAACTCACAGTCTGGGTTTCGGCCAATCCCTATCAATTAGGTGAATTCGTAGCCTACGACCTACATGAGGTTTTCGAGATGGTTAAACAGACACCTCAAATAACCTTAGCAAAAACAACACTGAACATTGCCGAAGACCCTTTTCAATATAGCAAGGCTTTTGATGATTACCAGAGGTATCGAGAACTCAAAAAAAAGATTGGCACCGCCATTGTTGCAGACGAACATGTTTTACCTGAAACCTTGGATACCTTTCAAAAAAGTAATCCAGATTATTGGGAAGCCGACTATCTCGTGGGAAGATATCATTATGAAAAAGGGTATTACACAGCTGCCCTAAACGCATTTGAGCTAGCCCATACCAAAGAAATTACTACTTTGCCCGACCGGAAAAGGGTTGAAAAATATATCAAGAAATTAAAACACCGCCTGCATCCATGATACCTGAAATAGAAAAAGCAACTTCAGCACATATAAAGGCCTTTCAAGAAGGTAAATTAAAGGAGCTCATGGCATATTTGCAGCAAAACTCCCCGTATTACAAACGACTTTTCGAAGCGCACAAAATCAAGCCCGATACAATCAAAAAGTTGGATGACTTAGCGAAAATACCAACGACAACCAAGGAACAACTTCAGCAGTACAATGATGATTTTTTATGTGTTCCCAAATCAAAAATAGTGGATTTTGTGACTACTTCGGGTACTTTGGGCGAACCCGTGACCGTGGGCCAGACCGATGCCGATTTAGACCGCCTGGCCTATAACGAAGCCATTTCTTTCGCATGTGCGGGCATCGGACCAGATGACATTCTACAGCTCACCACGACCTTAGATCGTCGTTTTATGGCCGGACTCGCCTATTTTCTAGGCGCACGAAAACTGGGTGCGGGCATTATCAGGGTCGGAGCCGGAATTCCCGAACTGCAATGGGATACCATTCTCAAGTTTAAACCTACGTACCTGATCGTGGTACCTTCCTTTTTGCTAAAGCTCATCCAATATGCCGAGCAAAATGAAATTGATGTAAATGCTTCCGGAATAAAAGGTGCCATCTGCATCGGTGAATCGTTACGGAACCAAGATTTTTCGCTCAACATTCTGGCAACTAAGATAAAATCCGCTTGGGACATCGAACTGTATTCCACCTATGCCTCCACCGAAATGAGTACGGCCTTTACCGAATGCGACGCCCAGCAAGGAGGACATCAACACCCTGAACTTATTATCGTAGAGGTATTGAATGATAATGAGAATGTGGTGCCAGCAGGTTCTGTGGGGGAATTGACTATTACCACCCTGGGTGTCGAAGCCATGCCCTTACTTCGGTTTAAGACAGGTGATATGGTGGTAGCGCATACTTCTGGCTGTAGCTGCGGCCGTAACACTACGCGCTTGGGACCTTTGGTGGGGAGAAAAAAACAAATGATCAAATACAAGGGTACCACCTTGTACCCGCCGGCCATGGACAATCTCTTAAACGATTTTAATGAAGTGGAAAGTCATGTCATCGAAATCTACCACAACAGTATCGGTACCGATGAAATAGGTATAAAGATCGTAACCGATACGCCAACGGACCAATTGCTACAGGCCATTAAAGACCACTTTCGTTCCAAATTACGAGTATCGCCCAAAATCGAATTCTGTGAAAGCAAAATTGTACAAAAACTACGGATGTCAAAATTGGGCCGTAAGCCCGTAACCGTTATTGACCGCAGGTGATCGGGGACACGACATTGCGA
>CBDULZ010000080.1:0-23179 GCA_965368185.1 uncultured Kriegella sp.
TTGAACTCGAAGGCTTTTATGATACGTATTTGTTAGGCGATGTTTTCAAAGTATCGATAGCACCTAAATGGTATGTTTCAAAAAGAATGTATTTCTTTTCAGGTATGGAAATGGAAAAGGACTTGAATAAATATGGAAATGAACCGGCACCACCTCGTTTAGATTTTATGAATGGGGTTGGTTATGATGTGGATAATAATTTTTTGATTGAGGCTAGACACGATTTACAGTTCAACAAAACAGGTAACGGACAGTTTACTGCCCCTGTTATGTTTTCAATAGGTGGTAAATACAAGTTCTAAGATTCATCTTCTTCCATTTATTTCCTAGGATGGTATTTGTTCACCACCTCGGCCAAATGGGTGCGATCCATATGCACATAGACCTCGGTCGTAGTAATGCTCTCATGCCCCAACATTTGTTGAATGGCACGTAGATCGGCTCCGTTTTGCAATAAATGTGTTGCGAACGAATGTCGAAATGTATGCGGACTTATGCTTTTGCCGAGTTCTATTTTATTTGCGAGTTGTTTGATAATTGTAAATATCATGGCACGAGTCAATTGTCTTCCCCGCCGATTTAAGAAAAGAATATCTTCAAAGCCTTTTTGAATTGTTTGGTGTACCCGAACCTCATTGCGGTAGATTGAAATATATTTTTTGTTAATTGCACTGATTGGCACAAAGCGTTGTTTGTCACCTTTACCGGTTACTTTGATAAAATCTTCATCGAAATACAAGTCTGATATGCGCAGGCCGATAAGTTCGGAAACGCGTAGGCCACAACCATAAAGGGTTTCCAGAATGGCGCGATTGCGTTCTCCTTCGAGTTTTGATAAATCAATGCTGCCGATAAGGGCATTGATTTCATCTTCCGATAGTGTGTCGGGTAGTTTTCGTCCGATTTTGGGCGATTCTATCAAATCCATGGGATTGTCTTTTCTGTAATCCTCAAAAATCAAATAATTAAAAAAACTCTTAAGTCCTGAAATTATACGGGCTTGCGACCTGGGGTTGACGATTCGGGCAATTTCATAAATGAATTGTTGAATTGTTTCTTTCCGTATTTGAATTGGGTTGTACGTAAGATTGTGGTGGCTGAGAAAAAACATAAGTTTTTCCACATCTTGCCTATAGTTTATAATAGAGTTTTCGGCAAGGCCTCTTTCTATTTTGAGGTAGTGACCAAAATCTTGAAGTGCCTGTTCCCATTTCATAGAGACAAAGATACTATTGTCATCGGCATTTGCGGTGCCTTACATGTTTGAATTAATCAATACATCCTCCAAAAATAGGGATTGGGTACTGGTCCCCGGTTTGGGTTATTATTATGCTGCCCGGTGATGCTTGACTTTAAATAGTTTTGACTTTGACATCGGATTAGGCAGTGCTTACCGATTGAAGAATACTATTTCTGTGCAACTTCAATTTACCGTAGTAGTCAGCGTAAAGACTAAGGATATTCTTAAAGTGCATAATTGTGCCTTTCAAATAGTTAGGAATTAATTAGTTCTAACGATTTTTTTATTAATTTTCACCCAAATTTCCGAGAGACTGTTGTACGCTTCATATTTGATGATCAGGTCTCTTTTGAGCGGTTATATTATTAATTTATTATTAACAGATTATCTAAATTGTAAACGTGTGAAAAAGCAAAATTTTTGTTTCGTTATTGCCATTGTTTTCTTCGGAATACAACAGATGATAGCCCAGAGTATAGTTCAGGGAACTTCTTCGATAAGTCGCAGTGACTTGGCATTTGCCGCAAAGGCGGGGTTTAACCTATCTTCTTTAGGAGGGGATAGCAGATATGACTATGCATCAAAACCTGGCTTTCATATTGGCGGACTAGTTGAAGTGCCATTTTCAGATAAAATCATATTACAACCGGAAGCATTATTATCATTTCAGGGCAACGGTGCTTATTTCGATGATGACATTAATCTACTTTATTTGTCAATACCTTTGATTGCCAAATATAATGTTTGGGATGCGCTGTATATTGAGGCAGGTCCGCAATTAGGGCTTTTATTGTCTAATAACATAGATAGGGAAACCTATAATACCATTGTTGATCCGAACGTAAACTCTTTGGATGTAGGTTTGGCGCTAGGTGCTGGCTATCGTTTGGATGATAATTTTTACTTCCAGATCCGTTTCAATCCCGGGTTTGTCAATGTTATTGAAGACATTAAATCGAAAAATCGAGTACTGCAATTGTCGGCATGCTACTTTTTCTAATAAACTGATTTTTAAAATATGGATAAAAGCCGCTTTAAGCGGCTTTTTTCATGGGGTTGTCCGATCAAATGCCTTTGGACCAGGGAGTAAAGTGGTTCGAAATAGGGCTTTCTACAACTCTTTTCAGCTCTTTTGCAACAAAAATTGTGGGAAATTTAAGCAAGGGGCTAGTTTTATCGTAACCAAACTTTAAGACCTATTACCTATGAAGCAATTGATTTTCGCATTTATTTTTACATTTTTGGGCACTACCCTCAGTGCACAAGAAGGATTTAAGATTGGCGCACAAGCCGGACTCCCCCTTGGTGATTATAACGATTTGGTGGGGGTTGTAATCGGAGCCGATATGGGTTATATGTGGGCACCCAACAAAATCTTCGACCTAGGAATAAAAGCCGGAATAATCCATGGATTTGCTGAAAAGTTCAAAGCAGAGACCGTGACGGTAAAACTACCCAGTATTCAGTTTGCACCTTTGGCTGCTTCAGTGCGTATTTGGCCATCGCGTTCCTTTTCTTTGGGAGGTGACGTAGGTCAAGCTTTCGGACTCAATGAAGGCAATGACGGCGGATTGTATTATCGACCTCAAATTGGCTTTCAAACGGGTGCACAATCTGAATTTAACTTCTCGTATACGGCAATTCAGAACGGTGATGATACTTGGTCTACAGTAACCATAGGGTTTGTTTATACCTTTTTGTCGGCACGGCATTTTAGATAGTCACCTTTTCAACTATTCATTTTTTTGTCAGAATCCGGCTCCCCTCTTTTTTTAATGAGGGTTGGGCTTGCCCTAAGACAAGGTCGGGGAGTTCTCTGTTCAAGTTTTCATCTTTATTATAAGAAGTATTTGCTATTTTTATGGCATGAAGATTATAATAATCAATGGCCCCAACCTAAACCTGTTAGGTAAGCGTGAACCCGAGGTTTACGGCAAACAAACGTTTGAAGACTATTTTTCACAACTTCAGTTTAAATTCAAAGACGTACAGCTCGAATATTTTCAATCGAATATCGAGGGTGAACTAATTGGGAAAATACAAGAAACTGGGTTTTCCTATGACGGTATAGTTCTAAATGCTGCAGCCTATACCCATACTTCCGTTGGGATTGGTGATGCGGTAAAGGCAGTGGACACGCCCGTGGTCGAAGTACATATTTCCAATACGTTCAACCGCGAAGAATTTCGACATACATCCTATATTTCACCTGGAGCAAAGGGCGTCATTCTGGGTTTCGGGCTCCAAAGCTATAATCTTGCGATTCAAAGTTTTTTGGAAAAAACAAAGTAGTTTATAACGGCATCCTTTCTGCAATAGAGCATTAATTTGTTACCTTTCCATGCGACTACCCCGGGTTCTTGTTAAACAACTCTAACTCCATTGGGCACCTTTGTAGAATTGATCCAATAATGCATTTTATTCTATAATACAGCTACCCTCTTTTTTCAAAGAAGGTGGGCTTAATGGCAAGGTCTCGGAGTTCTATTTTGTATAATTAAGTTTTCAAACCCTCCGTCCCGACTAAGGGGCCGGGACACATCCCTTTTTCCTTCGACTGGTTCAGGATGACAATTGGTAAAAGCTATTTGTGTTGAACTTTACCAACTGATTATCTTAAGTCATAATCCAGCTCCCCTCTTTTTTGAAAAGAAGGGTGGACTTGCCTTTGGGCAAGTTCGGGGAGTTTCTATTTCTGATTTACTCTAAAACTATCATAGAGATATCCTAATAAAAAAAGCACCAGGGGTGCTTTTGTAAATGTGTAAGGAAAGCTTTTGCAAAGAATCCCATCTACACAATAATATTTAGGAAAATGATAACCCGTGGTAATTTTCGGTGCTTATAGATTTATTGGAGCAATAATTTGTTATTGCGCTGGTTTTAAATATTTTTTATCCACATAAAAAGTGGCAAAGGGAAGTAATGATGCCCCAATCAGTACAATTAGCCTTTTAATACTCCATTTTTTTTCCATCCAAAAAACAATGGCCAGAATTACATAAGCAATAAAAAGAAAACCATGTGCGTAGCCTACCCATTTATTTGGCTGAGGCATTTCAGCCCAATACTTTAAGGGCATGGTTATGGCAAAGAGCGCAAGATAGGAGATGCCTTCAAGAATGGCAGCTATTCTGAACGTTGTAAGCATATTTTGAAAGGATAATTGTTGGTCTGAACGCGGTCGAAGACCATAATGTTTTCAACTGCGCTCTACCAACAGTATTTCTATAAGTGGATTACTTCATCATAGGCATCGGCCACGGCTTCCATTACCGCCTCACTCATGGTAGGGTGGGGGTGAACCGCTTTCAACACCTCGTGGCCTGTAGTTTCCAATTTTCGGGCGACAACAGCTTCCGCAATCATATCGGTAACTCCTACCCCGATCATATGGCAGCCTAACCACTCACCGTATTTGGCATCGAAAATTACTTTTACAAAACCATCTGAAGCTCCTGATGCTTTGGCCTTACCACTTGCCGAGAATGGAAACTTGCCTACTTTAATATCGTGCCCGGCTTCTTTGGCTTGTTTTTCTGTGAGTCCGACTGAGGCTACCTCCGGAATGCAATAGGTACATCCGGGAATGTTGCCATAATCGAGTGCCTCGACATGCATTCCTGCAATTTTTTCCACACAAAGAATACCTTCGGCCGAAGCAACATGCGCCAAAGCTTGTCCCGGGGTGATATCGCCAATGGCATAGTATCCAGGAATATTGGTTTGATAGTAGTCGTTCACCAAAACTTTATCGCGATCAGTAGCAATACCGACAGCTTCAAGTCCGATGTTTTCAATATTAGATTTGATACCAACCGCTGAAAGTACGATATCGGCCTCAAGAACTTCTTCTCCTTTTGCCGTTTTCACAGTTGCTTTAACACCCTCTCCTGATGTATCGACTTTGGTAACTTCTGAGGAGGTCATAATCTTAACACCAGTTTTTTTGAAGCTTCGTTCCAATTGTTTAGAAACATCTTCATCTTCAACGGGGACGATATTTGGTAAAAATTCTACTACGGTAACTTCGGTACCCATAGCATTATAGAAATAGGCAAACTCGATACCAATGGCGCCGCTTCCCACTACAATCATTTTTTTTGGCTGCTTGTCCAATGACATGGCTTCCCGATAGCCAATAATTTTTTTGCCGTCTTGTTTTAAACTAGGAAGTTCACGGCTACGGGCTCCTGTCGCAATGATAATATGATCGGCGCTGTATTCGGATTCTTTACCTTCGGAATCTTTTACCGTTACTTTTTTACCTGGTTTTAAGGTGCCATATCCATTGATGACTTCAATCTTATTTTTTTTCATCAAAAACTGAACCCCCTTGCTCATGCCATCCGCTACGCCTCGACTTCTTTTGACTACGGCATCAAAATCTTTATCGACCCCGTCTGCCTTAAGACCGTAATCTTCTGCATGTTTCAGGTATTCAAATACTTGAGCTGATTTCAACAAGGCCTTGGTAGGAATACACCCCCAGTTTAGACACACCCCTCCGAGGTTCTCTTTCTCGATTATGGCTGTTTTAAATCCCAATTGTGAGGCTCTTATGGCTGTTACATATCCACCGGGACCACTGCCCAAAACAATAATATCGAAATTGCTCATATTTTTGATTTTTTGTTATCTATAAGAAAGCGCAAAAGTACAAAATCAAATGGAATGACCACATCAAAAATTAAATTCGAAAGCCTCAAGTGTCAGGGTGTCTCGTGAGGAATATTTAGATTTGAAAATCTATCCCATTTTTTTCTTATTTTTAAATCAAGAATAAGAAATATGAATCAGGATTATAAAAAAGTGTTCACGGGTAATTTTCTAATGGCCCAACGTGTCGTTGAAAAACTACGGGAAATCGGCATAAATGCCGTCGTTAAAGATGAATCGAAATCGGCACTTCTTGCCGGATTTGCCTCGACTATGCAGGGAGATCAAGAAATATATGTAAACCATGATGAAACCGAACCTGCTTTAAAAGTTGTTGCCTCGATCGTGCCATAGCGCATGTAAATCATGACTTAGAAAGCATCAATTTTCAAAGGGTGCCTTTTCAAGGGTGTTCCGACCAATAGTATCGACCAATTATGGACAATTCACTATATTTTTCGCCATTATAAGTTTTTCCCGTAACGTTTACTTTAGGGGTAGCGGTAGTAATTCTTTTTTGTTTTATTCCGTGTCAGGGACAAACTTAAGTGCCACTCCGTTGATGCAATGTCTTAATCCTGTGGGTTTTGGTCCGTCATTGAATACATGGCCCAAGTGCCCCCCACAATTAGCACAATGTTCCTCGGTTCTTTTATAACCAATCTTATAATCTACGTCATAGGCTACGTTCCCCTCTATTTCTTCATAGAAACTTGGCCATCCCGTCCCTGATTCATATTTGGTTTCACTCTTAAAAAGTTCAGTACCACACCCGGCACATACGTAAGTTCCGGACGCCTTGTTTTCAAGCAACTCACTTGTGAAGGGGTTTTCCGTTGCTTCTTTGCGTAATACGTAAAATTCCATCTCGGAGAGTTCTTTGCGCCATTCGGCTTCCGTTTTGGTGATGGGAAAGGTTTTATCTTTTTTTGAGGTGGTTTCCTTTTTTTGGGAAATGCCAATACAACTCGTAAAGAGCATGCAAAGAATAACGAATGTTTTAGCGTACATTTTTTTATTTTGAAATTTTATTAATTGGACGTGATGGATGGCCACTCCTTTCAAATAGTTACGATAATTAGCCTAAAAAGGTTTTGTGAGTAAAAATATAACATAAAAAGCCCTGAATTCAATAAGAAACAGGGTCTTTTTATGAACGTACTCAGATATTTTAGTTTAATTTAATTTTTTGAATATCGCTTTCTTCCAGACCTAAACTATTCATAACCGCATTAATATTCGACTTGTCCATTTTAGAAGATAGACCCAGGTTTGCGGGTACTACAAATACTCTAAATATTTGATCTAATACCAAATCCGAGGATACGAGTCCGGCATCGAATTCGGGTTCAATATATATCTTGTAGTCATCTAGCGTGAAATCAAAGTTGTAGTACAAAAGTCCGTCGTCGGCGAAAAAGGGTTGGGGAAGTTGACGCCAAACGTCAACGCCGTTGTCTACCTCTTCCAGTCGATAGACCAAAATGGCATCATCAGGGAAAAGTTCAATGCTGTGTGCGGAAAAGGGTTCTCCGAATTCATAAATGTTGTCTGTGGAATTCAGGGTCAGGTCAATCTCCACCTCAAAAACAATCGCTTCAAATTCAGAACCGTCGGCTCCATCAATACCATCGACCCCGTCAAAACCGGGTGGTCCGGCCGGGCCTTCACAGGCAACAAAGAACAAGGTCAGAAATGCGCCTAGTACTAAAGTTATTTTTTTCATAATGTCATTTATTATATTGTTTGTAAATATAGTAAGCGATTATTTCTTAATCACTCTTTTTATCAACGTTTCAAAAAGCGTTCCAAAAACGTTTTTTTAATTATCAACATCCTTTTCAAATTTCTCGGGTTCTTTCTAATGTTTTAACTATTAATTCCTATTTTTAGCAAAATCAATCAAACCGAAATTATGCCACAACAACGTGTTGTTATTGAAAATATCAACCCACAATTACAATGCGGGTCGTTTTTTATCAAGCGAATAAAGGGGGAAAAGGTTATTGTATATGCCGACGTTCTTCCTGATGGGCACGACATCGTACAAGCCGAAGTATTGTTTAAGCACGAAAGTGAAAAAGGCTTCTCAGAGGTCAGAATGAAGCATCTGGGTGATGACGTACACAAGACCTCTTTTACGGTTGATAAACAGGGTTTTTATGAGTATAAGGTTCGTGCATGGGTAGACCACGCCCTCAACTGGAGGCACGGTATCAAGGCCAAATTAAAAGATGGTCAATATGTAAGGAGCGAACTTTTAGATGGCGTGCAATATATCGAGTATATTATAAAAAAGCTTCCTACGGAAGAGAAGCCCGAATTGCGTGAATGGGTCGGTCAGTTTCAAGACGAGTCGCAGTATGAAGTAGCTACTGCTATCGCAACATCCAAAAAACTACATCATTTGTTTTTAGAATTTCCACAGCGAAATTTTGCAAAAACAAGTAAAACCCTTCAGGTGTATGTAGATCGAAAAAAAGCCAACTTCAGTACGTGGTATGAATTTTTTCCCCGTTCTGCCTCACCGCAATACGACACACATGGCACTTTCAAAGATTGCGAAAACCTATTGCCCAGAATTGCGGATATGGGTTTTGATGTGCTCTATTTTCCTCCGATACACCCTATAGGCGAAGTTAATCGAAAGGGTAAAAATAATGTTACCAACGCACATGAAGGAGATTCTGGCGTGCCTTGGGCCATTGGCTCAAAGTTGGGAGGTCACAAGTCGATACATCAAGAATTAGGGACGGAAGAAGATTTTAAGCACTTGATCAAGAAAGCGCAAGAAAGTGGGATAGAAATAGCCATGGATCTTGCCTTTCAGGCTGCGCCCGACCATCCTTATATTGCAGAACATCCCGAGTGGTTCAGAAAACGGCCCGACGGCACCATTCAGTATGCTGAAAATCCTCCGAAAAAATACCAAGATATCGTTAATTTTCATTTCGAGACCGCATCCTATAAAGAATTATGGAATGAGCTTTTAGAGGTAACCTTACATTGGGTGAAATGTGGAATTTCTATTTTTCGTGTCGACAATCCACATACCAAGCCCTATTATTTTTGGAATTGGTTGATCGCCGAAGTAAAAAAGAAGCATCCTGATGTGCTTTTTTTAGCCGAAGCTTTTTCACGCCCCAAAGTCATGCAGCAATTGGCCAAACAAGGCTTCTCGCAGTCGTATACTTATTTTACCTGGCGCGTGGGTAAGCACGAGTTGATAGAATATATGATTGAACTTACCCAATCTGAAATGAAGGAGTACTATCGTCCGAATTTTTGGCCCAATACACCTGATATCAATCCGTACCACCTTCAAGGGGCTAATGAGGCTATGCATCTTATTCGCTATGCGCTGGCAGCCACGTTGTGTGGTAATCTGGGAATATATGGCCCGGTTTTCGAGTACATGGTATCCGATGCCCTACCGGGAAAAGAGGAATATTTGAATTGTGAAAAATATGAAATCAGACATTGGGATTGGACACATGAAAATAAATTAACTTATCTTATTACAAGGTTAAACGCCACAAGAAAGAAGCATTCTTCGTTTCATCAAACCAATAACATTATGTTCTGCACTGTAGAAAATGATTATCTTATTGCTTTCTATAAATGGAACGATGACCGAACCGATGAAACTTTGACGGTGATCAGTTTAGATTCACATAATACCCAACAGGGTATGGTACAATTGCCATTGGAAGCGCTTAAAGTGTCGGCAGGACATGCTATAATAATGAAAGACCTGATTACCGATAATAGTTATACGTGGAGTTCCGAATGGAACTATGTAGAGTTGAGTCCGGCTTTGCCTTTTCATGTATTTCATATAAATAAATAATAGATGCCTAAAAAGAAGAAAGACTCCGTTTTGCAACCGCCTTATAAGTTTGATGCGGTATGGGAAGAACTCATTGATGATGAGAACTTTGTAAAGGTCTTTCTGTCTGACGTTCTCGAAAATTATATCGTGCAACAGCGCTGGTACGGTGGCAAGGCAAGCAAGCTAAAGTACATCGAATTACAGGAGTATTTTAGAATACAGCAGCGCGAAGAGGTCTATTATGGGCTACTTTTGGAAGTGAATTTTGAGGAAGCCTTTTACCAACATTACTTTTTGCCAATTGCCTTTGTTTCTGATGAAACCTTTGCCGAAAAAGACAGGATTTTACCCCTTACCGTTAAAGGTCAGGAGGGTTTCATTATCGATGCGCTGAATTTAGAGGCTTTTCGAAAATTGGTTTTTGAAAGGATCATGACGGCAGTGCCTAATGATACGACCAAAGTGAGGTATCATAAAAGCACCAATTTTAGCGCTACCGAATATGTTTCTTCCCGTTTTATGGGGCTGGAGCAGAGCAATACTTCGATTATAATCAATGACAATTATGTAATCAAGTTTTTTAGACGTATTTATTCGGATAAGAATCCAGATTATGAAATGAGCAGGTTTTTATCCGAAAAAAAGGGATACCGAAACACACCATCCTATCAGGGAAGCATTAACGTAATCGATTCCGATGAGGTCAATATAACTATTGCCCTGATGCAAGAGCTGGTGCCTAATCAAGGTGACGCCTGGGACTACATGTTGAAAGAACTTAAAAAGGTATTTGCCAACCTTGAATATAAACACATCAATATTGATGCACTTCCCGAAACCAAGATTTTTTCGAAGCTGGGCATTAGTGATGTGCCGCCTGAAATAATCGATTGGGCCGGTCTCAATATATTTTTAAAGTTACAGACGCTGGCAAAAAGAACGGCCGAAATGCACATTGCCCTAGGTTCTGAGTTTAGTGACACGGCATTTACACCCACGCACTTCAACGGCGATTATGAAGTTTGGTTGAAAAATAGGCTGCTATACCAATTTCAGAACAGACTGAACATTGTAGAGAACAATATTCACCGATTGGAAGGTCTTTCCCTAGAATTGGCCAAAGAATTTTTAGAGCGAAAGAACGAAATTCGAAAGCGTTTTGTGAACTTTGACTGGACCAAACTTAAGGGGGAGCGCATCCGTATTCATGGCGACTACCATTTGGGCCAGATTTTGATACAGGATGATGACTTTTATCTTCTTGATTTTGAGGGAGAGCCCGAAAGTACCATTCGTGACCGAAAAGTTAAACAACCACCTTTGAAAGATGTGGCAGGTATTTTTCGTTCGTTTCATTATGCGATATATGCTACTATTTTTGACGATACGGGCGCTTATCCGCAATCTCAGAAACAACTGTTCAAGGCCGGGGAACTGCTTTACCGTTACTTCATAGGCGTCTTTTTAGGAAGTTATGTCGGGCTTATACAAAAGCACAACTTGAATATAGGCTATCTTCAAGAACGCGTTTTTATTTTGGAGTATTGTATGCTTGAAAAAGCAGTTTATGAGCTGGGGTATGAAATGAATTCAAGACCTTTGTGGGCCGTAATACCCTTAGAGGGTATTATGAGCATTATTAACGAGAAGACGTAATAGTTTCTGCTCTTGATTGACTGAGACTAAATTGAAATTTGAAATTTAAAAAGGAGAATATTTGATATCGATACACAATAGGTTATCTCTTTTTCGAAAGAGACTGGATTGCATTGATGTTGGCTATCTCACACTATAACTAACGACTAATAACTAAAACATGGGCAAAGTAGTACCGCACAGTTTATTTTCCGAGTTTGATATAAATCTTTTCAAAGCGGGAAAACATTTTCGGCTTTACGAGAAATTAGGTTCCCACATCATAGATCTCGATGGGGTAAAAGGTACCTATTTTGCCGTTTGGGCGCCGACAGCGAAATCAGTTTCCGTAGTGGGAGATTTCAATTATTGGCTTGAAGGTGACCACAAACTTAATGTCCGTTGGGATGCCAGTGGTATATGGGAGGGTTTTATTCCAGGAATTGATAAAGGTACCCTCTATAAATACAAAATACACTCCAATAATTGGGATATTCAGACCGAAAAGACCGATCCTTTTGCCAGATATTGCGAGCACCCACCAAAAACGGCATCTGTAGTATGGGATGCCGATTATGATTGGAAAGATAATGAATGGATGGGATACAGGGCCGAAAAGAATGGACTGGACAAACCGTATTCGGTATATGAGGTGCATTTAGGTTCATGGAAACGAAAAGCCGACAATACGTTTCTCACGTATGTTGAATTGGCTGAAGATCTCGTAAAATATGTAAGGGAAATGGGTTTTACCCATGTGGAGTTTATGCCCATTATGGAGTATCCGTACGATCCTTCATGGGGGTATCAGCTTACCGGTTATTTTGCGCCGACCTCCCGCTTCGGAAAACCGGAAGATTTTAAATTACTTGTCGACAAATTGCACCAGAACGATATTGGTGTAATTCTCGATTGGGTGCCTTCACATTTTCCGGAAGACGCGCACGGGCTTGGCTTCTTTGATGGCTCCCATTTGTACGAACATCCCGATAGAAGAAGAGGATATCATCCCGATTGGAAGAGTCTTATATTTAATTATGGGAGAAACGAAGTGCGGGCCTTCTTGATCAGCAATGCCCTGTTTTGGTTGGATAAATATCATGTAGACGGTTTGAGGGTAGATGCTGTTGCCTCGATGCTGTATTTAGATTATTCGAGGGAAGATGGGGAGTGGGAGCCGAACATGTACGGCAACAATGAGAACTTAGAGGCCATGTCCTTTTTGAGGGAGTTCAATGAAGCGGTTTATGGTGGTTTTCCGGGGGTACAGACCATTGCCGAGGAATCGACTGCATTTACGGGAGTGTCACGGCCCGTAAAATATGGTGGGCTTGGCTTCGGTATGAAATGGATGATGGGTTGGATGCATGATACCTTGGAGTACTTTAAAAAGGAACCCATTTACAGAAAACACCACCAAAATGATTTGACGTTTAGTATGACCTATACGTTTACCGAGAATTTTATGTTGCCTTTCTCCCACGATGAAGTGGTATATGGAAAACAGTCTTTGGTGTACAGAATGCCAGGTGATGAGTGGCAGCGCTTTGCTAATTTGCGGCTGCTTTTTGGCTATATGTTTACACACCCCGGCACGAATTTGATATTTATGGGGGGTGAGTTTGGCCAAACTTCTGAATGGAACTTTCAACAAAGTCTTGAATGGCACCTTACCGAGTATGACTTCCATTCCGGTGTACAAGAATTGATTAAAGACTTGAACCACATCTATAAAACCTATCCTGCCTTATATGAAAAGCAGTTTAGCCCAGAGGGTTTTGAATGGATCGATTATGGCGACCATGAGAACTCGGTGCTTACCTATATTCGTAAAGGCCATGATAAAGAGAACGATATCTTGATTGCCTGCAATTTCACTCCGGTACCGAGGGAAAATTATCGGATAGGGGTTCCGCAATCAGGGCAAATAAAGGAAATCTTTAATAGTGATTCAAAAAAATACGGAGGTAGTGGTATTCATAATGAGAAGATAAAGGTATCGACCAAGGCTTGGCACGGACGGAAAAAATCTATGGTAGTAACGATACCGCCTTTGAGTGTCCTTATATTTCAATAGCAATGGTATTTTCGATTACAGGGTTCATCTTATGATCATGGTTTATGAAATAAAGATAATCAAGAATGAAATAATCAAAATATTCCAATGCCCTAAAGAAAACCAGAAGTTATTTTGTTTAGCTGTTGCCACTGATTCTGGAGGGTTTAAAGAGATTCGTCCAAAGCAGACTTAAGATCGGTAACCTACATTTTATGTAAAGGGCAACTTTTTCCTCATGTAGAATAATTTTAGATATTTAAACCGACGAAATCGTAATAGTTGATAATTGCTAATATTTTTATGTTAACAATTTCGGTTAAAGTCCGTATTTTAGGGATCTTTTAAAATATAGCTAAACCATGATTACAAATACCGAGTTGGAATATAAGGGCAACTTATACCCTAACAAGATAGTAGATTTTCTACAGGAAGCGGATAAGCTTTTCTTCACAACGGCCAACGGGGTAATACTCCAAATAACAATTTTAAGGGATAGTGTACTACGATTTAGGTATGCGACCGAGAATGTTTTTGAACCCGATTTTTCTTATGCGATTACTGATGATGCAGGTGTAGGGTACAATCACCTTAATGTGGTAAAAACAGACACCGAATACATTATAGAGACCTCTAAAGTAAGGGTTTTAATAGATATCAATACCCTCCGTGTTCAGATTTCCGATTTAGACGGAAATATTATTAATGAAGATGAACTTGGTTTCCATTGGGAGGAAAATTACGAATACGGGGGCAATGTGGTCAAAATGAGCAAGATTACCCAAAGTGCTGAGAGTTTTTACGGCATGGGTGACAAGGCCACACATTCGAATTTAAAAGGAAAAAGAGTCGATAATTGGGCCATGGATCAATATGCCTTTGGCAAAGACCAAGAGCCCTTGTATAAGGCGATTCCTTTTTATATTGGTCTTCACAACAATATATCTTACGGATTATTCTTTGACAACACGTTTAGGTCTTATTTTGATTTTGCCCATGAGCGAAGAAATGTAACTAGTTTTTGGGCCGATGGAGGCGAGATGAACTACTACTTTTTTTATGGCCCCAAAATGCCCGATGTGGTTAAGTCGTATACCGATTTGACGGGTACCCCCGAGCTGCCACCACTTTGGGTCTTAGGGTTTCACCAATCGAAGTGGAGTTATTACCCTGAGAAACGGGTCAAAGAAATCGCTAAGAAATTCAGGGATTTAAAGATTCCCTGCGATGCGATTTATTTGGATATCGATTATATGGAGGGTTTTAGGTGTTTTACCTGGAATAATAACTATTTTCCGAATCCGAAGAAAATGGTTCAGGAGCTCAGTGACGATGGGTTTAAAACCGTAGCAATTATTGATCCGGGCATTAAAGTAGACAAAGATTATTGGGTATATCAACAGGCAAAAGACAATGATTACTTTTGCAAAAGGGGAGATGGTCCCTATATGCGCGGGAAAGTTTGGCCCGGGGAATGTAATTTTCCAGATTTCACCAATCCTGATGTACGTGAATGGTGGGCGACCCTTTATAAAGAATTAATTGGTGATATTGGGGTCAAGGCGGTCTGGAACGATATGAACGAGCCAGCTGTGATGGAAGTGCCCACCAAGACATTTCCCCTTGATGTGAGGCACGATTTCGATGGGCATCCATGTAGCCATAGAAAAGCTCATAATGTTTATGGCACCCAAATGGCACGGGCTACCTACGAGGGGGTAAAGCGGTTTGTATATCCTAAAAGACCTTTCGTAATAACGCGTTCGGCTTATTCCGGCGCTCAAAGATTTACTTCGACATGGACAGGTGATAACGTGGCGACCTGGGAACATTTATGGATTGCGAATGTACAGGTTCAACGTATGTGTATGAGCGGTTTTTCCTTTGTTGGTTCAGATATTGGGGGATTCGCTGAACAACCCAATGGCGAATTGTTCGCAAGATGGATTCAATTGGGCATTTTTCACCCTTTTTGCAGAGTACATTCGAGTGGAGACCATGGAGATCAAGAGCCATGGTCATTTGGTACCGAAGTGACTAATATTGTGCGAAAGTTTATAGAGCTGAGGTATCAGTTGCTCCCCTATTTATATACCATGTTCTGGAACTATATTCAAGATGGAACACCGATGTTACAACCACTGGTCCATTATGATCAAGAAGATACCCAAACACATTTTAGAACGGATGAGTTTATATTTGGCAAACAAATTTTGGTGTGCCCCGTTCAAGAACCTAATGCAAAGGGAAGAAGAATGTATGTGCCTCGTGGAAAATGGTACAATTATTGGACTGAAGAAACGATAGTCGGAGGAAAAGAAAGATGGGTGACAGCTGATATAGACAAAATTCCATTCTTTATTAAAGAAGGCGCTATTATTCCGAAATATCCAGTACAACAGTATGTTGGGGAAATTGAAATAACTGAACTCGTTTTAGACGTTTACTTTAAGATTGGAACCGAAAATTCTACCGTTTATGAAGATGGGCAAGATGGTTTTGACTATAAAAAGGGTCGATATAGTTTACGAAAATTTAGGCTGCATGGAAAGCAAAACGAACTAATAATTCAACAATTCAAAGATGGTTCTTTCATTACGCCCTATAAAAATTTTAAATTTAAATTACATGGGCTTCCATTTAAAATTGTTAATGTAGAAGTTGATAACGAAAAAGTAGCGTTAAAGGATTTGAAGTTGAATGGCAATAATGCCATAGAGATTTGTAAAGATTTTACCGAATTGCATATTACTGGAAAATAGTTTTTTTGTATTTTAAAATTGTAAATACTAAAAAAGATGAAAAAAATACTGTTAATAATTTTGGTCTTTATAGGCGTATCCGCTTGTAAAGTCAATCCTTTTACGGGGAAAAAAGTTTTGAATTTTTATCCGAACAGCCAAATATTCCCAATGGCCTTTGCCCAATATGATCAGTTCTTGACCGAAAACAAAGTGGTCACAGGTACTTCAGATGCCAAAATGATAACCAAAGTAGGGCAGCGTATATCATCTGCTGCAGAACGTTGGTTAACGGCCAATGGCTATGCTGGTTATCTTAAAGATTATAAATGGGAATATAATCTGGTGAACGATGAAACAGTAAATGCTTGGTGCATGCCTGGTGGAAAAATTGTTTTTTATACCGGCATACTTCCAATTACACAATCTGAGACAGGTGTGGCTGTTGTAATGGGGCATGAGGTGGCCCACGCCTTGGCCGATCATGGGGCACAGCGAATGAGCGCAGGTACATTGCAACAAGTGGGTGCTGTGGCCGGCAATATCGCCATTCAAGATCCCCAAAAATTAAGTATATTCAATCAGGCTTATGGCATTGGCTCTCAAGTGGGATTAATGCTTCCTTTTAGCAGAAGCCACGAAACCGAGGCCGATCGAATAGGTTTACAGATTATGGCCATTGCGGGTTACGACCCGAATGAGGCTGCCGAACTTTGGAAACGTATGAAAGCGAATAGTGGGGGAGCGGCACCACCAGAGTTTCTGAGCACCCATCCTTCGAACGATACCCGTATCAATAATTTGACAGAATGGGCTCCGCTTGCCCGTGAAGAAGCCAAGAAATTTGGGGTGACCTCGTTCCAATAATGCTAACAAATAGAAAGTAGCAACAAGAAAAGACCGCTCCTTAAGGGGTCGGTCTTTCTTTTTTATATGGCAAAATCAATACCGATAAAAGGAAGCAAAAAGCTCTTGAACGCCTGGGCTTTTTATGATTGGGCCAATTCCACTTATAGCTTGGTTATCAGTTCTGCCATTTTCCCCATATTCTATGGAGCATTGTTTAGGGTGCGAGGTATTGAGAAGATATCGGTATTTGGTTATGAAGTTGCCCGTGCCCCATTGATCAGTTATGTGACATCTGCTGCTTTTCTATGCATTGCGCTATGTATTCCATTGCTGTCGGGCATCGCTGATTATCTGGGTAATAAAAAGATGTTTCTGAGGTTTTTCTGTTACCTGGGGGCCTTGTCCTGCATAGGTCTTTATTGGTTTTCCCTGGATAATATTTATCTTGGTCTGACCTGCTATTTTTTCGGTCTGGTGGGTTTCTGGGTCAGTATGGCCTTCAATAATTCATACTTGCCCGATATTGCCTTTCCAGATCAACAAGACCGAATTAGTGCGAAAGGATTCTCATTAGGGTATATCGGTAGTGTGGTTTTGTTATTGTTCAACCTGGCAATGGTCATGCGCCCTGAATGGTTTGGAATTACCAATGATTTAGGTGAATCGGCCGAAATTAAGGCAATGAAATATTCCTTTATATCAGTAGGGGTCTGGTGGATTATTTTTAGTCAATATACTTTTTTTCATTTGCCAAAAGGTTATAAAAAGGAAGGTGAGCGTAAGAACATCGTTTTAAATGGATTTAAAGAATTAAAAACGGTTTGGGGGCAGTTAGGCGAAGAAATCAAATTGAAGCGATATTTAGGTGCTTTTTTCGTCTACAGTATGGCGGTGCAGACTGTCATGTTGATTGCTACTTTCTTTGGGGAAGAGGAAATTAATTGGGGGTCCGATACAGAACGTACGGTCGGCTTGATCGTTAGCATCTTGGTGATACAGATTGTGGCTGTTTTTGGGGCAACATTTACGGCTATGGCATCCAAGGCCTTTGGAAACATCAAGACGCTAATTGTAGTGAATATTTTATGGGTTTTGATTTGCGTATATGCCTATTTTGTAGTTACCCCAACGGATTTTTACATTGCTGCAGGATGTGTGGGTGTTATAATGGGAGGTATACAGGCGCTATCTAGGTCGACTTACTCGAAATTTTTACCGGAGACTACCGACACTACTTCTTTCTTTGGATTTTACGACGTCGCTGAAAAAATTGGGATCGTTATAGGAACTTTTATGTACGGCTATGTAGCCCAAATAACGGGGAATATGCGCAACGCGATTATTTTTCTGGGACTTTTTTTTCTGATCGGAATGGTTTTGTTGACACGGGTCGAGAAGAAAAAGAATCCAAATAAAAAGCCCCTTTTGAAAAGAGGCCTTTAGGTCTGACTTGTTCGCTTTTTGATTATGAGTTATCCTTTTGAAATATCGCCAGATCCCGAGGTTTTGGTGTCCACTTTCTCCGGATTTCCTCGATATTCGATATCCCCAGAACCTGAAACGCGGGCTTTTAACATTTTGTGGGCGGTCACATTAATGTTTGCCGACCCCGATACCGAGGCGTCAACATTATCGGCATTGAGCGCGAAAGCATCGATGTCCCCCGAACCGGAGACACTTACCTCAAAATCGGAAGTTTTTCCACTTAAATTCATGTCGCCAGATCCTGACATCGCCGCAGTAAATCGGTTTACTTCCACCTCTAAAGTTACATCTCCCGAACCTGACACCGCAGTTTGAAAGTCATTTGCTTTAAGTTTCTTTTTTCCGACAATATCTCCAGAACCCGATAGGGCGAGAGCATTTATACTTTCTACCGGAATGGTAATATGAATAACATCCTTCGAAGAAGAAGGCTTTAGATTGTACCCTTTTTCTACTCTGATGGATAACTGTCCATTTTTTACTTCGGTGATAATATGTTCCAAAAGATTATCTTCTCCTGTGAGGGTCAAATCCCCTTCTCGTCCGTCTACCAGTATAACATCGAACCAGCCTGACACTCCAATTTCCTCATAATCGCCCGTAGACCGGGTGATGGTAACGACGTTGCCATTTCCGTTTACTTTTTTGCCCCATTGGGCCGTACATGATAATATGCAGAGGGTGATTAAAACTAGCGGTGTTAATTTTTTCATTATGCTTTTTTTTAGTTGTTTTAAATAATTTTAATTGTGACGGTAAGGGCTCAATTCTTAAAAAAGGATATTCCCCCATAATCACTATCAATGGTTATGGTACGGCCACTATTGGCTTTTCCATAAAAGCCCTTATAGTATTTTTCGTTCGATTTTTCGGTACTTATGTTGATTTCAAAATTGTCTTTACCACTGACTCCGGCATAGGAAGTCCTGATTTCGAAGTCAAAATTGTAGTTTGGGTGATACCCAATTTTAACACCGGTGTAATCTGATGATATTGCCAAATTTCCGGCATCTTCTGCCATTTCCTCAATCTTCACGTTTCCGTAATCAGCCTTGATTTCGACATTGCCGTGAACTTTTCCGAGTTTTACGTTAATATAATCGCCTGTACCTTGTATGTTGTTCACCTTCTTGATAACAATATTCCCATAATCGCAGATGTATTGGAGGTTTTCCATTTCGAGTACGGTAGAACTTGTATAGTCGGCATTGATTATAAGGTTTTCCGCCTTGTCGATTGTAAAACCTGAATAATCAGCCCTGATTTCACCGCTTTTTATGTAACCGATATGCGATTCGGTGGTGTAGTCGAACTTCAAGCTATTGTTTCTTCCATGTAGTTCGCCTATCTCTAACCTGCCATAATCACAACTGATTTTGGCGTGTCCATCGATGCGATCTAGGTTAATGCCGCCATAATCGTTGTTCAGGTTCACACTGTTCTTAATAGGTAGTTTAATCGTATAGTTTACTTGCATGTTAACATTGTTGCTTTTGCCCCAGTTCCAGCTCCAATCGCTTTTATTATTATGAAAAAGGGTTTTGGCTGAAACCTCGCTCGTATTCGCCTCAAAATCGATAGTAATCTCATCCAGTTTCCTTTGCACCTTTTCCTCGTTGTTGCCATTGGTCTTGACATGTACTTCTATGAGAATCCTGTTTTCGTTCCACGAAGAGATATGGAGATTTCCGTAACTATTGCTTACTTGGAGTAAGGCATCCGAATTCACAGAGAACTCTTTTTTAATGGTTTTTTCCTTGGTATATTTTCCTTTCAGTTTCCCGTCAGTTGCTAAAAGAGCCATTGGAGCGACCAAAAGAAGGGTGCTGATGGCTTTAAATAATATAATTCTCATTGCCGTTGTTTTTCAGGGTTTTAATAGTTTCAATTTGATTCAGAACATCGTTCAATAGATTTATACGGGTCTGAAAATTTGTAATCATGGCGCTTAGAATAAGTTTGCTATTGCCTCCATTTATAAGATTGTGTTCTAGTTGATTATAGTCTTTCTCTAATTTGTTAAGTTGTAGCAGGGTGTCATCAATTATTTTTTGGGTTTCAGGTGAACTTGCTATTTTTAATTTTTTTACCTGTTCTTCAATCAGATTCGCAAAATAAAACTCTGTATTCGATGCTTCAGGTGATATTCTGGCAACTTTTTCTTCAATGGTGCTTTCGGTATTTCCAATATTTATGCCCAGGCCAATTAGCAATGCTAAAGAGGCCGCAATTGAAAAGGATCTTAACCACAGCATTCTTCTGTTTCGAGCAATCGAAATAGCCGTGTTTTTAGAATTTAATCTTTCAAAAAAACGCTCTTTGTGCCCTAAAGTAGGTTCTTCGCTGTCAAAAGATTCCCGCAGTTCCACGAACAGTTTTTTAAGTTTATCTTTTTCCATCATTTTGCGATTAGTAATTTTCTTCGTAAGCTTTCCTTTGCTCTCGAAATCGTAGTCCTACAATTGGCATAGCTGATATTCATAATTGAACCGATTTCCTCATAGTCATATCCTTCTATTAGATGTAAGGTCAAAGAAATTCTGTAGCTGTCTTTTAATTGTTCCATGGTTTCCAATACCTTTTGAGCCTTCAGTTCTGTAAACACATGGTCGGAGGCGGCCACATCATTGTCTTTGACCTTGTAAATAATTGGATCTAAATCAACTTGTTTCCTTTTTTTCTGATCTCTATAGCTTTTTATACTGTTGTTGATGACAATCCTTTTTAACCATGCCCCGAAGGCAACCTCTCCTTTAAACGTATGTAGTTTGGTAAATGCGTTCAAGAATGATTCCTGCATAACATCTTCGGCTTCGTCGCTCTTTTTTAGAATTCTGATAGCCGTGTTGTACATGGCTTTGTAATAGCGATTATAAATCTCCATTTGTGCTCTTTGGTCGTTTTCAAGACACAGTTGTAATAATGCATCTATATTTTCATTTTTAAGGCTCAAAAGACGAATGGTTTATTTTATAGATGATCTGATTATCTAAATGTTACAGTTTAGCAGAAAAAAAATACATTGCACTTTATCGATAATTTAAGCCAATAAATCGATTAAAACGGTAGGTTGGTCGAAAAAACGATCTTTCCCGTTAACTTTGTGAGCCCGAGTGATTCCCCTTGTAAATACCATACTTTAAACCAAATTTTAATTGTTCTAATCTTTTTTGAATGGGAAATCTTTACACGTATCGAACTTTGGTTCTCTTTCTTTGTTCTTTTGCCTCTTTGGTGTTGACCGCACAAGATCCTTCGGTAGATGGACAATGGAGTGAACCATTACCTTTTGGAATAGTACCTGTGGCTGTTGCAAACCTTCCCGATGGGAAACTTATAACTTGGTCTTCCCAATTCAGAAATACCTTTTCGGCAGCGGGTGACGGTGCAACCTTTACTGAAATTTTCGACCCAGCCTTAGGTACGCATGGGCAGGCCTTGGGAGATTTTACTTCAAATACCGATCATGATATGTTTTGCCCAGGCATAAACAACCTTCCCGACGGTCGTATTTTGGCAGCCGGTGGTACTACAAGTGAACGTACGAGTATCTACGACCCCCTCACAGGTATATGGAGCGTGGCGGATGAAATGAACATTCCCCGTGGATATCAAGGCAATGTAACACTTTCAGATGGTTCCGTTTTTACACTTGGAGGCTCATGGGGTGGTGGAGAGGGCAATAAGGATGCTGAGTTATGGTCACCCCTCACAGGATGGACACTTTTACCCGGTCTGCAAAACGAATTATTATGGAACAGTAATGACCTATCTCAAGAAGCTAGGGGAATATATAGAGTCGATAACCATTCTTGGTTGTGGCCTGCACCAAATGGTAAAGTATTCCATGCCGGTCCAGGTGAACGTATGCATTGGATAGACGTTTCTAACGGCGGTTCATGGACGGATGCCGGCCAGCGTGGAGATGATACATATTCAATGAAAGGTACCACGGTTATGTTCGATATAGGAAAAATCCTTAAAGTAGGAGGTTCTAGGTCGTACGATAGTGATACTCCGGCCAAAGATAATTCATATGTAATCGACATAAATGGATCTGCTCCCATAGTAACCCCTACTGGCAATAACCTTGCGTTTTCGCGAACCATGCACAATAGTACTGTGTTGCCTAATGGTGAAGTGCTCGTTACAGGAGGGCTTAATATTGCAAAGGTCTTTTCCGATGAAGGTGCTCGATTAACGGCCGAAATGTTTAATCCTACTACGAATACATGGCGCAATGTAGCCGGTATGGCCACTGCCAGAACCTATCATAGTGTTGGCATTCTTATGGTTGATGGACGTGTTTTTGTTGGGGGTGGTGGACTTTGCGATGGTACACTTGATTGCGTAAACCACTTTGACGCGGAAATTTATAGCCCCCCCTATTTATTTAATGCAGGAGGCAGCTTGGCGACCAGGCCCCAAATCGTTGGTATAACTAATTCTGCCTCACCGGGAACTGGTAGTTACGGGGAAACTATTGTCGATTATGGAGAGACTTTAAATGTAACAACGGATATTAGTGTAAGCGATTTTAGCCTGATAAGGTTTTCTGCAGCAACGCACAGTACGAACAATGAGCAACGAAGAATCCCTTTAACAACAACTGCCGGAACATCACATTCTTTGACCATTCCTAACCGAAATTTATTGCCTCCAGGTTTTTATATGCTTTTTGC
>CBDULZ010000081.1:0-22974 GCA_965368185.1 uncultured Kriegella sp.
CCTTGAAATTTGCCTTGGAACAACCATAACACGTACACAACTCCTAACGCTATTGGGAACAAATGATACTTCCGGAGCATGGAATCCCGATCCTGAAGGGGCTGGGCAGGGAATCTATACCTACACGGTTGCTGGTGGTCAATGTCCTGACGCCTCGTCAATACTAACTGTGATCATATCTACAGTTGATACCGATGGGGATGGCATCATAGATTGTGATGAGCTTACCGATGGTACAGACCCTCTTGACGATTGCGACTCTATCGGTGGAACCCCACTACCTACTAGCGATTGTGATAGTGACGAACTAACTGAAGAAGAAGAATTTTTAATAGGCACGAATCCGACCAACCCAGATACCGATGGTGATGGGGTTATTGACGGACACGAAGTAACCGATGGTACGAACCCACTAGATATTTGTGATTTCTTATTAGAAAGCCAAACGGTAATACCATCGAACGCCTGGACCATGTCAGACTGCGATGAAGATATGCTGAGCAATCAGGAAGAAATCGAAATAGGAACAGACCCTATCAATCCCGATACAGATGGTGATACAATAAAAGACGGACAAGAAGTAGCCGATGGAACAGACCCATTGGATCCCTGTGATTCTATTGGCGGGACACCTCCTATTGGATCCTCCTGCGATATTTATATAGAACATGAGATGGTTACTCCAGGAGATATAATGAATGGAAGTTTAGAAATCATAAACATAGGGCTTCATCCAAATAACATAGTTAAAATCTATAACAGATGGGGAATTTTGGTCTGGGAAACTAGCCGATACGACAACCGTTCCAACGCTTTCGATGGCATATCAAAAGGTCGGTTGACAATTGTCGAAAATCAAAAACTGCCTTCAGGGGTTTACTTCTACAATATTGAATATACCATCGAGGGCGAAGACAAAATAAAATCTGGGTATCTGTATATAAACAGGTAATTCTAAAGCATAGCATTTAAAGTAAAAATGAAAAGAGCTTATTTAATTTTACTGATTCTATTGTCATGTTTCCAATATCTTGCATTTGGGCAGCAAGACGCACAATATACCCAGTACATGTATAATACCTTGGCTGTCAACCCTGCCTATGCCGGCTCTAGAGGGCAATGGGGAGTATCGGCACTCCATCGTTCGCAATGGGTCGGTATGGATGGCGCCCCTACTACCCAAACTTTTAATATTAACGGCCCTGTTTCGAATAAGGTAGGCATAGGTCTGTCAATAGTACATGACGAAATAGGGAACAACACCAACCAAAACACCTATTTTGATGGTACGTTCTCTTATTCAATAGCTTTTACGGACCAAGACAAATTATCTTTCGGACTAAAAGCCGGTGGGCATTCATTAAACGTAGATTTCAACCAACTAAGAAACTACAGGCCAAACATAGGTTTACAATCAAGTGACCAATACCAAAAATTTTCACCAAACTTCGGTGCTGGCATCTATTATCATACCCCAAGTTTTTATTTTGGCCTTTCAGTTCCTAACTTATTAAAAACGGAACATTTTCAGGACTCAGGGGGCACAACCACCTATATTGCTACCGAAAGAATGAACTGGTATCTTATATCGGGGTACGTATTTGACCTCAATTCATCATTAAAGTTTAAACCAGCATTTTTGTTCAAGGCAATCGAAGGCGCTCCGCTGCAAATCGATTTGTCGGCCAACTTTTTGATACGCGAAAAATTCACACTAGGAACGGCTTATCGATGGGATGCCGCTTTTAGTGCACTTTTTGGCTTCCAAATGTCAGATCAATTTATGTTAGGGTTGGCATACGATCGTGAAATAACAGAACTCGGGGGTGCCCGTTTTAATGATGGGTCTTTCGAAGTGTTTCTTCGATATGAATTTGCTAAAAAAGAAAAAGTTGACTTAACCCCTAGGTTTTTCTAATAAATTATACAATGAAAGTCAGTCTTATTCACATATACGCTATTCTTTTTTTAAGTTGTTACTTGGGCAATACACAAAATAAAAAACAGGAAGTAAGCAAAAATTTTGAAAGCTATGCATATATGCAGACCATAGGCACATATGACGATTTAGCCAAACAGGGGTTTTCACAGGAGGAAATATGTAAGAATCTTGGCAACGCCAATTACTTGAATGCCCGATATGAAGAAGCCGCTATTTGGTACGGAAAGTTGTTCGAATTAAAGGAAACGACTATTGCCCCCGATTATTTGTACAGGTATGCCCAATCGTTAAAATCTATAGAAAACTATGAAGAATCGGATATTTGGATGGAAAAATTTGAGACTATCAAAGCGACCGATGTCCGTGCCGTCAAATTCTCAGATAACCCTGAATACTTAGAAAAAATAAGGAAAATGTCGGTTCGCTATTCGGTAAAAAATCTCTCAACGATAAATTCAGACCGCTCTGAATTCGCACCCTCACTTTATTTAAACGAATTGGTGTTCTCCACGGACAGGGATATGCAACATATCAACAAAAAAAACGGCAAACCCTATTTAAATTTATACTCGGCTTCCGTTTTGGAAAATACAGGATATGGTAATGTCACAAATTTTTCAACTGAACTGAACGCAAAGACAAATGAATCTTCTACCACTTTTACAAAAGACGGTCTTAGAGTCTATTTTACACGAAACAATTCGAACAACGGAAATTTTAATCGCGATAAAAAAGGGGTTAGTCGATTAAAAATATATAGTGCAAATTTAAAAGGAGGATTATGGACCGATATTACCGAACTCCCTTTTAATGACAAAACATATTCCGTTGCCCACCCCTCTTTAAACGCCAGTGAAACCAAATTGTTTTTCTCCTCGGATATGCCGGGTACCGTTGGAGCCTCAGATATTTTCTATGTGGATATTAATTCGGATGGTACCTTCGGAGATCCGAAGAATTTGGGACCTAAGATCAACACAGAAGGTAAGGAGACTTTTCCTTTTATTTCCGAATCTGGCACCTTGTATTTTTCATCTGATGGGCATCCTGGCTTGGGAGGTCTCGACTTGTTTTCCGTCGACCTTGAAAACAATGGAATCGTTACCAATATGGGAAGGCCGTTAAATAGTAAAGATGATGATTTTTCTTTGATTATAGATGAGACCAGTCAAAGCGGGTTCTTTGCCTCGAACCGCTACGGAGGCAATGGCGGTGATGATATCTATCGGTTTGAAGATACGACCGATTGTCTCATTACGGTAGAAGGCACGGCAATAGACAAAGATAATGCTTCATCATTGAAAGAAGCTCTTATAATGGCCTATGACAAAAATCAAACAAAATTGGCCGAAGTAAAAACTCAAAGTGACGGGTCTTTTGTGCTTACCTTACCCTGTCAGGAGGAACAATTCCGGCTCGTTGGCACACTCAACGATTATGTCGATGCTACATTATACTTACCATCCTCAGAAATAAACATTAACGGAGTGCAGCTTGAAATTGAACAAAAAGAAAAAGTGGCCAATGTAGGTTCCGATTTGACCAAGGTATTAAAATTAGAACCTATCTATTTTGACCTGAACAGTTCCTATGTACGAACAGATTCATATGCCGAACTCGACAAGGTGGTAGATTATATGCGCAAACGCCCTGATATAAAAATAGCAGTGGGCTCGCATACCGACAGCCGTGAAGGAGATGACTACAATCTTTGGCTTTCGGCCCGAAGGGCGAAAAGAACAGTAGAATATATCACTGCAAAAGGGATAGCCAGTAACAGAATATCCGGTAGAGGTTACGGTGAGACCCAATTAATAAATAAATGTAGTAATGGTGTTCGTTGTTCCCGTAGAGAACATCAACTCAATAGAAGATCGGAATTTATAGTCATTGAAAAATAAAGAGTTTTCGTTATGTTGAGTCAGTAATATCGTCTTTTTCCTTTTTAATATTCCTTAAGTAGGGTTATTTTTGTGCTGTAGATAAATCACCCTATGATCAAGTTTAGAAAAATAGCTAAGGTTTCATTGATTCTAGTGTATTTGGTCATTGTAGCCGGGGCGGTCGTACGCATGACCGGAAGCGGTATGGGTTGTCCCGATTGGCCTAAATGTTTCGGTCATTACATTCCACCGACCGACATATCCGAATTGGAATGGCATCCTAATATTCCAATAAAAAAAGGGCAGGTTATCATCGTCGACGAAACACTTCAGGTTGCCCGTGAAGACTTCATAACATCGACATCCTATAACCAAATAAATTGGGAACCATACACCAAACATAACTATGCCGTTTTCAACCCGACCCATACGTGGATCGAATATATCAATCGTCTTTTTGGGGCCTTGGCCGGGTTGGCCACTTTTGTTTTGGCCGTGGTCTCACTAAAATTCTGGAAAACTAACAAAAAAATCACGGTAATTTCGTGGTTGGTGGTGTTTGCCATGGGATTTCAAGGGTGGTTGGGGGCAACCGTTGTCTACTCGGTATTAGAACCTGCCAAAATAACCATACACATGGTAATGGCCTTGATTATTGTCGCCATGGTGTTGCACTTATTATTTATTTCAAAAAGTACGAAGACACAATTCAAATATGACCGCCACTTACAGAAATTGATAATTTTCCTTATAGGCCTGACATTGGTGCAAATAATATTGGGAACGCAAGTACGGCAGTTTGTTGATGAGCAAATAGATTTATTAGGAACCGGAACGAACGATTTATGGTTGCACAATCCTGATATAGAATTCTATCTACATCGTTCTTTCTCCATTGTTGTAGTCGCAGCTAACCTGTTTTTGGGTTATAGAATTTATTCCCGTAAACTTGGTTTTACAAAAATCAATTGGGTGCTGTTATTGATTTTCGGTGAAATAATCACTGGTATGGTCATGTTTTATGCAGACTTTCCTTTTTCAAGTCAATCGCTACACTTGGTTCTGGCCGCTTTGCTTTTCGGAGTTCAGTATTATTTGGTTTTAGAAGTAGTTTATGCCAAAACAAGTCATAAAACTTTGTAACTTTGCATTCGCTAAAAATGGTACGGGAATGATCTATAAAATCAGGGTTATTTTAGATGCTGAAGAGGATATCTTTAGAGATATCGAGATCGATGCTGCATATTCTTTGGAAGAATTTCATGATGCTATTACACAGGCATTCGGATTTGCCGGCAATGAAATGGCATCGTTCTACACCTGTGATGCCGATTGGAACCAAGATGAGGAAATCGCTCTTTTTGACATGAACGAAAGTGGCTCGGATGTTCGTTTGATGAATGAAAATTTTTTAGAGGATGTTTTAACACAGCATACTCCAAAACTCATTTATGTTTATGATTTTTTAAGCATGTGGACGTTTTTTGTCGAACTGGCAGATATCGTTGAAAAAGAAGATGGAAGGTCATACCCGAACTTGCTCTTTAGTTTTGGTGAATTGCCAGAATTTCCGCCCGAGAAAAATTTCGAATCCGAGTCTGAAAATACGGTTGATTTGAACGACCGCTTCGAGAATTATGATGATTTTGATTTCGACGAGAACTGGAACTGACTTTCCATGACCCGAATTCAAACCAGGGCACACCCCACTTTAACAAAGAAAGATTTCCTAATTACATAGAACCTAAAACGGAACATACACTATGATCAATCTTTATGCTACCCAGATCGAAAGCCTTTCACTTCATCGCGTAGGCAACCAAAATAAAGGCGAAGGTATATTTTTATCGGCCGAACCCTTTCGATTGAACGATGAAACCTCAGGATTGCTTAAAGAGTATTTTTTTAAGCCGTTCCGAGAGAAAGAAGAAAATTATTTCCGATTGGCCAATGAAGTCGACGTCGAATTCAACGAGATTCACAAAATTGTTTCCGAAGCTTTTGCCGACCCTTCAAGCATTCACAGCAATTCGAAGAAAATTGCAACGCACCTGTTCGAGCAATCCAACCATCCTCATATTAAAAGTGGCGAAGTATACGTTGCCTATTTGAGCGGGGCACTTTTAGATAATGAAAAAGTCGACGCCATAGGGGTTTTCAAAAGTGAGCTAAAGCATGATTTCTTTCAGTTTGAAGAAAAAGGTAGCAACCTTGATATTGTAATTCAACAGGGAATCAATATCAATAAACTAGACAAGGGTTGTCTTATTTTCAATGTAAATAAAGATGAGGGCTACAAAGTACTTTCCGTTGATAGCAATCGTTACGATGCCAAATATTGGATAGAAAATTTTTTGGGCGCAGATGCTCTTACCGATGAGAACTTTTATACCAAGAGTTACCTAAAATTCTGTCAAAACTTTGCCAAAGATGTCGTTTTACCTGCCGAAGACAAACAGCAAGAAGTGCTGTTCATGAACAGGGCCGTAAATCATTTTGCCAAAAACGATGCTTTTGAAGAAAGCAACTTTTTAAACGAAGTGATGGAAAACCCCGAACTTATACCTGAATTCAAAAACTACAAAGTAGAAAAAGGCCCCAAATATAGCATTGAAGACGTTTCAAATTTCGATATCGCCAATAAAGCGGTTTCCGATGCCCGAAAAAAAATGAAGAACGTCATCAATTTAGATACTCATATTCAAATTAAAATGGATTTTATCAATCCTGAATCGGCGCAAAAATTTGTTGAAAAAGGATGGGACGAAGAACGACAGATGTACTATTACCTCGTCTATTTTAATAAGGAAGAAAAAAGTTGATCTTCGGCAAAGAATAGGAATTGTAAATGTATACGCTGTTCCCTTTTTCCTAGTTGTGCGACGGTTATTTTTTAGATTTTGATTTTCTTCTCGAAAATCTGTTTCATACTTACATCTTGATAATTCCTTTTCACAAAATCAAGGGCCAAAACAAGCACTTGTCCCATGGTTTTGCATTTTTTAAAGTCCTTATCCAGGGTAAGGTCGTAAATCTCCGCCTTTAATTGTTCGATATTTTCTGGCAGTGAAATATCATCGACCTTGGCAGAGTTGAGTAAGCGCTTGATTCTATTTCCGGAGCTAATAATCCGTTTGGCCACTATGGACCGCTCCTCGATCTTGTATTGGTCGACAGAATCATTCTGTAACTTGTTTCGTACCAATTCTACCATAATAAAATTCTCCTTGAAAAATTGCGGACGATACACCTTTAATTTTCCTTCAAAACATTGTTGATCAAAATCTATTGCCCTAATTCGGTATACTACATGATCAAAGTCGTGAACGGGCACAATAACATAATTGTAAGACCGCATATCGCCCAATAGTCGAATCATGCAACGTTCATTGAATTTCACAAACTCCTTCGCCAATTGCGCCTTTTCAGATTCCGTACAATTTGGTAACATATCCTTTATAAAGACATCCCCGGGAATTCCCGCAATATGCTCTTCGATAAGGGTATCTTTGCACACTAGAAAATTGAGGTTATAGGGCGACAACATATGCTCGAGCTCCAAACCGTAAATACGCGAAGAGTCCGTTTTCTTGATGTAAAAATAAGTGAAGTTATCGTTCAGAATATTACGGACACGAATTCGAAAGGGTTTTGAATTCCCGAAAGTGCAGTAATCTACCGCATCTACATTCAGATACTGAAAAATATGGTCGCTACCATCGGAATGCAAAATGGAATACACTTTTTTAAGGCTCAAATCAATCTCCTGTCTTTCAGAGTCGGAGTAGTATACCCGTACCCATAAAGTATCTTCCTCATTGGCATCATAGACCACGACAGATCCCGCAAACCGCAGTAGGTCTTCATAAAATATAGGGATTTCAATTTTCCTGTTGTAGTTGTCCAAGTAAGCATCTAACTTGACACTTACGGGATACGTTGGTTTCTTCTTCGACATTAATCGCTCTTCTGACATAGGGATATCTTGTTATTTCTCTTCTTGATCGTAACAAAATAACGATTTCTTCGTCAACTTACTATAAAGAACCCAAAACTATTCGCTAATTTGGAAACCATTCTCACGGTAAACAACCTCACAAAGAAATTCGGAATGTTGACGGCCGTCAAAAACCTTTCCTTCTCCATTGAAAAAGGAAATGTTTACGGCATTCTAGGACCCAATGGAAGTGGCAAATCAACTACACTAGGGATAGTGCTCAATGTTGTTAACGAAACCCAAGGTGATTTTAGTTGGTTCGACGGCAAGACATCGACGCACGAAGCGCTAAAAAAAGTCGGTGCCATTATTGAGCGCCCCAATTTCTATCCGTACATGACGGCCGAGCAGAACTTAAAACTTGTTTGCAAGATTAAGGAGGTCTCCCAGGAAAATATCGATGAAAAATTGGAACTTGTAGGGTTGTTAGACCGTAAAAAAAGTAAATTCAGGACGTATTCCTTAGGAATGAAACAACGTTTGGCAATAGCCTCTGCACTACTCAACGATCCTGAAATTTTAATCCTTGACGAACCCACGAACGGATTAGACCCACAAGGCATCCACCAAATACGGGAAATCATTAAAAAGGTAGCGTCTCAAGGCACTACGATCCTATTGGCATCCCATTTATTGGATGAAGTAGAAAAGGTTTGCAGCCATGTTGTAATCCTTAGAAAAGGAGAAAAACTGTATGCGGGCACAGTTGACGGAATGCTGGCCAGTCATGGATTTTTTGAACTGCGAACGACACAAACCGAAGAACTACTCTCTTATTTAAAGGGCAATAACAGTTTTGGGGAAATAAAAAATGAAAACGGACTTATCACAGTCTTCCTTACCGAAGCTTTGGATGCCGACACACTGAACAAAATGTTATTCGAAAAAGGGATTGTTCTTTCCCAATTGGTAAAACGAAAAGAAAGTCTAGAAGAACAATTTCTCACCTTGACTAAAAACCAGTCCAACTAATTGATTTTTATGGTACGTCTATTACAAATTGAATTCATCAAACTATGGAACAATAGGTCGAGTAGAGTATTGATCTTCACTTATTTTCTACTTATCACTTCTATTGCCCTGGTTTCAATGATCAAATTCGATTTCGGGGACATTCACTTCCAATTGGCAGATCAGGGCATCTTCAATTTCCCCTACATCTGGCATTTTAACACTTACTTTGTCGCATGGTTTAAACTCTTTTTAGCTATAGTCATCGTATCGATGATGGCCAATGAATATAGCAATAAGACCATAAAACAGAACCTTATCGATGGCTTGTCAAAAAAAGAGTTCGTGCTTTCCAAGTTTTTGACCGTCATAGCTTTCGCATTGATCTCCACCGTTTTTATCTTTATTGTATCGCTAATTCTGGGGTTGGTATATTCCGATTACAATGAAGTTTCCATCATATTTTCAGATCTTGAGTTTATTTTGGCCTTTTTTTTAAAACTTACGGCCTTCTTTTCCTTTTGTCTTTTTCTTGGTGTTCTGGTAAAAAGGTCCGCTTTTGCCCTAGGTTTCCTTTTTATTTGGCAAATAATCGAGATAATCGCCATAGTGGTTTTAGAACAAAAGGTTTTCGGGACAAAAAATGGAATGGCAGACTTGGTAACGGGGTTCTTCCCGTTACGTTCGATGTACAACCTTATAGACGAACCGATTACCCGGCTGAACGTTATAAAATCGGCGGCAAAACAATTAGGGGCGGATCTAGGAACCAACTATCAAGTACACTGGTACGAAATGTTCATCGTCATAGGTTGGACGGCAATCTTCATTTATTTATCATATGCCCTATTGAAAAAGCGTGATTTGTAGTATCTTGTTGTAGTAGTTAGAACACTATATGAACAAAATTGCCGTGATACTCTTTTTTGGCATGCTTTGCCCTATCTTGCTTTGGGGTCAGGGAGAAACACGCAATTGGTATTTTGGCAACGGTGCAGGAATTCAGTTTAATGTTGATGGCAGTGTTACACCTCTGGATGGGGGAAGATTAAATACCGTGGAAGGCTGCACTACCATTTCCGATGCTAACGGAAACCTTCTTTTTTATACCAATGGAATTAACGTTTACCGTGCTGACCACGCGGTGATGCAAAACGGTACCGGACTCTTTGGCGATACATCAAGCTCACAGTCGGCAATCATCGTTCCAGACCCGGGAAACACATCAGGATATTATGTTTTTACGGTAGATACCAATGTACAAAGAGATGAGCCTGATAACGGATTTAACTATTCATACGTTGATATGACCTTGGACGAGGGCTTAGGTGCAGTTACCCTAAAAAATCAAAGCCTACTTGAACGGTGTTCCGAAAAAATATCGGCCGTTGTTAAAGACTGTGAAGAAAATTCGTTCTGGGTCATTACATTAGCCCCCTCAAGCACATATTCCGATATTTATAACACCTTCTATAGTTATGAGGTTAGCGCAAATGGGGTTGCTTCACCTGTCAGGAGCTCCATAGGATTGAATATTACCGATAAAAGAGGATATCTAAAACTATCGCCAAATGGCGAAAAATTGGCTTGTGCCAATGCCGAATCGGGCATGTTTCTCTTTGATTTCGATTCGGATACCGGAAGGGTTTCCAACCCGCTCTCCCTTCAGGTAGATGTTACGAATTTCGCACCCTACGGAGTAGAATTCTCATCGAACAATCGCTTTTTATATGTTCATAGCAGCAATGACAATTTTGAAGGGCCGCACTCTTCTTCGTTGATCCAATACGATTTAGATGCATCCAACCCGAACAATAGCAGAAGAATATTGGATGAACGCCCTATTTTTAGAGGCGCCTTGCAATTGGGGCCTAATGGCAAAATATATAGGGCGCTCTCCCAAAGTTATCAATCGGGAACCAATTACTTGGGTGTGATAGACAATCCCGATGACCAAAACACGACCTACACCCACGATGCTATTAACTTAGGAACTGGCAACTATGCCACTCAGGGTCTACCCCCTTTTGTACAATCATTTTTCGACAAAATCGATATTATTAGAGGAAACGGCGCAAACAGTGGGTTCTTGCCGTTATGTGTCGGCGATAGTTATTCTTTGGAAGCCCCAATTTTCTTGGACGGCACCTATACCTGGTACAAAGATGACGAACCCTTACCGGGAAATGGTCATCTTTTAGAAATTGACAATGCCGATGTTGCGACTAGTGGCACGTACCGTGTAGAAATCGATAGAACCGGTTTTGGAGGATGCCCCATTCAAGGAAAGGGTGAAGTTTTGGTGGAGGAAATACCTGAACCCGTCAATGCTGTTTTGATCCAATGCGATAGTGATGCCGATCCCAACGATGGCATCGCCCTATTCAACTTAAATCAGGCTTTGGATATACTCACTGGGCCGGACAGTGCTTTTTCCCTTCTTTTTTATGAGACCCAACAAGACGTCGACAATGAAACACCGATAGAGAATCCGGAAAATTATCAAAGTTCGGGAAATGGACAACAAATTTGGGTGCGTGCCATCAATAATGCTGGGTGCTCGGGCATTGCCCAGTTAACCCTACAGACCAACCCCGTGACCGTTGCGCCTTCCGAAATACAGAATTTTTATGGTTGTGATGAGGATGCTGGGGATAATCGACTTGCAGGCTTTCTTGACATTGATTTTCTTGCGTTGAACTACACTGGGTCGACTGTATCATTTTATACCGATTTAAATGATTTAGCATTAGAGGTGAATGCCCTGACCGGATCGGAACTATTGGATGACGGTACTGCAATTTATATACGATTGGAAAACGATGGACAATGTGCCGATATCGAGCTTATGACCCTGCGTATCGACCCCAAACCTGTGGTAAATATACCCGCTGAAATACCGGTATTGTGCATCAACGCCCCATCGGTAGTCCTCGAAGCGGAAGAGGGTTTCCAAGGTTACGAATGGATTCGGATAATGGAAAACGGAACCCACGAAGTAATGGCCGATGGCCGTGTCGCCAACCTAACTCAAGGGGGCGAGTATCTATTGCAGATTACACGAAGTTATACCGATGTCAATGGACTACATAGTTGCTCAAATACTGCTAGCTTCACGGTGCACGAATCGAATATCGCCGCTTTCTCACAGGATCCCGAGATTTTAGATATTTCAGAGAACAATGTGGTTACCTTGTTCGTTGAAGGCCAAGGCGATTATGAATATGCCCTGCATGACCCAAACGGTCCGTATCAAGACTCCAACGTATTTCAAAATGTGCCCGCTGGTTTTATTGAAGTGTTCGTTCGTGATAAAAATGGTTGTGGTATCATCAATACGACGGTTTCTGTAGTGGGCCATGACAAATTTTTCACTCCGAACAATGACGGTGTCAACGACTTTTGGCAGATCAAAGGAATCGATGACCTAGTACAGACAGACTCCTTTATTACCATCTATGACCGGTACGGCACCTTGTTGGGACGAATAAGCCCGAAAACCAAAGGTTGGGATGGCAAACAAAATGGTAGATTATTACCCGCTTCTGACTATTGGTTCCGTGTACAATTACAGGATGGTCGGGAATTCAAGGGCCATTTTACTTTGAAACGATAATCCTTGGAATGTTTTAATCTATGATATGTATAAAAAAGTGCTATACCCGATCATTGTGGTTTGGGGCTTCATTTCTTTTGGGCAATCGAATTGTCCGGTTATGAACTTCCCCCTAAGCGGGGCTACCAATGTTTCGGTAAATACTACCATTTCATGGAATGCAGTCGATGGAGCTCTGGGTTATTATCTTTTGGCGGGTACGACCCCTGACGGTCGAGATATTATTGACAGAATAGATGTGGGCAACGACACCACCTATACACATCCGACAGCACTCCCGGGCAATACAGAGATCTACCTAAGGGTTACGGTTTATTTTGGGAACAACCTTGAAATGTCTTGCCCGACCCATAGCTTTAAAACAGGAGATGAAATCACTTCACCGCCATCATGCACCTCCCTCATAAGTCCACAAAATTATGATTCGGAGGTTGAAACAACCACTGAACTGGAATGGAATTCCGTACCCGGGGCAAGTGGATATCGATTGATTTTCTACCAAGATGCTACGGCAACCCATATCATCGATACCATGACCTACTCCGAAAATAGAACGGGAGAAATCAATTTGCCCGCCAACACTACAATTTATATCACCATAATGCCCTTTAATGAAGTTGGTAATGCCCTAGGATGTACTGTGGCCTCTTTTACTACGACATCGAATTGCGCACATACGATAAATTCTGTGGATGACTTTTATCAGTGCGATCTTAATGGCGACAGCTTTGAGGAATTCCATATCGATTTAGATGTATTGGAAACTAGGCTTATTGGTAATCAAGGGAATTTAACAGTAACTTACCACAATCCTGGAGGTGATTTGATCGATTTTACCATTGGAACCCAATATTCGGTTAATCAGAGAAGTATCTTGGCCCGGGCTACGGATGCAAACGGATGCTTCAAAGAAACGTTGTTTAACCTCATCGTACTACCGGCCCCAAAGGTATCTGCACCAAGTGACGTCTTCGAATGCAGCAGTTATATACTTCCTGAGCTTGCCCGAGGAAATGGATATTTCACGGAAACTTCAGGGCGAGGTAAGATGTTTTCGCCCGGTGAAACCATAACCGATTCGCAACGAATTTATATTTACGCTGAAGTGGGCGATTGCCATGACCAAAGTAGCTTTCAAGTAAATATTGATCCTAAACTATGTCAGGAAAATTACGTGGAAATATTGCCGATTGTATTCCCAAAATTCTTTACCCCGAACAACGATGGGGTTAATGACACTTGGCAGGCCAATAGGGAAGTTGCTATATCATCTGGGGTGGTACAGATTTTTGATCGCTACGGTAGGCTTATAAGACAATTTGATACCGCATCTAATGTGGACTGGGACGGAACGTCACAAGGCTCACCCATGCCCGAGGCCGATTATTGGTACAAATTCTTCGATACTACCGCGGATAAAATTGTTACGGGACATTTTACGTTGAAAAGGTAAGACCCCCACAATATTGTTCGCTCTCTATTCTAAACCGTACTTCTTTTGTATTTTTAGCCTATGAAATTCAAAGTAGTATCTGCATTCAAACCCACAGGGGACCAACCCCAGGCGATAAAGCAGCTCGTCGAAGGAATGGAAGCCGACGAGCGGTACCAGACTTTATTAGGGGTAACCGGTTCGGGAAAAACGTTTACGGTTGCCAATGTCATTGAAAATGTACAACGGCCAACCCTCGTTTTGGCGCACAATAAAACCTTGGCAGCCCAGCTGTATTCTGAATTCAAGCAGTTTTTTCCCGAGAACGCCGTGGAATATTTTGTTTCATACTATGACTATTATCAACCCGAAGCCTATATTCCCACATCCGGCCTTTACATTGAAAAAGATCTTTCCATAAACGAAGACATTGAAAAATTGCGGTTAAGCGCCACCTCTTCGTTATTGTCCGGGAGACGGGATGTTCTCGTGGTCGCATCGGTATCTTGCCTTTATGGTATCGGAAACCCTGTGGAATTTCAAAAAAATGTGATTTCGATTCAAAAAGATCAGGTTATCGCACGAACCAAATTTTTGCATCAATTGGTTCAGAGTCTTTATTCACGGACTACCGCCGACTTTAGGAACGGTAATTTCAGGGTAAAGGGCGATGTTGTGGACGTTTTCCCCAGTTACGCCGATCACGCTTTTCGCATTCATTTTTTCGGGGATGAAATAGAGGAAATAGAAGCCTTTGATCCATTTAATAACAATGTATTGGAGATATATGAGAACCTCAATATTTATCCTGCGAATATGTTTGTCACCTCACAAGATGTATTGCAAAATGCGATTCATCAAATTCAGGCGGATATGGTGGCACAAGTGGAATATTTTAGGGAAATAGGTAAACCACTGGAAGCCAAACGATTGGAGGAACGAACAAACTTCGACCTCGAAATGATTCGAGAATTGGGTTATTGCTCTGGAATTGAAAACTACTCAAGATACTTGGATGGTCGCGAACCCGGAACCCGACCATTCTGCCTGTTGGACTACTTCCCCGATGATTATTTGATGGTCGTCGATGAGAGCCACGTGACGATACCACAAGTGCATGCGATGTACGGTGGTGACCGGTCACGAAAAGAAAACTTAGTGGAATACGGCTTTCGTTTACCTGCCGCTATGGACAACAGACCCTTAAAATTTGAAGAATTCGAGGCACTTCAGAACCAGGTCATCTATGTCAGTGCAACCCCTGCCGATTATGAATTGCAACTAAGTCAGGGGGTTTATGTGGAGCAGGTTATCCGCCCGACGGGACTTTTGGACCCTATCATCGAGGTACGGCCAAGTTTAAATCAAATCGATGATCTGATTGAAGAAATACAACAGCGTGTAGAAAAAGATGAACGTACATTGGTTACCACTTTGACCAAGCGTATGGCCGAAGAATTGGCAAAATATCTAAGCCGTATACAAGTGCGTTGTAGATATATTCACAGCGACGTAGATACTTTGGAGCGCGTCGAAATCATGCAAGATCTGCGAAAAGGTATTTTCGATGTGCTTATCGGAGTCAATCTTTTACGGGAAGGATTAGATCTACCAGAAGTCTCACTGGTCGCGATTTTAGATGCCGACAAAGAGGGCTTCTTGCGTAGTAATCGTTCATTGACCCAAACCGTAGGCCGGGCAGCACGACATTTAAATGGTAAGGCCATCATGTATGCCGACAAAATTACGCATAGCATGCAGAAGACGATTGATGAAACAAACTATCGCCGCGAAAAACAAATAAACTACAACACTAAATATAATATTACCCCGACCGCACTGAACAAAAGTTTAGATAGTGTGTTGGCAAAAAATTCGGTTTCGACCTATCATTTCGAGAAGGAAGAATTACGCGCCGCGGAACCCGACTTGGAATATTTGACCAAAGATCAAATACAAAAACTGATACGGGAAAAAAGAAAGGAAATGGAAAAGGCTGCCAAAGATCTTGACTTTATGCAAGCGGCAAAATTAAGGGACCAAATCAAAGTGCTCCAAGAACAAGGGGAGGAATAATTTCAAGTTTTACCGCTTATTTTAACCCAAAAAAGGGATATTGAAAATATTTAAACTCTTACATCATGTTTTAAGCATCAAAAAACTGGTTTACATATAATTACATCTATTTTTAGTCTTGTCTAAAACTTGAATTTCCTCTTAAAATTTGCGTGTCTTGACCTCCAATTCCAAGATAGGAAACGTCGAAGGAAGTAGCAAAAAAAAGCGTCCCGATTTCTCGAAACGCTTTCTTCAATCAACCAACCAAACCAATCATTATGAAATTTCGTCAAGCGAATTCTTTCACGATTTCTTATGGCATTTACGACAATTCAATCATTCTTTTTGGCTTAGGAAGTGCTTCCTTTTTCTTAGGGAGGACAAATTTCAAAAGTCCGTTTTCATAGGTTGCCTCTATCTTCTCTCCATCGATAGTTTTTGGTAAGGTGAAGGCCCTTTTAAAAGAAGAATAGGTAAACTCCCTCCTAGTGTAATTTTCTTCGGATTCATTCTCTTCGGATTTCACTTCTGATGAAATGGTCAAAACATCCTTGTCTACCTCAATGCTAAAATCATCTTTTTTTCTTCCAGGTACAGCCAATTCCAATTCAAAATCCTTTTCATTTTCCTTGATGTTCACTGCAGGAACACCATGCCTTGCATTTTCCATTCCTCCAAACCAATCTGGCCTAAAGATTTCGTTCATCAATGCTGGGAAAATTGCGTCGTTTCTTTTTACTATACTCATGATATTATTTCTTTTAATTGTTAAACTTCGATTACACACATTAAAAAACAATCTCTATACCAAATGAAAAATACTGACATTGTGTCTTATTTGTATCGGAATATAGTGTCATTTTGTCACTATAAGTTTTAGGGTATAAAATTCGTCCTCTAAAATTGCCAAAATAAAAGCAACTATAGGGCCAGTATCAATCAAAATAGTAGTTAATAAGGTTTGTCATAAATATTTAAACCAAATTTCTTATTAATCAATTGACTATGGTTAATTTGCACCACCTAAAAATGACATCGAATATGACCAATAATGACGTTTTAAAGAAACTGAGAGTGGCATTAAAGCTACGTGACGATGAAATCGTGGAAATATTGAATTTGGTAGATTTCAAAATATCAAAAAGTGAGCTTGGAGCCTTCTTTAGAAAAGAAGACCACCCCAAATATATGGAGTGCGGCGATCAGATATTGCGCAACTTTTTAAATGGGCTAGTCATCTACCTACGTGGTACCAAAGAAAATCCTAAAAACCCCGGAGATGTTCTAATTAAGGCCCAAACAAGTACTATACGTAGCAAAAGACCCGATTTTAAGGAACAGCAATTAAAACGTATGGATAAGGACATCACACCCGTGAAATACAAGAACAAAAAAAGATCCTGAAATTTCAGGATCTTTTTTACAAGTGCTTAAAGATTCCAATGCAACTAGCTACTACGCGAATCGGGATAATATATGTTTCCCCTTCCGTATAACTTGAAAATTCAACTTTTTTGTAATTCAATTTGTACTTTATTGCATATTCCAATGCCTCACTATCCGATTCGATCGTCAAGATGACAATTTCATGCTCCCGGTTTACTATAAACCGTACATCTGCAGTCTGATTCACTAATTCAGCATTAAAAGCGTTCTTTTTCAAAAGACTCCAAATTCTTGCTGTCAATTGTTTTGTTGGCTTTTCCGTTTCGGTGCCATCGGCCCAACTACTTTCTGTGACCAATAGCATTACAGCTATCAGCATTAAACTAATTCTTCTCATGACTTGTTGTTTTTTACCCTGACCTGCCAGCATCACAAAAGAAGTTGGAGTACAAGGTTTGATTACTGATTGATGATGCTATTATATACTAAAAGGACGGTCTTAAATTCAAAATATTATAGTAGAAACTACCCTTAACAACATTTCAGGAGCTTAAAGATTTTATCAAATGATTAAATAGGATTTCAACATCACAACTTAAATTGTGCTTATATTACCTACAAACAGACAATTATCGGAACTGTAGTCCACTGTAAGCAAGAAGAAAATGAAAGCAAAAAAAAGACCGTGTATAAACACGGTCTTTGGTTATTAATATAACAAAGTTATTTTTAGCTCAATACAGCTTTTACTTTATCAGCAGCTTCTTGAAATTGTACGGCTGAGTGTACGGCCAAACCTGAATTATCGATTATCTCTTTGGCGAGCTCAGCGTTTGTGCCCTGCAAGCGAACTATGATAGGTACCTTAATGGCATCGCCCATATTTTTATACGCATCGACCACACCTTGGGCAACACGATCACATCGCACGATTCCCCCAAAAATGTTAATCAAAATTGCTTTTACAGCCGGGTCTTTCAATATAATTCGAAAAGCTTCCTCTACCCTTTTGGCATCGGCAGTACCACCTACATCCAAAAAGTTAGCGGGTTCCCCTCCTGCCATTTTAATCAAATCCATAGTAGCCATAGCCAATCCGGCACCGTTTACCATACATCCAACGTTACCATCTAAATCTACATAATTCAGACCGACCTCTCTCGCCTCGACTTCAATGGCGTTCTCTTCGCGAAGGTCACGCATTTCAGCGTATTGCTTTCTTCTAAAAAGCGCATTATCATCAATAGAGACTTTGGCATCGACTGCCATAATCTTATCGTCTGATGTCTTTAAAACCGGATTGATTTCGAACATGCTCGAATCACTGTCAGAATACGCCTTATAGAGCGCAGTAACAAATTTGGTCATTTCCTTAAAAGCCATTCCCGAAAGACCTAGGTTAAAGGCAATTTTTCTGGCCTGAAAAGGCAATAATCCAGTAGCAGGATCGATTTCTTCGGTATAAATTAAATGCGGGGTCTTTTCGGCCACTTCCTCAATATCCATTCCCCCTTCGGTAGAATACATGATCATATTACGACCAGTTCCACGGTTTAACAACACGGACATATAGAATTCACTGGTCTCACTGTCACCAGGGTAGTACACATCTTCTGCCACCAAAACTTGATGCACTTTTTTACCTGCAGCTGAAGTTTGGGGTGTAACCAAGTTCATTCCGATAATCTGTCCGGAAATCTCTTCTACCTCCTTAAGGTTTTTGGCAAGTTTAACACCGCCACCTTTTCCACGTCCACCAGCATGTACTTGGGCCTTGATTACGTGCCAACCCGTTCCGGTTTCCTCGGTCAATTGTTTTGCGGCATCTACCGCTTCCTTTGGAGAATGTGCAACAATACCTCTTTGTATTCGCACACCAAAACTGGCTAAAATTTCTTTTCCTTGATACTCGTGAAGATTCATATTGTCTAAAGGTATTGGGTTCGGATGCAAAAATAGGAAACGAAACCGATTTACCCTAATGAAAATCTGCAAGGAATTTTTATTCTATCCGAGCGCTGCATTTTTGAGAATAATTTCATAGGAAGCTTCTAAAATTTCAAGCCGGAAAAGCATGTGCTGGGGCGAAATATCACTCAGGCTAGTCCTAATCCGTTGAATAATCAAATGTTATGATTTAAGTCCATCAAAATCAAGAGGGTCAAAGTTTTTAAAGTGCCCATTAAGCTCGATTGTCTTTTTGGTACGATCCACCTCCTTAAGTACGGTGATGGTGGTACGAAGGTGGGTTCTCAAGAATTCTAACCGCTCACTTTCTTTGGCTATCTTCAAGAGCTCGTATTCCTGTTCAAAAGAAAGTCCCATTTTATGGGCAAGCACATAACTATGAAATTTTTCTACCGGAACAGGGGTGAAAGGCACATCCATCAGGTTATAGAGTTCCTCTATTCCCTTTAATACTTCAATTTTTGCCGCTTTTTTGCCATCGTTTATGGCATCCAAGAATCTTACCGTTCCGCCAGCATAGAGCTTACCTCCCAAATGGCCTTCAAATTCCTCAATTTCGAATACTTGTCTTGCCACGCAAATAACATCCATTTCCCCGTCTTCATAGGTAGTTACTACTTCAACGAGCTGCACCTCCGTTCCAAACTCGATACGATCATTAATGAATACGGGAATCCCAAAAGTGATAGCCTCTTTTCTGCAATCACGGATCAATTGCTTGTACCGTTCTTCAAAAATATGAAGGGGTACAGTTTCACCGGGGAAAAAGATAGACCGTAATGGAAACAATGGTATTTTCATACGTTATATATTTGATCTAAAATTACGACTGCCGAAGCGCATTAGCAAATAAGAATATCTACGAATTGTTATAAATATAACAATTTGTTGTATTATAAATAGTTGTGGCCGATTTTTTTGTAGATACAGATGTAACGTCCTAAATTTACAGCAAAATTTCGAGTACTATGAAGAATGCTGATTTGCTTAAAATTGCAAAAACCTATGGAGACCCTGTTTATGTATATGATTCCGAAAAAATAACCGCGCAGTTCAAGCGATTGACGAATGCCTTCAAAAGTGTCAAAAACTTAAAACTGAACTATGCGGCCAAAGCCCTATCAAATATAACGGTCTTGCGATTGATGAACAGCTTGGGGAGTGGTCTTGATACCGTTTCCATTCAGGAAGTACAGTTGGGACTCATGGCGGGTTTCAAACCAGAATCCATCATTTTTACTCCCAATGGCGTTTCTCTGGAAGAAATCGAAGAAGCCGCCTCGTTGGGGGTACGAATCAATATAGACAACCTTTCCATTTTGGAGCAGTTCGGAAGCAAGCACCCCGATATTCCCGTGTGTATCCGCATAAATCCGCATGTCATGGCGGGGGGCAATTCCAATATTTCGGTAGGTCACATCGATTCGAAATTTGGTATTAGTATCCATCAAATACCGCATCTTTTGCGTATCGTTGAGCTAACCAAAATGAATATCAATGGCATACACATGCATACCGGAAGCGATATTTTAGATATCGATGTGTTTCTTTATGCTTCCGAAATACTTTTCGAAACAGCAAAAAACTTCAGAAATCTTGATTTTATTGATTTCGGAAGTGGTTTTAAGGTGCCTTACAAAGAAGGTGATATCGAAACCAACGTTGAAGAGCTCGGAAAAAAATTGGGAAGCCGGTTTAATGAATTCTGTAAGGAATATGGAAAAGAACTCACTTTAGCCTTTGAGCCCGGAAAGTTTTTGGTGAGTGAAGCAGGGTTCTTTCTTGCAAAGGTAAATGTCGTAAAACAGACCACCTCTACCGTATTCGCCAGTATAGACTCTGGATTCAACCATTTGATTCGACCAATGTTCTACGGTGTCTCGCACAAGATTGTAAACATTTCCAATCCTGAGGGCAGGGAACGTTATTATTCCGTAGTGGGTTATATCTGCGAAACGGATACCTTTGCCAGCAATAGACGTATCAATGAGATTTCAGAAGGCGATATTCTCTGCTTTAAAAATGCCGGTGCCTATTGTTTTACCATGTCGAGTAATTACAACTCAAGATTCCGTCCACCTGAAGTTTTATGGCATGAGGGCAAAGCGGTATTGATCAGAGAGCGGGAAACATTTGATGACCTTATCAAAAACCAAGTCGATATTAAAGATTTGTTTGTACAAAAAAAGGAAAAAGAAGCAGTAAAATAAACCTCGGTTATTTTCGTTAGTTTTGGTATAGTTGTTGGACTAATGACTAAAATTAAGCTTGAATGATCCATAACTTCCAAAATACTTCAAAAAAAACCTTTTTTTTCCTGTGCTTCACAATGATGGCACTTGTTTCCACTGCCCAAGAGGTAAAATGGCTCTCTTGGAACGAAGCGGCGCAATTGGCCGGTTCCGAAGCAAATCCGAAAAAAATATTCATCGATGTTTATACGGATTGGTGTGGTTGGTGTAAAAAAATGGACAAGGACACTTTTCAAAATCCCGAAGTGGCGGCTTATATGGCCGAAAACTTCTATATGGTAAAATTGGATGGTGAAGGTAAAGAACCCATCGAATTCAAAGGAAAGACGTATAAATTTGTCCCGTCTGGGCGAAAAGGGTATCACGAATTTGCCGCTGCGTTGATGCAAGGGCGTATGAGCTACCCGACTACCATCTTTTTAGATGAGGAAATGAACATGCTTTCTCCTGTTCCAGGCTATCAAAAACCCGAACCCTTTTTAAATATCGCTCGGTATTTTGGTGATAATATATACAAGGAAAAGGACTGGCAGGCGTATAGCGGAAAAGGAAGCAAGTAGCTACTAATCTTCTTTCAACTCGAGCAACATAGGTAGAAACACATCGTTGATTATAGCAAACGGAAGTTTGTCTTCTTGTGAATTGTAAGCGCCCCCAGTGAAAACGGCAACCGCATTAAATTCAGGAAAAATCATCAGGTATTGCCCCCCATTTCCAGTTGCGACAGCAGCTACGAATTTCTTGGAATTTATGGCAAAGGGAGTTTTCCACCACAACAAACCGTAATCGATATTGGCAAGTTTTGTTTGAACCGAAGTCGATTTTGTAATCCATGCTTCGGACACGGTTTGTTCCGATTTCCATTTTCCTTTATTTAGTATCAGTTGTCTTATTTTGGCCAAATCTCTTGAGGTCATGTACAATCTTTTTGCGGCAGGAATGATTTCCTTTCCTTTTGTGGTATGGTTCCAAGCTACATTGGTAACCCCCAAGGCCTGGAAAAGATATTTTTCAGCAAATGCATCCAAAGACATTGCAGAGACTTGTTGACTAACCTCCGCTGCCAAAACAGTCCCCATAGTATAATATTTCGCCTATTCACCAAGGTCATTAATTTGAGGCAGATCGAGCGTATACTGCACCCAATCTTTTTTTGAAATACCTAATCTTCCTGTTCTTGTGATTTTTTAACCCAATCATTACAACCAAGACCTGAACTCATCGTCAACAGTTGTTAAATGGTTATACTTTGCTTCCGTTTGTCTTTGTTTTTCTGTGGAACCGAATTTTTGATGTACTTCAAAAAGGGGTCATCAATGCTTTGGATGAACCCTTTATCCAGAGCCGTTCCCATTAATATCGAAACAATACATTTGGTAGCCGACCGAAGGTCATGTTTTTGTTCGCTATCCTAGCCGTCAAAGTACGCTTCAACTTCGATGGCATTGTTCCGCACTAATAACAAACTATGTATTCTATGTTGCTGTGC
>CBDULZ010000082.1:0-22398 GCA_965368185.1 uncultured Kriegella sp.
AAAGCATGGAAATGCGCTTAAAAATGGTATTGTATGTCATAGTTATCATGGGTTAAATGGAATTCTTCTAAACCGTATTTTTTTATAATCATCAGTTTCATAAATAACGCCCAAAGCTTTTTTATCGAGGCGCACCAAAGCGGAATATGCTGAAAACCCGTCTTCGGCAAAGGCAATAAACACTTTTTTTATTTTGATTACAGTAGGAAATCGAAAGGCATGATACCCATTTAATCCGGTATAAAAAAGAATAGAAACGGTAGTGGAATCGGAAGATAGGTCGCTGTAAATTGTATTGGATCCATTTTGGGCATGCCTTTTTGGAAAAAGAGAAAGAAGCGCGGCTGCCAAGGAAAGAATGCACCAGTGTTTTCTATAACTCATGAGCGGGTCTTTATAGGAAACGAATAGGCCAAAGTGAATTCATTTCCTTTAATAAATATAGCACAATTTCTATTTTAAAATTTTCTTGGCATTGCCGTTGTATATCTTTTGTAACGTCTCATCGTTGAGGTCTAGTCCATTCAACGGCCAATGGTAAGTAAAGTGTTCCCATACGTAGAAATGCTCGTCGGCAGATTCTAAAATTCTAAAAGTAGTTTCATAGACAGAAGGGTCTAGGCCCATATCTGTACCATAGACCAACCTGTCTTGGTATTTCTCAAAGAAGGCTTTGGTACGGCGGGGAACCGGGGCAAATTCTGCGTAACGGGCCGCTATGTCGGCGTATAGATTTTCATACGAATCTAGGAGCTTTCCTAAGATGTCGAGATTGTGACTACTGTTTGCAAGATGACAGGCAATAAAAGTAGTCTCAGGGTTTTTTTTGACGGCATTTTCAAGTGTTCCAACTAGTTCTTCGTGGGATAATAGGTCTTTTTGTGAAGTATCTATTTTCCATCTGGCGGCATTCATAAGGCCGTCATTATGTTTATCTATGGGAAGATACATCCAATAAGGATCGGCAACGTGAACGCTTATTGGCATTCCAAGTTCTCCGCAGCGTTTCAACAGTGGTTGCATGCGCTTGTCATCGACGTGCATTCCGTATCCCGGAGTGGGCAAGGAATAAAACAATCCTTTGCCTTTATCACCGAGTTCTCCTACCCCTTTTGCCCCAGCTTGAAAACAGCGTTCAAGTTCTTTTACGGCCTTTTTCGACCAACCCTTTTCATTATGTCCTGAATAATCAAAACCACACCATACCTCAAATTGGTCACCATATTTTGAATAGATTTTGTAGATGCTATCGAAAGCTTTTCCTGTGGCGTAAGTAAGTATAATGCTTTTTTCAACCCCGAATTTTTGCATGTCTTTAACCCATTGAGCGAGTTCTTCGTCGGTCTTGGCATACGGATGTGCATGAAAATCGACCACGGGATATTTGGCCTTTTCAATCTTGGTCTTGACAACATTGTAAATTGAAACGGGCTCAAAATCCTTTAACAAAAGGTCATCCTGAGATTGAACTAGGAACGCTGATAAGAAGAAAATCGAAAATAGTATTGAAACAATGTTTCGCATTCAAATTCATATTGAACAGCTGCACCGTGCAAAGCTTTCGACCTAAAGATAGTAAGAAATGTAGATCTAAAATTAATCTTCGGGATTAAATAGTGTGACGTGGTATTCGTAGTCGTTTGCTTGTCCATCCAAAGCCACGTTTTTGAGTGTTACAACATAAGAAATGTCAATGCTAGTATTGGTGTCAATATTTTTGGGCGCCCATACAATTGTCGGGTCGGCATAGGCCAAACTCAGTTCTTCTAAACTCAGTTCGACCAGCTTCCCATTTTCATCTATCATGGAAACCGTAGTTTGACTAAAATCAGCGCCTGGAATGGAGAATGACCATCTAGGGAAAACCACACTGCCTGGTACATAGCCTTCAGGTGGCCAAGCTATAAATTCAGGCATATCTGAAGGTGCTTGCCCCGAATTGCCTACTACCCATATGGCATTTGAACTGTCAGTATTGCCAATACCTATTGAATTTAGTCTGGGGTATAAAAGCCATCTTCTATGCCCCACAGGGCCATTGCTGTCACCAGGTTCGCTCATATAAGAATCGATAGCTTCCGCATTTTTTGCCATGGTAAGATTTGATTTACCAGCGGCTTCGCTACCCTCTTCGGAGTAACAAGACCAACTTGCAGGAGGAAAATGATCTAGTTTTTTATTTGATTTCATCATCAGGGCCGTTTTTTGGGCCTTGTCGCTTTGCGCAACATTTTCGGTAATCGTGTTTTCGAGTCCCACCGCCTTTCGGTAATAGTGCAATCTCATTAATATCTTGTTCTTAATGTCATCAGTGACCGTACCTGGGTCGCAGGTCGAAGTATTGCCATTCCATTGCGTTTCCGAGCCGTTTGTTTTCGAAGCCTTGTAGTAGTCAATATACAGTTCTTTTGCAGCCAAGCGTGCAACATTATCAATTCCTATCTCGGGTGGCGTGGTTGAAGCGTTGTCATCTGAACTGCAGGATGAAAGGATGATTAAACTGAATAGTAAAGATGAAGCATAGGGCAAAAGTTCACGTCGCATAAAGCTATTTGGGTTTGTGTAGAGATTAACGGAAAAAGTGAAAAAAAGGTATAATTTTTCGACAAACGACAAGTGTCCGGACTACTTAGACCGCTATAAAATTGTTTTAATGGAAACAACTACCCAAAATAGGGGTATTTAAAAAGAGAAGATAATTTAGACAGGGATTTTGTTTTCGTAAGTGCTGCCGTGACCAAACCGGTTATGTCAAATTCGCGTTACTGTTTAAATGAAAATAGAGGGACTAGGAAATCTCGTGCTCTTCCAACCGTGCCGGTTTTACGCGACTATCATGTTGGCTGAAATACATTTCAAGCAGATCCATAATCGCGGTCATTAGGTCTTTTGTCTCCAATAATAATGAAAAATACAAAGTGGTATTTTTTGGGCTTGATTCTTCTACCCGTGTTCTGACCACCTGCTTTTCAATTTTTTGCGATACAAGGCTAAACAGCTCATTTCGCTCCTTTAAGATAATGCCAATCTGTTCAAAGGAACGGTCATCAAAGGCTTTTCTGGTCTTTTCAAGTATTTCTTCCAGTTTTAAGTCTATTTCCTTTAGTTCCTTGATTTGATTGTATTTCAATTTCTTGTGGTTGTTGTGTACATGCTTATGACTGACCTTTCCTATATATTCAAGCGATTGGCTCATGTCTTGCAAAGAACTTAAAATATTGATATAGAAGTTGCTAGCACCAACACTACTCTCATCGAGGTTTTTAATAAAATAGAAAATATTGTCGCGAAGGTCTTCAATTTCGGCGGCAAGTTTGGCTCCTTGCTTTTTGTTCTTTTTCAATAAATCAAGGTCATGTTTTGCCAGGCCATTGATACTATTCGTATAAAGCTTATTTGTTCTTTTTACCACGTTCGCGATGTTGTTGGCACTTTCCTCAATAACTCCCTGAATAGAGCTGCTTTCTGCTCTTTGAAGTCTGTCTTCCGCTTTTATTTCCTTGGCTTTTTTATTATAGGAAATATAATTTCTAGCCAACAGCAGTACTGCGGCAAACAGTAGCACAGCAATTGACGCACCTTTTCCGAAGCTAATTATCGTTAAAATACCTCCGGCAACGATAAAGGCAATAATCGCTGTCCCAAACCAGCCGCCGATAACATTAAGTACACCGGCGACCCTGTATACAGCACTTTCTGCGCCCCAGGCCCTGTCGGCCAGCGATGTACCCATGGCAACCATAAACGTTACATAGGTAGTCGATAATGGTAATTTGTATGAAGTGGCAATTGATATCAAAATACCGGCGACCATGAGGTTTACCGCGGCCCTTACCATATCAAAAGCCGGTAGTTCGTGTACTTTTTCCTTAGAAAGAGCAATGACGGGTTTTTCAAATTGCTTGTCAATTTTTCTTTGAATCGACCCAGGAAATAGCGAAGAGACTACCTGTGAAAGATTAATCGCAAACCGAACTAGGCTGCGCGATAAAAAATTGGGTTGAAACCGCTCTTTAGTGTCACCTTGGCTTGATAAGTCTATTGATGTCTTGACCACCCCCTTGGCTTTGCTTGAAAACCAAAGTGTCAATACCATGACCATTCCCGCGATGAATAGTAAAAGGGTTGGTGTCGGCACTTTTGCGGCCAATATCTCCATACTAAATTCTGAAGCGGCCACTCCGGATGAAACCCAGGCTTCATACGATTGCCACGCTGCTATGGGAACACCGATAAAGTTTACTAAATCGTTTCCGGCAAAGGCCAAAGCCAATGCAAAGGTGCCCACACCAATAATCAGTTTATAAATATTGACCTTCGCAAAGGTCATAAGAATATAGGAAAGTAGGGACCAAAACACAAAGTTGGCGACACCAATGCCCCAAACGTTTTTCTCTAAAAAATCAGCAATGGTCATTCCTCCAATAATGCTCAGGTTTTCTTCGGCGAAAGCAGTGCCCTTTATGCCTTTCATGAGAATAAAATAGGTTATGGCCGCCAGAGCCATACCCCCAAAAAAAGCGCTTATCCAACTGGCCTTCTTCTCGAACTTAAAAGACAATAATAGCCTTGACAACCATTGAACCAAAGCACCTATGGAAAAAGCCACGATAACCGATAACAGAATGCCCAGAATAATCTCGGTTGCTTTCGAGGTATTGATGTAGTTAACTACTTCATCAAAACTACCACCTTCGGCTGCTATTTTGATCAGTGCCATGGCAACGGCCGCGCCCAAAAGTTCAAAAACAATGGATACGGTAGTCGATGTGGGCATTCCTAAGGTATTGAAGAAATCGAGTAGCAAGATGTCGGTAATCATTACCGCCATAAAAATGAACATGATATCTTCAAAATTGAACATGCTCGGGTTGAAGATGCCTTTTCGGGCAACCTCCATCATTCCACTGGAAAAAATGGCACCAAGAGCTATCCCAATACTGGCAACAACCATAATCGACCTAAACGAAATAGCCTTGGAACCTATAGCAGAATTCAGAAAGTTTACAGCGTCATTACTAACACCAACAACAAGATCTGCAATGGCCAATGCAACCAAGGCAATTATCATTAACAAATAAATATTATCCATAATATTCCGTAAAAATCAATTTGCAAATATCTATCGTAAGTAGGTTTGCAATGTTATGTAAAGGTTATATTTTTAGGCTGTTTCTTGAATACCTTTAAATCTAAAAATGTAACTCTACCTGAAGGCGGCACATAATTTCATCTTGGTCGTCACTTAGAGCAAGATAACTCAAATCGGTTTGTACTTTTAATTTATGACCTACTATATATTTTGATAGCCCAAGGGTGTATTGGTTTTCAAGGTTAATTCCTTCGACGATATCATCGAGGTCAATACGCGTAAACCTTCCGGAAACCTCCCAATTACTGGTAAAAAGGTAACCTGTCTGTAGGTTTAGTCCATTTCCGACCCATACAACGTCACCAGTTTCTGTGTCATCTGAATTTTTGGCTATCGGATCGTTAGCACTTCTGTAGGCATACTCGCCCATAAAAGAAAAACCCTTGTATTTGAACATGGCGTCTATAAAAACCGTATTGATGTTGGTTTGATAGAACCCTGTGTCATTGACCATATATGAACCCTGATTACTTCTTGTTTTTACGCCATTTTGGTTGGTGTCATAACTTCCTGCCAGCATTAATTTGGGTTTTTGTTCGCGTTTCAAGTCACCGCCGCTGTATTCCCCATTACTTTCAAATTCGCCGAATGGAAAGAGTTCTAACCTTGCTGTATAATGATAGCCCCCTAGGTTTTCAGAGGTGACATTTCTCCCTTCCCCTTGAGAAATAGCAAGTTTCTCACGTACCAAGAAAGTATCGTTCAGTTGAAAATGATGCCGTAGTTGAATGCCCATTTCACGATCGATGGTAAATCGGCGGTTTAATAAAGAACGGCCTACTTGTTGTAGGTTTCCCGAAGAAATCACCCGTTCCATATTACCAGGTAATTTGGTTTGGCCGAACCAAACTTCGAAGTTTTTGTAAAAATTCCACATCACCACCGCATCTAAAATGTATCTCGGGGCGTTGCTGGTAAATTCGGATGCTCCTGAAAGATCTCGGTTAGAAAGGCCAAGCTCTATTTTGTATTTTAATTTTGGGGAATAGGCAAAACCATCGAATTTTAATCGAGCCCTTCGTATCAAGGTATTCGATGTTGGGTTTGTAAGTCCTCCGTTGGGTTCTTTATTCCAGGTCGCGGTGGACAACAATTGCATACGAGCTGCAATTTTCATGCTCCAGGTACTATCTTGTCCGATTACGTTTAAAATACCCTTGCCAAATTTAGGGGCAGGAGTTTCCTGTGAATTGGAAACTAGGAAAGAAAACAGAAGAAATGATAAAAAAAGGTATTTCATTTCTATAAAGGATATGTTTTTTTGACTGTGCATGGGTGAACTAATGTTAAGTTAACGTTTGGAACACGTTACCTCAAATTTAACAATATCGAACATACGGAATAGATTTCTGGTATTTTGTTTTTCGATTGTACCGGTTTTTTTTTGAAAAAGGGTAATGATGTATCTTGCGGCAAATTAAATTCGATGATGAACTGGGAACAGCTTCTATCGCTCAAACGTCACGGCGACACACACAAACGACTGCGAAAAGAACAAGACGAAACCCGTTTGGGCTTCGAAGTAGATTATGACCGGATTATATTCTCTTCAGCTTTTAGAAGCCTTCAAGATAAGACTCAGGTTATTCCTTTGTCTAAGACAGATTTTGTGCATACCCGATTGACGCATAGTCTCGAAGTTTCTGTAGTGGGACGTAGTTTAGGAAGGATTACCGGAAAAAAGATTTTGGAAAAGCATCCGTACCTTAAAGAGGTGCATGGCTATCAATTCAATGATTTTGGAGCAATCGTTGCCGCTGCCGCCCTAGCACACGATATAGGTAATCCGCCTTTTGGCCATAGTGGGGAAAAGGCCATTGGAGAGTATTTTAAAAATGGAAGCGGAAAACAGTACCGATCGAAATTAACTGAAAAGGAATATCAAGACCTCTTAGATTTTGAAGGGAACGCCAACGGTTTTAAGCTAATGGCCGAATCGCGAGAAGGTGTTTCTGGTGGGTTGCGATTGAGCCATGCTACGTTGGGTGCTTTTATGAAGTATCCAAAAGAGTCACTGCCCAAAAGCCCTACCAAACACATTGCCGATAAGAAATTCGGATTCTTTCAGTCCGAAAAGATATCTTTTCAGTCCATAGCGGAAGACTTGGGGTTATTACATAGGGGATCTGAAGAAGCTATTTCGTATTGTCGGCATCCGTTGACTTATTTAGTCGAAGCGGCCGATGATATCTGTTATACGATTATCGATTTTGAAGATGGCATCAACCTCGGTCTGATCTCCGAAGATTTTGCTTTGGAATATCTTATTAAACTAGTCAAAGACACCATCAACACAAAAAAATTTAACGCTCTTGCGTACAAAGAAGATCGCTTGAGCTATTTACGTGCGCTGGCGATCAATACGTTGATTAATGATGCCGTCAGGGTTTTTATGGAGAATGAAGAAAAAATACTTAACGGTATGTTTGAGGTGTCTTTGCTCGATAAGAGCAAGTATACTGCACAAATAGATGATATTATTGACTTGAGTATAGACAAGGTATATCAGTCGCAGGAAGTTATAGAAAAGGAAATTGCAGGCTATAAGATTATCTCCGATATTTTAGATGTATATACCAATGCCTTGGTACGCGAGAAAGATTCCGAAGCGTCGAATTACAATAAATTGGTGGTACGAACCTTGCCCGAATTTTACAGAAGAACCGATATATCGCTTTACCATACACTTTTGAATACCTGTTGCTACGTGGCCAGTCTTTCTGATGGTGCCGCTATTTTGTTGCATAAAAAAATCATGGGAATAGAGATTTAATATATAAAGTCTCCCGACGTTTTGTCATCGAGCGATTTGTACACTTCTTCTTCATCAGGAGCGGTTTAAACTCCTTTTGTCGGTCCTTCCTTTCGCCCCGTAGCTATGAACTGGTCATTCGGTTGCAGTTTTAAACGGTCGGCTCTGCAAGAAATTAAAGGAGTTAAATGCATCACATATTGAGCCATTTTTTGAACTCAGATGCTTTATTCTTACTTATAATAATGTCATTAGTAGAGGCAGGATTAAGTTTTATCTTCAGTTGATTGTTTCCGTATCTCAAAATTTCCTCTATTCCTTTGACCGAAATAATATATTGTCTATTGGCCCTGAAAAACAACATGGGGTCCAAACTATGGTATAATTCGTCTAAACTGGAGTTGCTTGTATACTTTTTACCATCGAGACAGGTAATCCAAGTAATTGAGTTCGTGGTTTTGATAGAGGCAATTTCTTCCACCTTTATTGATACCAGTTTATCCTTTGAAAAAGTCAACAACCTATTTTTTATTTTTACGGCATCTCCTTCATCCGCTGAGCCTATTGCATTTTCTTCTTCAAATTTTTTATTTATTTTGGTTCTATAATTGTTGAGGTCGGTATTTAACTTGGAAAGGTTGACAACTTCTTCGGCCAACTTTTCGTTTTTAATTTCCAATGCTTTTTCATAGTAACTGCCCAAAAATCGCACGGTAAGAAGACACAACATCACAATGGAGGTACTGGAGAGTAAGTAGATTAGTAAAAAATTGAACTTAAGTTGAGCAATTTGTTTTTCAATTCTATCGATGTTGGCGTGCGCGGCGATAATCCAATCCGAATTTTTTACGGGATAGAGGTAAATAACCTCTGAATTGCTGCTGTTGGAAAAATCCCTGATGCCGCCTTGTGGCTTTTTGTCGGTCAACAGGTCATAAAAATCCTCTGAATCTATTTCATTATCTATAGAACGTACATAAGATTCATCAGGATTTGTCTGTTTCCCTATTTTTTGCGGATCGGGATGGCAGATTTCCACGCCAGACCAGTCAAGCATACATACAAATCCCATTTCAATATCTGTTCCTTCAATACTTCTCTGAACATTACTGACCACCGTTTCGCGATCAATGCCGTTATCTAATTGGGAAGAAACCATTTCGGAAAACTCCCGGGCCTCCCTTTTACTCGACTCAATCTGATTCTGCAAAAAATGATTGGTTCCTACTTTGGCCATGTACGTCATGCCAAAATAGCCAATAATAAAGACGATGGTCGAAATGGCTAGTAGGGTAAGTAGGTATAAATTGTCTTTTTTCAAAAAGCAGATAAATTTTTAGAGTTAAAAATTCCCTTTTAGACCCAATTTTTTCCACTTCGCGTAAGTTTATTTGATGTCTTGGGGATAACAGGTTTATTTTAGGGTTATTCTGCATAAATATACTATAAACCATATAAATGATTAAGTTATGAAATATACATTCATGTTATTGTTCGGAGCCATTTTTTTATTTTACGGCTGTAGCAATGACGATACGGCGAGCCCAATAAAAACCGACGACGATCCGCAACCTATGGGTAACGCCGTTAAATTGGCCGATGATGCCACATTTGGTAAAATATTGACCGATTCAGAAGGGATGTCGCTCTATTTTTTTTCCATGGACAGCAAAGCCACCTCAGAGTGTTTGGCAGGCTGTTTGAATACATGGCCCGTATTTTATGAGGCAACCATTACGGTGGATGCGGGGTTGGAAGTTTCCGATTTTGCCACAATTGACCGATCCGATGGCGCTAAGCAAACAACCTACAAAGGCTGGCCTTTATACTACTATGCCTCTGATAATGCCGCCGGGGAGACGAAAGGAGACAAGGTAAACGATGTCTGGTACATTGCCAAGCCCGACTATTCCCTAATGTACGTTCGTTCGCAATTGATAGGTCACGACGGAAAAAACTATCTAGACGATTATACCGAAGGTGATATGCTGACTTCATATATAGTTGATGTTGAGGGAAACACCCTTTATGCTTTCGCGCCTGATAAAAAAGATACGAACAATTATACCGAACCTGATTTTTCTAATGATGCGATTTGGCCAATAGCGGAGATTACATTGGATAAAATACCCAGTATTCTAGACGCAGCTGATTTTGGCACTATTGATGTCTTCGGAAGAACACAATTGACCTACAAAGGTTGGCCTTTGTATTATTTCGGACAGGATACGCAGCGTGGTGATAATACCGGGGTTAGTTTTCCCGCACCCGGGGTATGGCCGATTGTCAATGTGGATACATCATTGGCACCTGAAGATGAACCAGCGGAAGCCTCAATTAAATTGACCGAAGATGCCACATTTGGTCAAATTCTGACCGATTCCAATGGTATGTCATTGTATTTCTTTTCTCGTGATACAAAGGATACATCCGCCTGCACCTCGACCGGATGTTTGGAAGCATGGCCAGTATTCTATCAAGAAGATATAGTTGTGGATGCCGCACTTGATATTGACGATTTTAGCACTATTGACAGGGCAGATGGTGCCAAGCAGACTACCTATAAGGGTTGGCCCCTTTATTACTTCGCAGGAGATATCGATGCAGGCGATACCAATGGGGATAAAGTGAACGATGTATGGTATGTCGCCAAGCCCGATTATTCGCTGATGTATGTGAGAGCACAATTGGTGGGCCATGATGACAAGAACTATTTGGGCGATTATACTGAAGGCGACGAGCAAACTTTTTATATTACAGATATCGAAGGTCGAACATTGTATGGGTTTGTTGCCGATACAAAAGACACCAACAACTATACTCAATCTGATTTCTCAAATAATTCGGTTTGGCCAATTGCAGAAATCACCTTGGATAAAATACCGAGTATTTTAAACCTAGACGATTTTAGTTCTATCGATGTTTTTGGAAGAACACAATTAACGTACAAAGGGTGGCCATTATATTACTTCGGTCAAGATGAAGCCCGTGGTGATAATAAAGGAATCAGTTTTCCTGCGCCGGGTGTGTGGCCGATTGTCAATGTCGACACTGAGCCTTTACCCTAATAATACAAAGATGGGGTTAAGAAGAGTTTTATATTATTTTTAATTTTGGGTTCAAAAGTGGCTATGAAAAAAATAAAATTTTTTAGAATTGTGTTTCCGGTGATGGCACTATGGGCCGTATCTTGTGAATACCATGTTGAGAATGAAGATTTACAAGTCGATGATTCATGTGATGTAGTTGTTTCCTATAGTGCAACTATTAGGCCTTTGATAGACAATAACTGTATGCCTTGCCATAATGGGGATGGCTCGGTGCCTTTTGCCCCTGACTTGACTACTTATTCCGGTGTTGAGAGTATTGCTCTTTTAATCAAAGAAGTCACACAAACGAGACGCATGCCGAAAGAGGGCAGTATTACCGATGCACAAATTGCATCGATTAAATGTTGGGTGGACAACGGAGCCTTGGACAATTAAAACGAAATCGAGTGAAAGTTAAAAACTTTAAAATATTACTAGTATTTTTCTTGGTGGTAATACTTGGTTTGTTGGCTTGTATTTATTTTTATAATATGCCGCATGTTAATGTGATAAAATCGGAGGCAGCCTATACGTTGACAGCACAAAACCTGATTGACCAATACCAGGAAGATGAAGCGACTACCAATGCAAAGTATACCGAGAACGTAATTCAGATAGTGGGTACTATTTTTGATATTTCCACGCTAAAGGGAAACATGGTCATCACGCTAAAAGATGATGATTTGGAAGCAAGTATAATTTGCCATATGTTGCCAGAGGAAAACAGAAAATCATTACAACTGAAAAAGGGACAGAATGTTAATATTAAGGGCATATGTACGGGGTATTTACTCGATGTTATTATGGTAAAATGCACTTTAGTCGAATAAAACTATGAGGAGATTTTATTTGTTATTTTTTAGTCTATGGTTTGCAAATGCCTTATACGCCCAAGATAAATATATTACCAAAGAAGGATATGTGTCTTTTTTTTCCCATTCAATTGTTGAAGATATCAAGGCCGATAACAATCAGGTTTTGAGTGTAATGGATGTAACGACCGGCAAGATTGCCATTCAGCTTTTGATGCGATCTTTTATGTTTGAAAAAGCGTTGATGCAGGAACATTTTAATGAGAATTATGTCGAATCCTACAAATATCCAAAAGCCACTTTCTCAGGGGAAATAGTGAATTTCGGGGAGCTAAATGAAGAAAACAATGAGGCCGAAATAATAGGAACGCTTACGGTGCACGGAAGGGAAAAGCAAATTAGCACCAAGGTAAATGTAAAAATTGATGAGAGTGAAATCGTGCTTACTGGGGATTTCAAGGTGGAAGTTGCCGATTTTGATATCAAGATTCCGGCCATAGTGGCCAATAATATAGCAAAGACCATTAAAGTAAGTTTTGAGCTGCACCACACACCCTATAAATAAAATTTGGACCGATGAAATGAGTTATTGCCACGATGAGTGCCAGCGGAAATTCAAAATTGACGAACACCAAAATTTGAAGTATCTTACTTATTGGTAAGTGAACGTTGATTGGTGAATTGCAAAGGACCTTAAACAACTAATAAATACCAACGGATGAAATATGTTTTACTCCTTCTATTTTCTATAAGCGTCTTGCAAGGTTTTTCTCAAGACCTGGAAGCTATTCTTGAAGCGGAGACCTCGGATACCACACTGTTGGTAGCCTCGACCTTTAATGGTACCCGCCTGTTAAACGGCCATTCCATTGAAACACGTAAAAAGGGAATCCTTGAATTTTTGATTTCGCACCGGTTCGGAAGAGTCAATTCGGGGTTTGATCAGTTATTCGGGCTTGATGACTCCAATATTCGATTCGCATTTGAATATGCGTTTACCGATGATCTAACATTGGCGCTGGGCCGAAGTTCGTTTGAAAAAACATTTGACGTATATGCCAAATATAGGTTGTTGCATCAAAAAACTGGCGAAAATCCTTTTCCATTTGGAATAACGCTTTTTGGTAGTGCCGTAGCAAAAACAATAAAAGATTACTTGCCCGAGAACAAGCCAACATTTAGCGAGCAGTTGACATACACAGGCCAAGTTTTAGTGGCCCGAAAGTTCAATCCGAATTTTTCCATGCAGTTCACTCCGACATTCATGCATTTTAATACGGCACCAGAGTCGAACGATCCGCACGACATGTTCGCCTTGGGGTTAGGCACCCGTATTAAGATCAGTAAACGGGTATCGTTAAATGCGGAATATTTTTATAATCTAACACCGTTTGAGTCTTTGGACGTTAAAAATTCGCTTGCCTTTGGGGTCGATATTGAAACCGGAGGGCACATTTTTCAATTGATTTTCACCAATGCAGTATCCATGATTGAAAAGGGATTTATTGCAGAGACAAATGGTGGTTTTTTTAAAGGTGATATCCATTTCGGATTTAATATTTCAAGGGCGTTTCAGATAAAGAAAACAAAATAGACCAGTAATAAAGGCCATCAATTGTTTTTCCGCCCCAAAAGTTTATGGGCAACCTTTAAAAATCGTAGGTTACCCCTACACCCAATAACTGTTTAAACTGTAGACGTGGCCTACCTGGATTTGTAACGATGCCATTGGCGTCAACTTGTTCATCGAACAGAATATCGTCATCGTAAATAAAGTGGGTTCCGATCGTAGTAATAATGTTTTTGTTGACCTTAAGACTGACATTTAGCTCCCAATCCACATCAATATTTCCAAATCGCCTTAAATAGTCGGTGTATAGGTTCAACCTAGATTTTAGGCCAACGTTCTCAATTAATTCTGCTTCCCATGAATTGGTAACCAGAAAACCGAATTCAAGAAAAACATTTTCACCCTGGGTTATTATATTTCCATTGGCATCAAGTACTGCTTTTTGTACACCAAAAGCACCCTTGTCGGCCAAATCCTGGTCCAATACGAAAGTGGCCTTTTGGGTTATTGGCGATATGTATAGGTTGAATTTTTGGTCTTTTGTAATATACGAAGTACCAGCCCCTAAAAAGGAATACCCAGGAGCCATAAAACGAGATTTGGGCGTAGTTCTGTCAGGATACTTATAACCATTCGAGAATTGTGTATTAAAATTGGCTTTTACCGAATAATACCAATTACTTATCGTGTCTCTTTGGTAACCAAAAGTTGAACTAAAACGTATCGCATCGTCGGTCTTGCGCAGTTTTTGATTGTCTTGTAGGTTCAATCCATATCGCATTTCCATATTGTTGTCCCACTGAATATAACGGAATTTATAGTTTCTTTCAAAACGAACATTTCCTAACGCAGTTACAGAATTGTTTCCCCCGGCGTTCCAGTTCACAAAGGCCACTTCGCTGAAATTTATTCCAAACTTGTTGATGTTGGTCCAAAATGAGGGTACCCTAAATCTATTGTAGGGTTTGCTCAACGCTTTGGTTTGTTTAAAAGAAATAACCGGATTGGTAAGGTTGGCACCCCTTGGAATATGCTTTATCTTTTCTTGAATCTTGCGTATTACAATCGTGTCAATGGCGGTCGTGTCTACAGGGGTTTCCGGCGGAATGGTATCTTGCGCCGAGATTGTCGAAAACCAAAAAATAAAAATAAAAGAAAAAAGAACTTTTGTAAGCGGACTATTTTGCATTTAAAATGGTGTTGATGTGGTTCTTGATAGATAAGGCGTCGATTTTGGCAATTTGTTGAAGTTCTTCGGTGGTTCCGTGTTCAAGAAAACTATCTGAAATACCTAAAACGGTTATCTTGTTGGAGTACCCCATGGAATTGGCGAATTCAAGGATGGCACTTCCAAAACCTCCCATTTTACAACCATCTTCAATGGTTATTATATGCGAATATTTTTTGAAAATACTTTTGAGCATTTTTTGGTCCAGTGGTTTTATAAAACGCATATTATAATGTCCTATATCATCCTTTTTTGGAAGACGACCAATCACTTCACTTACGGTATTGCCTATATGGCCGATTGAAAGGATAGCAATTTTCGTTCCTTTTTTTAATTCTTGGGAAATTCCTATTGACATTTTTTTGAACGGAAGTTGCCAATTTGTAAGAACTCCGGTGCCTCTAGGGTACCGAATGGCTATTGGGTGGGGCAAACCCAATTGGGCCGTAAACATTATATTTCGTAACTCTTCCTCGTTCATCGGGGCAAAAATAATGAGGTTCGGAATACAACGCAAATAGGCTATATCGAATAATCCGTGATGTGTAGGCCCGTCTTGGCCGACAATACCTGCTCGGTCTAAACAAAAAATGACCGGAATGTTCTGCAAGGCGACATCATGAATAAGTTGATCATAGGCCCGCTGTAAGAAAGTGGAATAGATATTACAGAAGGGAATGAGTCCTTCGGTTGCCATTCCTGCCGCCAAGGTTACCGCATGTTGTTCCGCAATGCCTACGTCAAATGCCCGGTCAGGCATTTGGTCCATCATATATTTTAATGAGCTTCCTGTAGGCATTGCGGGAGTGATACCGACAATTTTGTCATTATGTTTTGCCAGTTCTACAATGGTGTGCCCAAAAACGTCTTGATATTTTGGAGGTTGTTTTGCCGGCGGTTTTTTGTGAATTTCTCCTGTAAGACGATTAAATTTCCCCGGCGCGTGATAGACAACTTGATTTTCCTCGGCCTTTTTTAATCCTTTTCCTTTCGTAGTAATTAGATGTAAAAGTTTGGGCCCCTTCACGGTTTTTAGGCGTTTCAGTTCCTGCAGCAGTGCATTCAAGTCATGGCCATCAATGGGTCCTGTGTAATCAAAATTGAGACATTCAAAAATGTTTTCATCTTTGGCCGTACCCTTTTTTACATTCGTGAGATACTTTTTTAGAGCTCCTACGCTAGGGTCGATGCCAATTGCGTTGTCGTTCAGTATTATTAGTAGGTTTGAATCTGTTACACCTGCGTGATTGAGACCCTCGAATGCCATTCCGCTCGCAATGGAAGCATCACCGATGACCGCTATATGTTGTTTATTGTATTCTTTGTTTAATTTCGAAGCCATGGCCATACCTAATAGCGCGGAAATGGAGGTAGAGCTGTGACCTGTACCAAAGGCATCGTAAATACTTTCGCTACGTTTAGGAAAGCCACTGATACCGCCTAATTGTCTGTTGGTTTCGAAAATTTCTTTCCGGCCAGTCAATATTTTATGCCCATAAGCTTGATGACCGACATCCCAGATCAACTTATCCGTAGGTGTGTCAAAAATGTAGTGAAGAGCAATAGTAAGTTCAACAACGCCAAGGCTTGCACCCAAATGTCCTTCTTTGGTGGAGACAATATCAATAATAAAATCCCGTAGTTCTCGGGCGAGTTGGGGTAGTTCGCTTTGTGAAAGTTTGCGAAGGTCTTTGGGAGCGTTAATATGTTGCAATAAGCCCATTAAAAATGACAAATTTAAGGGCTATTATCAATTCTACCTTATATAATTCTATAAATCTACATTTTATATTTTAGGGATGGTATTATTGACTCACAATTAAAATTTGATGCCCTTGTATAACGGCAACAAACCGACTATTAAGATGCTATTGAATTTTATTCGAATACCGTATTTGCCCGTTACTTGTTAAAAGCCTACTGTACTTTGCGAGTTTTACGGAAAAATCCATCTAGTAACGTTGTTTGCCTAGAAAAATAGCCAATGGTGGTATTTTTTTGTTTTCTCTACGCCAGTGATGCATATTGTTGAAAATTTCCCCGAAACAATCTTTTTTAACCTTTTTACCTTTCCAATGTCCCGTTTGGGGGCAAGACCGATATATTCAATGAAAGTTGTACAATTCATAGGAGATTAAAATGATGAAAAATAGGCATCGTCTAAGATCTAAGATTAGAGATAGACTATCACATATTACCCCACTGGAACTTCGCCTGATAGAATTAATGGAAATTCACGATGACAACAATGAAATCGCCGAACGGATCGGTTTTTCTGAACAGAAGTTAAATGCCATGAAGAAAGAGCTTTACAGAAAAACAGGATGCATTGGCATTGAAGACCTTAGCCTATTTAAAGAAGTTTACCTTATGTCAAAAAAAAATCAATCACGTAAACTAAGGGAAACCTGATTGTTTGTGCTTGGCGAACGCTCTTTTGATAGCCCTGATGCCGACCTGCAAATTGTAGGTTTTTCTTGTGTCCGAAAGCAATATTTACTACTATTGCCAATCAAAAACTAAGCTATGGTCCTGCCTTTTGATGATGCCTACTTTATGAAGAAAGCGCTGCAAGAAGCGGAGATGGCTTACGAAAAGGGAGAAGTGCCCATAGGAGCTATTATTGTGGTTCAAGAAAGAGTGATAGCCCGAGCACACAATCTTACTGAGCAATTAAATGACGTTACCGCACATGCCGAAATGCAGGCCATAACCGCCGCAGCCAATTTTCTTGGAGGCAAATATTTAAAAGACTGCACCTTGTATGTAACATTAGAGCCCTGTCAGATGTGCGGAGGGGCCCTATATTGGAGCCAAATCTCAAAAATCGTATATGCTGCAAAAGATACACAACGCGGTTATAGGACCATGGGCACTAAACTGCACCCTAAGACCGAGGTTGTCGGTGGAATACTGGAAAATGAGGCAGCAGATCTTCTCAAACGGTTTTTTATTCAAAAACGAAATTTGAACTGACTTTGCCTGATGGTAAAGTGCAATTTTTTAAATCTGCGAATCTATTTAGTAAATCCCTTTGTATTTTAGTATACCGCTATAGTTTTAAGTTTGCAGGGTATGAAAACAAAACATTATATCGTATTTTTTAGTTTTGTTTGCATTTGTTGGGGATGCAACAAGGAGAAAACTGAGGAAAATGCGAGCCATGATCCCATACACGGTATTTGGAACTTAATTAATGTCAGCGGTGGTTTTTCGGGTATCGACAGTGATTTCAATAAAGGGGAAATCATTTGGGAGTTTGACGCGACGAACAAAACCTTGGAAGTTCAAAATAACGACACTTCGAACAACATTTTCAACGGATTGAAATCTGGTAACTATGGCTATTCGATTGTTCAAAATGATAAGGGCAGGTCATACATCTTCGTAGGGGCAATTGAAATGGGTGGAATTGCTATTACCCAAAATGAGATGACAATCAATCAAAATGATAAGTTAATTGGTACTGCTGCCGATAGATTTGTATTTAAATTGATGCGTTAAGTTTAGACCCATAATGAAGAAAACCTCGATGTGCAGGTCGAGGTTCCTTATTAATTTAGGCTTGAATACTGTTAGCCGATTACCTTCACTTGAGCGGCAACCCGGCCTTTTTTTCCTTCTTCCTCTACATATTCTACTTTGTCACCCTCGTTCAAGGTCGTTCCCTTTAATGCTGTCGCATGAACAAAAATATCGCTTCGTGTTTCGTCGTTGGTAATGAAACCATATCCTTTGGATTCATTAAAAAATTTTACGGTGCCAGTCATTTCAATACAAATTAGTTTATCGTACTAATTTATATTTTTTTTGTAAATACTCTGAAAATCAAGGGTTAAATCTTGTTGAAATTATTGTTTTTTTGATTTTTCTTTAGTTTTTGACTGCATTTTTCTAATGTTTTCTTCGGTCAACATATAATCTTTCATTTTCTTTCCCTTGCTGACGGATACTAAAAAAAGTGGCATGGCCAACAGAAATAAACCCACGGTACCGAAACCGATATATTTGTTGGCAAGAACAAGATTGTCTTCCTGAATGGTAAAGCCATAAATAATAGCCGCGAAAGATGCTAGAACAACGAATATGATGATATATTTCATGTGTATTGGTTTCCAGTTAAAAAACTGCGTAATCCTTTTCAATATTAGTTTCCGAACGTTAATGCTTTTGACCTTTCCCTATTTATGTATGGAATTATTTCGTAAAATTAATTAACTCTCTTCTATAGGCGGTCAATAGTTTTGATTTTGACACAAAACCTAAATACGTGCCATCTTTGATAACTGGTAAATTCCAAGCACCACTATCTTGAAACTTTCGCATTACTTTTTGCATTGAATCCTTTTCATAGAAAATATGTTCGGGGGCGGCGTGCATAAAATCGGATACTGTGGATGTAGTATACATCGTAGTATTGAACATACATTCTCTGATATCGTCTAAAAGTACAATGCCTACCAAAGCTTTTTTTTCGTCAACCACTGGAAATATATTTCTAGTCGATTTGGCTACCGATTCATGCAGCATTGCCCCAAGGGTCATTTCTGGGTGGACAACTTTGAAATTTGTTTCTATAACGTCGTCTAACTGCATCAAGGTCAAAACGGTTTGGTCTTTGTCGTGTGTTAAAAGTTCCCCGGTTTCTGCAAGTTCTCTCGTGTAAATGGTATAATCTAACGCATTTTTTGCAATTAAATAAGAAATGGATGCAGTAATCATCAAGGGTACGAAAAGGGCGTAACCTCCAGTAATTTCGGCGATTAGAAATATGGCGGTAAGCGGTGCGTGCAGTACACCTGCGATAAGTCCGGCCATACCGATTAGGGTGAAATTACTTTCAGAAACCGCGAAACCCAATCCGGAATTGTTGATGACTTTGGCAAGCACATTTCCCAAGGCACTACCCATGACCATGGTAGGTATAAAGGTTCCCCCGGCACCACCAGCCGCCAAGGTGGTGGTCATTGCAACAGCCTTAAAAATAGTTATACCGATCAAGAGGGCAATGACGACCCAAATATTGCCAATATAGCGGTCAAATGGGGTCTTGCCCAGTGCCTGTACATGGTCATCTTGTAAAAGACTGTTGATGAATCCGAAACCTTCCCCATAAAGTGGAGGAATAAAATAAAGCATTACGCCAATGGCCAATCCGCCAACCAGTAATTTGTATTTCGGACTTTTCAAATGCTTGAACAGGTTCATGATGCCGAAGTACATTTTTGTAAAGTATATGGAAGCAAATGCTGTACCCACACCTAAAACGATATAGAATAAGGTATCTTTTATTTCAAAGTTTTCAGTAATCGTATAGCTGAAAAGCACTTCATTTCCTAAAAAGAAATACGACGTGAGTACACCGGATATGGAGGCCAATAATAATGGCAACATGGATAACATGGTCAAATCTAAACTAAAGACCTCCACGGCAAAGATAATGGCAGCAATGGGCGACTGAAATATAGAAGCGATGGCACCAGCTGAGGCACATGCTATCAGCAGCGATTGGGTCTTGCTGTTCATGTGAAACAACCGTCCTAAAGAAGAACTTATGGCGGCTCCCGAGGCAACAGCCGGTCCTAAAAGCCCTGTAGATCCCCCGAAACCTACTGTTAACGGGGCAGTAATCAATCTTGAATATATTTGTTTTGAATCAATGATGCCCTTCTTCTTAGATAAAGAAAACAAGATAGAAGATACGGCAAGTTGCAATTTTTCTTTATGAACGTACTTAACATACAGATAGACCAATGTAAGTCCGATAGTAGGTAGAATGAAATAGAGACCGTTGTTGGAAAACAGGATGCCCTTTTCCAATAAAGCCTCAATAAAATACGTTAGGTTTTTCAGGGTAACGGCGGTCAGACCTGCCAATAGACCGACTACCACGCTCATTATATGCACGAAAGTCTTGCTCGAAATATTTTTATACTTCCAGATGAGCAACCGTTTAAAAAGCGATTTTTTTTTGGCGGGCATTTGGCTATTTGCTTCCTTAAAAGTATTAAAAATCCCACTGTTAAGCGGGATTTCTTTTTAAGACTCGGTATCTAGCGCCAAATGTAGCTCCTTTAATTGCTCTTTATCAATCGGCGCAGGTGCATCGATCATCACATCGCGTCCGCTATTGTTCTTTGGAAAGGCAATAAAGTCGCGAATAGTTTCCTGCCCCCCTAAAATAGCGACCAGGCGGTCAAGGCCAAAAGCAATGCCTCCATGAGGTGGTGCGCCATATTGAAAGGCATCCATTAGAAAGCCAAATTGTGCTTTTGCTTCCTCGGGAGTAAAGCCTAAATGCTTGAACATGGTACTCTGCATGTCTTTATCGTGAATTCGAATGGAACCTCCACCAATTTCATTGCCATTCAATACCAGGTCGTAGGCATTTGCCCGTACCGCTCCCGGGTCTGTTTCCAATAGCTCCATTTGTCCGGGTTTCGGTGAAGTGAAGGGGTGGTGCATGGCGTGGTAGTTTCCGGTTTCTTCATCAAGTTCCAATAACGGAAAGTCGATTACCCAAAGCGGGGCGAATTCTTGTGGATTTCTTAGTCCCAAACGTTCGGCCATTTCCATGCGAAGCGCACTCAACTGTGTTCTCGTTGAGTTGACATCGCCCGAAAGTACGCAAATCAAATCACCGGTTTTTGCACCGGTAATCGCTGCCCATTGGGCCAAATCCTCCTGATCGTAAAATTTATCAACCGAAGATTTGAAAGAGCCATCATCATTGCATTTGACATAGACCATGCCTTTGGCGCCAACTTGGGGTCGACGTACCCAATCAACAAGGGAATCAATTTCTTTGCGGGTATAGCTAGCTCCTCCGGGAATTGCAATTCCGACCACCAAATCTGCTGAATTGAAAACGTTGAAATCTCTATGTTGGGCAACTTTATTAAGTTCTCCGAATTCCATGCCGAAACGAATGTCGGGTTTGTCATTCCCGAATTTTCTCATGGCCTCGTCGAAGGTTATCCTCGGAAAAGTATCGATTTCCGTTCCGTTGATTTCTTTTAAGAGGTGTTTGGTCAAACCTTCAAAGGCATTGAGAATATCTTCTTGCTCGACAAAGGCCATTTCACAATCTATCTGTGTAAATTCGGGTTGTCTGTCAGCACGTAGATCCTCGTCTCTAAAGCACTTTACAATCTGAAAATATTTGTCCATTCCTCCCACCATAAGCAACTGTTTAAAGGTCTGGGGCGACTGGGGCAATGCATAGAACTGCCCTTCGTTCATACGGCTGGGCACTACAAAATCGCGGGCACCTTCGGGCGTAGACTTTATTAAATACGGAGTCTCCACTTCGATAAACCCCTGTTCCGAAAGGTATTTTCTGACCGCCATAGTCACCTTGCTACGGAAAATAAGATTGTTTTTAACGGGGTTTCTTCGAATGTCTAAATACCGATATTTCATTCGTAGGTCTTCACCGCCATCCGTTTCATTTTCAATGGTAAACGGCGGCGTTTTTGATTGGTTCAAAACGGTCAGTTCCTCTACCAACACCTCGATGTTCCCGGTAGGAATCTTTGGGTTTTTTGATGCTCTTTCAATTACTTTTCCTGTTACCTGAATAACATACTCCCGCCCTAAATCACGTGCTTGGGCGATAAGTTTGCTCGAGGTTCTATCTTCATCGAACACTAATTGGGTGATGCCATAACGATCCCTGATATCGACCCATGTAACAAACCCTTTATCCCTAACTTTTTGAACCCATCCCGATAGGGTTACCGATGTGTCAATATCTGATTCTCTTAATTCTCCGCAAGTATGATCTCTGTACATT
>CBDULZ010000083.1:0-22374 GCA_965368185.1 uncultured Kriegella sp.
GACTTTAAACCATGCGCTTACAGGAGAAGATATGGCGTTGCTAAAGGATTTGGATAAAGGACAACGTTTTATAGATGGCAAATTTTGGGAAGTTGAAAACGGACCATATACTGCAGAAAGCATTTGGAATGCCTAATCCCATAATTCATCAGGTGTTTTAACGGATACCTGATGAATTCAAAAACAAAAAACACTATGAATCCATTTGATAAACTGTACAAACCAGGTAAAATGACACTTGGTATAGAGTTTCCTTTAGATAACGATTGGTCATCAGAAGGTAACCGTAAACGTTTGGAAGATAATAGACCTTTTGGCGTGCCCGATATTTCTAACCATTTAGCATTGGCACAACAAATTGACGAAGCAGGCTTCGCCGCTTTATGGATGCGAGATGTTCCGGTGTACGACCCTAACTTTGGTGATGGTGCACAATTGTTTGACACCTTACCATACTTGGGCTATTTATCTGCAGCTACCAAAAACATTTTGTTGGGTAGCGCAGCCATTGTATTGCCATTGCAACAGCCAATAAAGTTAGCGAAAGCTGCTGCTACCATAGAAAATTTAAGTGATGGCAGACTTTTGTTGGGCTTAGGTTTGGGAGACAGACCTGTGGAGTTCCCGATGTATAATATCGATTATAATAAAAGACCGGAAATCTTTAGAAATAATCTTGACATCATTAAAGAAGCTTGGAAAACCAATAGCGATTTAAAATCTAAGTATGATTTTTTAACTAGCGGTATTGAAGTCTATCCAAAACCCAAGAAAGACATTCCACTTGTAGTTGCTGGTCATTCCGGACAAAGTATTAATTGGATTGCCAAAAACGCGCAAGCTTGGTTCAATTACCCAAGACCGGTAGCGGAAACTTTAGAGAACAGGAAATACTGGTGTAATGCTTTATATGATGAAGACCAAGCAGCAAAACCTTATATCACGGCTATACATTTAAACTTAGACCCAAATGATAATGCGACTTTTAAACCACAGCGTTTTGGTGGTACAGTAGGTATTAATCATCTTACAGAATATTTAAAAGAATATGAAAATGTGGGAGTTAACCATATGGCAATAAATCTTAGAAAATCTGAAGCGCCAGTTAGTGAAGCTATTGCTAAAATTAAAGATGTTGTATTAAGGGAGTTTTAGCATTAAAATGAAAACGGCCTAAGAAAATTTTGGTTAAACAGGGCCGAACGTTAAGAAAAGGTCTTGCAGACCTTTTTAGTGAAGGAGCCAGCTGGCGCATCGGCATTTTATCTATGAACTCGTTTTGAATTTCGAGACCAATAGCGTAGAGGGTTAATAAGAGTCAGATTGGATCCTAAAATTTAGCGACCGACCCGTACAACTTGTCCGCCTTTGGCGGATTGTTTCCAAAATTATCTGTAAGCCTTGAAATCGTAGATTCACGAATACCTTTAAAAGACAATAGATATCAATGAGTATCTTTTTGTTTCTTTTTTTATCAAGAAAAAAAGAAAATTAAGACTCAAAGAATTAAAAATCATGAAGTTATTAGTAATCTGCTACCTAGGCTTTTTCTTAACATCAAATTACCTCATGGCACAATTCAAAATTGACAAAAATACAATAGGCACAATATTTTCATCATCTAATGATAGTGATAAACTACAGGTTCGTGGTACAGCATTTGTTTTTCTAGCAAATAATATGGTTTTGACTGTTAAACATAACGTACCCTCAGATAATTTAAAAATCTATTATAGACCATCTGGAAGCACTTTAAATATTCCGATGAAAATTATATATGAGAGCATAGAGAAGGATTTGGTGCTGCTCGAAAGTAAGGATGATATAGCTGAAAACCACTTTACTTCAACTGATTTTAATAAATTCCAACCAGGTGTAAATATTACTTTTATTGGATTGAATGTCGGTTTAAACAAATATGAAATTGGGAAAGGTTTCGTTCACTTAAAAGGTAGATATTTGGATGGTAAGGTAGAAGATGTGGATATTATAGAATTCATAAATGACAATATTAAATCTGGATTTTCGGGAGGTCCAATACTTGATTCTGATGGCAAAGTAATCGCGATTATCGATAGCACAGTAATCCATAATCATCCATATAAGAAAGATAATCCACCTCAGCAATTTTGTAAAGGCTATTCAGTACAATCAGCTGTAGATTTTTTTAACTCCAACTTCAATTAAGAATAACTGATATTTGGTTGGACTTAACATCTATCTAGGTCATGATGCCAGGGCCTCAAAATACTCAAAATTCTTAATCTTTAATAACTTAATATGTATTTGACATAACGTTAGAGGCACCCTTAAAGAAAAGCTTCAAACAAAAAATGATGGTAGCAAGTGCTCAGAAATTTTATTTTCTAAATTTTGAGCTGTTGTGGCAAGCTGGTTAGAAATATCTGAAAAATTTTTAGACCAAAACATTTAGGACCATTCTGCACGTAATAAAGAAATCAAAAGGATTTGCTTTTTTTGGGCGTGGGCCAGGCTGGAAAAAATTATGAATTGAATGGAATGCTGACAAGCATTACAAATCTGTAATTGTTTACAACTGGCGCGCGGCAATTTTACATAACGACTAATTATGGGACAAAGAAATAAAACCATGCGAAGCATACCGCTTAAAAATACGTGATGACCCTGTTGAAAATTTTAATCTTTGGAGTTCTGGTGAGGGATATTTGATATAATATAATTATGGCTTACGAATATTAATAGACCTTTCAGTAAAACGGCTTTGACATAATTGTTGACGATATAGAACACTGGCGTGTTGCTATATCTACAATTATATCAAATACGCTGTATACGCCGTTTTACAAATTAACCATATTTGTACCATAATTTATATTATGTAAAATAGAAAATGTAAGGGTATACTCCCACTTCAAAACCTGCCATCGCTAGTTCTCCAGTATTTGGCGCCCTATTTGATCAGCGGTAGAAACTTTACAATTTGCTCCCCGAACTTATAATTTAAATCATCGGTGTCTTTAAAACGTGTGTAAAAATGTCCCATGTCGCTAAGCCGCTGTTGGAAATTGACCAGGCTGGTCTGCTTTACATCCGTGTCTTTAAAATAGGTATAGATCAACGGACTTTTGTTCATTTTAAAGGCATCGAGTGCCCTTAAAAATTCCTCCTCGGTATACTTGCCCACTTTGGTATAAAACAGGCTGATAAACACATCGCAACCCGTTATGGCCTTGTTATATTCGTCCTGCAGTCTGCTGGCGGACATGGCATCCAAAAAATCTTCCCAGATAATCAGCTCCAAATAGATATTTTGCTTGATCAGGTTTTTGTTTTTTCGTCCTATCAATATCTCAAAGGCCCTTCGGTCATCGGCCAATTCGGAAGAAGACGCCAAAAATAGGGTGATTATTTTTAACTTCTTATTCAAGGTCTTATAGTATTCGCCCAACGTCATCAGGTCCGACGGAATAAATACCTCGCCCGAGGGCACGGCTTCGGTAATCACCGATACCGATTCCCGTAAAATCATCTCCTTGGAGCCGTTCGGTAGAAAAATCGATATTTTAAAGGTAAGCGGAAATTCCCCCACGGTTTTTGGCATAACGTCAAAATTCCACTCCGTGTGTTCATACGCATCGACCGGCTGTTTGATATTGTTCAGCGCCGTAATTTCAAAATGCGGATTGGGCAAAAACTCCACTTCCATAACATCCGAAACCCTGATATCCTTTTTAACCACGATCTCCCTGTTCCGTTCGGGAAAATCCTTGATAATGGTTACTTCGTCAAAACCGATCCTGATTATACAGCGATGGGTATTCTGCAATTGCATTTTCGTAGGAATACTATGTGCCAAAATCCCTGTTTTTGGTTTTGGAGAGGTTGTTTTATTTTCCAAACCACCTTTATCGCCGTCCCCTGCCTCCATTTCTTCGGAGCCCTCCCATTCTTCCACGGCGCCACTTTCCGGTGCCGTTTCAGGTTCCCTGACAAATTCCCAATCGGTCTCTTTATTAGCATTACCCTCTTTGGCACCAGTAGCTTTCCCCGTAATCCCCCGAAACTTACCGAACAAATTACCCAATGAGAAGCCTGAAAACAGCCCTTTCCCTTTTGAAAGTATACTTTTTTCCGTAGTGGGCCTCGGTACAGTCATTGGTATTTCAATGACATCTCCAACAATATCCGCTACCAATGTATCAAAAGCCCACTGCCGGTCCCCTGTAAAATCAAAGTACTGATACCTGCGTAATCGCATAGGAATAGCACATTCCCGTATTTTTACCGGAATGATTGTTTTTTCAAGATCCATTGCCACCGCTACTTCATCCATGACATGGGCTGAAACTACGGAAGTATCCGAAAGCACCACAATCAGTACATCGGCCTTGTTCATTTCCATCACAAAGGTGTTGCCCCCTTGTGTTCCTGATTGAATATGACTATCGAACCATACCGTTTCCCCGCTTTTTCTAAGGGCGTCGACGAGCCAAGTCACAAATGCTAGGTCATCTTGCGAATAGCTGATACATATTTTCTTTTTACCCATGCGGCTTCCTAATATTTTATTGAAGTGTAATCGACGGGGAGGTTTCGAAGTAGCAAACGTTTTAGTTTACTGCAAAAAAGTTACAATAAAATTCTGAAATAAAATGAGAGCCATTGGGTATTGCTTATTTGAAGAAGTCATATTCCGCTTTAACAGCTGAAGGCACTACCTCCGTAAATTGATATTGGAAGGAAACTTTTAAAAATACGTTTGGCCATACACCGCAAAAAAACCAAAAAGTTTATTCACGAAATATGGCCAAAAAGTAAGTACTCGATTTACTCAACGTTGCTTCCACCCTATTTAATGTAATTAGGACCGTTGCTAGGTAAGTTCTATCGATTTTTAGTAGTTGTTGGCTACTTCGACATAATCGTCGACATTTTTCCGTAATTCGTTGAATTCGGAAATTTGTTGCTTTACCTTATCGATGTAATCTTCAACGGACTTTTTATGATCCCGTATCGTGGCAATAATCTCGCGATTAGTGGTACTAAAGGAATCAAGACCATTTTTAAGCGTTTGTATGCGCTCGAACAAACTATAGGTATTCGGTTCACATACATACGAATTTAACTTGTTACGTAACTGTCGTACGTATTTCTCGTTGCGTTCCAATCGGAGCACCAAAGCGCTTTGATCTGCAACCTTGTCTGTACTTGTAGGCGCATTGTATGTTGTTCTTCTGCGTCCTTGGGTAAGTTGTTGTTGTTGAGTTGTTTCCATTATAAATAGATTTAGTTGTTGTCAATCTAATACGTAAGAAAAAGACTATAATTTACACAAAAAAACGCAATTATGCAATATATAAAAAGCACAAAATCAGACTTTAACCTTTTTTTATCCTAAAATTTAGATTTAGTTTAAATTAAACGGAATTTAATTTGGTTTTGCACCACTTTTTTTTAACTTCATTTTAAAATAAATATATGGATGTCAATTTCGAATACGACGGTGTAAATGCCAGTCAACGCCTTGAGGCGCTAGCTATTAAAAAGGTGAATAAATTGCTCGATAAATTTGACTTTATTGTTCGGGCCGATGTATTTTTCAAGACGGAAAAATCATCATCGCCGGAAAAAGGAAAAATCTGTAATATTAGGCTTAGCGCCCCGGGACCCCGCCTTTTTGCAGAAGCAAGTCACGGTTCTTTCGAGGCTTCGATTGCCGAATCGGTAGGAGATTTGGAAAGACAGCTAGAAAAGCGCAAGGCGAAAATGAAATCACATTGACATAAAAGGTCGATTGTCCGCATCAATCGGTAAGGAAACTCGGAATTGGGAGTACTGTCCAAAAATTTGGACGGTATTCTTATTCGTTTTCCTCATCTTCGAACTTAGAATCGGCAATGGTTCTGGACAACCGGTTTGAATACGGACTTTCTTTAAGATCTTTTAATAATTTTTGTCGTTTTCGTTCAGAAATATCAAGCGTATCCAATAGATTTCGGGTGCGCTCTGCATTGGCTATACGTTCCTTTTTTAGTGCAATACGGTCTTGCAAAGGAACCATCAGGTCGGGCTCAAAGCGTTCCATAATTGTATGTCTTTGCACCGAAACGTCTTTTTTAGGCGTTTCTTTTTGCTTTTGGGCCAACAGGTTTGACATTACAAAAAGACACCATATTAGGGGTGCGAATACCGGCAGTTTCCATTTTTTCATTCGTTCTTTTTTGCGCTCGCTCTATAAATATAGGAAATTTAGATTTTTTATATTCCGTTCCAGCCTTTGATGATCGCTTGTTCGAGCGAATTGATTATTTTGTACCTATTAAATTTGAGTTAATTGATCGTATCATGCATAAAATGGCATCCGTTTTAAATCTAAAATTCCTCGGGGCTCTGCTCCGGGGTTTCCTATTTAACTCCTTTTGGGAGCGGTCGCATTCCGTTTTTCACGAAATTGGGGTGGTTAAAAGGAAACCGGCGAAACCCTCCAGCACGGCAATTGGCGGGCTAGTACCCTGTGGCGCTGCCCTAGGGGTATTCGGTTTCAAGAAATTCTATAGTTTAGTCCTCTTCTTTATAAGTCTTGCACCTTGCATTTTATTGGCGCAAAATTCAACCCTAATCTCCTCGGCGGAAATTACATTTTCGTTCGAATCAAAAGATGTGCAAGGCAGTATTGGAGATTTCACTTCCGACATTTCACTAGACTTTGACAACATTGAAAATGCATCTTTTAAAGGTTCGGTAGCCGTTTCTTCATTAAAAACCGGTAACTTCTTGAGGGATTGGTCCTTAAAGGGAAAAAAGTATTTTAATGCGGACAACTATCCAAAAATAACATTTGAAAGTACATCGGTTTCCGGTACTCGGGAAACCTTTAAAGTAGGTGGTATCTTGACCATCAAAGACATCTCTAAACCGATAACCATTGATTTTGTAAAAGAAGGCAATACATTGCTAGGTACCACTACCCTATTTTCTTCTGATTTTAAAATTGACATTAAGAAAGAGCGTAACGACAATAAGGTGGTTGTTTCGATGAAGTTCGTCCTTAAAGAATCAGGATAGCGGAAATCAGTGGTCAATATCTTCAAAATCGGTATCGACCAACATAGCCTTTTGTAATCGTTTTGTCAGCCCCTTTTTGTAAAAATCCTTAAGCAATTGCCGACGTTTGCGTTCGGAAATAGATAGTGTGTCCAAAATACCTCGAATACGGTTGCGCTCGTCTGCACGCTCCGCCTCGATGGCCAAAAAATCAGGCTCGAATTGGTACATTATCGGGCCTTCTTCTTCCTCCTCGTTCAAAATTTGGGTTTTAGACGTTGTGTTGACCTTGCCTTGTCCCTGGGCAACAGTAGCAACCATGATACAAATACCCAAACACAACGCCGAGCGTATCAGTTTTTTCATTTTAAATAGTTAGTGTCCTATTACTAATAACCTAAAAATACGCAAATGGGTTTATTTTATGCAAAACGGCTGCTGAATATTCTAAAAAGAGATCACTCTTGCAGTTAGCGGATGGCGAAAATGGCCGTCGAACAGCGCCAGAACAGTTCCGTTATTTGATAATTCCTTATAAGTTCAAAAATCGTTTGAAGCAGTACATTGCTTTTGAAAAGGATGCTTACCTTCGTGACTTAATTTTTTTTTGATAACTATGTGGATTTGGGTTTTATTTATTGCTTTGATCATCGTATTCCTGGCTTTAGACCTGGGTGTTTTTCATAAGAATGAGCACGTTATAAAAAGTAAGGAAGCTGGTATTTGGACGGCCATCTGGGTAACGGTCGCCCTCAGCTTTAGCGGCGTCATCTATTGGCTTTTTTCCGAGGGACTCGTTGACAACCCAACAGGGCTTACCCCAAATAATGCCGTCTTAAAATATATTACGGGCTATTTGATCGAGCTTTCCTTAAGTATCGACAATGTCTTTGTTATTGCGGTAATCTTCTCTGCTTTTAAAATACCGGCACTTTACCAGCATCGGGTACTTTTCTGGGGTATTTTGGGAGCCATCCTTTTCCGTGGACTTATGATTGTATTCGGCGTAGCGTTGATCAACAAATTCGAATGGATTATCTATGTTTTTGGCGTATTCCTACTATATACTGCCTTCAAGATGTTAAAGGGTGACGATCATGAGTTTAATCCTAAGAAATCATTTGTCTTCCGGCAACTAAAAAAAGTTTACCCCATAACCAACACATTGCACGGCCATGATTTTTTTGTGAAGCGGATGGGAATCAATGCGGCTACCCCCCTTTTTGTAGCCCTTATAATCATCGAGTTGACCGATGTTCTTTTTGCTTTGGATAGTATTCCTGCTATTCTGGCCATAACCGCAGATCCCTTTATTGTTTTTAGCTCCAATATTCTGGCCATTCTAGGATTGCGATCCATGTATTTTTTGATTTCGAGGATGTTGCAAAAATTCAGGTATATCAATTATAGCCTTGTCGTAATTTTGGCCTTTGTCGGACTCAAAATGTTGTTTTCCCATCAAATCGAATTGCCCGAATGGCTATCGCTTACCGTAATATCCGTGGCTCTAGTGGCAGGCATACTGGCTTCGCTATTGATAAAGGAAAAGGATGTCGCGGCTTCAGCGGAAGGCTAGACCTGTATATAAACTAATTTTCTTCTACCTAAAACGGGTAATAGGATTATCGCTATTTACCGTAATTCGTTTAGGGTCAAGGTATAATGCGTTTGAGGTATTTTAAATTTGGTGTTCATAGTATCTTCCATTGCGAACCCATTTTAGCTAAAGATGCAAGATACTACCTCGATTACGGAGTCATTGACCTCCTTTTATGACCAGTTTATAGCGCAATTGCCAGGTATCGCCCTAGGCCTGTTGATCATCGTCTTAGGAATACTCATCGCTTCTTGGATCGGTCAATTTGCCCGTAAAAGAATCTCCCATAAGACCAGTGACCCCCTTATGAGCCGTTTTCTAGGCCAGGCCATAAAATACATTTTGATCATTATTGCCATTATGCTGGCTTTAAGAGCCTCGGGACTCGGAGGCATTGCCGCTGGTATTTTGACCGCAGCAGGTGCCAGTGCCGTTGTTTTGGGGTTTGCTTTTAAAGATATTGGCGAAAACTTTATTGCAGGTATTATTCTAGCCTTTAGCCGACCATTCGACGTTAACGATACAGTAGAAATCGGTGATAACTTCGGAAAAGTAAAATCGTTGGAATTCCGTTATACCAAATTAAAAACCTTTAACGGAAAAGATGTATACATCCCCAATAGTGATGTGCTCACTAAACCGGTAACAAACTTTACCGAGGATGGTTTCTTCAGATGGGATTTTGTAATCGGTATAGCCTATGAGGATAATATTGATGGGGCAAAACAAACGGTATTGGAAGCTTTACGAAAAGAACCGAACGTCATCGAAGATGAAGAACATGAAAATTTTGTCATTGAAGACCAGTTGGCCACTAGTACCGTCAACCTAAAAGTTTTTTTCTGGGTCGACACCAAAGATTTTCGAAGAATGGCCTTGATTACCAAAGGTCTTGTCATAAAAAATGTAAAGGAAGCTTTGGAAGATGCAGGGTACTATATGCCCGCTGATATTCATGAAATTAAGCTCTATGGTGCGGAAGCGGAATTTCCGGTACGGCTACAGCCCGAAAAGAAGCAGAAAGACCAATAATACCCTTAGTCCCTTTTTGTTTTGCCGAACAGCGCCTTATACAGAGCCGAGACCAACAGGTTTCCCAACGGGAAATAAAATGCAAAGAAAAGGGCCATGCCCAAGCTAAAATTGCGTATACCGAATAGTTGATCCAGTATATTATTCGGATAGGCATAGGAAGTTTCCAACGCATATCCGCCAAATTCCAAAAGACCCATGGCAACCAAACCGTAGGCGTATTGCCTATGAAAAGGGAGTCTACGTAGCAGCAAAGAAATCGGTACCATATAAAGCAGGTAGCAACTGATAATCTGCCACCAAAAGTTGAATTGCGCGATTTTCAATTCCGTACCAAGTACGTTCATGGTCCATCCCCACAAGAAATAGATAACGCAATAGGTAACAATTAAGCGCCAATCAACAAAAAGTTTCGGTCTTGCCCAAGCCCACAACGTTTTCATCGACTACGGATTTGTAAGTTTCGCGTCGATAATGGCAAGGGCATCTTTAACCGTTTGCATCTTGTCCATATCTTCATTCTCCAGCATGATATCAAATTCATCCTCGACATCAAGAACAATATCGACAAGATTGGCAGAATTGATGTTGAGTTCGTTGATAAAATGGCTCTCCATTGATATTTTCTCTATAGAAACGTCTTCCGGAAGGTATATTTTTATAATGTCGCGTAGTTTTTGATAGCGCTCTTCTTTTGTCATTCGCGTGCAATGTGTTCTTAAAGTATTCTTATTCTTTAGAATGTGAAGTTAAAAAAACAAATGATATATGTGTATTTCGAAATAGAACTCTTTAAACTCAAATTTTTGAACTAGTCATTAAAACGCCCAAAAAGAACACAGGCATTTACATCACCAAAACCAAAACTGGCTTTTGCGGATATTTGGGGACGAAAATCAAAAGTTTGTTGTGGAATTTTGGAAGAGGCTACAAGTTCACCGATCTCGGGATGTATGTCGTTGCAATTCACATTACCGAACACTTTATTTTCTTCGAACTGTAATACGGTGCCCACACATTCGATACTCCCCGCGGCGGCCAAGCAATGCCCGATAGTTCCCTTAAAAGAATTGATATACGGAAAGTCCTGGCCAGAACGTTGCAAAGCCTCGCACCAATTCTGTATTTCAACGGAATCTTTTGTCGTCGCGGTTAAGTGTCCGTTAATGGTATCGATATCGGATATACCTACACCCGCGTTATCGACTGCGGCAACGATGCAGCGTTGTACCGCTTCACTGTTAGGAGCCGTCATACTGCCCTCTCCCCGCTGTCCGCCACTGTTTTGGGCACCGCCAAGAACTTCCGCGTAAATCTTGGCACCACGTTTTTCTGCGCTTTCCAAAGACTCCAGGACCATGGCCCCTGCCCCACTGCCCGGTATAAACCCTGCGGCCGTAGCACTCATAGGCCTGCTCGCTGCTGTCGGATTCATATTAAAATTACCGGGCAGAATACGCATCGCATCAAAACCTCCCCAAATATAGGGACCACTATCACTGGTACTACCGGTAAGTATATAATCCGCTTTTCCAGCGGCAATACGTTCGTAGGCCATTAAAACCCCTTCCGTTCCCGTGGTACATGCCGATGAATTTGTAGTGACTTGATTGCCACAGCCCAATATTCCGCCCAAATAAGCACTTATGCCACTTGCCATGGTCTGTAACACACTCGTACTGCCCAACCGACGCACCTTGCCTTCATCGATTTGATGAATCGACTCCCGCAATTTGTCTACACCCAAAATACCCGTGCCAAAAATAACACCTCCATTCCAATCCGGGCTTTCTTTTGTGGCGATGGGGAGTCCGGCATCCTTCCAGGCATCGGTACCTGCAAGTACCCCGTAGACGATACCGCTTGCATTTAATCCACGTAGTTGAAGCGGCGTAAAATATTGATCAACCAGATTGCCCCGCACCAAAGGCTCTCCCGCAATCTGACAACTAAAATTTAGGTCTTTAAGTTTGGATTGAAACCGTATACCACTCTTCCCGCTCTGTAGGGCAAGGGAGAAATCAGCTATGCCAACACCGTTGGGGGCACAGACTCCGAGACCAGTTATAACTACACGTTTCCCCATATTAATTACTTGTCAACATCCCAGAGATTTTTCCAGTACACACCAATTTATCCGCTTCGTTATACATTTTTACACTGCACTTTAACTTTTTGAATCGATAATAAACCTTTTCCGAACACACCCTAACCCTCTCGTTTGGGAAGACAGGCAATAAAAATTCCATTTCAGAACTGCTTAGCCCAATTTGCAACCCCGACTCCTTACATTGGTTCTCTTGTTCCAACAAAAATATTCCGAGACAGACCAATCCAATTTGGGCGCAACATTCGGTTAAAATCACACCAGGTGTTACTGGATTTCCTTTAAAATGACCTTGATAAAAGCTCATAGTATCGGTAAATCTGAAACATCCCTCCGCTCCATTTTGATCGATATGTAAAAGATCGTCAACAAATAAAAAAGGCGGTTCGTACGGCAGTTTTTGTATGATATGGTCATACCTATTTGTAGAATTATTTTCTTTAGCTTTCATAATTATTTCCAAATTATTGAACCTTTGGACGGTTACCGTTGGAGGCCATCTTTACTTCGCTACCGTAAACTCTCCCCCCCATCTACCTTGATTACGGTACCCGTTATCCACTGAGCTTCACTGGTCGTTAACAAATACACGACATTGGCAACGTCTTCAGGAGTCGTCAAACGACCGTTGGGATTGCGTTCCATCGCATTCTCCTTTAGAAATGAACTACCTGGAATTCGATTAAGGGAAACGGTGTCCGTGACGCCCGCTTGAATACAATTTGCCTTGATTCCCAAAGGGGCATATTCCAAAGCGATGTTTCGTATAATAGCTTCCAAAGCTACTTTTGCAGCGGAAACCGCTGCATAATTTTTCCAGGCACGGGTATTACCTTCGCTGGTAAAGGCAATAATGCGGGAATCCTCTGCAAAGAGTGCGGTTTGAACCAAGGCCTTTGTCCAATCGAATAAACTTAGAGCCATAGCTTCCAAAGTAATTTCGAAATCTTGACGATTTAATTCCATTTGTCCACTATCGGAATACATGGGTTTTAAGCTTCCTTTGGCAATACTATGTACCAATACATGTATGCGCTCCCCGGGCAAGAGCAATTCCTTGATTTCGTCGATCAGTACCTTAATTTTTTCGGTTTTGGTACCATCCGAATTAAAGTTGGCCAATTTAACACCACTTAAAGTAATTTCCTCAAAATCATCTTTAATTCGCTGTAAATCAATCTTTCTATCCCTATGTACAATAAGGATGTTAAATCCCTTTCGAGCCAATTTTTTGGCGGCAGCCATCCCTAGGCCACTACTACCACCCAGGACTAGAGCCCATTCGCCTTGTTTGCCCACATTACTTGAACTGGCAGTAAAATCGTCTTCTTTATAATCCATTCCAATTAAGATTTCTCGTGATGACGCCCCGTAAATTTAACAATCCATTTACCATTCCAGCAGCACCCGTTGTGCCGAAAATCCTGGGCCGAAGCTTAGCATCAAACCCTGTTCACCCTCGGCTATCTCCTTTTCAAAAAACCGTTCCAAAACGTACAGCACCGTGGCACTACTCATGTTGCCATACAGCCTTAGCGTCTCACGAGTATCGTCAATATTCTTACCTAAAACCCCAAAAAGTTCCTCCACTGTCTGCACAATTTTACGGCCCCCAGGATGAAAGATCAGATGATCAATTGCCTCGATCGAAGTGCCGTGTTGCTTTAAAAACGGGTGGATAATATCCGGGAAATGTTCGGCAATAGTTTCTGGCACCTCAGGATCTAAAATCATTTTTAGTCCTGAATTGGTCAAATCAAAACCCATCAGGTGTGTGGCGTCCGTAAAATGATACATGGCGTCACCAATGATTTTTGGTCCCTTGGCATCCTCTTCGGAAGATAGCAGCACACAAGCAGCGCCATCACCAAAAATGGCGGCACTGACCATGTTGGCCATCGAGAAATCGTTTAATTGAAAAGTAGCTGTTGGACTCTCAACAGCCACCACGGCTGCTCTCTTTCCCGGGTTGGCCTTTAAAAAGTTACGGGCATAAATAAGACCAGATATTCCAGCTGCACAGCCCATTTCGGTAACAGGAAGCCTAACAATATCATGGCGAAGCCCTAATTCATTGATTAAATACGCGTCTAATGAAGGGATCATTATACCGGTACAACTGACCGTGATGATATAATCTAAAGCATCATTTCCCCAGTCAGACTGCCTCAGGGCTTTCTGTAGTACGTTGGCACCTAATTTCCTGGATTCTCGAACATAAATGGCATTCTTTTCTTCAAAAGATGTTGTTGTAAAGACCTCCTGAGGGTCCATTATGCTATATCGGACATCGACGGCGGCACCTTCGAAAATCTTGATGACCTTACGCTGAAACCGTTTTTCTTGTCCTGATAGCCAAAATTCTACCAAAGGCAAGATTTCCTTAGTTTTTCTACTAAAATCGGGCAGTGTCTTGGCTACCGTCGTAATACGTACGTTATGCATATGTTTTGGTTAGTTGATGGGTGCGCATGACCCATACATATCTAAAGGCCCATTTCCAATGAATACGGTGTTGGGCACTGGTGATTTTCTTTGAAAACCTTGTTAACTCCTCTTTTGTAAATCCACTTTGTATTGAAACGAGACCGTCATGTCTGGCAATCTTCGTTTTTATAAAAATAATACTAAACATCTTAAAAAGATAGTAGGCAAAGACACTTCTTTGCAGGTCATTGATAACCACACCTATACGCGCTAATTTTGTAAATCGATTTAAGAATTTGGGTATATGCTCGTCATAGAGGTGGTGCATCGTCAAGCTGCATAATAAAATATCGCATCCGAAATTTACACCAAGTGTATCCTCAAGTATGTCTTGAAGCTCATAGCGTATTTCAGGAAAATCTACGGATTTCTTTACGGCAATTCGCAACGCCTTCTCACTAAGGTCTACGCCAATACAATCGAGCTCATAGCCTTTGTTTCTCCCCCATTTTACAACCTCACGTAGCATGGTTCCGTCACCGCAACCGACATCTAAAATCGTATACGATTCTTTCGGGTATTCTTGAAACAGCCTATCAACGGCCTCTATCGTCGGTTTGTTACCCTTCAATAATCGATTGGCCCGATTGATATCTTCCAAGACGCGCGCTAACATCTTCCCACTTACCTTGGGGTCATCCATTAGTTCAGGTGTCCTATTTCGGTGTGACAAATCCATATATTAAACAATCGGGTGACCGTGCGTACTTTTAATTATTCTTCTCAAAAGAAAAGGTATTCCGGCAACTGTAGAAATACCCAAATTAGCCAAATTTTTATTTAGCAAAAGCGACTGCAATTGCCTACCCGCCCAAAGCCGACGAGAAAAGGTTTTTCTCCAACGGTATTCGTATGACTTTTCCATTTGTACACGCGTATAGTTACCTATTAAATATTCATTAATACATTCCGAAGCAATTTTGGCACTATGAATCGCCATGGCCATACCATTTCCACAAAGGGGGTGTATCAACCCGGCGGTATCACCACACATCAAGATATGGTTTTTGACGGTGCCTTTGGGTTCAAATGAAACTTGGGCAATGGTCAAAGGCTTTTCAAAAAGAGGTTTCGCATCCCTAAGAAAATCGGCCAAAAATGCATTCTGAGATACTATAGTGCTATTAAATCGTTCCACGTTCCTTTCTTGTTTAAAACTGGAATACGAAGCCAAATAGCAAAAATTGACAGCTCCGGTTTCGGTTTTTGACAATCCACCATATCCACCTTTAAAGTTATGGAGTGCCACTAGATTATCCGGAAAATCATCATATTTATAATGGGCTTTGACTCCCAACCAATGCGATTTTTTCCTTATAAACTGCCTATTCAGATGCTTGTCCAAAGTACTCCGCTTTCCATAGGCTCCAAGAACTACTTTTGATGTGATTTTTGGTGCGTCCGCAGTTTTTACAGTGAAACGATTATTTTTAAAGTCCACGGAAGCTACTTCGCCAAAGACAAAGGACACCCCATTTGATACTGCCTTTTGGTATAACAAATGGTCAAAGGTATAACGACTTATTCCGAAACCACCCAAAGGTAAACGAGCATGCACCGATTTGCCGTATACTGTACTCAATTGCATAGTGTCTATTTCGACCACTCCGACCTGTTCCAAGTCGATATCCAAAGCCTTTAAATAGGGCCGTACTTCGTTGGAAACATACTCCCCGCAGACCTTATGATGTGGGTAACGCTCTTTCTCAAAGAGCAGCACCGAATAATTGTGTTTGGTCAACTGTATAGCGGCAGTGAGTCCGGCCAACCCTCCGCCAATAATAATAACATCGTAGCGCTCCACAAGGGAAAGATAGACATTTCGAAACGGCCTAAAGATTTATAAATCACTTTTTATTGTTCTTATCGATTTCTTAATTGACGCATTTTGCCAAAGCCGTACAAAGTTTAAAAGCATAAAAAAGCCCGACACTTGAAATGTCGGGATTAATTATTCTTTTTTAGATAATTTCAATTAGCCCTTGGTCTGTTCCCTGGCCTCTTCCTTTAATTCTTCACTGGCCACAATGGCCAATTCGACACGACGGTTCTGTGCCTTACCTTCTGTCGTTGCGTTATCGCCCCGAGGCTGGCTTTCCCCGTACCATTTAGTAGTAAAACGGCCAGCATCAACACCTTTACTTACCAAATAGTTCGTAACTGACTGGGCGCGCTGTTGCGACAAGTTCATATTATAATCATCAGGGCCTGCGCTATCGGTATGCCCTTCCACCAAAATGTTTGATTTGGGGTATTCCTTAAAGATACCGACCAACTTGTCTAAGGTTGTGGCTGAAGTACCCTTGATATTTGATTTATTCGTATCAAAATAAACACCGGCATCTTCATTAAAGGTCACGTTTATGCCCTCGCCGACGCGTTTTACCTCGGCACCGGGAATTTCCTCCTCGATACGTTCGGCTTGACGGTCCATTCGATCACCGATGTATCCCCCGGCGACGCCGCCAACTACAGCACCGATAATAGCACCAAGTGCCGTATTGTTGCCTTTTCCGACATTGTTCCCTAAAACACCTCCGATAACGGCCCCACTGGTGGCCCCAACGGTGGCCCCCCGTTGTTTATGGTTTGAGTTCTTAACGGCGCTACAACCCATAACCAAAGTAAAGGCCATGCCCATTGCTATATTTTTTATAATTAGACTTTTCATATTATTGCTTTTTTGTGAATTCATATACAACAGTCACGGTTTCTCCGTCAACCATATTATTTGATTTTAAGGTCATTGCTTGGGGTGTCAAGGAGGCAATGTTCAAACGATAGCCCAATCCTCCGGAAATATCCTTTGATTTGGCATCTATAAATTTAAATTGCAGTTGACTCGTGTAGTTTTCATCCCTGTCGACTACCGACCAGCGAATATAACGGTCACCGCCGTTACAATATGTTGAGGGTGCTATGGTATAACGTCCGGTACTATTGTTGTCCCGGAAAAACCAATCACTCCCCTCGAAACAGATGTCTTCTGCATCATTAAAAATTACTGATTTGAAGTTCCCCGTGTTATTTTCATAGGAAACGTCTTCCAACGTCCAAGTTCCGCTCAATAGATTTCGTTTCTCCCTAGCACTTTTGGAAACCGAGCAGGAAGCGGCAACCAAGGCCAAAGCCATAAAAATTAGAAAGTGTTTTTTCATTTTAAGATTAATAAGGTTCGTATTATATACGCATGCACTATGCCATACGATTTTACAGTAACGTTAAGTTGCTGTTAATATGATATCGCAGTATAAAAAATTGTAAAAAGAAAGGGGTGTCGGAAAAAATCAATTTTTACCTTGGATGTCAATAGGCCAAAAGCGCCAGCAGTTCTTTTTCAAACCGCTGCTTCGGCAAGTAGTTGTCTTCCAGATTTTTAGCAAAGGGAATAGGGGTTTCTAAACTCGCCACCCTACGGACAGGGGCATCAAGGTGTTCGAAGCAGTTTTCCATAACCAAAGCTGAAATATCACTGGCAATACCCCCGAAAAGGCTATCTTCCTGAAGAATGATCAATTTCCCTGTTTTTTTTACGGAGGTATATACCGCTTCCATATCCAAGGGCATCAGCGTACGCAAATCGATAAGATCAGCACCTACCTGAGGCTGACTATTCAAAGCATCCAACGCCCAGTGTATGCCCAGGCCATAGGAAACTATAGTGATATCACTTCCCCCTTTTAAGACGCTTGCCTTGCCAAGGGGAAGGGTATAGTACCCGGTAGGAACCTCTTGATAATTACTTCTGTACAACCCTTTATGTTCAAAAAATAGAACAGGGTTCGGGTCGCTGATTGCAGTCGCCAAGAGCCCTTTGGCATCATACGGAAATGCGGGGTATACAACTTTTAATCCGGGTGTCTTCGTAAACCAAGCTTCATTGGTCTGCGAATGAAAGGGTCCGGCCCCTACTCCACCTCCACAGGGCATGCGTATCACTACATCGGCAGGTTCGTTCCATCGGTAATGGCTTTTGGCCAAATAATTAACAATAGGATTAAAGCCAGTGCTCACAAAATCGGCAAATTGCATCTCGACCACAGCTTTCATACCATTGATAGATAATCCCATGGCAGCCGATATGATACCCGATTCACAAATGGGTGTATTGCGCACCCTGTCTATCCCAAAAATTGCTGCGAACCCCTCCGTTACCTTGAAAACACCACCGTACTCCGCAATATCTTGCCCCATAAGAACTAAGTTGTCATGTCGCTCCATGGACAGTTTAAGTCCTTCGGAAACGGCATCGACCAAACGTATATTTTTAGTATCTTTATTTTCTTTAAAATCCTGATAAACAGTATTTTTAAAGACATCATTTAATTCTTCACTTGCATCAACTATTTCATTTTCTTCAAAGGCAGTAGCTAGACCGGTATTGATTTCTTGTTTTATATCTTTCTTAAATTCCAGCAGAAGTTTATCGTCTATAACCTTGGTGTCCAACAAAAACTGTTTATAGTTTTCAATCGGATCCCTTTCAGCCCATTTCGACAGCAAGTCCTCTGGAACATATTTGGTGCCGCTCGCCTCTTCATGGCCGCGCATCCGAAAAGTTTTAAACTCAACCAATATAGGCCTCGGTTTGCTTCGCATACTTTGACAAAGGGAATCAACTGTGGTAAAAACTTCCAAAATATTATTGCCATCAATCGTATACGATTCTATTCCGTAACCTATGCCTTTATCACTCAGGTTGACGCAACGATATTGCTCGTTTGTGGGTGTTGACAAGCCATACCCGTTATTTTCAATACAAAATAGTACGGGTAAATCCCATACTGCCGCTATATTCAACGCTTCATGAAAATCACCTTCACTGGTTCCACCCTCCCCGGTAAAAACTGCGGTTACCTTTTTATCTCCTTTCAGTATATCGGCCAAGGCAATACCGTCAGCGACACCCAATTGCGGACCCAAATGGGAAATCATACCGACAATTTTATGCTCCTGTGTCCCGAAATGAAAGCTGCGGTCCCGCCCCTTGGTAAAACCGCTTGCCTTACCTTGCCATTGGGCGAACAAACGGTGTAACGGAACATCTCGGGTCGTAAAAACTCCCAGGTTCCGGTGCATGGGCAATATATATTCATCAGCCTTTAACGCGCTGGCGACGCCGACCGAAATAGCCTCTTGACCGATACCACTGAACCATTTCGAAATTTTACCCTGTCGGAGAAGTACAAGCATCTTTTCCTCGATCATACGGGGTTTCAGCATTCGTTTGTACAAGGCAAGTTGAGTTGCTACGTCAATTCCCTTCGCGTCATATTCGATAGCAATCGGCATAATAGATTTTCTTCTTTGCCATAAAAGTAAGAAAATTGCACGCTATAAAAACTACCATTTTCAAATGCCGCTTGCTTTATATTTTACTAACTTTGATGAAATAAAAATTCAGAACGTATGAGTGTGATACCCAGCGTAAATTTGGAGGAGTACCTGTCGGGAGATGAGGCCAAAAAGCAAAAATTCATTAAGGAAATAGGGGCTGCTTTTGAAAATATCGGTTTTGTAGCCCTTAGTGGACATTTTCTTTCTGAATCTTTGGTCAAGGATTTGTATGAGGAAATCAAAAAGTTCTTCGCTCTTCCACAAGAGGTCAAAGACCACTACGAGATTGCCGGCATTGGCGGCCAAAGAGGGTATACTTCTTTTGGTAAAGAGCATGCAAAGGGCCGCAAAGAAGGGGATTTAAAAGAATTTTGGCATTTTGGCCAATATGTTGATGACAATCCGAAACTGGAATCGGAATATCCGGCTAACGTAACCGTAAAGGAATTGCCCAACTTTAATAAAGTAGGCAAGGAAACTTTTAAAATGTTGGAAAAGACGGCTAAATATGTACTCCGGGCCCTGGCGCTGCACCTCGATTTGGAGGAAACCTATTTTGACGAATACATCAAGAACGGCAATTCTATTTTGAGACCCATTCATTACCCACCCATTACCCAGGCCCCGAAAGATGCTGTACGGGCGGCCGCACATGGAGATATTAATTTGATCACGCTACTCATGGGCGCCCACGGAAAAGGTTTGCAAGTCAAAAACCATAAGGGCGAATGGGTCGATGCCATAGCCCGGCCAGATCAGCTTATGATCAACGTTGGCGATATGCTTTCCCGCCTAACGAACGACAAACTGAAGTCGACCATTCACCAAGTTGTAAATCCACCTAAAGAACTATGGGGCACTTCCCGTTATTCCATTCCCTTTTTTATGCATCCGATTAGCGAGATGCCCTTGAATTGTTTGGAAAATTGCATTGACGAAAAACATCCGAAGCAATTTGAGGACATCACGGCCGGTGAATTTTTAAATGAACGATTGATTGAGCTCGGACTGATTAAAAAATAGCATATGGATCTTCAAGACCAACTAAAAAATTTATTTCCAGGGCATACACCTTCCGAAGAAGAAAAAAAACCAATAAAAAGTGATATTTGGCTTCAAGATGATCCTATTATTTGCAAGTACGAGAAGCGGAAGGGTAAACCTATTACAATTTTGGAGGGGTATAACGGGGCAGATAAAGATTTCAAATTACTTGCCAAAGCGCTAAAGACTAAATTAAGTGTTGGGGGCACGATAAAAAACGAGGCCATCATCATTCAGGGAGATTACCGAGACAAAATAATGGAAATTCTAAAAGAAAAGGGATTTAATGTTAAACGTGTTGGCGGATAAAAAAAGAGCACAATAAAATACTGTATTTCTGTGTTTTATTGATAAGAAGCATTGTTTTCTGTTAATTATTTTTGTTATTTTCGATTAAATATTACTTTTAGTATCCAAATTAAAACCACACCCAACATGAGTTCCCTTTTACACATAACAAATGGAGATAACTTTACGGAGAAATTGAAATCCTTGAAGTTAAAAGGGGACATTATTACTTGGCGCGAAATGCTTTGCGAAGGCAAGACGGAGACCAATGTGGGAAGTGAATCTTTTTGGAAAACCCGCTTCGAGTTCCTCAACAAGAATTATAAAGTATCGAAATCTTGGTTTATCGAGAAAACTTTAAAGGAATATCGATCGCTTTGCAACCACAAGCAGGAAGACCATATCGTTCTATGGTTCGAATACGATCTTTTTTGCCAGGTGAACATGCTCGCAGTATTAAGCTGGTTACAGACACATAGGAAATATGCCGAGATTTCCTTGGTTTGTAGTGGTAAAGAGGATGATAGCGATACGATGTATGGCCTTTGCGACCTGAGCGATGAACAGTTGCTCACAATGTACGAGAACAGAACGATACTGAATCAAGACGATATCGAATATGCCGATTATGTATGGCAACTGTACTGCAGTAATAACCCGATTCGCCTTGAGAACTTAAAAGATTTTGAAAATTTCAATTTCAATTACCTTTCAGATGCCGTAGTCAGTCATTTGCACCGGTTCCCCACCATCAAAAATGGCCTTAACCAGATGGAAAACAATATTCTGCAACTTTCGCTAGATCAAAAACCTGCGTCGAGGAAGGCCTTCATTGACGTTCTTCTTAAAAATCAGGGAGGTCTTGGTTTTGGTGATTCGCAGTATGACCGGGCCATTACGCGGCTTAAGCCCTTGTTCCACTCTTTTAATCCCGTAAAATTGACCCGAAAGGGAAAAGATATTTTAGAGGGCAAGACCAGTTACTATTCCTGTATACAAGATAACGACGTATACCTAGGGGGAGCCTTAAAATACAATTTCCTCTATAATACCGAAGCCAATCGAATTTTAAAGCTTTAAGATGGCTTTAAATGCTTCCGAGCTCATCTTAAATGCCGACCAAAGCATTTATCACCTCAATTTATTACCCCAAGATATAGCCCATACGATAATTACCGTCGGCGATCCCGAACGTGTAAACGATGTATCCAGCCACTTTGATTCTATCGAACTTAAAAAGGGAAAACGGGAATTCATCACCCATACGGGAACACTAAACGGAAAACGAATCTCGGTAATTTCCACTGGAATTGGCACCGATAATATCGATATCGTCCTCAACGAATTGGATGCCTTGGTAAACATTGATTTTACAACAAGAGCTCTAAAACCAGAATTGACGCAACTCGATATTGTACGTATTGGAACATCAGGGGCAATTCAGCCAAATATTCCT
>CBDULZ010000084.1:0-22286 GCA_965368185.1 uncultured Kriegella sp.
GCCTCAGGATAAATCCACCATTGATAGGAAAGCTCATTGCCATCAGGGTCATAAGATTTTGATGCTGAAAAGGACAATCGATCTCCCGGCTTGGCGTTCACATATTTGACCTGGGTACTTAAGTCATTATCAATTACAACAACAGGTGGGTGGTTTGCTTGCTCGAAAGGTTGTACGCACCAGTCCATACGGGCGGCAAAATCATTCTGAAAATCGGTACGCCAACGGAAGATAGGCGCCCACTGATTGACATAAGTATTGTCTTTGTATGTCCATTTATCTTCCGCATCGGCATAAAGCCAATAATCTAGAAAAAGGGACTCGTTTACGAAACAGCCCTTTGAACAGTCGGCACCTGCATATTCTTGGGCGACCACATTGACATTTTTTTGTTTCTGCCGTGTGAATCGACCGCCCCAGCTTCCTTGCCACTGCTGCTCGGGATCGTTCAATCCGTTGGGCATAAGGTAGAAATAGGTAGGGGTGTCGCCTTCCCATATATGCAGCGCATCCGGATAAAACGCTCCCAATGCACCGTGGTCTTGCTGAATGTTGTTTTTGACCCATTCACGGGTAACCACGGTCTCATCACCGCCGCGTGTATGGCTCCAGGTATCGCTGCTAAAACGAAACGACATGCCCTTAAAAGCTGATACATTTCTAATAAGGAACAATTGGGGGTACGTCTTGGCCATCCAAGCCCCGGCATCGTCTTGGGCGGCAAGATCATAAACCCGAATCTTGTTCAAAAAAGCGTTTAATTCTTTCGGTGAGCGTTCTTGACTGACGGTCCAAATTGCCTGCGCAATAGTATTGGCCCCTCCCCAGGCCAATAACCATAGTGGTCGGTCATCAGTTTTGTCCGCAGCTTGGATGATCAACCGTGCCCCTTCGGAACCCCGGCCGCTTACATGGCTCATGCCATAACCTCGATTACCGGTCGTTGTGATATTGTGCAGATAGTCGGCTGTAGGATAATCGTTATCATGAAGTTTGAGATTGTCAACGACTTTTGCATACCTGTCAATACATTCATAAATGACATCGGTTGCCGGGTCGGAAAGCTTCCAGACACCTGTTGAGGCGATCAGCCCCTCAATATCAATATCATTGGCATAAAGTAACAGGCGAATGAGCGATTGTTGGTCATCCGGTTCGTTGGTGATGTCGGTCGTAACGATAATTCGCGGTTTTACTATGGCTGCCTCGGGTTTCTGGGCATGACAAAAATGAGGTGTGCCAAAATAGCAGCATCCGTGTATGATCACCGCCATCATTAAGCTCTTTAAATGCATCTTGAATTTTTAAGGTTCTACTTCCCTAAAGATAAGTTCTTTGTGTTTGAAGCCTAAATTTCTCTATTAGGGAACAGACTTAAAGCGGTTTCAAAAGATCTTGTTCACTTATCTTCGACCTTAAACCTTAGTATGGTTTTTAGTTTTTCGGGAGCGACTTTTCGAAAATCGGAGATGTAAATTTCACGATGTACTTTTGACGACCTTAAAAGGTTTTCCTTTTCTGCAAAGGCTTCCATTACCTCAAAGCATTCGGATTCTTTGTCATAGCTTCCCACGTGCATCATTTGAACACAGCGGCCATCGGTTATTTTTTCGAACTTGACTTCCTTTAACAGGGCATGGGGTTTCTTTTTCTTTGTCAATGTCATCATTTCTTCGAAAAAAGATTTGTTGACGAAGTCAGGTTGTCGAATCATTAATTTAAAAACCAAGTCATTTTTATCGATAGTTCCTTTGTATCGCTTTTTGGCCTCTTCGGTAATATCCCAAATACCCTCAAGTGGGTATACCGTATAATCAAAATAATCATGGAGTTCGTTACCTTTCTTCAATGTCATTTTGATAGCGTACGACAGGGCGTATAAAACGCCAATATATTCTGAAAAGATATTGCTATTGGGGTTGCCCTTTCCTGAAATAGTCAGAAATTGGAGTTCTGGAACATCAATGAGTTCGGGTTGGTTTTTCGGTAGGTAAAGCTCCCTTTCCTTTTTTCGCCATTCGTGTTTCATTATAACTATCTTTTGTTAATGTATATCGATGAGGTAAAGGTAAAGGGTAGGGGTGACAGCCTTATGTCAGCAGGAGCCTTGATTTTAGTTCGCATTTCTCAATATGAAATGCGTGGTGCCATTGTAATTAGGCCATGATATTTCAATACCTGACGGTTAGTAGTACTTAAAAATTCATGGTACGTACGCTACGCAGTATCATTTGCCTAGCAACAGAAGATTCATGAGTCAGTTTGTAACATTTTAATTCATTCCATCTTTACCGTTATCGGCCATCCCTCAAATTGCTCGGCGTCTTCTTTGGTAACATCGACATTTCTAGGCCAACATTCGAAAGTCGCTTCTTTGGTATTTTTGCCAAACCGTATCAATCCGTAGCCTCCACCTTTTGACGGACTTTCAGGATTGACATAGGCCATCATGGTAATTTTATTATTAAAACCGTCCAGATAATCCCCGGTCCAGGGCAAGGTTGTATTTTTGTTCGGATGTGGTCCCGCCTTTTCATCTTCAGGCCACCACCAACGGCTGTAATAATCATTAACAATGGCCGGTACAATAAATGACCAGGGTCCGTCTCCGAAAGTATCGATTCCTTGTTTGATTACTGTGGCCAAATGTTGGTCGCCAGCAATATGTACGGCTCCGGCTTTTTTGATAAGTTTCAAAGCCTTGTTACGCCCGGTTTGGGGCCAGCCGTTCGAGTCGAGATCGGCGTGCAGGCGATTTTCTTTTTGGCCATGTATGTGGGCTCCTCCGCAAAAACCTGTTTGAGAGAGTACTACTTTAAGTGCATCGGTATTGGTGTCGCCCCAAGTTTCTAAAAAGGTCAGTTGGCGATCTCCAAGAAGTTTTAGTCCCGGCAAATCAATGGATGCAGGGTCGTAATCAGGGTTACGAATGTGATCGGGGCGTGGGCCTTGTTGCGGAATTTTACCGTTCGGACCAGATTTAAATTTTCGGTCTTCAAGAATTGCAAAATCGATTCCTCCTAGCTCAAGATTGGTATAATAGACGCCGATACCTTGTTCAATAGGCGTGGGGTCGAATGGGTCGGGTAAGTTTGCCGTTTGACAGCGCTCAACCATTTGAACGTATTCCGGGTGATAGGTATAGCCACCATCGTTGGAACCTTTTTCAATCGATTTTTTTCCGTTTTCGCCCCATAGATTGCCTTGGCCTATATCATGATCATCAGGAATTGAAATGGCGGGGCGGTTTCTAAATGTTTCTTTGAATTGCAACCCAAATTTTAGCCAGGCCGCAGTGTGCTCGGTATGGTCGTACGACTGGTCACCCGCAAAGAACATGAGGTCGGGGTCTTGAAAGTTAATATTGCGTACGTAATTCTCTCGAAGGCCTCGATCTTGGTTCGAGTTACATGACAGTGCCGCCAAGACTATTTCATCCTTTTCTTTCGGATTTTTTCTGATCAGTCCTTCGAAACTCGCCTTTTCGCCATGTAAGATTCGGTATTTAACATCTTGGGTATCATCCCAATTTTCTATTCGAAAGAGGGCCGACCATCCCAGGTCGTTTATTTTTTGTCGCTGCACTTCTTTCCAACTACCTTTATCCTCGATTTCAAGGCGCACCTCTCGAGTTTCCTCAGGGTACAACGGATATAGCTGGGCACTTAATTTTAGGGTCTGGTTTGACACGGTGTAAATACCGAAGGCCACCACACTATCTCGATCAACTTTTAAATTGATGATCGGGTTGTCACCACGGTTCCACCAATCGTTGACGGCCAACGTATCGAGTTTGCTAAAGGGCGCGATTACCGGCGGTATGCGTTCGACAATCTTATCTTTCTTATTTTCTGCACATCCGATAATCAAGAGGCATAAACATAGAAACAGGGCTATTTTTTTCATTTTGGCTAAATAAATTGAATTCAATCACTATGTATTGTAAGTGACGGTTTGGGTTACAGACTAAATGCAAGCCTTAAATGTACTATTTTGCAATTGTTATGAAAAACGGAAATCCAAAAAGTTTAATTTTTATATACAACGCGAACTCGGGCCTTCGTAACGGTGTAATGGATATCGCCCACAAATTGATAAGCCCGAGTTCCTATGAATGTAGTCTTTGCAACCTCACCCATGGCATATTTAAGGAGCAAAAGTTGTGGAAGTCTTTTCGAGAGGGAAGCGATATCGAAATGGAGTTTTTGCATAAAGACGAATTTGAACGGCAGTATGCCTCCAAATTCGGATACAAGTTTACGTTTCCGGTGATATTGTCCGCTGAAAAAAACGGATTACAATTATTAGTATCTACCGAGGAATTGAATGGTTTGGTAAAGTTGGAGGAATTGATCGCCTTGCTGCAAAATCGTTTATTAAAATTGGAATCCCTGTAGTAACAAGGGTTCGTTTCCTATCGCTTTTGTTGCTCGAAAAAACCCGTATTGATATGGTCAATGTAGTTCAATACTTCGTCTCGGCCGGAACCATGTGCCGATGAGGTGATAAAATACGGAGGTGCTTCTTCCCAAAGGTCATCCAATAATATTTGAATATACGCACCTACTTGACGTTCGATAACTTTTGGTTTTAATTTATCCGATTTTGTAAATATGATGCTGAACGGTATACCGTTTTCACCCATCCATTGCATAAAGTCAAGGTCTATTTTTTGGGGTTCATGGCGAATGTCGATCAGAATAAATGCACAGAGCAGTTGCTCTCGTTTTAAAAAATAATTGGTAATGTATTTCTGAAAAGTCCGTTTGTCTTTTTTAGAGGTGCGGGCATATCCGTAACCTGGCAAATCGACCAAGAACCAGTTACCGTTGATTTTGAAATGATTGATAAGTTGCGTCTTTCCGGGCCGCCCTGAGGTTTTGGCAAGGCTTTTCCGTTCGGTAATCATATTGATCAGCGATGATTTGCCAACATTTGAACGGCCGATAAATGCATATTCCGGTAAAGGTTCGTTGGGGCATTTGGCCACATCGGAATTGCTAATAACAAAGTTGGCAGTTTTGATTTTCACAGTTTGTGTTTAAAAGTGCAGGCGCACAGTGATGCTTTATGTAATTGGATATGTTGCTGGTTCAACAACAGATGCATTAGATTGATTGGGTCTCCTTTAATTGAACTTTCACGGTTTAAAAAGGAGGGTATGTCATTTAAAACCTATCGATTTTTTGGCTTTCAAAGTACTAAAACCCTCGTTTCTTTAACCAGGCGTCCAAAACTTGATTGAATTCTTCCGGGTGTTCCATCATAGGGGCATGGCCACACTCCTTGATCCAAAAAAGTTCTGAATCGGGAAGTAATTCATGAAACAATTTAGCAACATCAGGCGGTGTCACAGTATCATTTTCGCCCCAAATAATGCACGTAGGCGTGCGCATTTTTGGTAGGTCTTTTGACATGTTGTGGCGAATGGCACTTTTGGCAATTGCAAGCGTTTTTACAATTTTATTGCGGTCGTTGACCGTTGCAAAAACTTCGTCGACAATTTCCTTGGTGGCAATAGCGGGGTCATAGAAAACATTTTCAGCCTTCTTTTTGATAAATTCGTAGTCTCCACGCCTGGGATACCCGTCACCCATTGCACTTTCGTAAAGTCCTGAACTTCCGGTAATCACCAAGGCCCGTACCATTTCGGGATATAATTTAGTATGCAGGAGACCGATATGGCCTCCTAGGGAATTGCCTAAAAGAATGACGTCGGTTAGCCCTTTGAACTCGATAAATCGTTCTAAAAACTTTGCGAACTGTTTTACATTCGTCTTTAACATGGGTAAGGAGTAGATGGGGAGTTCGGGAATCAACACCTTGTAGCCCTTTTTCGGAAAATGATCTGTCACACCCTGAAAGTTGCTCAACCCGCCCATAAGACCATGTAAAATAATAACGGGAGTACCCTCCCCAATCTCGATATACCTATATTTTCCTTCGGTAATAATCTGTTTTTCCATTCAAAATACTTCTGGTCTTCATTGACAAATATAGGCATTTACTTATTACACAAGGGTACCCACTCAAAGTTGGACAAAAATTCCTACGAAGTTTTCTTACATATAGCACATATGACCATGTGCAAAAGCACAGTTGTTAAACGAAGGAAATGGACATTTCATCCCCAAAAGTGGCGGAATTTATTAACAATGTGGTAATTTGTGGTAAATAGTGGTAATAAATTTGATATATTTGAGTTATTAAAAGATAAACCAGCCAGTTACGTGATCAATTTCATAGGAACATACGATTGTAAGGCCGATATCAAAGGTAGGGTAATGCTGCCTGTTGCCCTAAAAAATCAGATGTCCCCGATATTGAACGATGGTTTCGTAATCAAACGATCGGTTTTTCAACCCTGTTTGGAATTATACCCCATGGCGGAATGGAATCTGTTAATGGAGAAAATGAACAAGAAAAATCGCTTTGTAAAAAAGAACAACGATTTTATTCGCCGTTTTTCGGCAGGGGTAAAGGTAGTTGAAATCGATTCGACCGGAAGGCTGTTGATTCCTAAAAATTTGGTGTCCATTGCCGGAATCTCGAAGGAAGTGGTTTTGAGTTCGGCAATCAATATTGTTGAAATCTGGGACAAGGATAGCTACGAAAATGTGTTGGACGAGACTGCGGAAGATTTTGCGGCCTTGGCGGAAGAAGTAATGGGTGATGATGGGGACGATGTATCATAATCCGGTACTGCTACAGGCATCGGTCAAAGGGTTGGCCATCAAGGAAAATGGGGTCTATGTAGATGTTACCTTCGGTGGAGGTGGGCATTCTAAGGAAATACTCAAGCACTTGGGCGATAAAGGCAAATTATTCGCTTTTGATCAAGATGAAGATGCGCTTGATAATGTAATCGAAGATGATCGGTTTGCTTTGATCAACGAGAATTTTCGATACATCAGGCAGTTTTTAAAGTTCTATGGCATTCGGAAGGTAGACGGAATACTGGCAGATTTTGGCGTTTCCTCGCATCAGTTCGACAAAGCCGAACGTGGGTTTTCGACCCGTTTCGATGCAGATCTCGATATGCGCATGAGCAAACGAAATACAATATCTGCGCATGATGTGGTCAATGATTATACGTACGATGATTTACGTCGGGTTTTGTTTCAATATGGAGATTTGCGAAATGCCAATGCTATGGCAAAGACGATTTTGGAGCAACGGGAGCTAGCCCCGATACGTACAACGGATCGATTAAAAGAAGTGTTGCTACAATTTCTTCCGAAAGGGAGGGAGCATAAGATACTGGCGCAGATTTATCAGGCCATTCGTATAGAGGTCAATCAAGAGATTCAAGTTATCAAAGAGTTTTTGGAACAGGCTCCTGATTTGTTGGATAAGGGAGGGCGGTTAAGCATTATCAGTTATCATTCCTTGGAAGATCGGTTGGTAAAACGCTTTATCCGGGCAGGTCGGTTTGAAGGTGAGCCGGAAAAGGACTTTTACGGAAATATTGATGTTCCCTTTAAAAAAGTTGGACCGTTGATCGTTCCATCAAGAGAAGAAATAAAAGTAAATAATAGGGCGCGTAGTGCCAAGTTGCGAATAGCGGAAAGAATTTGATCAAGATAAAGAAGTAATTGTGAGAAAAGGGTTGTTAGACATATTAAAAGGAAAGTTTTTGGTCAGTGGTGATGCGCCAAAGAATTGGTTGTTCATCATATTTGCATCCTTTTTAGCCACAGTTATGATTGGCAGTTCTCACAGTGCCGATAAAAAAGTGCATCAAATTGCCGCTTTGAACGAAAAGATAAAGGAACTGAGGAGTGAGTTTGTAGATGTACGATCGAGCGTTCAGCGGTTAAAACTGGAATCTAAGATTGCACAGACACTAGAGGTACGGGGGCTATATCCGTCAGAGACTCCTCCAAAAAAAATCATGGTAAAATCATCCGAAAAGGAATAATTGAATGGCCGTAACGGACAAAAACATATTGACCCGATTGTATGTCGTAGCAAGCTTTCTCTTTTTGTTTGCGGCCATCGTATTGTTCAAATTGGTTAGCATTCAGCTTGTCGATGGGGAGAAATACCAAAAATTGGCGTTAAAACGAACCGAAAAGATGTTTACTATCGAGCCCAACCGTGGTGATTTGATTTCAGACGATGGTAGTTTGTTGGCAACTTCGGTATCGCGATACACGATTCGTTTCGATGCGGTAACCGTTAGCGATCGAAATTTTAAGGAGAATATTAAGCCCTTATCGGAGGCTCTTTCGAAATTGCTGGGCAAATCATCATCGCACTACCAACAATTGTTGCGAAAAGCAAAAACCAACAAGAACAGGTACGCTGTAGTCGCCCGCAATCTTGACTATTCAGATTATATGGCGGTCAAAGATTTTCCACTATTCAATAAAGGGCCGTATAAGGGAGGCCTGATTGTCGAACAGAAAACGGTTCGAGAACATCCCTTAGGCAAGATTGCCGAGCGTAGTGTTGGTTATGAGCGTGTCGATGAAAACGGATACTACACACGCGTGGGGCTTGAAGGTGCTTTCGGGGAATATTTGCGAGGGGTCGAGGGGAAACGCTTAAAACAGAAAATAGCCAATGGTCAATGGAAACCCATTGGGTTGGATAATATTGTAGAACCTAAAGATGGATACGATGTCATCTCTACAATTGATATCAATATTCAAGACATAGCCCATCACGGGCTTTTGGCGCAACTCGAAAAATACAAGGCCGACCACGGTTGTGTCATCGTTATGGAAACCGAAACGGGAGAGGTCAAGGCCATTTCCAATTTGGGAAGAACCCCCGAAGGCAAGTATTATGAACGGTTGAATTATGCTATAGGTGAATCGCATGAGCCCGGTTCCACCTTTAAGCTAATGAGTATGGTAGCGGCCTTGGAAGATAAGGTCATCGATACCAGTACTGTTTTTGATACCGAAAAAGGAACTTGGCGTATTTACAAGAATACTGTACGCGATTCAAAATATGGTGGTTACGGAAAAATTACGGCGGCAAAGGCCTTTGAGGTTTCCTCGAATACGGCTTTTGCAAAAATGATCCATGAAAATTATAAGGACAACCCAGAGCGTTTTGTAAACCGGTTGATGCGCATGGGACTTAATAAAGAATTGGGGCTTCCGGTGAAGGGCGAGGGCAAGCCGGTTATTAGATACCCGGGCGATAAGGGCTGGTCAGGTATATCATTGGCATGGATGTCACATGGGTATGAAGTTTCGTTGACACCATTACAAACGCTCACCTTTTACAATGCGATTGCCAACGATGGTGAAATGGTAAAGCCGAGATTAATTAAGGAAGTGAAAGAACTGAATACCACTATTCAAAAGTTTAATAAAGAAGTAATGAATCCGGCGATTTGTTCTAAAGAAACAGCGTCCCAAATGAAATCGTTGTTGAAGAATGTTGTAGAACAGCAATGGGGTACCGGACATCGTCTGTATTCTCCGAATTTTTCAATGGCTGGCAAAACGGGAACGGCCCAGAAAAACTATGTTTCCAAAGACCCTGATAAGCTCAAGTACATTTCCACTTTTGCAGGATATTTTCCGGCAGATGAACCCAAATATTCTTGTATAGTTGTCATTCATGAGCCGGATCGAAGTGTGGGATATTATGGAGCCGATGTTTCGGGTCCTGTTTTTAAATCCATAGCCCAAAAAATTTATGCTACTTCTCCTTTGGTCGATGAGGTTGATATGAGTGATGCGAAGGATAAAGGAACAGAGCGTTCCTATCAAAAATACTATGCCGAAGCACAAAAGAAATACAATAAGGTGCCCAATGTAAAGGGTATGAGCGGTATGGATGCCATTTCCATATTGGAAAATTTAGGTTTAGAAGTAGAAGTCAGGGGCAACGGAAGAGTCAAGCAACAATCGATTTCCCAAGGAACCGATTTAAAACAAGTCACAAAAATAGTATTGGAACTTTCATGAAGTTACTCAAAGACATATTGTATGGGGTAGGACTCAATGCGGTAAGTGGAACGACGACCGTTATGGTTAATTCCATTTGTTTCGATTCGAGAAAAGTACGTCTTGATGATGTCTTCGTGGCTATCAGGGGGACTATCACTGATGGGCACCAATACCTTGAGAAAGCTGTTAATTTAGGTGCAAGGGCTATCGTTTGTGAAGAATTACCGAAGCAGATGGTAAATGGTGTCACTTATTTGGAGGTCATGAATTGCCATGCCGCATTGGCGATCATGGCATCCAACTTTTATGGAAATCCATCAAAAAATTTAAAGCTTGTCGGAGTGACCGGTACGAATGGCAAAACGACCGTTACTAGCCTTTTGTATCAGTTATTCAAAAAAGCAGGCTATAAAGTAGGTTTGATTTCCACCATTAAAATTATGGTCGATACCAAGGAATATTCCACCAGCCACACTACGCCCGATGCCTTGACAATCAATGAACACTTGAGCCTGATGAACGATGAAGGGGTCGAATTTTGTTTTATGGAGGTAAGCTCGCACGGCATTGCCCAAAAAAGAACGGAAGGGTTGGTATTCGAAGGAGCTGTATTCACCAATCTTTCACACGATCACCTGGATTATCATAAAACATTTGCAGAATATCGGGACACCAAAAAAGAGCTTTTTGACAACCTCTCAAAAAAGGCTTTTGCATTGACCAATATTGACGATAAGAACGGTCTGGTGATGTTGCAGAATACGAAAGCCAAAAAGTATACTTATGCGCTTCGCACATACGCTGACTATAGGGCCCAAGTTTTGGAAAATCAATTTCACGGGCAATTACTTAAAATCGAAGACAATGAACTGTGGTCTAAGTTGATCGGGCATTTCAATGCCTACAATATGTTGTCTATTTATGCCACAGCCGAATTATTGGGATTGGAAAAGTTGGAGACTTTACGCTTTATGAGTGAACTTGAAAATGTCGATGGGCGGTTTCAATACTATATTTCTAAAGAGAAAATCACAGCTATTGTTGATTATGCCCATACACCGGATGCGCTAAAAAATGTTCTTGAAACTATCAAGTCATTGCGAACTGGAAATGAGAGCGTCATTACCGTTGTGGGGTGTGGTGGCGACAGAGACAGGTCGAAGCGCCCGGTGATGGGCTCAATCGCTTCTGAAATGAGTGATAAGATCATTTTTACCTCTGACAACCCACGCTCTGAATCCCCGGCTACCATCATAGAAGAAATGGAGAAAGGCGTCGAGCCTCAAAACACAAGAAAAATTTTAGCGATAGAAAATCGTGAGCAGGCCATAAAAACAGCCTGTCAGTTGGCTGCTGCCAACGATATTATTCTGGTTGCGGGAAAAGGTCACGAAACCTATCAAGAAACCAACGGAGTACGCATTGATTTTGACGACTTTAAGATAGTCACGAATGTGTTGAAAGACATGAACAAATAAGAAAACTAAATAACACACCATAAAATGTTGTATTACCTGTTTGATTTTTTGGAAAAAGAATACCAATTGCCTGGGGCTAGCCTATTCCAGTTTATCACCTTTAGGGCGGTGATGGCGATTCTTTTTGCGTTGGTCATAGCTACGGCCTATGGAAAGCGGGTAATCCTTTTTCTACAGCATAAACAAATTGGGGAATCTATTCGTGATCTGGGTTTAGAGGGGCAGAAGCAAAAGGCAGGTACACCTACCATGGGCGGTTTGATCATTATTCTTTCAACCTTGATTCCGGTTTTGCTCTTTGCCAGGTGGCTTGATAATATCTATGTGATTCTATTAATCATTACCACCATTTGGATGGGATTGATCGGCTTTGCAGACGATTATATCAAAATTTTTAAAAAGGATAAAAAAGGTCTCAAAGGGCGGTTTAAGATAACGGGACAGGTCATTTTAGGGCTCTTTGTGGGGTCGGTACTCTTTTTCCATCCTGATGTGACTATGAAAGATAAAGACCAAACCCGCATAACCGAAGCTTTTACAGTCGAAAAAGTAGAAGGAAAGGAAATCAAATCGACGATGACAACGGTGCCCTTTTTTAAGAACAATGAATTCGATTATAGTGATTTTATATCATGGGCTGGTGATGGCGCAAAAGAATATGCTTGGCTGATTTTTATTCCCATTGTTATTTTAATCGTTACCGGGGTGTCTAATGGGGCCAATCTTACCGATGGTATTGACGGACTAGCAGCCGGAACTTCGGCAATAATTGTCTTTACGTTGGGTGTTTTCACCTGGGTTTCCGGTAACTATATTTTCTCCAATTACCTCGATATCATGTTTATTCCCTTGGCCGGTGAACTTGTAGTTTTCATTACTGCATTTCTTGGGGCGTTGGTCGGGTTCTTGTGGTATAATACCTTTCCAGCACAAGTATTTATGGGAGATACGGGAAGTCTGACTATTGGAGGTATCATAGCGGTAATTGCCATTATTATTCGCAAAGAATTATTGATTCCCGTGCTCTGCGGAATCTTCTTTGCCGAAACAATATCCGTAATGATACAGGTAAGCTATTTCAAATATACAAAGCGAAAACTTGGTGAGGGAAAACGCATTTTTTTAATGGCGCCCCTACACCATCATTATCAGAAAAAGGGTTACCACGAAAGTAAGATAGTGACGCGTTTTTGGATTATCGGAATTCTATTGGCCATTGTAACCATAGTTACTTTAAAAGTACGATAACGATGAAGCGATTGGTGGCGTTGGGTGGAGGAGAAAGTGGTGTAGGCACGGCCATTTTGGCGAAACAAAAGGGATACGATGTATTTGTATCGGATAAGGGTTCGATTCAAACGAAGTATAAAGACGTTCTTGAAAATTTTGGGATTGATTGGGAAGAAAACCGGCATACGGAGGCCCTTATTCTGAACGCAGATGTGGTAATGAAGAGTCCTGGGATACCCGATACGGTAGCCTTGGTGGTAAAGTTGCGTGAACAGGGCATCGCCGTTATTTCCGAAATCGAATTTGCGGCACGATATACCGATGCCACGATAATTGGAATCACCGGAAGCAACGGGAAGACCACAACGACCATGCTTGTGTATCAGCTGTTGAAAGAGGGTGGGTTGCACGTGGGCATGGCGGGAAATATCGGTGATAGCTTCGCACGAATGGTTGCCGAAAATGATTTTGATTACTACGTATTGGAAATTAGCAGTTTTCAATTGGATGGTATTGAGAATTTTAGGCCACATATTGCGATAATAACGAACATCACCCCAGATCATTTAGATCGGTATGCCTATACGTTTGAAAATTACATCGCATCGAAATTTCGAATAGTCGAAAATCAAACGTCTGAAGATTATCTGATTTATGATGCCGATGATGAAGTCTTGGTAACATGGTTAAAGGATCACCCGGTCAAATCCAAAGCATTGCCTTTTTCGATAGAAAAAATCGTTGAGGAAGGTGCATATATTGAAAATGAAGAAATACAAATTAACACTCAAAACAAAAAAATTACAATGAAATCGAACACTCTAGCATTGGAAGGCAAACACAATCTTAAGAACACCATGGCGGCGTCTACTGCAGCTAAATTGGTAAGTATACGAAAAGAGACTATCCGAAATTGCATCGAGAATTTTCAGGGGGCACCACATCGATTGGAGAAGGTACTTAAAATTCATCATGTACAGTACATCAACGATTCGAAGGCAACCAATATCAATGCTACCTATTATGCGCTTGATAGTATGAGTTCACCTACTGTTTGGATCGTGGGGGGTACCGATAAAGGCAACGATTATAAGGTGTTAATGCCCTTGGTTAGGGAAAAAGTAAAGGCTATTGTTTGTTTAGGACTTGACAATTCCAAAATTAAAGATGCCTTTGGTAATGTGGTGGATCTTATGGTAGAAACTTTTGCTATGGAAGAAGCTGTTAAAGTAGCCTATAAAATTGCAGAACGGGGTGATACGGTACTGTTGTCACCGGCTTGTGCCAGCTTTGATCTTTTCGAAAATTATGAAGACAGAGGGAATCAATTTAAAGAAGCTATCAAAAACCTGTAAGTGAAAACAGTATTTGAAAATATTAAAGGAGATAAAGCCATTTGGGCCGTAGTGGCCCTGTTGGCCCTTTTTTCCTTTTTGCCAGTATATAGTGCCAGTAGTAATCTAGAATACGTGGTCGGTACAGGTACGACCATGGGGCATTTGGTCAAACACGCCATGTTGTTGATTTTGGGCTTTGGAATTATTTATGGGGTTCATCGTATTCCGACTCATTTTTTTAAGGGGTTATCATTGATCGCCTTGCCCATTGTATTGGTGTTATTGGGTTTTACCTTGGCACAGGGCACAACAAGTGAAGGGGCGAACGCGAGTAGGTGGATCCAATTGCCCTTGGTCGGAATAAAGTTTCAGACCTCCAATCTTGCGTCGGTGGTATTGATGGTGTACGTCGCACGATATTTGACCAAAATTAAGGACAAGACCATTACGTTCAACGAGAGCGTCCTTCCGCTTTGGCTGCCTGTATTTCTAGTCGTTATCTTGATATTGCCGGCCAACCTATCAACAGCCGCAATTATTTTTTCGATGGTTTTGATGTTGTGTTTTTTAGGGGGATACCCTATCAAATATTTGCTGGGCATTGTTGGTACCGGATTTTTATGCCTCACCCTGTTCGTTCTTTTGGCCAAGGCCGTGCCGGATATTTTCCCCCACCGTGTCGATACGTGGATGAGTAGGATTGAAAATTTTAGGAACCCGGCCGATACCGAAGCCGATTACCAGATAGAAAAGGCAAAAATTGCCATTGCAACAGGCGGTATCGTCGGTAAGGGTGCAGGAAAAAGTGTTCAAAAGAACTTTCTGCCCGAGAGTTATTCCGATTTTATATATGCGATTATTATCGAGGAATACGGACTGATAGGCGGTTTTACTTTGATGTTCTTTTACTTGCTGTTATTGTTTCGCATTGTGGTGGTCGCCAATGGCAATCAAACGATTTTCGGGAAATTATTGGTGCTTGGGGTCGGACTTCCGATTGTATTCCAGGCCTTGGTCAATATGGCGGTTGCGGTCGAACTTTTTCCTGTTACAGGGCAAACATTGCCTTTAATAAGTAGGGGAGGAACCTCAAGCTGGATGACCTGCCTGGCTATAGGGATTATTTTGAGTGCGAGTGTGAAAGAACAAGTGAAGAAAAATAGCAGGTCGAAAATTGATGATACGAACCCTTTAGAAGTGTTGAGTGGGCAGTTATAGATTTATACTATCTGGAGGTGGTACCGGAGGGCATATTTACCCTGCGATTGCTATTGCAAACGAATTAAAAAGAAGACATCCAGATGCGGAATTTTTGTTCGTTGGCGCCGAAGATCGTATGGAAATGGAGAAAGTTCCCCAAGCGGGATACCGAATAGAAGGTTTATGGATTTCGGGGTTACAGCGGAAACTGACCCTTAAAAATTTGATGTTTCCATTTAAATTGATAAGCAGTTTGTTGAAAGCGGGTAAAATAGTAACGAAGTTTAAACCTGATGCTGTTGTGGGCACTGGGGGCTTTGCCAGTGGTCCGCTTTTAAAGGTGGCTTCTGGTCGCGGTATACCTTGCGTATTACAAGAACAAAATTCCTTTGCCGGAATTACGAATAAGCTATTAAAAAATAAAGTCGCAAAAATCTGTGTCGCCTATGATGGTATGGAGCGGTTTTTCCCAAAAGAAAAAATCGTAAAGACGGGCAATCCGGTTCGCGGTGATCTGGTCGAAGCCGGTAGTAGTCGTGGTGTTGCCATCAACTTTTTCGGATTGAAAAATGATCGTCCTATTATATTGGTATTGGGCGGAAGCCTAGGTGCGAGGCGAATCAATCAATTGATCGAACAGCAATTGCCCTTTTTTAAGGAGTTGGGCGCCCAAGTGATTTGGCAGTGTGGGAAGCTCTATTATGATGAATACAAAAAGTATGAATCGGAAGATGTAAAAGTGTTCGATTTCTTGAATAATATGAGCTATGCCTATTCAGCGGCAGATATAATTCTATCACGAGCGGGGGCGGGATCGGTATCTGAATTATGTATTGTGGGTAAACCCGTGGTCTTTATTCCATCACCGAATGTGGCAGAGGATCATCAGACCAAAAACGCCGAGGCTTTGTTGGCCGAAGACGCCGCTTTGATGTTGAAGGAAAAAGATCTTGATACGCAATTTGAAGCGGTTTTTAAGAAGCTGTATGAGTCAAAGGAAAAGCAGGTGAAATTGGGAGGGAATATGAAGCGAATGGCCATGCCGGAGGCCACTATTAAAATTGTCGATGAGATTGAAAAATTGATAAAGAGAAAATAAGGTACTGAACGTGCTAAGAAGTAAAGATGAATTTGCAAAAGATACATAACGTTTATTTTATCGGAATCGGAGGCATAGGTATGTCCGCTTTGGCCCGATATTTTAAACTGATCGGAAAAAATGTATCGGGATACGACAAAACCGAAAGTCCCCTTACCAAGGACTTGGCTGCTGCCGGCATCGAAATTCATTATGAAGACGATTTGAAAATGGTTCCAGAAACGTATTTTGACTCTGAACGTACATTGATTGTCTATACGCCTGCCGTTCCAACAAGTCATTCCGAATATCAATATTTTTTGTCAAACGGCTTTGAAGTAAAAAAACGGTCCGAAGTGTTAGGCCTTATTACCAAAGATACTTTTTGTCTAGCGGTTGCAGGTACTCATGGTAAAACGACGACCTCTAGCATATTGGCACATTTGTTAAAGGAAGCAGGAACTCCCATGACAGCCTTCTTGGGGGGCATCTCTGAAGATTTCAACAGTAATTTTTACTTTCAAGGAAACGAATACTCCGTTGTAGAGGCCGATGAGTTCGATCGTTCATTTTTACGGTTATACCCCGATGTGGCCTGTGTAACCTCTATGGATGCCGACCATTTGGATATTTATGGTAATATAGATGAACTTCGAAAATCGTTTGAGGAATTTGTCGATAAAATCAATCCTGACGGAAAATTGTTTGTTTGTAAAGGGTTGCCTTTGAAGGGGTTGACCTATGGTATCGATGACGATGCCGATTATTGCATTCGAAACGTTCGGGTGGAAAAGGGAGCTTATGTGTTCGATCTGCACACGCCAAAAACTACCTTGACGGGTGTAAAATTCAATAAGCCCGGTAGGCACAATTTGCTAAATGCATTGGTAGCATTTGCAATGGCGGAACAAACAGGTGCTTCCGTAGATAGTTTGGTAGCGGCATTAAATACATTTAAGGGGGTGCAACGTCGATTTTCCTATAAGATAAAATCGGATAATTTGGTATTTATAGATGACTATGCGCATCATCCTACAGAAATTAACGCGGTATTCGAGGCTGTTTTAGAAATGCATCCGAATAAAAAAACATTAGCTATTTTTCAACCTCATTTGTTTTCCCGAACAAGGGATTTTGCCGATGACTTCGCCAAAAGTCTATCAAAATTCGACAGTGTTCTCTTGCTACCGATTTATCCTGCGAGGGAAGAACCGATTGACAGAATCACCTCACAATGGCTATCCGAAAAAATAGAAAATCCGAATAAAAAAGTAATCGACAAATCAACGATTATTGAAGAAATAAAAAAACAAAAACCAGAAGTGCTCATTACCATGGGAGCGGGCGATATTGGTCTTGAGGTATTACGAATACAAAAGGAATTTGAATATGCGAATTAATTGGAACTACATAAAAGTCATTGTTTTACTGCTGGTTTTGACAGGTCTTTATGCATTTTCCAACCACAGAAATGAGCTGAAGATGGTGCATACGTCGAATATTGAGTTTGTTGGTGACCAGAATCTTTACATCACCGAAAGCACGGTTAATAAATTGTTAATACAAAAATATGGAAGCCTTACAAATGTGCCCAAAGAAAAATTAGCTTTGAATACGATAGAGAAGGTCATTGAGGCCAATGAAATGGTCAAAGAAGCCCAAGTTTATCTTTCAATTAATGGTGAGCTTACGTCTAAAATAGTGCAACGCAAACCGATTGGACGTATTGAGGGTAATCCGAAATTTTATTTAGATGATGAGGGAAAGCGCATGCCGCTATCTAAAAGTCACTCGGCACGGGTGCCTATTATCACAGGTGAGATTACCGGCAAAAGCTTGGAAGATGTATACGAAATTTTAAAATATATCAACAAAGATGATTTTCTCTATAAGAATGTGATAGGAATCCATATTGAAGGTGAGGAGAAGTACCAGTTGAAGTTTCGCACTGAACAGTTTGTGGTGAATTTAGGAGGAGTTGATAATCTTGAAAAGAAATTCAGCAATTTAAAAGCATTCTATGTTAAAGCGCACAGAGATAAAACTTTGGATGATTTTGCCGTAGTGAGTTTAGAATTCAACAATCAAGTAGTGTGTACGAAAATTTAAATTAAATCAATGGAACAAGGTAATTATTCAGTTGGGTTAGATATTGGGACCACTAAGATCGTGGCTATCATCGGAAAGGAAAACGAGTATGGTAAAATTGAGGTCAAGGGTATCGGTAGGTCCAAAAGCTTGGGCGTACACCGTGGCGTGGTCAATAATATTACACAAACCATAAAATCGATCCAACAGGCTGTTGAAGAGGCGGAGGCCAATGCAGGCTTGAAAATTGATTCCGTTGTAGTCGGTATTGCTGGTCAGCATATTCGAAGTTTACAGCATAGTGACTATATCATCAGATCAGATTCTGAAGAAGTAATTAATGAGGAAGATCTGGATAAGTTATGCAATCAGGTCTATAAGTTGATTATGTTACCTGGCGAAGAGATTATTCATGTTTTGCCACAAGAGTATAAAGTAGACGGACAGGCCGAAGTAAAGGAGCCGATGGGCATGTATGGTGGTCGTCTAGAGGCCAATTTTCATGTGGTCGTAGGGCAGGTGACCTCGATCAAGAATGTCGGCAAGTGTATTAAGAGCGCGGGATTGGATTTAGATAATATCACTTTAGAACCATTGGCTTCGTCAGATGCCGTGCTCAGTCAAGAAGAAAAAGAGGCTGGTGTAGCTCTGATAGATATAGGGGGCGGTACCACCGACCTTGCCATTTTTAAAGATGGAATTATTAGGCATACGGCTGTAATTCCTTTTGGCGGGGGAGTGATTACCGAAGATATTAAAGAAGGCTGTTCTATAATTGAAAAGCAGGCCGAGCTTTTAAAAATAAAGTTCGGCTCTGCATGGCCAGGTGAGAACAGGGACAACGAAATAGTTTCAATTCCTGGATTGCGGGGAAGAGAGCCTAAGGAGATAACGTTGAAAAACCTTTCTAAAATCATTCATGCGCGAGTCGTTGAAATTGTTGAACAGGTATATGTAGAGATAAAAAACTACGGTCACGAAGAGCAGAAGAAGAAATTGATTGCAGGCATTGTACTTACGGGTGGTGGTAGCCAATTGAAACACTTAAAACAGTTGACGGAATACATCACGGGCATGGATACGCGAATCGGATATCCCAATGAGCATTTGGCCGGTGATTCCGACGAAGAGATTGCCAGTCCGTTGTACGCAACTGCCGTCGGTTTGTTAATGAACGCGGTGAAGAACGAAGGAAAAAAGGTAAAAGAAAAGAATCAGGCACCCTCCGAACAGGAACTCGTTATGGCTGGCGATGATGATAAGGCAGAGAGTGCGGCAAATACAAAAAAAGAACGAAGATCCGTGTTTGATAAGTGGTCTGAAAAGTTAAAGGATTTTTTAGACAACGCGGAGTAAATTAAATTGAAAACATTAACCAGTAAATATAGAGTATGAGCAACAACAGCGAATTTGAAAGTATAGCTTTTGATTTACCTAAGAATCAAAGCAATGTAATAAAGGTCATCGGCGTAGGCGGCGGTGGGAGCAATGCGATCAATCACATGTTCCAGGCCGGGATTAATGGTGTCGACTTCGTAATTCTTAATACCGATCAACAGGCATTAGATAATAGTCCGGTACCACATAAGATCCAATTGGGGGTGTCACTTACCGAAGGTCTAGGGGCAGGCGCAAACCCGGAAGTGGGGGAACAGGCTGCATTGGAGAGTATGGAGGAGATAAAAGCGATGCTCGATACGACCACAAAAATGATCTTTATCACTGCAGGTATGGGTGGTGGAACAGGTACTGGTGCTGCTCCAATCATTGCCAAACAAGCTAAAGAAATGGATGTTCTAACGGTAGGAATCGTTACAATGCCCTTTCTATTTGAAGGTAAAATGCGATGCAAACAGGCTCAGTTGGGCATCGAAAAATTGCGTTCGAATGTTGACTCGCTTATTGTCATAAATAACAACAAACTTAGGGAGGTTTACGGTAACTTAGGGTTTAAAGCTGGTTTCTCAAAAGCAGATGAGGTTTTGGCTACTGCGGCTCGTGGTATTGCCGAAGTAATTACCCATCACTACACGCAGAATATTGACTTACGCGACGCGAAGACCGTACTTTCAAATAGTGGTACCGCCATTATGGGCTCTTCAATAGCTACAGGTTCTGCAAGGGCCAATGAGGCGATAATGAAGGCATTGGACTCCCCGTTATTGAACGATAATAAAATCACAGGTGCCAAAAACGTATTGTTGCTTATCGTTTCTGGTTCCCAAGAAATTACCATTGATGAGATTGGTGAAATCAATGATCATATTCAAGTGGAGGCAGGTCATGGTGCCAATATCATAATGGGTGTTGGTGAAGATGAAGATTTGGGCGAGGCTATTGCCGTTACAGTAATAGCTACTGGTTTCAATATCGATCAGCAAGATAATATTGTAAATACCGAGTCAAAGAAAATTATCCATACACTTGAAGATGGTCAAAAGGCTGTACAAGACCTGACTCCTAAAAATGTAGTGCATCAGTTGACCGAAGAGGAACCGACTGCGAAACCTGTATCGAAAAGTGATTTTTTGATTGACGATGAAGAATTGGGTATGGACTTGATTCCAACATCTACCTATATCAAAAACTTTAATGTATTCTACGAAGAAGTGGTAGACGAAGTAGTTGCCAAAGATGTTAAGGAAGAAGATTTTATAATTATCGACTCACGTGATACTTTGAACGATATTGAAGTAGTAGATCCGGAAGTAGTTTCCTCAAAAAGCTTTGATGAGGATCAGTTCGCTATGAGCTTCGACCTCCCTCTTGCCAATATGGATGATGAGGATGAAGAGAAAGAGAACGTTATCACTTTTAGCCTGGATGAAGATGTAAAGGATATTGATGTTAAAGAACATATAGAGGTTATTCCTGTATTGGAATATAACAAAGAAGGTGAAACCCGCTATAGTTTGGACGATTATATGGAATTGGAAAAGAAATTGACCGGAGCCAAATCAAAAGCTGAAAACTACGAGCCGAAGGTAGCTGAAGAAGGCTTGGTTTTCGAAAGAAAGACAATAGAACGTGAGACCGATGCGATTTCCGAAGAAGCTAAAAGAGTCGATCCTATGGATAGCCCCATAGAAGAGTTGTTGAAAGAAAGGGCCGATGAGCGTAGAAGAAAATTAAAGGATTTTAACTATAAGTTTCAGAACAATACAATTGCCAATATCGATGAAATAGAGAAAGAACCTGCATACAAGCGGCAAAGAGTCGATTTGAATGAAAATAGTAGCGAGGGTCGAATTTCAAGAACTACCTTGAGCGAAGATAGTAATGACGAAATGCGATTGCGATCGAACAATTCTTTTTTACATGATAATGTAGATTAAGAATGGCGCATGGCGCGTTTCTTTGATAATTTTAAACCCGAAAATAGGTGATATTTTCGGGTTTATATTTATATTCGCAGTCCAAAATAAAATCGATGGCCTTACAGGACAAAGTGATGGAACAAATGAAAGTGGCAATGAAGGCCAAGGACAAAGTTGCCTTGGAATCACTTCGTGCCATTAAGTCCGCACTTTTATTGGCCCAAACAGAAGCTGGGGCTGGTAACGGTCTAAGCGAAGATGCAGAAATACAACTGGTACAGAAGTTGGTAAAACAACGTAAAGATAGTGCCACTATATTTAAAGAACAGGGCAGAGATGATTTGGCCGAACCTGAGCTGGCCCAAGTAGCGGTTATCGAGCAATTTTTGCCTGAGCAGTTGACCGAAGAGGAAATCGAGAAAGTGGTGGTACAGACCATAGACGCGATAGGTGCCTCAGGCATGAAAGATATGGGCAAGGTAATGGGAATGGTATCTAAAGAATTGGCCGGTCAGGCCGATGGAAAGACCATTTCAACAATAGTGAAGAAGAAATTAGTATAGTATAAAGGCCGCGTGGCGCAACTGAATAGCGCATCAGATTTCGGCTCTGAGGGTTGGGGGTTTGAATCCCTCCGCGGTCAC
>CBDULZ010000085.1:0-22221 GCA_965368185.1 uncultured Kriegella sp.
GCTGGTTCCAGGAAACTATACGGTGACCATTTCCGGTTTTGGTGATGGGCCCATTACGCGTACCTATGTGCTCGAAGACCCTGAACCGATATCGGTAGATCTAGGTCCAGACAGAACATTATGTGCCGGTCAACAATTGGTGTTGAATGCGACAGTGGCCGATGAAACGGCAGTTTATACTTGGACGTCCGACAGGGGCTTTTCCAGCAAATCTCCCCTGGTCACGATTGCCGAAACGGGCAACTATATTGTTTCTGTAACCACTTCGAACGGATGTACTGCAGAGGGAACTATTTTTGTTGATAGTAGTCTTGATGAAATCAATGCCGAATTTGCAGTTTCGAGCCAAGTTTATGTCAATGAGAACTTTGTTGCAGTTGACATTAGCTATCCCCTGCCGGATGGCATAGAATGGGTGCTCCCTGAGGAGGCCACTATATCTAAGAAAGATAGCGACGAAGTCGAACTGCACTTTGATGTTGCAGGCGAATACGAAATCGAACTTATTACTATTAAGGGTAGTTGCATTGCTCAAAAAACCAAAAAGATTATTGTAGTGGAACCCGACGGAGTATTCGCTAAAGAAGATATCAAAAATGGTAAAAAGCAGATTGTCGATTTTGTTATACATCCAAATCCGACGAATGGAATTTTTACGGCTCAAGTAGGACTTTCGGATAGCGGAAACTTAAGTATTAAAATATTCAATTTTGCCAATAATGCCTTAGTCGCTCACAAAAAGGATCGGGGAAAAAAGGAGTACGCAGTACCATTCGATATTTCCGGTGTACCATCGGGGGTGTACGTGGTTCTACTTGAGACGCCTTATGGCAATACAGTAAGAAAAACAGTCATCAAATAGTATGTATTAAAACTTACGTATAATCCTGTTCTTCTTATTAGAAACATCATTTCTCAAATCATTAATTTTCAGCTGATTAATAGTTTTAATGCCTTCTCGAAACTGAAATATTTTCCGATATTTGTATATCGAAGCACTTATCTTATGCTACAATTTAGAATTGATATTACGGCCCATCTGAGGGCGATGTGGTAAAACACAACTTGATCGTCATTGTATCACCGACGTATGACTTTATAATTTTTGTTAATTCTATTAGTTTCAAAAAACACGATTATGTCAACACACGATAAAACATCATTACAGTTGCCCAAAGAAAATATTGAGGCTGAAGATTTTTTGCCTTTACTGGGTACAGACCACGTAGAACTCTATGTGGGCAATGCCAAACAGGCTGCCCATTACTATATGGCGGCATGGGGGTTTCAACCTTTGGCCTATGCCGGTCTTGAAACAGGTCTTAAAGACCGGGTTTCCTATGTAGTGCAACAAGATAAGATTAGATTGGTGCTTACCTCTCCCCTAAAGTCGGGCGGAGCGATTAATAAACATATCGATGCGCATGGCGATGGCGTAAAGGCGATTGCCCTTTGGGTCGATGATGCTAAAAAAAGTTATAGGGAAACCGTTAGCAGGGGGGCGGAGCCTTATTTAGAGCCCACGACCTTAAAAGATGCCCAAGGTGAAGTCGTACTGTCAGGCATTCATACCTATGGTGAAACCGTTCATGTGTTTGTAGAACGACGCAATTATAATGGGGTTTTTATACCGGGGTTTCGGGCTTGGCAACCCGTCTACCGTCCGAAAGACGTAGGCCTTAAATATATTGACCATATGGTAGGCAATGTAGGATGGAACGAAATGGATAAATGGTGCCAGTTTTATGCAAAGGTCATGGGTTTTGCACAATTGGTATCTTTTGATGACAAAGACATTTCAACGGAATACACAGCGCTAATGAGCAAAGTGATGAGCAACGGGAACGGAAGGATCAAATTTCCCATCAATGAGCCGGCCGACGGTAAAAAAAAATCACAGATCGAAGAATACATCGAGTTTTATAATGGAGCCGGGGTTCAGCACATGGCCTTGGCTACCGATAACATCATAGAGACCGTTACCGCACTCAGGGATCGGGGCGTCGAATTTTTGACCGTACCCGCAAGCTATTATGAAGATGTGCTCGACCGGGTGGGCGAAATAGATGAAGACCTGGCTCCCTTAAAAGAGTTGGGAATACTTATCGATAGGGATGATGAAGGGTATCTGCTACAGATTTTTACCAAGCCTATTCTAGACCGCCCCACGATGTTTATCGAGATTATTCAGCGAAAGGGGGCAAAATCATTCGGAAAAGGAAATTTCAAGGCCCTTTTTGAAGCCATAGAACGCGAACAAGAGTCTAGGGGAACCCTCTAAAAAGGTACTTTTTCTTAACTTTTTGCCAATTTACCCATCGAAGCATAAATATCTGTTAAGAGAATAGTTAAAGTAAGTTAAAACCATTTACGACGTGGTCGGTATGTATTAAATTTGTACTCGTAAGGGGTGGTTCCCTTACAACTTTAAGTATTGGTTTTTCATAATTTAAAGTTTGGTTGGTTATTTAGGAAAAGCCCTGACAATAGTGTCAGGGCTTTTTTTATACAATACTTTGGAACAAATATTGTTTAAGTAATTGTCAGATACCTCCTGCTTTCAGGTTCATTTAGTAATTTTGTTATAAGGGTTCAACTATGAGAAGAATTTTTGCATTACTTTTTTTGTCCATAGGGCTGTGTTCGAACGCACAAAACAATGATTCTGCATTTAAGCCCGGTGAGTGGCTGAAATTCCGATTGCATTACGGCTGGTTGAATGCCAGTTATGCCACGCTTCAGGTAAACTCCAAAGAAGTTGGTGGCGTTCCGGTTTATCATGTGGTAGGCAGGGGCGAGACCACTGGTTTTGCCAGTATTTTTTTTAAGGTAGATGATACCTATGAGAGTTATTTCGGAAAAGAAGATGGCAAACCGTATCGCTTTGTACGCAAAATCGACGAGGGTGGTTATAAGAAAGATTATGATATAATTTTTGACCATCAGAACGACACAGCGGTGTTGAATGATAAAAAGAATAAAAAAAAGATTAATTTTACGCTTCAAGACAGTATTCAAGACCTGCTTTCCGCTTTTTATTACTTAAGGAACAACTATAACCCCGACGACTTGGTCAAAGGGGAGGATATTAAGCTGAAAATGTTATATGATGATGATGGAATTTTCAACTTCAAGCTTAAATACTTGGGCAACGAGGTGTTAAGAACAAAATACGGCAAGGTAGAGTGCTATAAATTTAGGCCTCTAGTGCAGTCGGGAAGGGTTTTTAAAGAAAAGGAAAGTCTCTCATTATGGGTTTCGGCCGATAAGAATAGAATTCCTATCCGAATAAAGGCAGATTTGGCGGTGGGGGCGATAAAAGCGGATCTTGATGGCTATAACGGACTGAAACATCAGTTTAAAATAATCATGGACTAACCATCGGCATGAAGGACAAAGCGCGTATCGATTCCCAAATTTCCAAACTCGAAGAAAAATATAAAGACTCCGGCCAAGATTTAAGTTCGTATTTAGACGGGCTGCTTTACCAGCGGTACCTCACCTACTGGGATTATATTCATTTAGACACCTTGTTAAGCCTTCAGGTTCCTAGAACGTATTTTCCTGATGAGGAAATTTTTATCATGTACCACCAGATTACGGAGCTTTACTTTAAGCTCATATTGCATGAACAAAAGCAATTGGTAGATCATAAGTCGCAAAGAGTTGAGTTTTTTATCGAGAAGGCCCGAAGGATAAATAGTTACTTTAAGGCACTTATTTCTTCTTTTAGTATCATGATAAAAGGTATGGAGCGTGAACAATTCCTCCAATACAGAATGGCATTATTGCCCGCCAGCGGATTTCAATCGGCGCAGTACAGAATGATCGAGATTTATGCAACGCCTTTAGAAAATTTGGTTCACCATAGCGAACGAAGTAAATTTTCATCGGAGAACGCCGTTGAGGAACTGTATGAGCACGCCTATTGGAAAAAGGGTGCTACCGATCTTACTACTGGAGAAAAGACATTGACCCTTAAGCAATTTGAATACCGGTACACACCACGTTTGATACGTATTGCAAAGCAAGTAGAGAACAGTACTATTTATAACAAATACCTGCAATTGCCAGAGGAAAAGCGACATAATAAAGAACTCGTTGAAGCGTTAAAGACTTTAGATATGAATGCAAATGTGAACTGGCCGCTTATGCATATGGGTTCGGCCCACAGGTATCTAGGTAAAGAGGCTGGTGAGATAGAAGCTACGGGGGGAACCAACTGGAAAGAATTTCTTCCGCCAAGTTTTCAAAAGATTGTATTTTTTCCGGAGTTGTATACAAAACAAGAGTTAAATAATTGGGGAAAACAGTGGGTAGACCATATCTTTAACCCAGATAAAATAAGAGAATAGCAATGCATAAATTTTGGTGTTTATTGTCCATTTTAGTAGTAGCGGTATCTTGTTACGACAAAAAACCAAAGAATGAAGAAATAAGGGAGGAGTTGGCCGAGGTCGAAACCATTGTAAAGCCTGTAGTCGTAATGCAGTACGGCTTTAATTTAGAAGATTTCAAAGTAAAGCACGATACGGTAAGAAGAGGGGACAGTTTTGGCGAATTGATGTTGGAACACAAGGTCGACTATCCTAAAATAGCCAAACTTTCCCAAGACTTCAAAGACACGTTCGATGTTCGCAAAATCCAATTGGGCAAGCCGTACCTCATACTGAAATCAAAAGATACTACCGAGACGGCCGAAGTTTTCATTTATCAAAACGACCTCATCAATTATACTGTTGTAGATTTTAGGGATAGTGTTGTTGCCTATAAAAAGAGTAAAGAAGTAAAATATGTAGAGCGAGAGGCTTCCGGTGTTATAGAAACTTCATTGTCAGAGGCTATTTTGGATCAGGGTATTGACTATAATATTACCAATAAGCTTTCCGAAGTATACGCTTGGACCATTGACTTCTTTCGCTTGCAAAAAGGAGATAAGTTCAAGGTCATTTACAAAGAAAAGTTTATAAACGACTCTATATATGCTGGGGCCGGACCTATAGAATCCGCTTATTTTGAGCATAATGGCAGACCAATATATGCCTTTGCCTATGAAAATGATTCGCTTAAAAGTATCATTGATTATTTTGATGAAGAAGCCAACAACTTGAGAAGAACTTTTCTAAGGGCACCAGTGCAGTTTAGCCGAATCTCATCGCGCTACAACTTGAAACGAAGAATACGGTATTACGGTAACAGGGTGAGACCGCACCGCGGAACAGATTATGCTGCTCCCGTAGGAACGCCCATTATGGCAACTGCCGACGGTACAGTAACCGAGTCTACTAGAAAAGGGGGCAATGGTAAATATGTTAAAATACGCCATAACGGCACCTATAGCACCCAGTATTTGCATATGCAAAAACAAAAGGTGCGCAGGGGCGATTTTGTGCGTCAGGGCGATGTGATCGGATGGATTGGTATGACGGGTAACACCAGCGGACCCCATGTATGTTACCGATTTTGGAAGAATGGTCGCCAGGTAGATCCCCTACGGGAAGAGCTGCCACAGGCCGAACCGCTCGATGAGACCTTAAGACCTGATTATTTTGCGTATATTAATCCAAAGAAAGCACAATTGGATTGTATCGTTTATCCGGAAAAACCGGAGGATGAAAGTGAAGAACTACTAACCTTGAACCAATAAAATGTCACTGCAGAACACTGACCCCACTACCACTGAAGCTTGGAAAAAACTAGAACGACATTATAAAGAAACCAAAGACATCCATCTAAAGGAGCTTTTTGCGACAGATGCAAAAAGAGCTGCAAATTTTAGCATACGATGGAATGATTTTTTGGTCGATTTTTCGAAAAACAGAATTTCTGAAGAAACCTTGAAGCTGCTACTACTGTTGGCAAAGGAGGTCAAGTTGGAAGAGGCAATTGAAAGCTATTTTGGTGGTGAACTGATCAATCAGACCGAAGGTCGTGCAGTACTTCATACTGCCCTACGAGCCAAAAAGACCGATTCGATCTTGGTCGATGGTCAAAATGTGATGCCCGAGGTGTATGAGGTTAAGGAAAAGATAAAGGCATTTACAGATGCCGTAATTTCAGGAGAAAGAAAGGGGTATACCGGCAAGGCCTTTACAACAATTGTTAATATTGGTATAGGAGGTTCGGATCTTGGCCCCGCCATGGTTACCGAAGCTTTGAAATTCTATAAAAATCAGTTTAAAACCTATTTTGTAAGTAATGTAGATGGTGATCATGTCCATGAAATTTTAAAGGAACTTGATCCCGAGACCACTCTTTTTGTTGTGGTATCGAAAACATTTACCACCCAAGAAACCTTGAGTAACGCAACGACCATTAAAAAATGGTTTTTAAAACACGGAACACAAAAAGATATCGCTAAACATTTTGCCGCTGTTTCTACGAATACGGAGAAAATAGCGGAGTTTGGAATAGCCCCTGAAAATGTGTTTCCGATGTGGGACTGGGTAGGAGGCCGTTTCTCCCTTTGGAGTGCCGTTGGGCTTTCCATTGCCCTGGCGGTGGGGTTTGAAAACTTCGATGCGCTTTTGACCGGTGCCAATGAAATGGACGAGCATTTTAAATCGGAAGATTTAGATCAAAATATACCGGTAATTCTAGCCTTGTTAAGTGTATGGTACAATAACTTTTATGGTGCCGATACCGAGGCCATTATACCATATGCCCAATATTTAAGTAGGTTCTCGGCATATTTGCAACAGGGTATTATGGAAAGCAATGGCAAAAGTGTCGATAGAAACGGTAACCCGGTGACGTATCAAACGGGTACTATCATTTGGGGTGAGCCCGGCACGAATTCGCAGCATGCATTTTTTCAATTGATCCATCAAGGTACAAAATTGATTCCCGCAGACTTCATAGGTTTCAAAGAGCCCCTTTATGGTGATGATGATCATCATAATAAATTAATGGCCAATTTCTTTGCACAGACCGAAGCTCTGATGAACGGTAAAACCAAAGAGCAGGTACGTTCAGAACTGGAAGAAAAGTCACTTTCCGAGGGTGAGATCGACAAATTGCTTCCATTTAAGGTATTCACTGGCAACAAACCTACCAATACTCTTTTGATTGATAAACTTACACCCAAAAGTTTGGGTAGTTTGATTGCGCTTTACGAGCATAAAATATTCGTTCAAGGTGTAATCTGGAACATTTTTAGTTATGATCAATGGGGTGTTGAACTTGGCAAACAGTTGGCAGGGGCTATTTTAAATGATATTCAGAATTCCGAAATCTCTGATCATGATGCCTCTACATTACATCTTCTTCAAGATTTTAAGAAGTGATTTCGAATTTCCCTTTTTTTTCATAAAGTCTGATAACTTCTTTTTTTTAGATGCTTTCTTTTATATGTAAAGTGTTAATTTTAAGACAGCTAATTTAACATTGTCTTAATCCGAATGTGACCTATTTGCAACACATTTGCAAAATATTAAGAAAAACTAAACTCAGAAAAATGAAGAAAATTTACTTCGCAATGCTTGCGTTATTTATTAGCGCCTCCGTTTTTTCACAAGGAACGATTACGGGTTCCGTGACCGATGCCGAACTTGGTGTACCCCTGCCAGGGGCAAATGTCGTTGTTCAGGGAACCACAAATGGTACCACTACCGATTTTGATGGAAACTTTATAATTGAGGTAGCTCAAAATAAAGGAACCTTATTGGTGTCGTATATCGGATTTGTCACAAAAAAAGTAAACTATACTGCCCTTGGTAGTATTGGTGCCATTTCTTTGGCACCCGATGCCCAAGAGTTGGAGGGTGTTGTGGTTACGGGCATTATGGATATCGCCAAAGATCGGGAAACACCTGTTGCGGTGTCTACGATTAGGGCAACCGAAATCAGGGAAAAGTTGGGTTCGCAAGAATTTCCTGAAATTTTAAAATCGACGCCATCCGTTTATGCTACGAAGTCTGGAGGTGGGTTTGGTGATGGTCGGGTCAATGTTCGTGGATTTGAATCTCCGAATATCGCAATAATGATCAACGGAATTCCCGTTAACGATATGGAGAACGGTTTTGTCTACTGGAGCAACTGGGCTGGTCTTAGCGATGTTACTACGGGCATGCAGGTTCAAAGGGGGTTAGGGTCTTCGAAACTTGCCATTTCTTCCGTTGGTGGAACGATTAATATTATTACAAAAACCACGGATCTTGAAGAAGGCGGTGGTGTAACCGTGGGGATGGGTAATGATGGATACCTTAAAACAAATGTTACCTACAATACGGGTAAGTCAGATGGTGGTTTTGCCGCTTCGGTCTTATTGGGTAGAACAGCAGGTGACGGTTACATTGACGGAACCAAGTTTGAAGGCTATAATTATTTTATAGGTTTGGGGTATGAACCCAATGAGAAACATAATTTTCAGTTTATACTCACAGGGGCACCCCAGGTTCACGATCAAAGAACGACAAGTTTCTTTAACGTAGCAACCGTTGAAGATTATTTGGAATATGGCGACAAATACAACTACAACCATGGGTTTTTGAATGGCGAAGAATTTGGTTGGAGAAGTAATTTCTATCACAAACCGGTAACTTCATTGACTTGGGAGTGGAAAATGAGCGCAAAGTCGACCTTGGCCACTTCGGCCTATGCTTCTTTTGGTAGAGGTGGCGGTACAGGAGACATTGGTTCAGGCCCAGGTTTTGGTTTTGCCAGTTCAAGCCGTTATAGAAACCCTGAAAACGGTCAGGTAGACTACGATTTGATCTCACGGTTCAACGGCGGAGAGGCCGTTACTTTTTATGACGGTAGGGATTACCAACTATCGCCAAATAGCGATGGGGAGTTTTTGACAACGGATTTTGGCGATGGCTTGACACGAAGGGCTTCTATGAATTCCCATAACTGGTTCGGCCTTATTGCCAACCTACATACTGATATCAACGAAAAATTCAGCTATGATTTGGGTGTTGATTTAAGAAGCTATAAAGGAATTCACTACAGAAGGGTAGATAATTTACTGGGGGCCGATGGCTATTTGGATACAAATGATGTTAACGACCCAGAGCACGTTGTACGCCAAAATGGAGTTGTAGAATCTGATTTTTCCTCGATTCTAAACGTATTCAAAGATATAGACAAGGAAGAGAAAATCGACTACTATAATGACGGTCTGGTACGATGGTTGGGCGCCTTTGGTCAAATGGAATATACCACTGAAGTGGTTTCCGCCTTTGTTCAAGGGGGAATATCGCAACAGGGCTTTAAGAGGATCGATTATTTTAACTATTTAGATTCCGACCCGGAACAAGAAACCGATTGGGAGAATATTTTGGGAGGCAACATCAAAGGCGGATTGAACGTAAACATCAACGAAGAAAACAATGTCTTTGTTAACGGTGGCTATTATTCGAAACAGCCCAATTTTGACGCTATATTCCTGAACTTTGTAAATGATCTGAATCCAGACTATAGAAACGAAAAGATTTTTGGTCTTGAGGCAGGGTATGGTCTTAATTTAGGGGATTTCAGGGCCAAGCTGAATGTTTATAGAACGTCTTGGAAAGATAGGTTTATAAACGTTGAGGTCGAAACACCTACAGGAGACGAAGGGTTTGCCAATATTTCGGGAGTTGAACAAGTGCACAAGGGCGTTGAGATAGAAGCCGATTATAGGGCTTCTGAAGTTGTGCAGTTTAAAGGTATGATATCCTTAGGGGATTGGGAATATGCCGGTAACGTAAGTGGGGTTGCGTTCGATGATAGTCAAAACGTTATTGATGACGATGTAAATCTATATCTAGATGGGGTCAAGGTTGGTAATGCCGCCCAATTCACTTCAAATTTGGAAATGGTCGTTAGACCGGTAGAGCGTTTGAAATTAAGTGCAACTTGGTTCACTGCTGCTAAATTGTATGCCGATATTTTAGCGGAAGATTTTGATGAACCTGACCACCAAGGTTCATTGCGATTGCCGACCTACAATTTATTCGATGCCGGAGCGTACTATACGTTTAAATTTGGAGGCGAAAATGCGATAGGCTTGGCGCTGAACGTAAACAATGTGTTTAATACAGAGTATTTTGCCGAATCTTTGACGAATAATTTCCCTGGCAGTGGAAGAACTACGTATGAAGGTGTCGATATCAGTAATAAGGCATTTTTCGGCTTTGGTAGAACATGGAACTTGAGTGTTCGGTATAACTTCTAGACAATCCTTTTATAAAAAATGAAAACCCTGCCATTTCGCAGGGTTTTTTTGTGGGTAAAAATTGCTACATTTAGACGCTTAAAACCTGAGATATGTACGAAATTATACTTGCCCTCCATTCCTATTTGGCCTATATCGTTTTGGCCATTCTTTTTCTGGCAGTTGGTAACGCCATTTCTGGCCTTGTCAGCAACAAGATGTTTACTCCCGAAAAAGATTTTAGACTAAGTCTTTTTGCGCTGATATTGACCCATTTAATGGTGCTGGTCGGTTTGATATTGTTTTTTGTTTCCCCAAGCGGACTTCAGGCGATCCAGACTCTAGGCATGGGCGGTTTAAACGCACCTGCGCGATTGTTGGCGGTTGAGCATCCTTTTATAAATATAATTGGCGTAACGTTGATAACCATAGGTTGGTCAAGGCACAAGAAGTTTATCGAGGGGAATAAAAAGTTCAAGAGTATCGCCATTTTTTATGGCTTGGGACTCGTTTTGATTTTAAGTCGTATTCCCTGGGCGCAGTGGTTCAATTGATGCTATTTTGACGATACCCAAGAAAGTTAAAATCAACCTAACACCTATTTTTATTGTTAATTGCTAAAATATTAAACACCTTACGAATGAAAAAAGTTCTCCTACTAGTTACAATTCTCTTTTCAACCCTAACCTTCGCGCAGAAAAAAAAGCTCTTTAATGGAGAAAATCTAGATGGATGGACAATCTATGGCACTGAAAAGTGGTATGTCGAAGACGGATTGTTGGTCTGTGAGAGCGGCCCAGATAAGGCCTATGGTTATTTAGGAACCAACGATCACTTCAAAAACTTCGAGCTTACCCTTGAATTCAAACAGGAAGCAAATGGCAATAGCGGCGTTTTTATACGATCTACCGTTGATGGTACCAAAGTAAGCGGCTGGCAAGTAGAGGTTGCGCCTCCCGGACACAATACGGGCGGGGTTTACGAATCGTATGGCCGGGGCTGGTTGATAAAGCCCGATCCTGAAAAAGACAAGGCCCTAAAAATGGGGGAATGGAATAAAATGAAAATTCGGGTCAATGGCGATCAATTGACTTCTTGGCTTAATGGAACCGAAATGGTCGACATTACCGATGAAAAAATTGGGCAGGGTGAAGGCTCGGTCGCATTGCAAATACATGATGGTGGGGGTATAAAAGTAAAATGGCGTAAAATCAAGATTAAGCAATTGTAGCTTGAATAATATTGAACTTAAAGGCATTACTCCCCATTGGTAGATTGATCAATGGGGAGTTTTTCTTTTACCAAATAGAGATATACCGGAAAATGGTCACTATATCCACCAGTGTAAGTTCCTCCTGAATAGGTTCGATACGGGTAGCCCTTATACTGTCCTTTTGTCGATATCAGATAAGGGGCATTGAAAACACCTACTTTCCAATAGGAATAGTTACTTTTTTCAGTGTTTACAAGAACGCTGGTAAAGAAAATCTGGTCGAATAGATTCCATTTGTCGCGATAGGCCAAAGAACCGATTCCTTTTTTATAAAGCCTTTCCATAGGATTGAACAAATCGGTTTCTTCTAAATTATTTTGCTTCCCTTTTGTCTTTAAGACCTTCTTCAAACTATCATCTACGGGGTCATCATTTAAATCGCCCATACTTATGATTTTGGCCAAGGCATCAATGCGCTGAATGGAATCAATGATGTGTTTGTTGAGTTTGGCTGCAGCAATACGGTTGGGTTGGCTACGTGCCTCACCACCACTTCGAGAGGGCCAATGGTTGACAATAAAATGTATTTGTTCATCATCGAGTAGTCCGCCAACAACCAGTTGGTCACGTGTATAATCTCGCTTGTCATCAGCATTGATTAAGAGTAGTCTGTGACTGACGGACGAAGTGGGCAAGAAGGCGGCTTTTTTGTAAAGCAAGGCCACATCTATGCCCCGTTCATCGGGGGAATCAAAATGAACAATACCATAATCTTTATGTTCAAGTTTTGGATGGTGCACCAAATCTTCGAGGACTTTTCGATTTTCGACTTCGCAAAGACCAATGATATCCGCAGAGGTTTTAGAAACATCAACACCGATTTCAGAAAGCACCTTGGCGATATGATCTACTTTATGGCGATATCTTTCTTGGCTCCATTGGTCTTTGCCATTGGGTGTTCTGTCATCATCGAAGGTAAGTGAATCATTTTCTGTGTCGAAGAGATTCTCTACATTATAAAACGCAACCGTTCGAATTTGGTATTGTCGGGCGTCTTGGGCAATCGCTCCCAATTGAGCGAGAACAGCAAGTAATAATGTAATTCTTAAGGTTAGCATTGGTTCAAAACGGCTAATTTAAAACATTAATAAGGTAAATTCTTACAATATATTGATATATTTATTGTAAGAACTATCTTTATCCGTTGGGAATGAGACTGATACTCCCGTTAATTCTCATGCTTTTGCAATTTCCGCACTTGTCGGCTCAAGAAGATTTTGTCATATCGGGAAATGTTTTTGACAATCGTACTAAAGAACCGATTGCAAATTCTTCCATTTCTATTGAGGGTTCTTCTTTGTCGGTACAAACGGACGATGCCGGTGCGTTTTCTTTAAATACCAACGTATTTGGTGAAGCAATACTGAGCATCATGTCCAGTGAATACGAGTTAAAACGAATTCCGATAGTACTTGAAGGATTTGAGGTAGACATTGGCACAATATATTTGGAAAAGGACATCACTATTGAGCAAACAGATAACCTCATTACATTGACGGATGCTGAATTACTCGATGATGAAGCCGACTCTAACGCAACGGGGCTCTTACGAGCCACACGTGATATTTTTCTGAACCGTGCCGCATTTGATTTTGGACAGGCGTTCTTTCGAGTTCGTGGCTATGATTCCCAAAATGGAGAAGTATTAATTAACGGCATCGCCATGAATAAAATGTATGATGGCCGACCGCAGTGGAACAACTGGGGTGGACTTAACGATGTAACAAGAAACCAACAATTCACAAACGGGCTCGCCCCTTCCGACTTTACCTTTGGAGGTATATTGGGCAATACCAATATTGATACAAGACCATCACGATTCCGTTCAGGCACCCGTTTATCATCATCAGCGTCAAATAGAACTTATACAGGAAGGCTGATGGCCACATATACATCGAGCCTCCCTAAAAAAGGCTTGTACTATTCTGTTTCTGGCTCGAGAAGATGGGCCAAAGAGGGTTATATCGATGGTACATTGTATGATGCGCATTCGTTTTTTGGTGCTATGGAGTATCAAATCAACGAAAAAAACAGTATCAATTTTACGGGTATACTGGCCAGCAATCGTCGTGGGCGTTCGTCGGCCGTTACCGAAGAGGTTTTTGAGTTGTTGGGTAAGCGCTATAATCCGTATTGGGGATTTCAAAATGATAAGATTAGAAATTCTCGGGAACGAAAAATTGCGGAACCTATTTTGATGCTTAATTATTTCTACGAATCGGAAAAATTCAATTTGAATACGGGTGTCGCATACCAGTCGGGAACTAATAGCAGAAGTCGGCTGGGATATTACAACGCGCCGAATCCAGATCCGACCTATTATCGGTATTTGCCTAGTTTTTCTATAAACAGCCCCATTGGCGCCAACTTCACTAGCGCCAACCTTGCCAAAATGGGTCTTTTGCAAAACCCCCAAATGGATTGGCAAAGACTATATGTAGCAAATAATAAGGAAAAAGCTTCTTATGTCTATTATGACGATGTGGCACAAGACAATCAATTAGCTATAAACACGGTCGGAAACTGGAACGTAAGCTCAAAACTTCAAACAGATTTTGGCATATCATATAAAAAGTTGCTATCGGACAATTACGCAGAAATCCATGACTTGCTGGGCGCACTTTTTCATGAGGACTTAGACCCGTTTTCGAATACTTTGAACGATGCAGGGGGAGCGGTTCGAAAGGGCGAAGGAGATATTTTCAATTATCATTATGAAATAAATGCTTCTCGATATATGGCTTTTGCCCAATTTCGGTACGAAGACGTGAATTGGAATGCCTTTCTATCGGCAAATTATGGAACGACGGCATACCGGCGGAATGGTCTTTTTCAGAATGAGCGATTTCTCAACGATTCGTTTGGCAAAAGTGACAATGTAAAATTTACGAATTACGGCTCGAAGGGCGGATTTACATACATGCTTACGGGAAGGCATTGGGCTGCATTGCAGGGTGCCCATCTAACACAATCCCCTGTGCTTCAAAATGTATTCATTAACCCGAGAGAAAATAACCAAATCGTTCCCAATTTACAGAGTGAAACCGTGTCCACCGTTGATTTGAATTATTTTCTTCGTTTGCCAAAACTGACAGGGCGGTTTACGGGCTTTTATACCCGTTTTCAAAATACAACGGATATCAACTTCTTTTTTGTCGATGCCGGTGTTGGATCTGATTTTGTTCAAGAAGTACTTACCGATCTAGACAAGTTACATATGGGTACCGAAGTTGGTTTGGAATATCAATTGTCATCGGCTGTTAAACTCTCATTTGTTGGGGCCTTAGGGAAATACCGCTATGCAAGCTTCCCCAATGTTTCTATAAATTTCGATACCGCCGGGTCAGAAGAAGATTTAATAAATCCTGATGGATTCATCGATTTGGGCGAGGCAAATATCAAAGATTATAAATTGCCACAAGGTCCTCAAAAGGCATTTGCATTTGGTGTAGAATATCGAGACCCAAAGTACTGGTGGCTGGCCGTGACGGCGAATTATCTAGGAGACAACTATGCAGCTATCTCGGCGATTACAAGAACATCAAGTTTTAATTTAAACCCTGATACCATGAGACCCTTTCCCGATGCTACGGCTGAAAATGTAAACAAATTACTTGAACAAAAGTCGTTGGATGATTTTTATCTATTAAATCTAGTTGGCGGCAAATCATGGTTAAAGAAGGGCAAATACATCAGCATTTTTGCAAGTATCAATAATGTGTTTGATGCGGTTTTTAGAACGGGCGGTTATGAACAGAGTAGAAATGGCAATTTCGGACAATTGCAGCAAGACAACCTCAGTGGCACACCATCTTTTGCTCCAAAATATTGGTATGGTTACGGTAGAACCTATTTCTTAAATCTGGCATTCAGTTTCTAGATTTTGGTATTTATGTTTTAAAAGGGTGTGCCGTGAAATAAAATATGATTATTCATGAAGAACAATATTAAAATAATAGAACTCATGGGTTTATGGCTATTTCTTTCCTGCGTCAATGACCGAAATTTCGATTCGCCCAAAAACCGTTGTGATATTGATTTGGCTGTCAATGCTTCATATGCCAAAGTCAAGGGTCTATATGTAAACGAAACGTTTCAAATTCAGGAAGATCTTACAATCGAAGGCTACGTTGTGTCTTCCGATGAAGCGGGTAATTTTTTTAGCGTACTACATTTTCAAGATAGCCCTATTGCTCCCATGGAGGGTTTTCAGGTAGAAATCGATGTTCGAGATGCGCACTTGTTTTATCCTATTGGGAGTAAAATTTTTATAAAACTTAAGGGGCTGTATCTGGGTAAAAGCAATGATGTTTATAAAATTGGTGGGGTCTTTACTTCCTTTGGGAATATATCGGTGGGAAGATTGCCGGCATCAATAGTTGATGAACACATTTTTAGGTCCTGTGATGATATTGAAAATATCGTGCCGACCCGAGTTTCAATCGATAGTTTAAATAAAAATCAGACCAATACACTTGTGCAGTTGGAGAGAGTTGAAATGTTTGAAGAAGAATTAGGGTTGCCCTTTGCTTTGCAAGGAGAAGAAACCGAGCGAACACTTATCGATTGTAATGATAACGAAATTGTATTGTTGAACAGTGGCTTTGCTGATTTTAGCGCTGAAGTTTTACCAGAGAGAAGCGGTAGTGTTACCGCAATATTGCTCCGCGAAAATGATGAATACCAATTGGCGGTGCGCGATTTAAGCGATTTTAATTTTTCCCAAGAACGGTGCGAAGATGTTATCGATGAGTTTACTTCAACTGCTATTTTCATTTCAGAACTAGCCGATCCCGATAATAATTCGGGAGCGCGTTTTGTGGAACTCTACAATTCAAGTTCAGAATCACTTAGTTTAAAGGGATGGACCCTTCGCCGCTATACCAATGCTAGCACCGAAATCAGTTCAACCCTCCATTTATCGGAATATGTCATCGAAGCGGAAAGCACCTTTGTTATATCACCTAATGCTTCGGAGTTTGAAATTATCTATGGCTTTGCTCCTGATTTAGGAGTGGGAACAGGTGGCCCTGCCGATTCTAATGGTGACGATAATCTTGAACTTGTTGATCCCTTTGGTACGATCATCGATATATTCGGGGTTGTCGGGGAAGATGGTTCGGGCACCGATCACGAATTCGAAGATGGTAGGGCGGTACGGAATCCAGGAATTACCGAAGGGAATGCTAGTTTTACATCGAGTGAATGGATAATTTACAATGATACGGGAGATTCGGGAACCATTAACCGGCCCCAAACCGCACCAATCGATTTTACGCCAGGAGCGCGAAATTGAGACGTGAAGTACGACAGCGGCTATATTTTGTTAAGAACGAAGCAATCTGATTCCCATAATGGGAAATAGACTGCTTCATTGTCTTCGTAAAGGGTTACTCTTCCGGAAAATCGGGATGCGCCATTATTTCCTCCATCTGTTTGGTATGGCGTTCGGTATGCCCTGACATGAATAACAAAACTTGTAGTCCGTCCATTATACCTAGGGGTGACTCTGCATAATGGTTTCTGAGGTCATCGTCGGTGTCTTTCACATAGGCAATATGCTCTTCCCTTTTGCTTTTAAAGGCTTCCAAGGTTTCTGCAACGGAACCGTATTTACCGCTGGGTTCAAAAGCCTCACCTGTTTTAACCTTTTTCTCCCTGCTTTTGATCATTCCCAGCAGTGCATCATCGGGCATTTTAACTTCCGGGCGTCGTGATGGGTCGGCAGGGGTTTCCAAGGCTCCTTTGAGCATACCTGGTATCATAGTTTCGGAAATTGTAATGTGCTCTAGACATTCTGCGATGGACCATGAAGTTTCATCGGTCTTAAAATCGAGCTGCTCTTGACTAAGACCCTCAAGGGTATCAAATAAATAATCACGGCTTTGGGTCATTTCGGTAATTGCAAATTCTCGGTCTTCATCGGTCAATTTTTCATTGACGATTCCAAAACCGACCAATGTCAATACAACGAGCGGTAGTATGATTTTTTTCATTTCACATAGATTTTAGTTAATACTTGTTATGTTAGCAGTCCGCTATACTATAGCTAGACGAATAAGGTATGTGAAATTTGGACATTGTAGTCGAAAAAAATATCGAAATGTAAGTAAAATGCGAAAAAGGGTGCTAAATGAGGTTATTACATCTGTTGTTCAAAGGATTATAGCCCAATTCAACCTCTGGTAAATATTCAACTTTGCCCAGATGCTGCACAAAGAAAAAAGGGATTGGCGTAAATTCGATAGTTTAGGGAATATCTAGCAACATTGCCGAAGTTACAGGTTTGGGTAAGAACTTAGTAACAAAATTTTTATGTGCCTTTTCTACATCGGCGACATTGAGAGAGGAAGACATTACATATATGCCGTCTTTGCCCGCTTTGTTGCCAGAAATTTTTGCGAGTTCCTTTAAAAAATGCCAACCACTCATTTTAGGCATATTAATATCAAGAAAGATAATTGATGGTGATTTCTCGTTGTTTTTGGCCAGCTTTTCAAAGTGATCGAGTGCGGTTATTCCATCATTGAAAACAAGTAGGTTATCACATAAATCGATTTGCTTCATCGATTTTTTTAAACAAAATATGGCTATTTCATCGTCGTCAATAATACAAATAGTTTTTACTTTTTTCATAGCTATATTTGGGGTATTTCATTGGGTAACGAAAGTGATTTAAGCAATAAATAAGGCGCCTATTTTAATTGATTGAGTATATTTTTCCAGCCTTTGATTGACATAGGTTTCAAAATATAATTATTTACCACTTTATGGGTTTTGACACATTCTAAACTGCTCGGGTCGATCGAGGAACTAATAATATAAACATTTACCGCACCCCGGTTTTGATTTGGAATTTTAACGAAGTCCTCCAGAAATTCCCATCCGCTCATTACAGGCATGTCCAAGTCCACAAAAATGACATTTGGGAGTTCTTTATTTTGTCTAACCATTTCACTGAGCGCATCAATGGCATCTTGACCGTTATTAAAGACTGTGATTTCATCACAGAAGTCAACCGCTTTCATAACTCTTGTCGTTCCGTAAAGAAAGATAGGGTCATCGTCGATAATACAGGTACATTCTATTTTTTTCATTTCGGTGCTTATTTGTCAAAAAAGAGGGTGAATGTAGTTCCTACGTTTACCACACTATCCACTTCAATTTTTCCGTTCATAGCTTCAATTTGGTTTTTAGTTATAAAAAGGCCGATGCCTTTGGCATCTTTGTTACGATGAAACGTTTTGTACATGCCGAAGATCTTCTTCCCATGTCTTTTTAAATCAATACCTAAACCGTTATCTGAGAAAGTAACCTTAACCGTATTGTCATTTTTTTCAACAGCCTTTATAGTGAGAACAGGCGTTCGGTCCGGGGCACTATATTTTATGCCATTGGTAAATAAATTCAGGAAAATACTGTCTATATATGCAGGAATACCCTCAATCGTAATATTTTTGGGAACCTCTATTATGCATTGTGTTTTTTTGTCCTGTAAAAGAATGCTCAAATTTTTCTTGACATTTCTTATGGTGTTGTAAAGATTGACTTTCTTGAATTTGCTTAGTACATCGACTTTAACTTGAACCACCTCATTCAAATGCAGTACTGTTTCATTCAGGCTTTCCGAGGCGGCATTTAACATGGTTACCAATTTGTGTTTTTCACCTTCTTCTTTTTCATCGGCCAAAAATTGGGTCAACATTAATAAGTTACTCGAGTGCGATCTAAGGTTATGCGAAACGATATGGGCAAAATTCAAGAGACTCGTATTTTGTTTTCCGGTCACATCGACCAATTTGGTCATTTTTTTTTCAGCTTCTATTCGAGACGAAATATCCACGATTTGAGAGATAAAATGAGACAACTCACCTTTAATATTTTTTACACCTGTCACAGTAAGAACAACATAGACTATGTTTCCTTTTTTATGAAAGTAGCGTTTTTCGATCTGATAACTGTCACGTTTACCTGAAACAAGTTCGTTTAATAATCTTAAATCGCTCTCCAGGTCATCAGGGTGTGTTACATCTTGAAAGGTGAGTTGTAACAGCTCCTTTTTTGTATAGCCCAAACTCTTACAAATACTATTGTTTACCTGTATCCATTTCCCGTCCATGCCAATTAAAGCCATCCCCACTGTGGAGTTTTCAAAGGCCCATACGAATGACTCCTTACTTCTAATAAGCTCTAATTGGGTAGTTTTTAATTCGGTAATATCCCAATTGGCTCCAATCATTTTGATAGGTTTTCCATTGAAGTCTTTGATGGTTTTCCCCATTCCCATGAGATTATGGGTCGATCCATTCGGCCAAATTATTCTGAATTCACTGTTGAAGTCTTTTTCCCCCGCGATAGCCTCGGTTACCTGAATCTCGGTTCCCTCTAAGTCATTAGGGTGTAAAGTGCGTGACCATGCGTCATAACTTAACGGGAAATTTTCTTTGGAAACACCATACAAACTGAACATAATATCGTCCCATAGCAAAGTGTTTTCTGCAAGGTCTAGTTCCCAAATACCTATTTTTGCTGCTTTTGTGGCGATTTTAAGACGTTCGGCAGTTTCTTGGTATCTAAGCTCTGCCTTCTTTTTTTCATCAATATCTTGAAAAGTACCAAAAATACGAACGCATTTGCCTTTATGAAATTCGGCTTCACCTTTCGTACGCACCCATCGTTCCCTTCCCTTATGGGTGATGATGATGAGGTCTGTATCCCATGAACTGCCATTTATTAAAGCCTCGCTTACCAATTTTGTAATATTCTCGCGATGCTCTCCGCTTTTATAAAAATTGAGCGCACGCTCTAGGTCAGCCTTAAAGCTAGTAGGTACTTCATGAATTTCTTTGGTTGTGTCAGTCCAATAGAGTTCGTTGGTAGTCAAATCAAACTCCCAACCTCCAGTTTTCGCTACCTTTTCAGCTTTTTGTAAAAGTTCTTCCTTACGTTTTTTCTGTGTAATGTCATCTTGCACGACAATGAGCCCACCGACTGTTCCATCTTCTTTTTTCCATGGACTTATTTTCCATGCTAGCCATTGCACTTTTCCATCTTCACTTATGAATTTAGTGCCCTTATTGACGCTGGTTTTACCCAGAAGGCATTCTTGATGCACATTTTTTAGTGTTAAGGGTGTTTCGGGATGTACATTGTAGTAAAGTTTACCGATGATATTCTTATCGGTAATTCCAAATTCCTTCAGCCACGGTTTGGAGTGGCTGATAAATCGTAGTTTTTTATCTAAAATTGAAATTGAGGTCGGTGCATCTTCAATAAAAGAATGAACGGATAATGTTTGCACGGGGGTGGGCGTTTAGTTGGTTTTAGAAAGCAGGTGTTATAGGTAACGTAGAAAATAGTCCTAAAATTGTTATATAATGGGCGGACTTTTGAATATTGAATAACAAATAGTAAAAACTGCGAATAAATTATGGTTAAACTATTTAAATGAGGTTTTACTGTTGTATTTTTATGGAAGACAATGAAATACTATAAATAGCTATGAATCAACACTTTATTTTTTGAACGAACTAGAATTATTGTGGCTATGATAATAATTTACGTAGTACATTGGTTTGATTGAGTCGGATAAAGTTGAGAATCAGGTAGCGTGCAAAGGTTGTGAAAAAGAATACTTGCGACGCCTTTTTTTATTGATAGAACTAAAATAGATTCTTCAAACATTGATAGAACCTTATAATGTCGATAAGTTATGAACGAAGTTTTTTTTAACGAAATACGCAATGGCAACTCCAAGGAGGTAAGGGCCATGTTGGCTAAAAATCCTCTTTTGCTCGACAGTAAAGATCAACGGGGATCGACCCCACTTATTTTGGCAACGTATTATGATGAGCTCGAAATTGCCGAACTTTTACTCGACCACGGGGCAAAAATCGATATCAAAGATGCATCGGGTAATACGGCTTTGATGGGGGTCTGCTTTAAGGGGTATGCCGATATTGCCAAAAAGTTGATAGAAAAAGGGGCCAACGTTAACGAACGGAATGCTATGGGAGCCACCTGTTTGATTTATGCGGCTACTTTTGGTCGGGAAGAAATCGCAAAATTGCTTATTGCCAATGGCGCCGATACTTCAGTGGCCGATGCTCGGGGCAATACGGCTTTAGATCATGCCAAAATGCAAGGTACTCCTTCATTGATTACATTATTGGAAGGTCAATAGCGTTTGAATGGAGGAAACTAGAAATTTAGAATTGATAAAGCGAATTAAGGCCTTGGCCGATACGGGATTGGTTTACGCGGAGGATGAGTATAATCGGGAGCGATATGAAGAGATAAGGGAAATTGGGCTTGCATTGTTAGAGCGGGTTTCAGATAGGCCCCTGAAGACCTTGAAAAATTTCTTTATGCCCGTTAGCGACTACCCCACGGCGAAGGTCGATGTTCGAGGGTTTGTATTGAACGATGCGAACGAGATACTCATGGCCAAAGAAAGTGTCGATGGTAAGTGGACGATTCCCGGAGGATGGGCCGATATTGGGTACTCGCCTTCAGAGGTTGTGGTAAAGGAAATCGAAGAGGAAACCGGTCTACAATCAAAGGTGGTACGAATGCTGGCCGTTTACGACAAAAAATACCACCCTCATCCGCCGGAACCATATTATATTTATAAATTGATCTTTTTGTGTACCATTATTGGGGGTACGCTTCAACCAGGTTTTGATATGCGGGGTGCATCGTTCTTTTCCATAGACGATTTGCCTGAGCTATCTGAAGACCGAATACTAAAATCACAATTACGACAGCTTTTCAAAATGGTCATTGAAGATGATCATGGGGTTCATTTTGA
>CBDULZ010000086.1:0-22133 GCA_965368185.1 uncultured Kriegella sp.
AAAGAAACTCTCTTCAACAATCGTTCTTTATCTGCCATTTGATTGGGCGCCAGTCCGACATCTTCCAATTTTTGAAGTATAAAATAGTCGATTTCATTATTGATCCAAGCCGAATCTTTTAAGTTTGGCAGTTCTGGTTTATCAACAGCCACAAAAGCCCAATGGGGCTCATATGTTGCTCCTTGTTCGATCCATTTTTTTAAAATTTGGATTTCATAGGAAGACAATTTCAAATTGGAGTCTAAGGGAGGCATCAATTCTGAACTATCCTTTGCGGTTATTTTTTGATAGACTACAGACTTTTCCAGATTGTTAGGAACAATGGCGAATTCGTTTTCCGTGTCCTTTAGCGCTTTATAGGCCCCTTCAGGGGTATCCAAGCGTAAATCCTCGGCTCTCTTATTGACATCCGGTCCATGACAGGTAAAACATTTGTCGGATAGTATCGGGCGGACATCAAAATTATAATCCACTACATCCGGAATTTTTTTTAATGGAATTGCAGCATATTCACCTTCTTGTTTGCAAGAAATCAAGATAGTGAGTAGCAAAATGAAATGGAGTAATTTTTTATTCATACGGATAATACGCTTATCAAATTCAATAGCATAAACTGAAAATATTCAAATATACAACTGAATTAACGAATATCATTGCACCCACTTTAAGGGCCATTTTTTTGAAGCTTAATCCACTTTATTTAAACAACAGTATTGCCTTTGCTAAAATATTGGTATGCCATACCGGATGATCAATTTACGTTAAAAGTATAAATTTTTCCATCGCGCCGTGAACGCCCAAAAGTATATTCTTAACATAAAAAGCTTTTGGGGAAGGCCAGAGTTAAACCATTAAAATTATAGGTTGAGCAGTTCGAGGGGAACCTCATAAAGGTATTTAGATCCGTATTTCAATCCATTCTAGAATACAAAGATTTATTCAAAAATATGAATGGGCCCTAAAGAAGAAATCAATTCAAGAAAGTAGTTTTAAAAAGTTATCCCTGATAGTTTTTCTATCAATTTTACCCGTATCGTTCTTTGGGATGGCATTTACAAAATGAAACTGAACGGGGATTTTAAATTTGGCCAAGCGGGCCTCGCAATAACTTTTTAGGTCTTGATCGGTAAGTTCACTTTTCGATACTACAAAAGCTACACCGCACTCTCCCCATTTTTCATGTGGGGAGGAAATAACAACGGCTTCCTTTATAAAAGGATGCTGCAATAATGCCTGTTCGACTTCCGCCGGATAAACATTTTCGCCCCCGCTGATGTACATGTTCTTTTTTCGATCCAAAATATATATAAATCCATCGGCATCGATTTTTCCGACGTCCCCTGTTCGTAGCCATCGTCCCAATTTTGCTTGGCGGGTCGATACTTCATTTTCCCAATATCCTGGCATGACCATGGGACCACCAATCAAAATTTCGCCAGGAGCATTTACCTCGGCATCTTTCCCATCCTCGTTTAATACTCGAACTTGTACATAAAAATTTGGCTTGCCTATCGAGCCCTGTTTCTGTTCAGCATCGTTTTGATGCAGTGAGGTCAAGTTGGGGCCGGCTTCGGTAAGTCCATATCCTTGCCGGATAGGTACCTTTTTTTGGTGAAAGGTATTGATAAGATTTAAGGGCATGGACTCCCCCCCAACAATAATATAGTGTAGACAACTAATATCGACCTTGTCAAATTCGGGAAGTTCGACCATCATTTTTAGCATAGTCGGTACCGCCATAAAAAGGTCTAAACGCTCTTCTACAATGCAATTGAGAACGGCCAAGGCATCGAACTTTTTGAATATTATGATTGTTCCGCCCCGATGTAGGACGGGAGTCAAAAGTACGTTCCAACCGCCAGTATGAAAAAGGGGCATGCAATTAAGGGTGACGGTATCATTGTTAATCAGAAGGCTCTGCGTTGTATTGATGCTGTTCCAAAAGAGCATTTTATGTGTGTACATGATGCCTTTGGGCACCCCTGTGGTGCCACTAGTATATAAGATAAACACCGGGAAATCTTCCGTCAATTCTGTTTCGATAACGGTGGGACTTTGCTTACCGACGAAATCATACACCGACTCCAAGTTCTGAGAAATGATTTTGCTTTTCAGGTTTTCCAAGGACACACAACCATCGATATAAGCCATTTTACATTCTGAGGCAGTCAATAGTGCCACTATTTCCATTGGTGCCAACCTGAAGTTTATGGGTACTAAAATAATTCCCATTTTTTGGGCGACTGCAAAAAGAATAACATGGGCCAAATGGTTTTCCGCAATGATGGCCACCCTGTCGCCCATAGCCATACCATAGTTTTGTTTTAGGTGGAGGGCCAAGGCGTTGCCGGCCGTATTTATATCATCATAAGATAGACTTCTTCCAGAACCGGCATCCTTGACCGCTACTTTATCCGGATGGTAGTCCGCCCATTTTTGAAACCAATCAAAAGAATTAAACATAGTTGACCTTATAGTATAAATGCATTCGCCGCAAAAGCAAGCCCTCCTCCAGATCCAATAAAAAACAGGTTGTCTCCTTCATTTATTTTCCGGCTTTCCCAAGCCTTATGAAAGGCCATCGGTATACACGCTGATCCGGTATAGCCGTAATGGTGCATAATGGTATGTGCTTTATTCATGTCCACCTCCAAGATACGAAGGGTTTCCCAAATGGCATTGATATTGATCTGGGTTATAAAAAATTGATCTACCGCTGCGATATCCAGATTCATTTTATCGGAGAGTTCAAGGGCGAGACTGCTCCACATTTGGGGATTCAATTCTGGTGGAAACTTTTTCACGAACTTCAGCTTATGATTATTTTGCTGCAAGACTTCATCCGAAATAGGCTTTTTTGTGCCCCCGCCATAAATGCCCATCCAATCGGCATATTGCCCTTGCGAGATCAATTTTCCTGCTTGATGGCCTTTGTTAATTTCTTCTGTGGCGGTAAGTACCATTGCCCCGGCCCCATCGGCAAAAAGAGTGACGGTCTTTTTGTCAGTCTGGTCCAAATATTTGCTCATGGCATACGCTCCCACTACCAAAACGTTGTTTACCGATCCACTACGAATATAATGCGTTGCGGTCTCAGTCGCTGTTACAAAACCCGCACAGGCGGAGTTGAGATCAAAAGTACCCGCATTCTTGGCCCCAATGCGATCTTGTAGCACTGCTGCCGTTGATGGGGAAACATATTCGGGCGTATCCGTAGCTACGATGATGAGATCGATCTCCTCCGGTTTTAGTTGGGAATTTTGTAAGGCTTCCAAGGCTGCACCTTGGCACAAATCAGCCGTAGATTCGTTTTCTTTGCACCATCGACGTTCATATATGTGTACATTTTCACGCAACCAAGTATCTACATCTTCACCCAACATTTCGTTAAAATAAGAATTGGGAAGGACCCGGTCGGGGACATACATTCCCGAGGAAATTATCTTTGCGTTCTTCATCTGTGTATTTTTCCGTAGGGTTAGTCCAAATGAATTTTTGTCTCCAAAACATAGAGGCCACGGGTTGGAGGCGCAGCGGTAAACTCACGCAATTCATTGTTGAACAAGTTGGTGGCCGCCAAGGAGACAGTAACCTTGTCGCTTACCCTATACCCGATATTGAGATCCATCGTAACGAATCCGCCCAAGGGACCGTAGTTGTAAGAATCTCCACTAGGTGCATCCTCCACAATGGGAAGGCCTCTATACGTCATTCCGGGAATGGTTTCGGAGGCAATTTGGAAGCTTGAGAAATAGTTATACTTCTGTACCGTTCTTCCGAAAATGGAACCAAAAAAGCGCGAGCCAAAGTAATTCAATCCGAGTCCGCCTTTGTTCTTAGGAGCGTTGACCAAGAAATCGAGGAAATTGACCTCTCCATCATTATTAAAATCATTTTCGGTATTGTTTTCATCAAAAGAGTAATCAAAATACGAATAATTGGCCGTCATACTCCATTGGGGAGAAAAGGAATAGGTAAGGCTAAAGTCAGCACCATAGGTATTTACCTCTCCGAAATTGATGTAGGTAGCGACCAGTCCGTTATAGACGCCATAAGCAGCCTGTACCTCTTCGATCGGGGTATCGCCACGATGTGTGGTCACGCCAACAACGGTAACCGGGCTCAAAAAGTCTTTGTTTACATTGTAATAGGCGTTAATGTCGGTGTACAGGTTTTTGGCCAGTGTACCACGATAGCCAATTTCATAGGTACTTACTTTTTCGACATCTTGGGGGTCGACCTTAGAACCATCAGCCAAAGTAAACCCTTCGGCATTGCCGAGAATAAGGCCCCCAAAAAGGTTTCCGTACATGTTTAAAATGGTCGGTGCGGCGATGCCTTGTCCATAGGTGAGCCGGAAACTTCCTTTTTCAAGTTCCTTTGACAGCCCTAGTTTTGGAATAAAATTGGTGCCGTAAATATCATGATTATCTATTCGCGCCGCGGCAAGTGCTTTGAACCCGCTTCCAAAATCATAATTGAGGTGCAAGTAGCCACCAAGCTGCGCTACATCTATACTGTCATCTTCATCTTTGTCTAAAAGATAGGTGCCCAAACTATTGGCCATATCCTTTTGGTATTGAATGCCCATAATCAGATCTAAGTTTTCAAATAGGGTGTTGCTATATTGAGCTTCTGCATTCCATCGTTTTGAATCGTCCTTAAAAAGTGCGCCACTGGCATACGAAAAATCACCGGAGGCCTCTTCATGGGTCATACCTGCATCGATACCCCGATAGTACTGTTTTGTACGGTCGTCTATGCTATACGTATCATCGGTCTTGCTAGTGGTAAAATAGGTTTGAGCAAAAAAGTTCTTGGTGTTGAACCGCAGCTGAAAGATGTTGATGCGCCAATCAATAATCTGGTTTCTTCCCACGTTAGTCGGTGATAGGTAGGTACTATTGCTATGCCCGTAAGTGGCAATAAGATCTGTACCCGCTTTTGGAGTAAAGTATGCACTTGCTTCAGTTTTAAAGAATTCTACATTGTTGTCAAGCTCAAATTCTTCATAGGCCTCTTTAACACCATCGACTCCAGGGCTACCATCCGCCAGTTTCCTGTCGATATAGACCGAATCGGCATAGATGAATTCCGTCGCTTTGGTATATTCCCCAGTAGCTTTGAAAGCCCATTTATCGTTGAATTTTTTTGCAAAACGCAACCTGCCTGAATAGAAGGCATTGCCATCACCGTTGACACCAAGGTTACCGGCAATAGTGATTCCTTCATGTTTACGCGGATCTTTGGTAATGGTATTGATCAGTCCGTTATGAGCGTTGGGGCCGTAAAGCGTGGCATTCGGACCTAAGATTAACTCGACCTGCTCTGTATCTTCCTTGATTGTCATGGTCAAAGGCCCCATAGGAAGTCCCGTAGCGATAAGCGATGAAAAGCGGTTATCGACCACCTGTAAGTTCTTCGAGTTGAAGTTTGAGTTAAATCCACGGATATTAAAAGCTGGTGCGGCAATGCCTGCACGGAAGTAGTCGATTCCCTTTTTTCGGGCCAATAGTTCTGCGGGATTACCTGCATAGCGTTCGATTTCCCGTGCATTAATAGTGATGACCGTAGCAGTCGAATTGGTCAATTTTTCCGCTTTTTTCGAGCCAGAATAAACGACCACTTCATCAAGGGCACTTCCTGAGGACAATACAAAATCGAGCATAGTTCCTTCAGAGATATCCACTTTTTTTGAGGAAGCCGAAAATCCGACATAAGATGCCTCGATCAAAAGTTTGCCTGCCGGCACCACAAGTTCATATTTACCATCAATATCGGCGGTGGTGCCTACACCTAATTCAATGGCATAAACGGTTGCACCTGAAAGACCCATACCCTCTTCATCGGTTACTTTTCCCGAGACGGTTACCTGCTGTGCAGTAATTGCGGCACAACCCGCAAAAAACAACATTACGATTGCTAATTGTTTCATTTTCATTTAATTTATGAGTTAATTTGAGTTTATTTTTTGTTGTTGGGTTACTATGTTTACGCACTATTTGAATTACTTGTCACCCTTAACTTCCAGAATACAACGGTTCACGGCATCGCTTCGGTCCCAAAGGACGAAATGCCCGGCTTCGTCTAATTGTTCCGTTTTTATCTTAGGATAATCAGTCTTTAATTTTTCCAATATGGTTTCTAGGCTTAGTTGGGGATGTAGAATTTTATTCGGAATCAACATATCGTTCTTTCCATAAATTACCTGTATCGGTACGTTGATATCTGCTATTTTATTATATACCGGTTCGGCCAACATGGCGTAAATACTTTTTACGATAGTTGATACGTACGACTTGTATTTTTCGACATCTTCTTTTAGTTTGAGCCGCTCGTTTACCATAAACCGGGCATCTTCGGGTAGTTCTCCTCCAAAAAAGTTATTATTGAAATTCTGTTTGATTTGGTCGTCCGTCATGTTTAGATAGAGTTGGTTATTGACCACGGCGTGGAACCATTTTTTTTCGTCATCAGTAAATTGCTCCAATCCGGCGGGAGACAAAAGCACAAGATTTTTCAGCCATGACGGCTTTTGATCGGCAGCTAGTTGTATCGCAATCTGCCCACCCATGGAATGACCTACCAAGGTCACGTTGCTTAACTTTTTTAATTCAACGAATTCTGAAATGGCCTTGGCGTAATTGCCGATTCCGGGTACAAATTCGCCCAATTTCGTATCGCCATAGCCCGGAAGGTCAAGGGCTAGCACAACCGATTTTTTGGCCAAGGCAGGAATGTTCTTTTTAAATGCCTTGGAATTACTTCCGAGTCCATGAATCAAGACAATGGTATTATCACCGCTACCTGCTTGTTGGTAATTGAGGTTTACATTGCTGTTGGGCAGCAACAGTGCCGAATGCTTGATAACTTGGCTCATAAGCGTCCATTGGGTTAGAAAAGTAATCATCAACAGGAAAAACTTAACTCGCATGGATTTCATTTTTCATAGGTTTTATAAAATAGATGATACAACCTATCGCGGTCGAAACCATAAGGGCAATCGCCGATGCAATGGCCGGGTTTTTGATTGTTGCTCCTTCCATATACGGCGTAAGCTCTAAATAATAGATTCCAAAATGTGTCACGATTGCAACTATAGAGGCCACAATCGGAACATATCGGTTAGTAGTCTTGGTAAAAATTCCAAAGAATACGGGTACGAAAGCCGCCGAGAAAAAGGCATAGACCCCGTTTTGGGCAAAAATGCCTACACTTAAACTCGGATTGACCAATTGTTCATAAGACATTACAATGGCCGCAACCGCAACCATAAATGTTACCCCCCAATTGACCTGAATGGCATTTACTCCCTTTTTATAACGGCCCACGATCGGCATGATCAAGTCATTTGTTAAAGTGGTAGGAATCGCCTGTATTAGTCCCTCCAAAGTCGAGAGCCCCGCCGCAATCAAACCTAAGATGACCAGAATGCCCATATAAATGGGAAAGCGGTCAACTACATAGGCAGGAATAATCCCATCCATTTTTAATAGCTCGCCCCCGTACATCAAATCCGGAAAGTTTAAACGGGCATAAAAACCAGTAATCACAACGGAAAAGAAAATAACCAATAGCAAGATGGAATAAGTTAAAAATTGGTTGACTTGTTTGTCCTTTTTTATAAGTAGCGATTTGGTTAAAATATGGGGTTGACAAACTATGGCTATACCTACCACCGCATTGCAGACGACCACTTCGAAGAAATCCCGAAAAAGCGGACTTGATTCATTAAAGGTCTTTGTCAAATTGGGGTCGATCTTGCTGAGTCTTGTAAAAATAGATTCTCCTCCACTGGCCAAAAAGTATTCCGCTCCCGAGCCTAGCAATAGTACCGCTACTACAATCATCATGACAGCCTGTAACGAATTGGTATAAACCATCGAGTTCGCACCTCCGGCCAACATATAGGAAAAAACGATGACCACTAGAACAATAAGAATAGTCAGTTCATCCGCTGATACCGCCTTGGCAACCACTTTGGTGATTCCCACACAAATTAGTACGATAAACGTAATCAAAAGTGCACTCAGTAGTCCAAAAAACAATTTTAAAAAGGAAGATCCGTAACGCTTACCCACCCAATCTGCAATGGTAAGGGACTTCACATTGACACCGAACTTTCGAAATCGTTTCATGAGTACGACCAACGCTAGAAAAATAGCCAAGGGCATAACTACCCCAAACGCCAAATAAGCACCAATACCGTACAATGATATGAACCCCGGGTTGATGATAAAGGTCGCGGCACTAGTCAAAGATGCTGCCAATGAAAGAGCTACCGAAAACGATGAAAATGACCTGCTGCCAAGGGCATAAGTTTCTATACTTTCACTTTTTGACCTTGACTTTATGACCAAATAGAACAATATACCCACAAATAGCCCCAAGGAAATAAGTGTCAGTATCGGGTAATATTCATTCATTAGGAATGTAGGGGTTAAATTTTTATCTAATCACAATTAATGGCCTGACTAATATAGAGACAAAGAAATCTATTCCACTTGTTACGATTTCAATTTTATGATATAGACTTTTTTTCACTATTACGCGATTCACAGTAATAAACCATCCCTTTTTATATCTAAAAAGTTATTTTTGAATGATTAAATCAAAAAAGGGGCTTTCTGTCGTATAATAGACATACTTGGTGGTTGACAAATACGCAATTTGTCCATATCAATATATATACTTTTAAATAGCTATTTATCAACGTTTTATATCTGTATAATTGTAATTAAAATAATAAGTCTATATTTATTATTTTATTTTCTTTAATTTAATCGGACAAATATATCGATAGCTTTGACCAAAACTTAAGAAATGAAAAGATTAAAGGACAAAGTAGCCGTAATCACGGGTGGGGCAAACGGAATTGGAAAAGTAACCGTTGACAAATTTCTAAAAGAAGGCGCTAAGGTCATTTGTTGGGATATCAACGAGGATGCCGGGAAGAAGTTATTGAAAGAAAATGAGGGCAAATCCCTGAAATTCCAAAAGGTCAATACCGTAAATAAAGCCGAAGTCGACCAAGCGGTAAACGATATTATTAACACTTACGGGGGTATTGACATTCTAATAAACAACGCCGGAATAACTCGAGATGCGACCCTTAAAAAAATGACATCGGAACAATGGCAATCTGTTTTGGATGTGAACCTAACGGGAGTTTTTAATTGTACACAGGCCATTAGCGAACCCATGGTCGAAAAGGGCAGCGGAAAAATCGTCAATGCTTCTTCGGTTGTAGGTCTGTACGGCAATTTCGGGCAGAGCAACTATGTGGCTACCAAAGCTGGCGTTATCGGTCTTACCAAGGTGTGGGCCCGGGAACTGGGCAGAAAGGGCATCAATGTGAACGCCGTTGCCCCAGGATTTATCGCTACGGAAATGGTGGAGACCATCCCTGAAAAATTGATTGCCGAGTTGGAAGCAAAAACCCCATTAAGCCGTTTAGGAAAACCTGAGGATATCGCCAACGCATATGTCTTTTTGGCATCCGAAGAGTCAAGTTTTATTAACGGGGCTACATTGAGTGTTGACGGGGGACTGGTTATGTAAAAGAACGGTTTGAAACTAAAAAAGTTTACGGAATTCACCAATGCACTGCTTCCGCATGAGGCACTGTTATTGGAACGCTCTGCCCAGTTTCAAGACAGCGACAGGACTGAAATCTTTAAAACGGTCAAGTTCAACGCCCTTTCCAAGGATAAAAAGAATAATTTTAACCTAGCCATAGACAAGCGCAAATATTCGCACCTGATGCATTGGATGCAGGCACGGTTGGACGAAAGTTGTACCGACAACTACTATAAAAGACTTAATTATTTCGATAACAAGATCAAGACCGATACCCTCTCTTCCGACGAGGAAAAGGAACTACTTAAACTTATTAAAAACTATGTCCCGCACCACTTTCACTTTATTCGGCTTTATGAGGTCGTTAAATACTATCTGAATTTTTTGTTGGTACGTGTACGACTGAACGATTATGAATTGATCAACAGGTTCGTGCACAATTATCACGACGACTATATCCGCAGTAAGGACATCGGCAACCGAATGACCCAGGCGACATCAGATATCGTTACCGATTATCATAGCAATAGACTTTCACAGAATTCCCTAAAATGGTCGCCTTGGCTGAAACGTTTGTTCGAAGACGAGACCATAGACGGGTTCAACCATTACCAAACTTTAATACTGCTATCATACCTGGCACTGCTACAGAATGACCTGTTGCAACCTACCCTCGTTTATTATGACAGGCTCGAAGACCGATTGAAAGATGGATCATACTATTCCAAAAAGCTATTGCTCAACTTTTATGGCAATCGGCAACTGATTTTAATGAAACTGCTTAAATACGATCAGGCGCTTTATTATGGGCGTTTATCGATCAGTCAACAAGGTCACGATTATATCATGTACCTCAACAATTATTGCTTCAATCTTTTAAAATTAGGAAGGCGTAAGGAAGCATTGCAAAGACTCAGGGAGGCACTGCCGTTTGCCAGGCAAATGTCGAACAAATACAATAAATCGCTGTTTATTTCTTCTTTGGTAAAGTGTTATTCCGACAATGGAGAATTTAAAAATGCCAAGCAATATGCCGAAAACCAACTTGCCCTTTATGAAAAGGATATTTTAGAGCATAATTGGAACAAATTTTTCCGGACTTATTTGGAAACCTTACTCCATCTAGGCGATTACAAACACGCAAAAAGGACAATCAAGCGCTATGGACTTTTAGAGAAGGAAAATACCCAACTCAAAACTTATATGGGTTTTCCCTATTTCAAATGGTTTATGAAATTTATCGATTTTAAGCAGGGTAATATAAGCGGTGTTCGGTTTCGAAAACTGATTCTTCGCGAAAGAGAGCGCATGGCCCTTTCCCATAATGTTAAACCCTCTGAGAGTGTTATGGCATTATTGGAGGATGCCCTTAAGGTGTAAAACCCATAAATTTATAAAATCACTTTTTTTGAGAACCCTTGCACAATAGCGTTTTTCCAATGAGTTCAGTAAGAAAAAAACATTGCTACAGTATTATTTAGGAGTATTCAATACAATAGGATTCAGGCTGGGGCGGTCTAATTTGGTCATTGAAGTGCCTTAAAACTTTCCTATTGTGGCGCTTTTCAAAATTCAATGAAATAAGGCACTTGAACACATTGGAATAGGCCCTATTTACCTGCTGTCAAAATAGTATGAATTTCCTCTTCTGAATCGGATTTCCTATAATTGAACTGAAAAGTATCTATCACTCTAAATTTATTTTCAACAAGTCTAGCTTTCATTTCATCTAAAGAATGATAGTAGAAATAGACCCTATCACCGTCACTACTAGTTTGAAACGCTGAATCCTTTGGATCGCCTTCTACAAAACTTAAATAAATGAGTCCGTTTTCAGCTAACAGTTTATAGGAATCTTTGATAAGCTTATCACAGTCATCCTGGGAAAGATAAGGCAAGCAAAACCCACAGACTACTCCGTCAAATTTTTTTTTAAGTACTTCTATTTGTCTGCAGTCCATCACATCGTACTCGGCGGTCGGATTGTTCTCTTTTGCCAACGCTATCATATTTGGGGCTATGTCAATTCCATAAATTCTAAAATCAGGTCTTTTAGATAGCAGATACTTTGTAATATTTCCTGGACCGCAACCAATTTCCAAAATTTCCGCCTTGATGGTTTTAATCGATGCACAAACCCAATCGTAGCTGCTGTCATAAAGGTGCATTCCTATAAACTTGTCTTGATATAAAGACGCTATTTTGTTCCAAGTCTTAAAAGTTTCCTCGTATCTGTCCATGTCTATCCAATTTAATCTTTTAAAAAAACTTGCAAAAAGTTTTTTTTTCGGCGAGCATTAATCGAAAATATGTTCCATAGCTTCTTGCGTTGACGTGAACTCATCTATTTTCCCATAATTGCCATTCACTGCCCAGGTTATTGTGGCCTTTTGGTCTGGAAAGTATACCATGTTCGCATAATATCCTATGGCATCACCACTATGAAAATAAGCTTCTCCCCGTTGTGTTTCCATTTTAAAAATTCCCAACCCATAGGTTATCGGAAAGAAATCCGCGTCCTCTTCATTTGGTGTAACCCAATCCATCATTGCGTCTAAAGAAGATGAAGAAATTAGCTCACCGTTTACCAATGATGTGAAAAATGTATTTAAATCATACGGATTGGAAATCAAACCTCCATCGGCAGTATAATAGTCCCACCCACTATAATAAGTGACGTTGATTACATTTAAATTGCTGTACAAATCGGCATACCCACTTATGATGTTGTTCGGCACGGGATTTTGAGCAGCAAATTGAGTAGAATTTAAATTTAAAGGACCGAATATCTTTTCTTCAAAAACTTCATAAAAAGGTTTGTTCTCAATTTTCGATATAATCATCCCTAACAAAATATAGTTCGTATTGGAGTATTCTACATCTTCCCCCGGTATGAAATATGCTTTCCGGCCTCTAGCGTAACCCATCAATTCCTCAGGGCTCCATTTTTTGACCAAATCGTTTAACGAGGCGGTTTGAAACTGAATGTTCTCGATATAATTATATATTCCGCTGGAATGATTTAACAATTGCCTAATTGTCGCTATGTCGGCATTTTTCAAATGCCTAATATCATAATCGGTCAGATAATCTATGACCCCATCATCTAAATCCAGCTTTCCTTCTTCCTGTAATATCAAAATTGTAGTGGCCGTAAATGTTTTGACCGTACTAGCCACCCTTGTAATATTACCTACCTTTAGGTCAATGCTGCTTTTTAGATCGGCTTTACCGCTTGCGCCCAACCACATACCATGAATCGGGTCCTGTACGGGCATTGAAATTCCCGGAACGCCTGAACTTTTAATGTCGTCCAACATTTATTGGAATTTAAGATGAGTAACATGATTAGAACTAGTGTCCGTGAACGCTACATTGTCCTCGAAAACATCAGGAGAAAGTAACTCATCTTTTTGACAAGAAATGAAACATAAGAGAAAAACTAACGACGCTATTAAAACTTGAATACTATTTTTTGCCATGACCTTTTAAATAAAATTTATAACCTATTTCTATGTTTGTATGGGACATTAGAGGAATAAACCCTGGAGAATAATGGTATTCGATCCACGATTGATAGAGAACAAGGAGTTCGGAAATAACCTTTCCGTTCTTTTTGAACGCATATACAAGACCAACCGAAAATGTAGGCATTACCCTAGAATTACCCTTGTCCATGCCGTTAACGTATTCTCCATTTTCAAATTGATATTCGTCTTGAGTCGCAAATGTGTGCAGGTAGCCAACTTCAAGATTCGATTTTAATTTTAAACCAAACCCTGTTTTATAATCATATCCTATTCCTGTGTTCATATAGGCTCCTTGAAAGAGGTTTTTGTGATAGATATACCCAAGATTGAAAGTTTGGTAAATCTCCGAAGGCGGTTTGTTCCTATAACCATATTCGGTTCCTAGTTGTATTGTCGGATGAATTGATGATGTAAAGAATTTCGTAAAAGGTACCGAAGTGGCTTCATTTCCGATAGCAACCTTAACAGGCTAATTATTTTGGGCATTACCGAATAACAGTAAAATTCCTATTATTAATAGTGCTATCTTAAACTTCATGATTTCTTATTATTTTATTGCCCTTCCACGGATTTGAGGGATAATCGGAACAAATGGGGAGTAGTGATTGTATTTATCCATTGCTACCGTGCGAAACCCGGCAGATTCGAATAAGGCTGCCGTATCCCTATTCGTGTGGCATCCTTCAAAAAACCAATGCCACGGTTTATGTATCAGCTTTTGGATGAAACCGAGTATAGAATTTTCTCTTGCCTTTACATGCTCAATGAACACAAATTCGCCCGCAGGTTTTAAGATGCGTCTTATCTGATTTACACATTCCAAAGGATTTTCTACCGTGCATAGAACGAGGGTGCATATTACAAAATCCACTGAATTATCCGGTAAATCTATTGCTTCCCCTGTTATGGATTTTATATCCAGATTTATTCCATACTTCTTTGCGGTTCTTCGCAGATTCTTATGCATATGGATATTCGGCTCAATAGCAACCAATTTGGTTCCTTCCTTCAGATAACGCATATTGGCCCCGGCCCCAGGACCTAATTCAACAACGATCTCAGGGTGATCTTGAAATAGTTCTTTTTTAGATTTCCCCCAAAGCACATTCATATAGCCGGAAATCGTATAAAAGAACCAAGAATTAATAGGACCTCTAATATTGTTATTTTCAAATGTGTTGTTCATACTTTTATTTTTAGTCCGTTGATTATGAATTTTCATTAGCTAACGATTTTTTTTAAATAATTAAAAGAAGTTGGCGGCGAGGCCGCCAACTTCCGAATCAATTTGCGTCAAACACCGTTTAGCTTATTTTTAGTGACGGATCTATTTTCACCCACTTTTTTTGGTTCCCTTTTTGTATCTGCACCTTAAAGCTTTTATTAGGTCTATTGTTCCTGGTGTACAGCACCAAATACTTGTTCTTTACGACCTTCCAATTTGGGTAGCGCTTTGCCAGGGCAATGCTTACTTGTAATGGCAAAGCAAAATTCCTGAACCGCTCATTGACCATTATTATTTTACCATTGGCATCATAGGATGCTTCGATATAGTTTTTACCCGACTTGAAGGTAACGTCGAACCCATCTCCTTTGCGACCTTTGAATTGCCTTGATTTGGTAACATCCCAGTAGGAGACCAAATTCTCGAGGTACTTGGCTTGATTAGGAGTTAACCCGTTTTGAACTTCGTCAAGGTATTCGTGGTTGATACTCATTTCTTTAAAGCTTTTATACTTTGATAGTTCGAAATTGGGATGCGAATTTTGGGCGAGGCCGATACTTGCCATTCCCAGTGCCAATAAATTGATAGCTGATTTTTTCATACTCTTATATTTTAAAAATTGATTACTCTGTTGTGATTGATCGTCACACTTGGCGCGATTTCTTTTTGGTAGGCGCATCTTTCTAGCAGTGCCACTCCAACCGAACCAGACGATTTCTATTTTCTTCATTTTATTATGTTCTTATTTTATTTCAGTTTTTAGTATTCGGCAAATCGCCTCAATATGGCGCTCATCCGTTCCGCAACAGCCACCATATACTCTTAGATTTGGAAGCCGTAACTGCAATGTTTTATACCAAATGGCAAGGTCTTTTGCATCACCGGAATCCAAAGTTGTCGCTTCGTTCAGCTCCGCATGACTTTTGTGCGAGGCGTTCGCCCGGATGCCCATAATCCGCTCCTTCCATTTTAAAGTTTCTTTCAATCGATGGGCAAAATGCGAGGGATGCGCGCAATTGACCATATAGTACATCGGGTAGTTGTCGGTACTATGGTCTATAGTTTCAATAGCTTCTTGAAGGCTTTCTCCACTAGGGAGGTTACCATCGATCTCTACCGTAAATGATAGTACTATTGGCAAACCGACCGTTCTAGCAGCTGCGGCTATCCCTAACCCTTCATCGATATAGTTCAGGGTCAGGGCCGACGCCATATCGGCACCGGCATTCTTGAATGCCTTAATCTGAGCCAAGTGATACGCTGCTGCCGCATCGATATCCATCATATCCGTTACCTTATAGCCATCGCTTCGTGGCCCTATACAGCCACTGACTAAAAGGGGATCAATAGTCTCCGCATATGATTTCTTTAAAATTTGCAATTGTTGTATCGCCAATTGGTTGATGTCGCTAAGCCCTTGTTTTGAAAAGCCAAGCTTGTTTCCCCAATCGCGATTGGCCCGCCACGTAGCGCTTTCGAGTATAAAACCCATTTCATATATTTTTGCCAGATCTAAATACTTCCGGTAATATGCCATGATCAGATCACAGGTTTTCGGTTTGTTCAGTAGCTCAAAGGCAGCAAAGTGATTCAGTTCGATCCCATGGTGAAAAACCAATGTCGTTTCTAATCCCCCATCGATCAATAAGGGTCTTTCCGTAGTTTTAATACCGTTTGTTTTCATTTCTATTTTCTACTTGATTCTCGTACGATTTACTTTTCTTTGGAGATATCCCTGAAGAGCAGCATATCCTTAATTTTACTTGACGCACCATCGTAAAACCCCGTTTCATGCTCATAAGCTTTCGGATTTTTAAAAGTCCCGAAGAGGATATCGAACAAGGAAATCCCCGAATAATTATAGGCATGTACCCCTTTTGCATGGTGAACGGTATGCGACTCAGGCCGTTGGATGAAGTACCCAATCCAAGTAGGCGTTTTTACGTTGCTATGCTGAAAAATGGAAAGGAATGTTGTGATCAGGATAATAAGAGTGGTTGCTTCGGGTGTAAAGCCCGCCAACACGACAAGACAAATACTGCTCAAGGCGATCCAACCGATCATATCCAACGGGCTGAAATAAAATGCCCCATAACTGTCAAGCCGTTCCGCACTGTGATGCATTTGGTGCATCGTTTTCCATAAAACGTTACTGCCATGCATAGTTCGGTGCCAAACATATTCTCCAAACTCATATAGTAAAGTACCGATTATAGCGCCCCATATTGTACCGAGTCCGGTAAGGTCAAAAACCTGATATTCTGCCAAAAATCCGTCCCAGAACATTGGGAGGTACGAGGAAAGGTAAAAGAAGAGTACAAAGGCTAATATGCCTCTCAGCTTCCAAAACTTGACCTTTGGGAGTTTTCTTGCGGGGAAGAGTGCTTCCCATAACATTAACCCACCATAGATACCGAATACGACATAAGAGATGGGATCCAATACCAACTCCAGCGGAGTCGGCAAACTTGTGATAAAATCTTTCATCTTAAAAATACTTTTTTTGTTAAACTTTCTTTTCTGCCCAAATTGTTGTTAGGCACTGCTGTTTTAATTTTCGAGAGTAAAAGTATTTCGGGAGTTAACTAACTGAAAATAAATGAGGTAGACTAAAAGCGTACCCGCTTGATACAAGAGGTAGACAAGAATCAGGACTTTCTTAAAATTTGGGGTACAGCAAGTAGACAATGAATTATAACATATTGATTAACAGTTGATTATAATTCGTTGGATTTTAGGAATAAAAAGCGAAGAAATTTTAACAAGGACAAGGGTTTTACTTCTCCAACTGCAAAAAGTAATCTAAAAGTTCTTGTTCCGGTGTAAGGTTGAGTTTTTTTCGGAGTCGGTAACGTGCGGTTTTGGCACTTTCGGGAGATATTCCCAAGATACTTGCGGTCTCTTTGGTATTCAAATTAAGGCGCGTCAGAGAGCATATTTTAAGATCGTTGGAACTTAGATCAGGATGTTTTTCTTTTAAATTACCTAGAAAACCGGTGTGCACGTCTTCAAAATAACGCCTAAAGTCTTCCCAATCCCTGTCGATATGTACGTGCTGCTTAATATCACGTCGCATTTCTTCCAATATTTTTGCTTGGGAGGTGGGCGGTGCGTTCTTGGCCGACACCAATTTATCTTGCAATTGCTGTAACAATTCGTTTTTTTGTACAAAATTCAGCGTGTAAGAAGTCAATTCTTTATTCTTGAATTCCAGTTGTTGCGCCATTTCCTTTTGTTTCAGTTGGGCATTTTCAAGAGCCGTTTTCGCCAACGCTTCCTCGGCGGCCAATTGCTCTTGTTTTCTCCTATATATTTCGCGTTTCTTTAAACGTCTTTGTCGCTGGCTGTTATAACCCAAAAATCCCATAATACCAAATGAGACTATGCCGGCGGCGAAGCTCCATTTGATAATTGTATTGGTGCGTTCCTTCTCCTGTAACAATAAAATTTCCTTTTCTTTGTCCTGCAGTTGCAGTCCGAACTCCATTGCCGCAATCTGTTTTGATTTTTCTGTGTTATAAATTGAGTCCTTTAATGCTATAAAAGCATCATAGTATGCCAGGGCCTCTTCCAAATTGCCTTGATCTTTTTTTAGAAGTTTTAGCTCTTCATAAGCTTCAAGAGCATATTTTCTTAGGTGTCTTCCATTGGCCTTTCTTAAGGCTTCCAACAGGTTTTTTTCCGAATCGGCGTATTCGTTTCGCAGGCGTTGCAATTTTCCGAATTGAATCATGTTTCCGACGAGTCCGTGTTCGTCGTTTATCTTTCTGCCTAAATCTACCGCTTTTCGTAGATGGTAATCCGCCTGTTCCAGTTCCCCCTCAAGAATAAAAATTTTACCCAATCCGTTATGTGCTTCGGCCATCCCATACGAGAAAAAGTCGTCGGAATGCATATTCAACGCATCGGTAAGGTATTTTTTTGCTTCCGGAAGTTGGTTCTTATGAAAAAGTGCAGACCCGATTTTATTGAAAGTCGTGGCAATACGCGATTTTAGGTTCAGCTGTGTAAATTTTTCTATGGAGCGGTCATAAATCGCTATCGCCTTGTCATAATCGCCTATATCGGCATACACCATACCTGTGTTCATCAAACAATTGGTTGCGCCTTCTTCATCACCGATATTTTCATAGATGATCTCGGCATTAGTCAGGTTTTCCAAAGCAAGCTTTAATTGCCCCAAGGTCCAATAGGCCACGCCCAACACTCTTTTGGCCATGGCACTGCCCTGTGCATATTGCAATTCTTCGGCAAGTTGCAAAGCTTCGCTGCCATAAACTAGGGATTCGTTGGAATCAATGATCCAATAGTGATACCCGAGGTCATTCAGGGCGTCGACACGTTTTTTATCTCGTGCTTGATTCTGATTTAATACCATGAGAAGGCTATCTACGGTAGTAGCTTTGTTTTGTCCGAATATGGTGGAGGACAAAAAAAAGATCATTATCATACTGATACTAAGACGCATAACCCTCATTAATCAATAAACAAAAATAGAAAATGATATGTTAGGGTATGGAGATAAAGGGATTTTAATGAAGTATCCGGCGAATAGAAAATGCAAATCGTCTTATAAATGGGAAAATTACTGGGAATATAACCTTTCTATTCTCGTTTGACCTTCTTCCAAATTTAGATACGGAGAATCAAGTTTGTAATACGGACCACGTATTGCAATTTTAATTGTTCGATAAAAAATGTGCTTCGAAAACTCTATTTCACGATTACGCCATTTTTTGGTGTACTGCCTGCCAGCTCACTGACGAGGCTTGATTTGTTTACAGAATCATCCATTTCCAAGATCAGATTGGCAATAAGTGCGGTCCACCCTGTTTGATGTGAAGCCCCGAGTCCTTTGCCGTTATCGCCATCAAAAAACTCATAAAAGAGGTGATGGTCTTTAAAGAATTCATTTTGTGAATAACGTTTTTGCGCATCATTGTCATGATATTGGAATTTACCTTCTGAATTTCGCTCAAACAAACGAATCAATCTTTTAGTCAGCTCATTTGCGATTTCATCCAAGTTGATTTTATTTCCCGAACCGGTAGGGAATTCATAAACATAGGTATCCCCGTAAAAGGAATAGTACTTCCGTAACGACTGAATAATCATATAGTTCAATGGCATCCAAATGGGCCCACGCCAGTTGGAATTGCCCCCGAACATATTCGAACCGCTCTCGCCGGGTTCGTAGTCAATCCTATGGTGCCCATGGTGTTCAAATACAAAAGGATGTTCTTTGTGGTATTTGGAGAGGGAACGTATTCCATAATCCGAAAGAAACTCTTCTTCGTCCAACAGCCGTTTAAGTAAATGCTCTAGCCTAAAGCCACGCATAATTGAAAACAGATAATTCCCGTCTTCATTGATTTCTTCTATTCGAGAAATCAGCGATGCCAAGTCTGGGCGCGTTCTTACTATGGCGGCAGCCCTGATTTTAAACTCCTTAAAACCATCAAGAAAGTCCTTATGGATAACTTCCACGGCAAACATTGGAATAATTCCCACCAACGACCGCACTTTCATCCGACTCGTAACCCCGCTTGACATTTCAACCACATCATAATAAAAATTGTCGGTATCGTCCCAGAGCGAGATTTCTTTTTGTCCTATGTGGTGCATGGCCCATGCAATATTCAAAAAATGTCTGAAAAACTTTGAAGTAGCCTCTTCGTAAGTATTATTTATTTTTGCCAGCTCCATCGACATCCGAAACATATTCAAGGTGAACATTGCCATCCAACTGGTAGCATCGGCCTGTTGCATTCTTGTGATACCCGGTGGCATATGGTTGCGGTCAAAAACCCCAATATTGTCCAATCCCAAAAACCCTCCTTCAAAAAGATCCGTGCCATGCTTATCCTTTTGATTCACCCACCAGGTAAAATTAACGAGGAGTTTCTGGAAAGCTTTCTCCAAAAAGTCGGTATCGCCCCGGCCAGTCCGTTCTTTATCCTTGGTATACACATTCCAGACGGCCCAGGAATGCACCGGAGGGTTAACATCACTAAAATTCCATTCATAGGCCGGAATCTGCCCATTGGGATGCATATAGTTTTCTTTTAGTACCAAAAGCAGTTGTTCTTTGGCAAATACTGGATCTATTTCAACAAATGAAACCATATGGAAAGCCAGGTCCCAGGCCGCATACCAAGGATACTCCCATTTATCGGGCATTGATATGATATCTCTATTGGTAAGGTGCTGCCAACTAAAATTTCTTGCGTTTGCACGGTACGGTTTTTCTTCTCCTGGTCCTCCGAAAAGCCATTTGAACACGTCGTTGTAATAGAACTGTTTGGTCCATAAAAGGCCCGAAAATGCGCTCTTTGCAATTTCTTGATGGGATTCTGGTAAATCCCTTTTTATTACCGTACCGTAAAAATCTTCACATTCCTTGATTCTTTGCTCGAACACACTATCAAATTCGGCCCATGGATTTTGCAACTTGGTTTTGCTAAGGCGCACTTTTATAATCTTCTCCTGTCCCGCTTTTAACCTGAATTTGTACCAAGCGGCCATTTTGGATCCAATCTTTTTTGGGTTAACAGTACGCTTGCCGGAAACCACATGGTCATTGATACCGTCTTTCACATACTTAACTTTATTGGGCACCCCGTAAATGCGGCTATTATTGGTTTCATTCTCACAGAACAATTGCTTACCATTTTCGTGATAAAGAAAATAGGTGCCGTTTCGAACACTTTTTGCTTCCACACAATTCTGTGAAACTGATTGCATTTTTGGCCGGGAAAACCGTTTGTTATGTTTCCAGAAATTTCGAAACCATAAATGGGGAAGAATGTGTAAATCGGCTGCTTTTTGACCACGATTAACAACTGTGACCTTCATCAGAATATCGTCAATATCGGCCTTCGCATATTCAATATAGCAATCGAAATAGGCGTTGTTCTTAAAACAATCCGTGTCAAGCAACTCATACTCGGGCAGCTCACGGCTACGTTGGTTCTTTTCTACCAATTCGTCATACGGAAATTCCGCATGCGGATATTTATACAAGTACTTGCAATAGGAATGCGTAGGGGTTGAAACCTGATGAAAATATAGTTCCTTTACATCTTCCCCATGGTTTCCCTGATTGTTGGTTAGACCAAAGAGCCGTTCTTTCAGCATGGGGTCTTTACCATTCCAAAAAGACGGTGCCAGGCACAGTATCTCCTTGGAATCACAAAAACCGGCTATGCCCTCTTCACCCCATCGATACGCATTGCTGCGAGCTTTTTCATGATCTACAAATTCCCATGCATGACCGTATTCACTATAATCCTCACGCACTGTGCCCCATTGTCTTTCAGCTAGGTAAGGGCCCCATTTTTTCCACTTTGCATTGTTGTCCGAAATGGACAGCCTTTCTATTTCCGTACTTTTGATCGCCATGTTGCAACGGTTTGGTCGGTTATTATTCTATAAAAATCTGAGGCTCGACTACCAAAACTGAAATCAGATTGTCGATTTTATCGCCCACTATGGTTTCTTAAATTTTTCTTAAATAGCACGAAAATAAGGGCTTCTGAGCAAAAATAGGTCAGTTTCCAAAAAGAATTGCTTTATTGGCAGTATTGATTAAATCCTTTTACTAAATCGTAAAAAAATGTGCTGTTCATTGAGGAACCCCTATTTTGATAAAATGAAAAAGACCATAAAATTTGGGGTTTGCATGGGTAGTAAGTTGATTTTTAAGTTGTTGCCGCTCATCGGTTTTCTGTAAAACACTTAAATGCTCGAAATTAATCTGGCTGCAGACAACAATTTATTTCCTCTTCCTGAAATTCCCT
>CBDULZ010000087.1:0-22003 GCA_965368185.1 uncultured Kriegella sp.
CTACACATCTGTGCCTTCCGCCCTATAAAAGGGAAACACCAAATTTGCCCTGGCATTGGTCGCCCGTATCAGATATTCTACCAGGATCAAGAACTTTCCTTCCAAATCATCCGATTCGGAAATATCTATTTTTATCACATCGATCCGTGGCTCGAAATACAGGATGGCCGTTCTGATCAATTCTACTACATAGGTCTTTAAGGTGAGGTTCAATGGCTCGAACAACATGTCGTCTAAATTGCAACCGTATTTGGGTACCATAATACGTTCACCCAAACGTGTTGACAGTAAAATTTCCAAACTTTTCTTGATATCTATTTCGTCAGATGTCATCACAACCGTTTTTGAGCCTTTGTCAAATTCCGGAGGAAAGCTCCAACCTGTACCTAAAAATGATGTATTGTCCGCCATATCTATATCTTTATCCAATTAAAACCGTGGGCAATCCTGCTACAATTGTGCCTCCATGAGCCGTTGAATCCCCCATTCTTGCCGCTGGCATACCCCCGATCATTACTGTTCCCGATCCGACCAAAATGGTATCCGGTGGCCCAACACAAGTAGCCATGTCGCCAACCCTTGCCGCTGGCAATCCACCAATAAGTACCGTTGGTTCTCCTGCGGGCAATATTGGACCTCCAACATGAGGGACCGTCCCTGTTACCATAGGGCAAACATGCATATCGGTTATTCTTGCAGCAGGTGCTCCCATTTCTATTCTTTTAATTTATTTGTACCAATGACCCTTTTACCGTTGCTGTCGCACTGGAGGACATTTCCACTCCGGCCGAACCTTCGGCCTTAAATTGGGCACTGGCCTTGATATTTACGTTTGTTCCCTCGATATTTACATCACCCGTTGCCTTTATATTGATATCGCTACCGCTTTCAATCACTATCCCATTGCTGTCAATTGTAATGGTATTGGAATTGTCATCTTCAACAACAATGCTCCCCGCATCCTCATCCAATGAGATAACCTTGCCCGCCGGAGTTTCTATTCGTATCGATTTTTTATCATCATCGAAAAGCACTTTCATTTCGCTTCTGGTAACCAATCCTTTTTCATGATTATCATCGCTGGCCGTCAAAGGTGCCGGTTTGGCGCTACTATGCAACATGCCCAACACGACCGCATCATTGGGGTCATCGTTTATAAAACCAATGATGACCTCATCGCCGATTTCGGGCCTAAAGAAGAATCCTCTATTCTCACCCGCATCGAGGGATGCAATTCTGCACCAAATACCTTGCTCTTCATCATTTATAATCGGAAGTTGCACTAAAATTCGATCCTCTCCGTCCGGGTCGTCCTGCAATTGGCTCACAATCCCAATTTGAAGGCCGTTTACGGCCGCCAAAAGTCCTGAGGCCGGCAAAGGATTGATGTCATAGGTTTCTGAAAACCATTTGGGATTGATACCGAATTGTGCATTAACCGTCCAATTTCCCTCAGCTATTTCATGCCGCACAGCGGTTACATATACATTCCCATTAAAACGATCGCCAACACCTTCAAGCTTTAAAACAACGCCAGGTTTTACCGCGGGAATCCCTTGAAATTTGACCCGTCCCCGTATTTTCGCCAATTGTTGGAAGAACAGCTTTGCATCGGCCCAATCTTGGAGTTCCACATCACTTACTGCACCGCCATGGCGTAGCTCTAGATTATCCAAGCCTATTGTTTCCGCAAGGTCCGATGGTGAGAGATTTCCATTCAGCGAAATGGCCGGGTCATTGGCCTCGATTTCCAAAAGTTCTTGATCGGCATGGTTCCAAGCGTAGGACGATACTTTACTGAATTGGTCACGGGCATCGATTTCTGCATCAAAATCTAGCATGGTCGCTCCAAAAGCCACCGTTTCGACGGACTCCTGGGATATGTCCGGTTTTTTTATGGCAACCTTTCCATCCTCTAAAAAACACAACTTCCCATTTGCCTGGGCCCGGGATATAAGAAAGTCCCAATCGGAAGTATGGTACTGCACCAATTCCTTATGTGTAAAATTGGTAGCTTCCACATCCTTGTCGAGACCATACGTGTCAATAATCGATTCGAAAATATCACTGTCAGAGAGTTCATAAAAATAATTGCTCTTCCGGCCCACAGTCATTTTTACTGCTTCGTCCTTACATTCAACAATTAATAAGGTAGAATTGTTTCTTATCTTAAGGCTATGGGTGATAACGATACCTTTAAAAATTATTTCCTCGTCGGAGTGGTATCCGACAGAAATCTCAATCTGCTTGCCCGGGATGAGCAATTCTTCGTTGCTCAACTTAAAATCTTGTTTGGACGCTTCCCCATCCAACAGTATCAAGGTTGCAGTAGAAATTCTATTCACCTCCTTTTCCACCAAAATTTGTTTCACTTGGTGCTTTTTTGAAAGTTCTTCGCCCTCCACGAGAACCTTATGGGTGACGAGGTCTGCATTTTTTGCCGTATTTATTACTCTACTGTTGTTCATGCTATAGGTTTGTTTTGGCTATGGGCGGGAAGGAAATACGTGTTCCCGCCTTTAATTTTCTAAAGTTGCCGATGTTGTTTACTCGGGCCACCTCTAAATAATACTTGGAATCACCATAAATTCTATGGGACATCAATGGAAGCGTATCTCCTTCTTCCACGGTTCTGAGATGTGTAAGATCGGGGGATTGGTTGTTTTCCATAGCTACCCGTAAATCATCTTCCACAAAGCCTTGAAATTTGGCTTTGGCCACTGCCCTCAACGGGGCTCCATTAGGTTTGAAAAGCTTGAATTCAATATCCATTTCTTTAAGACTGCCCTTAAAGAGCAATGTTCCCCATGAAATAATCACATAGTAAGGCTTGTGCTCTTCGCCACTATAGTCGAGTACCACTTTTTTGAATTTTTCTATATCTTCTATAATTCCTTCTTCTTCTGAAGAAACTTGTGGGATAACACCGGTACGGTCGAACAAAAATTCCAGTTCAAGGTCCTCTGGTAATTTTTTATTGAATTTTGGTGAAAGATCACTGGTGCCGGATGCCTGATCGTTGTTGGATTCAATGGCGTACTTAAAAGTATACTTCTCGGGATTCAACAAGGTGTTGAACTCCCCATCGTCAGCCTTGTCGTTAAACTCCGGGTCTTTATACGCTACGATCTTTAATTTTGTTAGTTGTGCGTCGTTGGCCATAGTCGATTTCTATTATCGTTCCTTTTGTTTGTCGATCAATGTCATTACCTGCTCCACGCTGGCTTCGATGACCGCTTGCTTATCTCCGCCAGTTTGTTTTTTCTTCGATGGGGTGCTACCCTCGCCATCAACATTTATTTTAATGTGCAGTTCCTTTATTTCTATCGCCATAACTATATGATTGTAAAATAGTTGTACACCAGTTCTACCGATTCGATCGACAATTTACTTTCCTGTGCATTGAGGTCTTCTACTGACCATTTTACCGGGTAAGCACCAACAATGTTCCACGTTGTCAGCGGATTGTGTTCTTCGCTCAAGAGGTCAATGGTTAAGTCCGCGGGTTCAAAAACAAAATTTTCTATAGCGTTTCTGCACCACGCAATGAGTTCGGAATCTATAAGTAGCCCCCGCTTCAAGACCAGGTTCGGGAATTTGGTCTTGACCGGAAGCTTATGCTTGAACCTATTTTCACCGCCCTCCGCATATTCCTCGGTTTCTATATCAACGGAAAGGCCAGATACCGACTGAAAACGATAGTCTTTGTTATTCTTTGAAACCCCGTCGAAGTTCACCCTAAAATGAAAACTTAAAGGCGGATAATAAATCGCGGACATCAGTCTACAAGTATTAGTTTTTCATGAACGAACTCAGCGGTTTCTATCGCAATTTCGTTTCCGTCCGCTTTTAGGTCCGTGGACTGTATCTTCAGAACCCAAGCATTGGCCGCTGTCCAGGTAATTACAGGTTCATGGGCCTCATCGAGCATACTAATGGTCATATCTCCCCTAAACTGTTCGCCTTCCTCCTGAAAGAATACGGTCTTTTTCCATTCGTCAAAAAACTGGTTTTTGCTACTTTTGAAAGTGCCTCTTTTTAGCGTAATGTTGCTGTATTTCTTCATACCGGGCTGTTTGGTCTTGTGATATTCCTTGTCGAGACCTCCACGGTATTCTATCACTTCGGTTTCAAAGTCCAGTCCGGATACTTCGGTGCAGTTGAATTCTGCGTCACCATACGTTACTTTGAAATGAAACTTTGGTAATGGATAAGTGCTTGCCATGATGCTATTTTTAAATTATTTATTGAATTTTAGTGATTATGCCTCTTGCATTTTATGTGAGAACCTTAAAATGATGAACTCAGCGGGTCGCACGGCCGCCATTCCGATTTCCACAATCATCTTGCCTTCGAGGATATCTTGGGCGGTCATGGTTTCACCAAGCCCCACTTTTACATAATATGCGCTTTCGGGTGTCGGACCTGCCAATGCTCCGGCTTTCCACTGTAGGTTTAGAAAGTTGGTGATCATGGCCTTTACCTTGATCCACGTGTTGGCATCGTTGGGTTCAAAAACAAATTGTTCAGTGGCCTGCTGCACCGATTCCTCAACCATGTTAAAGAAGCGTCTGACTGGAACATAGCGCCATTCGTTGTCGTTGCCGGCAAGGGTTCTGGAACCCCAAACCAGCGTACCTTTTCCTGTAAAGGTTCTGATTGCATTGATCGATTTACCTGCTGTCGTATCTACATTTAAGCGATCTTGAATGTCATTAGTTATCTTTTTGCTTGGTTTAACTACATATTTTACCGAAACATTTGCCGGGGCTTTCCAAACTCCCCTATCGCCATCTACCCGCGCATAAATGCCTGCCATGGTAGTGGAGGGTGGTAATCGAAGCGGTAAATTGTTGATAGCCGTTTTGATATTGTTGTAGGTGGCACTGTCGGTGTTTTTTATGGAACTTAGAATAAGACCATCCAAGGAACCTGCATCGGGATCCACTACGGCTGCATTGGTAATAGCGTCGATAATCGGGCTATCGATTAAATCTAGTACGACCTGAATCGTGGCGTCGACCGTAGTCAATGCGGCAACCGCTGCGGTGGATTCTGTTTTTACGGCTGTTCCCCCTGTCGCACTTTCAATAGTCGTCACATTTCCATTTAGCGTAGTGAGTAAGGTATCTATCGCCGATCCGGTCCCCACACCATTTTCCAAATTAGTGGCTGCGGCTGTTGCCGCTGCGGAAACCGCAGCGTCCTCACTGGCATTGGTTGCGGCCGTATTTGTATTGGCAACGATATTAGTGGCCTCATCAACCACTGAGGTCAATGCATCGATAATAGGCTGTAAGGCATCTGTAATTGTAGAGGCGTTTGTCAGGGCATCAGGCGCAGTCATAGCTTGTAAAGCAGTATCTGAGGCGGTAAGGTCCGCCACCAAAGCGCCCATACCACCTTGTGCGCTTATGATGTTGGCCAAGGAGTCATTGACATCAGACAAAAGTGCGGGTTGATCCGTATTGTGTGTAATCTGAAGACTGTTCTCGTCATAGTGATAATCAAGTATGGTATCCAGATATGGGAAATAGACTGCGCCATACTTAATTTCGTCAATATCATTACTAATGATATTCCTAACGCCTTCGGGGTCGTTCATTTCTACATCCTCGTCATCGGAATAGGTATCGATAATGCTAAATCTATCTTGAAGTTTTTTGCATTGCCCCAAGGCATTGTTGTAGAGGTTGTAAAAGTCGGAATGATTGGCCAAAGAGGTAGCATCAGGGAACACCAACAAGGTAGGTTCGTCTTCCTTTTCCAATGTTATCAACCCATCACTTAAATCATTGAACTGTACTGGATCGACCGAATTATTGGCTAGGGCATCGGCATAGGTACTTACCGATACTATATAACATGGCCCTCCCCCATTGGCAAAGTACATCTGCATACCGTAATACATTAAAAAAGGCGACTTGTCGGCCGCGGGCGGTTCAGTGACCTTAATGGATTTTTCTCCACCAACTTCGGTAATAGTAATGCCCAAGGCGGTTTCCTTTTGGGGAAAACCGAAATGTGCCTCATATTCCAACATTGAGATGATTCGTTTGGGAACCATTAGAAGTGTTTCGGTAAGGTCTTCTTGTTCCTCCTTAGCCTTTTCGGTATAGCCGATAAAAGCCGGAATAGCGGTTTCTACTTGAGCTACGGACGGGGGAAATTTTGCAATTTCCTCGATGTAAACTCCCGGTGTTCTGTACGCTGCCATAATGTTACGTTTTTAGATTAAATTTTTATTTTAAATGAATATGTCTGAATAATAATTGCTGTCTTCTTTTTTTATAAAGGCCACGGTGGGATTCGGATAGTATTGTTCTTCGGGCGGTTCGGGATTAAAATCTGTCGACTCGATCTGAACAAAGCCATTCTTGACCAAAGGTTTAGGCCCTTCGGTAACCAGCTGGCTGCCATCGGAAAAAATGGTATAGCGCCAGAATGTTTTTCGATTCGAGAAGCTTAAAGTAAATTCTGGCGAAGGATCCAACATATATTGTATTACGTCGGTTGGGTCGCTTTCATCAAATTCCAACAAATTGTGGTCGTTATCACCTTTTACGGCCAAACGAACAAAACCTATCAAACCCTTGTTCCTTTGAGTTTGTATGTACTGGTCTATTATTTCTGCAGCCTCAGGCGTATTAATATCGGCCTCATCGATGTTCGCTATAGAGAACCGATCGATGCCGGTACGTAAAAATCTATCTTCTACCGAAATGGTGTGCATTATTTTTCTCGATCCTTCCTCGCTCAATAAGAAAGGAGGGTCGATTTTTCCGTCCGTTGAAAATACATCCGCAAAACCTGCCGCTTCGGTATCTGGTTTGATATTTGAAAAAAGGTAGAGCGTATTAACGTCCTTTGGAGCGATTTCCGAATAATTTTCAAAATAGGGGTCGGTAATATACAGTGCGAATGACAAAGTAAAATCATCGGGCAGCGTAATCAACGGCTTGTATTTAACCGGGTCAGAACCGATTTCCTCAAACACCTGTGCTACTACTCTAAAGCCGTGGGCATGCGGCTTGAACAAAAACCTATACCCCTTAAGCCGTTGTTGGGTCGCAGGGGTAGGTACCAGTCGTAAGTAATCGGATAAAACATATCCTCTAAGAAGCTCAGCTTTTTCAGAATCTGACATGTCAGCAAAAACTTGCTCGCCCTTATCCAGAAAATAGGCATGGTGAAAAATGAAATTGAAGAGTGATCGATATATCATTTTTCAATATTTTTTAGTTGATTATCCGTTTCTGTGATCAACCCTCCCCTTTCGGCGAGAACGTCTTTGCGTTCCAATTCAATAAGCGATACTTTGTACAAAACCGATGGGTACTGTTTCCCACCCAAGGTGCCCCAAATAAAATTGAGCTCTTCAAAAGTTGGGGTATACAAGTTGACATTGAACTTGAAATCCGCTATGTTGACCAAATCCCCTTCCCTTACAAAGTTTGAATTGGCCTGGGTGAAGACGCTTTTGCCTTGAAAAAACTCAATGATCTTTGATATGCCCTTCAGGGCTTCGGTATAAATACTGTTGGTAGCGCTAAAGAGTATGAACATATTTAAATTGACCTTGGGGTTCCTGTAATCTATATTGATGCCGTTTATATGCGCATTGGGTATATTCTTCATAGTGAATTCTTCCTGCATGTTTAACAGAGAAAGCACGATATCGGTGGTAGTATTTTGGTTATCACCACTATCGGCATCCATAACCGTAGCTATGTTTTCGAGTGAAACCGGGTTTCCTTCGAAATAGCTGTTCGCCTCTTCGGTAATGACTTGTAAAACCTCAAAAATCATAGTATGGGCTGTAAAAAGTCTACAATAAAGCTTCGTATTACGCTCTTTAAAATCTCATGTACTAGCCAAAACGATTTGGGAGGAATTTTCGAATCGGCATAATTTTTTACTTAAAATATTGGGCCAAAAATTGCATCGAGGGAATGTGCTACTTCATATTTGGTGAAAGCACTGCAATTGTACCAATGGTAGATTGTAGGGGGATTCTAGGCCTACGTAAGATTGAGATATCTTAAAAGTAGGTAATCCTTTAAAAGCCTTCCAAAAACATGTATAGATGGCGTAAAATTCTGTATAAGCCGTTTATAAAGTGCGCTATTTGGTAAAACCGTTCTAGGGCATCGGTCAGCTATTTCATTCCCGAGCACTGGAAAAACACTTTAAACCTGATGATGCCAGTTCTTTTCTACATGCACTTCAATGGATAAAAATGCCTTTGGTCGGATTCCAAAACCCCAAAACGAATTTATATGCCGTATACAGAAGAAAAATCTTACATTTACAATGTTCCCGTTTTACTTGAAAACCTATCTTATGGACAAGAAAACTACTTATTCTTACTTTGTTTACATTTTTTGCACATTTTGCTTTCTATGGTCGTTATACATGTTGCTCTCAAGAATATAAAAGCCTTCTAGGGGTCCTTGGTGCCCGAAGTGTTTTGATTAACTGTCTATCGTCCTATTTCGGCAATGATTCGTAGTAGTATTGCATATCTCAACGGTACACTGCACTACTTAACAGGAGTTGGTCTATCTGTGCGTGCTTACCCATTTCTTGAACAGGGTAGTTGCGCATACATTGATTTATTCAAAATCTTATCGTAATTTCTACGCTAAATTTTGAAATCATGCAAAAACAACGTCGACTATTTATTCAAAAAGCCGGAATCATTGCAGCCACATCTGCTTTTTCACCGAATGTACTACTATCGGCTACCAGACCAAAAAAGGAAAAATTGGGTGTTGCCCTTGTGGGATTGGGGTATTACAGCACCGATCTGCTGGCCCCGGCCCTACAATTGACTAAAAATTGTGAACTTAAAGGAATCGTAACCGGAAGTCCCGAAAAAATTCCGGTATGGAAAGAGAAATATGGCTTAGCCGATAAAAATATCTACAATTACCAGAACTACGACACCATTGCCAATAACCCTGATATCGATGTCATCTATGTAGTGCTTCCCCCGTCAATGCACGCAGAATATACAATACGCGGTGCCAAAGCCGGTAAGCATATTTGGTGTGAGAAACCAATGGCCCCTTCGGTTGCCGATTGTGAAAGCATGATCAAGGCATGTAAGGATAATAAAGTAAAACTTGCCATAGGCTATCGATGCCAGCACGACCCCAATATTCAAGCTTATATAAAAGTAGGGAAAGAAAAGCCCTTTGGAAAAGTTCGTATGATTACTTCGGCTGCGGGATATTTCGATGGAAGAACCGATCATTGGAAACAAAAGAAAAACATGGGTGGTGGCGCAATGGGCGATATGGGTGTTTACGCGTTGCAAGGTGCCCGATTGGCCACTGGGGAAGAGCCTATTTCAGTACTCGCACAGGCTTCTACGACCCGTCCGGAGGTATATCATGAAGTTGAGGAAACTATGATGTTCCAATTGGAGTTTCCAAGTGGAGCGCGAGCCTCATGTCAAACAAGTTTTGGCATTCAGATGAACCATCTTCTGGTTAATTATGAAAAAGGATGGCTCAAAATGAAACCCCATTCTTCCTATAGGGGCAATAATGGAAGCATGTCTGATAACACCATAATTAATTTCCCCATCGAAAACCAGCAGGCCAAACAAATGGATGAAGATGCGCTCGCCATTATGAACAAGACCGATTTGATCGTCCCCGGTGAGGAGGGTCTGCGTGACATCCGCGTTGTAGAAGCCATTTACAAATCTGCGAACGACAATTGTATTGTGAAAATATAAATACAAATTGACCGATACGCGTTTGTCAAAATACACTATTCAGAGGCATGTTAGGTGGAATGCCCTCGTACCTTGTGCGTTTAATTCACCAGAACAATTTCAACCAATACTCATTTTTACCAATTAAAAATATATGGTCAAAAAAATGGCAACATCCCGCTTAAAACTCAACTTCACATTGCTTGCTCTTTTATTGTTTATAGGAAATGCACTATACGCGGCCGAAACAGATATTGAACGTATCAAGGAAAGGATTGTCTCCGAATTGATGAAATCATACATGGGGGACGAACGACTAGAAACTATAATCAGTACTTTTCAAGAAGACGGAACTTGGCCCGGTATCGACTATAAAGATGTATCCCGTGAGGGGTTTCTGCATCGTACTCATGCCAGTAATATGCTATCATTGGCACAGGCTTATAAAACCGAAGACTCAAAGTTTTATAAAAACGGAAGGGTAAAGGCAATTATAGAAAGTGCATTAAAAAATTGGGTGGACAACGATTATATCTGTGACAACTGGTGGTACAATCAAATCGGAATACCGAATATCCTAGTCGCTTTGCTGTTGGTCATCGGCGATGAATTACCTACCCCCTTGGTTGCTAAAGCACAACCCATAATTGGCAGGGCCAATATCGAGGCACAGGGGGCACGACCAGGTGGCGATCGTATCAAAATTGCCGGTATCGAGGCAAAAAATATGCTTTTCCTAAATAAGAACAAACAATTCGATTTGGTTATCGAGGTAATCGAAAGTGAAATAAAAAATGTGGAATGGATCGGCATGAAATATGGTTATGGTTTCCGTCATGACCCGGGCGGATTTGAAAATCGGTCCGCCGGCGGACGAGGAATTCAGTATGACAATAGTTTCCATCACCGTCAAGATGGCGTGAACAATACCTTATCCTATGGTTTGGGATATGCCAGTGCTTTCGTCGAATGGGCGGTCTATACGGTAGACACCGAATATAGTTTCTCCGAAAATAAATTAGCGCAATTAATCGACTATTTTTTGGATGGTATCTGTAAAACCGCGGTATTCGGAAAGTATCCCGATGCTGGCGCCAAAAATCGAAGTGTAAGTCGCGAAGGTTCTCTTCGCGCCTATAGTTCAGATATGGCCAAAGGGCTGTTGCTTACATCATCCTATAGAAAAAAAGAACTTCAGGAGATCGTTGCCATCAGGGATAAAGGAATAAAACCGACTACTTCACATGCCACATTTTACAGGCATTCAGAGCATTTTTCCTTTCAACGTCCCGATTTTTTCACTTCAGTCAGAATGTATTCTACAAGAAATCATAACATGGAGGCGCCCTATAATAGTGAAGGGCTATTAAACCATTATCGAGGTGATGGCGTAAACCATGTTTCTCGCACTGGAGATGAATATTTTGATATTTGGCCCGTTTACGATTATCAAAAAATACCGGGTGCGACTATAGTTCAGAAACCGGAAATGCAGGCACCCAAACAAATTCAAAAAAGAGGATCTACTGAATTTGTTGGCGCGGTTACCGATGGCAAATATGCCGCAGTGGCTTTTGATTTTGAAAGTCAGCACGACACCCTTTCAGCACGAAAGTCGTGGTTCTTTTTTGATAGGGAGTATGTTGCCCTTGGGGCGGGAATTTCATACGAGGAGAAGATTGCAGTAGCCACAACCTTGAATCAGTGCTTGCTACGCGATGAAGTGACTATTTCAACGAACGCCACAACTTCGGTCATTGAAAACGACGACAAGCCCTATGTAAATATAGACTGGGTATTTCAAGATGGAATTGGCTATGTCTTTCCCAAACCGACCACGGTGCATATAAAAAACAATAAAGCGACGGGATCATGGTGGAAAATCAACAAACAGGCCGATTCTCCCAAAGAAGAGGTAAACCTTAATGTGTTCAAACTGTGGATTGACCATGGAATACGACCTGCCGATGCAGCATACGAATATATTATTGTGCCAGCGACTTCCATTGAAAAGCTGAAACAAAACAGTTCTAAAAAACGTATCACTGTAGTTTCAAATACCCCAGAAATACAGGCAGTTAGAAATTCAGAACTTAACATTTGTCAAGCAGTTTTCTATAAAGCCGGTACCATTGCTTTCACAGAAAAGCTTCAGTTAGGTTCCAATAGCCCGGGAATTGTAATGATTAAGACCGACGCTAACGGAGTGCGCGCTATTTCGGTGTCGGATCCCAATCGTGAATTAAGCAGAATGCATATTTCAATTTCGGGGAAAATAAAAAAACAAGGAAACAATTTCTCTGCAACTTGGAATAAAAAGAAAGAACAAACGGAAATAGCAATTGATTTGCCCCAGGGTGTCGATGCCGGTAAAAGCGTGACCATAGCATTATAAGTGTACCCAACCAATTGTTTGTCAAAATATCCTTTTACAGTCTTCAAAGAGACTTATGTCAATATAAAAAGCTACGACCGAATTCGGTCGTAGCTTTTTTACTTTAATGGTTAGATAAGACGGTATTTCAATATATAACCACGGTCATTACTAACCGTAGTCTTATACTCTCGGTGATGGCTATAACATTAATTAAAGTTCATTCTACCGGAACCTACATTTCCTGTGTAATAATAATCCCAACCGCTTGAGGTACTATTGTCCAACCAAATCTCGGGTGATGAAAAGACATGGGTACTCCCCGATGCAGATCCCGATTGATAACTGGTGTGCACATGGATATCAAAATTTTTCACATACCATCCATCGGTACCCTGCAGCGCTAAATTCGCATTTTCGGCTTCCAACCAACCTATTGATGGATTCTGAATGGTTGACTTAAAAAGGTAAACACCCCAACCACCTTCGTGGTCATTATACGGCCAGGCATGATCCAATTTCATCCAGCTCAAATGTCGATGCCCTACATCGGTCAAAAAATTGACCCTAGCCCAAACATTGCCATCGGTATCATTGTGGGATTGGGTACCTGTATTTGTCTGCACCTTGTAGAACCATTCCGTACTCTTTGCGGTACTTTTGTTTTCCTTTATGTATTTGGCAACTTCCATTTCAGAGGCTGCTTCTACATCTTCTTTACTCATTGCTGCGTCATATTTCAGGTGTAGCACCGGGGATAACACTTCAGAGGTTTCTTCCGAAGCCGAGTCGCTATTACCTGTCACACTGTTGAAGCCTTCCTCTTGACTCTCTTTTTCCGATACATCGATTACTGCTTCCGATTTTTCACAAGATGCCATAAATAGGCTACCGATAAATAGAAATGTAAATGCTCTAAAAATATTTATACGTTTCATTTTTTAAAAATTTAAGATTAAAATTGATTTTTCATTTGATAGACACCTAGAAAAATCCGCTAGCAAGAATTCAGCACCTCAACAAATAGTATGCAGCAAATGTAAATAATGGACTACAAAAAACGAGATGATTTTGTATAGATGGTCTATGTTAACGTGTTTGTTGTTCGAACATCATTTTAATAGGGTTTTGATTAAGATTTCTAGAGTTTTCTTCAAAACAACAGCATCTTATGGGCATACAAACAACCCCTTAACCCTCATTTTTATTCACTTTAAAGTCTGTATAGGGAAACAAATTTGAAAAGGAATTTTTATTCGAAATGAACAGGATTGTTAACTTTAAAATAGTTCGTCCCCATTTAAAACCGAGCGTTGACCACAAAAGGCGACCGATTTACCACATATATTTCGTAATTCCATAAAGTTGGCTTTTCTTACACTCCCAAATCTTACATAAACTAAATCTGCTCTTATGTGCAAGAAATCACTATTATCAATTCTTTTCCTTCTTACTATTGTATTTGTATCGGCTAATTGTGATAATACCTACTCCTCTGCCTCGTATGTTTTGAGCCACACCAAAAAATCAATGAGTTCCAATAATTTTGAACACCAGAAATACTACGCCTCTAGAGCATTTCAGGCGCTGGAGAAAACTCAAAAATTAGCAAAAGCGTGTGGATGCGAACCGGCCTTGGAAGCCATTGCCAACGGTTTGGAGAATCTCAAAAAAGCAATTGAACAAGATGATTGGGATATGGGGCGACATTACACTAAAAGAGCACTTGAAAACACTCAAAATGTTATCAATCAACTTGACATCTTTACCCAAAACAATCCGGAGAAAGTAAATGATTCCAATACTTTACCTGTCGAACCTGCTCCCCAAGCAACGGCATTGCGTTTAGAACTTGAGGAACTTAAAAAGAAACAGTTGAAATTGACCGAAGAGCAAATAAATTTAAGTCGGCGGAGAAATGTTTTAGAAAAGCAAATAGCCGAATTAGGTTCTTGGTCCGACGAATAACAGTCATTTTATACTCCATTTCTAATTTTATAGGAGCAGCACAATCCAATGGCTTTCTTGTACAAAAGGGCGCTTAACAATTCTTCAAAGTCGTCATATTTGTGCTATTCTCTATAGCATTATAGCCCCAATTACGTCAAATTTCGGCACCCCAAGAAAATTCCTCACTTCATTTATTGATACGTTCATCACGAAAAACTCGTAAAATTTAACACCGAAAAATTGAACATATTTATAAATTGTATTTATAATTCTTATATTCGTGTACGAAAAGAAATGTTAATAAATAAGTGTGTTTTGTGAATAACAACGTTCTGTAATACAATGAATTAGTGAAAACTTTTTTAGTTTAAGGTCATTATTAACCTTAAATATTTTATCATGAAAGTTTCAAAATTTATTGCTATTGCATTGATTGGCGTATTCACAATGGGTTTAACATCATGCACTGAAAATTCAGCGCAAGATGAGCAGCTTTACGAGGATGCAATTAGAAAAGACGAAATCAAGGACCAAGACGTGGGATAAAACGTCTACCAAGTACTTTTGGGTAGCATTGGGAATTATTGCAATTTCCATGCTACCCTATTTGCATGACCTACTTCCTGTACTTCCTGAAGGTGAAATTTTTGGATATTCAAGTTGGAGGGCCTTTTTGTGGTCGTCTGGCATGTATATTTTTTCCCATTTGGGATGGCTTTTCGCTTATGCTCTAGCAAAAGGAAAACCTTATCGCTTTGCATTGCTCATACCTGTTTTTCTTAGTCTTTATCAAATTGTTATTATCTTTACCAATTTACGGGGTTCTGCGGTTCTAAATGGCATCAGCATAAAACTAGGTATAGTAGTTTTTCTTTTCATTTTAGTAATCATTAACTTCTTTAAAAACAACCAGAATGAAGGAATATAACGGTACACGAGTCAGCTTTTTGACCCAAGCTGGCAAAACCTTGGTCACCATGACACAAAAAATAAATGCCATCATAGGTTTGATAAACAATCAAGACTCCTTTGCCTACGATTTCACGGATGCCGTGGAACGCTTCATGGCGAAAAAGCATACTGACTTGGAGGGCTTCTGCTGTGATGAGACCCTATCATATCACCTATTGCTCGAAGACCGATCTGAAGATACGCCTGAAAATAGGGAAATGTATTATCTGGCCCTTCGAAACCATCTTTTGAGTTTAGGAAATATTCATCTAGCAAAGGACTACTAGCGACTATTCCTTATCCACCTAAAATTACAATAAACACTTGCTTAGCCCACCATTACATTTTTATCGAACAAACCGCCCAGTGGTATTGCCGGCCAATATACTCGTTACCTCTTTAACTGTCGTTAAATTAACATCGCCTTCATAGGTGTGTTTTAAAGCGCAGGCAGCACTTGCAAATTCCAAGGCATTATAATCATCAAATTGTTGTAGACCATAAATCAAGCCAGCGGCAAAGGCGTCTCCGGTGCCTATTCGATCCACAATATGCGTAATGTCCAGATCTTGAGTTTCCCTGAATTCGGTACCGTTCCACATTCTAGCCCTTATTTTATGCCAAGAAGAATTTAATGAGGTTCTGATTTTATCGAACACTTTTTCAATAGTGGGGAAGGTTTCCATCAACTGTTTACTTGCCTTAAGAAAATCATCATTGCCAAAACCAAACTTCGTACCCAACACCTCATTGATTTCATTGATGCCTCCTATAAAAATAGTGGAGTAATTCAGTAATTCTATCAATGCGTCTTTCGGGTCTTGTCCGTATTTCCATAGGCCACTACGGTATGTTGGGTCGGCAGAAACAGCTATTCCCTTTTGTCTTGCTAATTTTAACCCATCCTTAAGTACATCAAAGGCACCTTGGGATAACGCAGGGGTGATGCCGGTCCAGTGCATCCATTCGGCATTTTTTAAAGCGTTCCCCCAATTTACTTTTTCCGGTACAATTTCAGAAAATGCGGAATGCGATCGATTATAAGAAATAGCACTGGGTCGCATTACAGCCCCAACTTCTAAAAAATAGACCCCCAAAGGACGTTTTGAAAGGGATATAGAAGAGGTGTCTACCCCAAACTTCCTAATGTACGAAATGGCGGTTTCTCCTATAAAATCATCCGAAACCGCGCTTATATGTTTTACATCTCCACCGAAATTAGCAATAGAGATACCTACATTCAATTCTGTACCTCCAAAGTAAAATTCTACGATATTCGATTGGATAAACTTTTTGTTGCTTCTAGGTGAAATACGCATTAAAACTTCACCGAACGTTATAATTTGACCCATACCCCAGTTTTAAGCCTAAAATACCAAAGGAGGAGCAAATAATAGGTGATTATTCTCAGAAAAATGTAGTTTTTATTCTTTCTTCCGTTCAGCGGTACTTTCTCCGATAAAAATGAAGTATTGAAGACAATTAGCCGTTGACTATCTGGAGTTCGAATTCTTCCGAACACAATATTAGGCCTGTTAGCTATTGGCCAAAATCGCGGACTGCCCTGACATAAAATTTTCGGTGTGCTACGTTCTTATTGTAATGATACGATGAATTACCGTTTCGGAATCTAAAAAGACGTGCCTGATGCTCGTCATAAGCGGTGGCACTCCAATACAATTCATCTGAAAATTGACCAGAATTGTTCGCGCCTTGGCCGATAGTCTGGTGCATGAGCTGTAATTCGGCCATAGTTGGCAATCGCCATCCTTCACCCAATTGCTCATGAATGTGTATTGCATCGTACCAAGGCATTGGTCCCGCGTCTTTAAAATGGGCTATTTTTCCAGTTTTGCCAACTTGATCAATTTCAAAGATAATACCTCCCCCATGGCTGTCACCAATAGCAAGGTTTGGAATAGATTCTCCCTGCTCCCCAGCATCAGTTGTAGTTTCGGTCACGGTTTCGGAATCTACCCCTGTCGCTTCAATTTCCGGTAAGTTGGTCGATTTTTGTTCAGAACCTCCCGAAAACATATAAATCAATAGTGCACAAATAATAAGGGCTGAAATGAAGAATACAGAACGGATTCTTCTTTTTTCGCTTGCGCTTTTCTTCTTTTTAGGATCTTGACGGGCATCCCCTGTTAATTTAAACTGATAATTTTGTATCTCAAAGCCAATTTTTTTTATGACTTTTTTCAGTCTCGCAACCACTACTCCCAGTTTTTTTAGCAGTTCGTTGCCATTTTCGGATTTGGATATTTCATCGCGGCTTTTCTCGGCTACCTCAATTTTGGCTTTTGCTCCTCCGCTCTCCCACTTTTCTTCCAAAGCCACATCGTTGGTCTCGACCACTTTTGCGGTTTTAAACTGATAGTTATGTCTTATGGCAATGCCAATTTTTGTCACGGCTTTTTTCAGCTTCGCAACCACTTCTCCAAGTCTTTTTAGCAGTTCGCTGCCGCTTTCGGATTTTGTTGTTTCATCGCGGTTTTCCTCGGATAATTTCTTTGTGGCTTTTGCTTCTTCATTCTCCCACTCTTCTTCTAAAGCCACATCTTGGGCCTCGGCCACTTTTGTGGGCTTAAATTGATAATTATATGCTGCAAGGCGACTTTTTTTTATGACTCTTCGCTGCGTTGCAACATCTTCTCCCCGTCTTTTATCAGGTTCGGACCCGTTTTCGAATTTTACTATTTCTTCACGGCCGCTCTCGACTACCTCCTTTTTGGCTTTAGCTTCTTCGTTCTCCCAGTTTTCTTTATTAATTACTTCTTTGGCCTCGGCCGCTTCTTCGATTTTTTTATCCTTTTTCGCTTTTTCCTTTAGCCTTTTCTCTTGTTCAATTCTTTTTTGTATTTCAGCTTTCTGCCTTTGCCGCTGCTCTTTTCTAATGACCTCTATAGCTTCTGCCTGTTCGCTAGGTTTGTTGTTTTCTTCAACTCTTTTCTTGGCTTCAACTTCTATTTTGTGGTTCCTCTTCTTCCCAGCCTTAGTATTCATCTCTTCTTCGAAAAAATCGATGGCAATCTGTTCCTCTTTTTTAGGATTCAGTATCTTCTTCTCAGTTTTTATACTTTGCTCTTTTTGATCGCTATTTTCGATAGATGGAGTAAATAACTCCGTCATAAAATGGGACACTTCTTTAAAAGTTTCGTCTGTAGTGTTCCAATCACCTATTGGCTTTTCATTTTTGGGGAAGACCTGTAGTTGCCTAAAGTTAAAATTATAGTCGTCGGAGGTGAATTCAATATCCCATGGGCAATCATCGAGAAGTACGGGTATCACGGTAGCCCTGCCCTCTTTATAGCGGTCGATGACCATTTTAAATTCAATTTGCTTAACAAATTCAGAATACATAAAACTGTTGCTAAGCAAAAGTAGGAATACATCGGCATCGTCTAGCCGTGATTGATTTAGTGGTTTCCACTGCTGCCCCGGATAAATTGGATTGTCACTCCAAATAGATACATTGAACTCCTTTGCCAAGGGTTGTAAATGAAGCAAAAGATAGTGCAATACATCTTTGTCCTGGTTAGCGTAAATCGTAAGAATATTTTTCTTTGGATTCATTTCTTTAACATGCTAATTATCAGAAAAGTCTTAGTATAAACTCGGGATAAAGTTTACATAAAAATTTTCAATTTAAAATTTTATCTGGGGCTCCTAAATATAAAGGATAATACCGTTAAAATGGATGATGCGAATGAATTATTTTGTTGTTTTAAGTGGGATTTATAATTTTTTAGCATAACTATTCCGTTTTCGGCTTTTGGATGCCTTTTTACCGTAAGAGAACAGCCACAAAATTGCTTTACCGGTATTTTAGGTTACAAGTGAAGCGCTTGCACAAGCGGGGATATTAAAATTATCGAGTGCCTGTTACATGGCACGGTACCAGCTACAAACCGGCACGAAAGGGGTTGCAGTGCTTCTTCTGGATACCCAGCTCCAAATACCTTTGCATTTCCACTGGCGAAGAGCTAACCGGGGCATCTAAATTGTAAAATATCTACGAGGACCTGGGTTTATACTCGCCACCAACATAAAACAACTGGGGCAGGTTACCGTAAACCGTGCACTTAAAATGTTGACCACACGGTCTTCCAAAGGTTGGTGCATGACTTCAAGAATGATTATTTTAAGTTCGGTCAGTTCATATAAAAATAGAACTCCGATATGAGATAGTGAGATATCCCCGGATGGCAGATTGGCTGTTATTACCTTAATTAGTGTGATAAGGATCAGAACGCCTATTTTAAATAGTAACTCTATTTATTCTTAATATACATTTAACCAATGTATCCTGGCAGTTATCCCAACCAACCTTCTCTATCCAAACTGCGATATTGAATGGCCTCGCTGATATGGTTGCCATTTAAGGCTTCGGTTTTTTCAAGATCAGCAATCGTTCGGGCGACCTTTAAAATTCGGTCATAGGCACGTGCCGAAAGGTTTAGCCGTTCCATGGCATTTTTTAACAGCGATTTTGATGGTTCATCGAGTTTGCAGAATTGGCGTATCTGTTTTGAGTTCATCTGGGCATTGTAATGCACATTTTCCAGTCCCTCAAAACGGTGGGTCTGTAATTCCCGCGCTTCGGTAACCCGTTTACGGATAGCCACACTGCCCTCCCCTTTGCGGTCTTCCGAGAGTTTTTCAAAAGGTACAGGTGTCACTTCGATATGTATATCGATACGATCCAATAAAGGTCCCGATATTTTGCTCAAATACCGCTGCATTTCGGCCGGGGAAGAGGTTACCGGTGCATCGGGGTCGTTAAAATAACCTCCTGGGCTGGGGTTCATACTGGCGACCAACATAAAACTACTGGGGTAGGTTACCGTAAACCGTGCCCTTGAAATGGTAACCTCACGGTCTTCCAAAGGTTGGCGCATGACTTCGAGCACGCCCCTTTTAAATTCGGGCAGTTCATCTAAAAATAAAACGCCATTATGGGACAGCGAAATCTCCCCGGGTTGTGGATAGGCGCCCCCACCGACAAGGGCCACATCGCTGATCGTATGATGCGGACTTCGAAAGGGGCGTTGGCTCATCAGCCCCATATTCTTGATTTTACCGACAACGCTATGTATTTTGGTGGTTTCCAAAGCTTCCTGTAGGGTCATGGGCGGCAAAATGGAGGGCAAGCGTTTCGCCAACATGGTTTTTCCCGCACCCGGCGGACCTATCAAAATAATATTATGTCCGCCGGCAGCAGCAATTTCCATACAGCGTTTGATGCTTTCCTGCCCTTTGACATCGGAAAAATCAAACTCTGGAAAATCAAGGTTTTTATAAAATTCCTCTTGAATATCAATAATGGTTTGTTCGAGGGGTTTCCCGGTATCAAAAAAGGAGATGACTTCGGCTATGTTTTCAACGCCATAAACTTTAAGACCATCGACAATAGCGGCCTCTTTGGCATTTTCCTTCGGAAGAATAAATCCTTCAAACCCTTCTTCCTGGGCTTTTAGGGCAATGGGCAAGGCCCCTTTAATGGGCTGTAGGCTTCCGTCCAAGGAAAGTTCGCCCATAATGATATATTTTTCAATGTCGGTGGACTGAATTTGATTCGAGGCCGTCAAAATGCCCAGGGCCAGGGTAAGATCATAAGCGGAACCCTCTTTTCGCAAATCGGCGGGTGCCAAGTTCAAGGTAATCTTTTTCCCTGGAATGCGATATCCATTGTTCAAAAGTGCGGCGGCAATACGGTAATTACTTTCTTTAATAGCATTATCGGGCAAACCCACCAAATGGTAGCCCACACCCGTATCGACATTTACTTCTACGGTAATAGTGGTGGCTTCGACCCCAAAAACGGCACTGCCATAAACCTTTGTCAGCATGGTTTTTATGTTAAATCAATATTAGCAAAAGTACGCGCAATCCCAACGGCATCGTATTACCGGATCGAGATGCACGTATCACTACTCCCCATTCTCTTGAACCGGCTTCAATATAAGTAAAGATTTTGAAGTACTTATTATTTCGTCTTTGTTCATCAACATCTTGCGGAATTCGCCTTTTACATACATTTTGGCCTGGTCTTTATAATGGGCGCTAAACGGATTTCCCGATTGCCCGGTAGGCGAGATGCTGTAACTATTTTCAATATCGGAAAAATCAACGACCCGTCGTGTGGAAGGGCCGTAACTCACTTTATACTTTTTCGTTGGGCCATAGGGAAAAGCCATATTGTTGATAACTTCACGGGTACCATCGACAGGAAACGGCCCGACATTAAAAAACGGCCGAAGAGCGGCAATTTGTCCAATAGGATGGCCATGTTCCAGGGTGTGTACCTTTTTCCAGGCCCATTTCGACATATCTTCCCCAAAATCTTGCGATAGTGATGCATAGGCTTGTATAAAAGCGGCTTGAACAATCTGCTCCTTCGTTTCGACCTTATCTTTGGTCGTAACATCATCCCACCAAATCGAATGCTCTTTCGCTGCCATGAGGGCAATCTGTTTTTGCATGAAATGGGTGTCGAGAAACTGCTGAAACCTTATTTCTCCCAGCTCATCCTCAAAAGTATTTTTTAAAAAATAGTAGACCCACCTGTGATATAATGTAGCTTCCGAACTTTCCAAAACAGAAGCTCCTGACCAGGTATTGATTCTATCCAATGCATTGATTTGCTTGCGCGAAAGTTGCTTCGCCTCCATCAGACGCGCCAAATTGGTAATTACCTCGGTATTCACCACCGAAGTTACATCGGTCATCATGTTACGTGCCGAAGTCATGTCCCAATCATTTTTAGGCTCCAAGAGTTGCACAATACGTCTCGCCCTGTTTTCGGGTAAATAATATCCGGGATAGGACTTTCCATTAATTGAATCGGGTTCGTTATTCGCGGAATAAACGTAGTTCCAAGGAGGATTAATGGCATGGGGATTCTTTGAAAAATCGAGGTATTTCTTATCTAAGGGCAATCCCGTATTCTCCTCAAAAACCAATTTTGTGTTTACACTATCAGGAATTTCGTAAAGCTT
>CBDULZ010000088.1:0-21272 GCA_965368185.1 uncultured Kriegella sp.
AATAAGAAAAATTTATGATAAAAAACTTGCCTAAGTCATAGGATACAGGCAGGTTTTTTTGTTGCAGGGTATCGTCGGGCGGTGCATGTACTTATTGGCATAATCCAGTCCAAGGTATATGTTTTGCTCAGACCCATCCCTTCTAATTATTCCGGTATTTAAAAATAAGGATTAACATCGTAGTATTTAAAACTACCGAAATGCCATTCGTAACGATGATTGGGTAATCTACCTTGATTATTCCGTAAATAGTCCAAAGAAATACACCTAACACCAATACACAGAACATCCATGGTGAAACGTCGTCCACTTTCTTTGAACTCCAAGCTTTTATAATTTGTGGTAAAGCCGCGACAGTAGTCAATACGCCAGCGATAATTCCTATAATTTCAGCTTCATCCATTATATACAAATATTTTAATCAAATCTTATATGTCCACTAGTTCTTAAAGCGACGATAATCATTTATAAACTAGGTATCTTTAAATAATAACCCTACTGAACATCGGCACTGTTCAACCAAATTTTGGCATTTTACAATATTGCCAAAAAACAAATAGGCAAAGTGACGACACCAAGAATCGATAAAACAAAATCTTTTTGGCTTTTTAGAAAATTCCTGAATTCCATATTGATAATTTTTCTGCAAGGTCGCTGTATTTCAAAAGCATCACTGTCACTTTATCATAAAAGATCAACTCAATAGTGGCTTTTTCATTAGGCCAAATAGCAAGAGAATTCAACAAAGTTTAATACAGCTAATTTTATTATTGATTGGCACCTTTCAATGTCTATTGAAAAACTACTTTCATGTCTCAATTTAATATTAATCCCATAAAGAATTATATCATGAAAAATTTAAAAGAATTGTTCGAACATCAGCTAAAAGATCTATACAGCGCAGAAAAGCAATTGGTAGATGCTTTGCCAAAAATGGTAAAAAACGCTACGGATTCAAAATTGAAAAAGGCTTTTGAGAGTCACTTGGAGGAAACCAAGGAGCAAAAAAAACGATTGGAAGAAATCTGCTCTGAAATGGGCATTAAACCGGATGGAGAAAAATGTAAGGCCATGGCCGGCCTGATCAAGGAAGCTGAAAGTTTTATCGATGAAGCTGAAGGAGACGATGTAATGGATGCGGGGCTGATCGCTGAAGCCCAGCGGGTCGAACACTATGAAATTTCAGGGTATGGTACAGCTGTTCGGTTTGCCAAAGAACTCGGTCATAAGGAAATCGCCAAAAAACTTCAACAAACCTTGGACGAGGAATACGATGCCGACAACAAACTAGATAAGCTGGCAGAAGGCCGTCTCAATGAAGAGGCAATGGCATAACCGACAACCCAATTACTTTTTACTCCAGAAAAGCACCCTTTAACAAATGTGGTGCTTTTCTATTATAGTGATTTAAGTATTTGTATTCAAATCCGAATGCATTAGTATTAACCTTGAGCTAATCGCAAATCGACATTATTTTTAAGAATAGTCATTACGTTTCCTGCGGAAGCAGTTTAGGTTTATATTCAAAAGAATTGCACTTTAAATGTGTTTTATATACAATTAGGTCGTAATGCAAAAACCACGGATTGGGATAATGTACTTGGTTATTTCCGGTTGAGGTAGCGAATACCTTCTGTGTGGCCTGTTCACTGAATCAAAAACACTATAGACAACAGTACAATCACTAATCAAAAGCCCGAGAACTATATAAAATCTCATAAATACTAACCCCAACTCAACATCCACCAAGAGATAAACAAGCTGATATCCCTTAAAAAAGATGTAACTGAAATTGTTTTTCTCACCTCTTATCCCCCACGGGAATGTGGCATAGCTACAAATAATATACTAAAGTTTTTAGCCTATAATTAATTACACTATTAGTAGGGCGTTATCGCAAGAAACTTCTCATTGAATAATACAGTTCTGTGTTAAATATTGAAACAAATATTATTTTAGCCTGCGACGTTGTGAATTTTACTATGGGAAGACTTCAGCGTAATTGCACTTCATTCGAACAGGGAAGGCGAACATTATATTTTTAACATAAAATTTTCCCGATTAAAGTCGTGCAGATGATATGACCAGTTTGTTTTGATGACTTGCTTAAGTACATTCTTTAATTCTGAAAAATTAGAGGGTTTATTTATGTAAATGTTTGCTCCCTTGGTAAAAGTATCCTCGATGTCTTTCTCTGTTGAAGAGGTAGAATAAATGGCAACGATTATTCTTTTTCCTTTCTTATCTTTTCTAATACTTTCCAAGCATTGAAACCCATTCATAACTGGCATATTAAGATCTAGAAATATTAAATCTGGATAGTCGCTATCGGCTCTTTCCAAAAACTCTAAACAGGCTTTGCCATTGTGCACTTGGTAGAGCTCGGTATTCATATCTAAACTCTCCAAGGCATCGGCAAAGAATTCCCTGTCATCCTCGTCGTCGTCTACCAATAAAATTTTAAGCTTTTTCATCATTCAATTTAAGTCGTTGGATACAAGATAACTTTTTCCCTTAATCTTGAAACAGTATTCTAGAAAAATACTTAAAACAGTTTACCAAATAATCGAAAATATCTTTAAATCGAGGTACTCCAATGAGCATGGAGTGTTTTTATTCACACATTAGGTGTAAGTTTTAAAGTTCTTTATTAATGGGATTGGGCTAAAATTTTTACATAGAAAGTTCGAATTTTGTAAATAACTAAAAAAGAAATTGATGTCTTTATTAACTATAATTTTAAATATTTTCTTACCGCCTTTGGCCGTCTTTTTAAAGCATGGCGTAGGCACGACATTGCTAATTAGCATTATTTTGACAATTCTAGCGTGGTTGCCCGGGGTAATACATGCTTTCATAGTGAATAAATAAGCGGTGAGGGATTTTTAAAAAACACAGTCTAGTTACTGCATGTTCTTCTTCATAATAAAAGAACCAGCAAAAAGAATTTATTAGGTAGGCTTGGAAATAAGGGGTTTTACATTTCTCCAGAAAATTCGTACGGTGACGCTGGTAGGCTGGGAAAAACTGGAAAGTAATCCCATATTGTTTCGAAACTGCAATAATTCTTTATGGCTAACCTTCGTTTCATCTAACGGACAATAAGCCATGGCCCAATTCGGAAAAGTTCGTTCGTCTATTGAATCCTCAGTAATCAAGCGAATAATTCCATATTGTCTATCACTTTTAATTTTGGAAAATAACTTATAGACCACGTTTTTCTCCCCTTCGAGTACTTGAAGAAATTATGTATTATGGTATATCAGGCATCCTGTTATATCAACAGCAGAATTAAACTCAGTAGCGGTTTGTAAAATATTTTTGATTTCCTGGGGAGACAGACCATCTACAGCCACCGATTCATAACTGAGCCCATGCATAATGTTTTCGATTAAAACTGAAATTCAGTATATAAAATTATTCGAATTTATAAAGAAAGATTAGGTTGAAAACTTCAGGGCTATGTTATTTAGATTTTTAATCTCTTGTTGCCTGTACTCTAAAAGATAAAGAATAAACTATATAATATATTAAGGTATCATCATGATGGAATGGTTGTATAACCTATTGCCACATTCTGCCTTTTTTCCTATATATTTGATTAAGTCAACTGTTTCATGTTTTTATCTAAAAAAATATATGAATACGCAAAATGAAAAGGTTTTTCCTAAAATTTCCACTGGAATTCAAGGACTTGACGAGATAACGGAAGGGGGATTCCCCCAAGGTCGGCCCATACTTATATGTGGGAGTGCAGGCTGCGGTAAAACTATGTTCGGAATACAATTTTTGGTGAAGGGTATTACTGAATATAATGAACCAGGGGTTTTGATGAGCTTTGAAGAATCGAGCGCCGATTTATCTAAAAATGTCCGATCACTTGGGTTTGATCTCGATCAACTTATCAAGGAAGATAAATTAAGAATAGATCATGTAAAAGTTGAACGATCAGAAATTGAAGAAACGGGCGAATACGATTTGGAAGGCCTTTTTATTCGGTTGAACCATGCCATAGATTCGATAGGGGCCAAAAGGGTAGTCCTTGACACCATAGAATCCCTATTCGGTGGGGTTTCAGATTTGGGAATTCTAAGATCGGAAATAAGACGTCTCTTTCGATGGCTAAAAGATAAGGGGGTTACTGCGATTATTACGGGTGAAAAGGGTGAGAAAACTTTAACTCGGCAAGGTTTGGAAGAGTATATTTCAGACTGCGTAATTTTAGTAGATTTTCGGGTTATTGATCAGATTGCTACGCGTCGACTTCGAATCGTAAAATACAGAGGTTCTACCCATGGTACAAATGAGTATCCATTTCTAATTGACAAGAACGGTATTTCTGTTATTCCCGTAACATCCTTAAAGTTAGACTACCCATCTTCTGAGATAATTATCTCTCTAGGCCATGAATCATTAGATAAATTCTTTTCTAGAAATGGCATCTATAAGGGAAGTAGTGTTTTAATTAGTGGTACTGCGGGGACTTCCAAAACAATCTTGGCTTCTTATTTCGCGGTTGGGAGTTGTAAAAGAAAGGAGAAGGTACTCTACTTTTCTTTTGAGGAGTCAATCAGTCAATTGATAAGAAATATGGCTACAATCGGACTTAACATGAAACAATATATAGAGGAAGGATTATTGCATATCCATGCGTCCAGACCTTCCCTGCAGGGTCTTGAAATGCATCTATTGATACTGCATAGGCTATTATCAGAATTAAAGCCTAACACAGTAATTATTGACCCCGTAAGCAGTTTAATAACCATTGGAAACACCAGCGAGGTACGTGCAATGTTGGTGAGGCTGGTAGACGTTCTAAAACTGAATGGTGTCAACGCCTTACTTACCTCATTAACAACGGAAAGCGGAAATAATCTGAAAGATGAAACTATTGAAGTTGTTTCATCACTCGCCGACACTTGGATTGACTTAAAAAATTCAGAATTGAATGGGCATCGCGCTCGAAGCCTTAACATTACGAAATCTAGAGGAATGGGGCATTTAAATAGTCCAGTGGAATTTAATATAACGGACAATGGCATTGTCTTCAGCCAACAAGGGAACTATGAAAGAACAATCGGCCAACCAATTAAGTAATGAAGTGATGACAAATGAAGAAAAATGGGAATTGAGACTTTATATAGCCGGGCAAACGCCAAAATCGGTGCTTGCGCTAAGTAATATAACTCGATATTGTAATGAATTCTTATCCGGTAAGTATTCAATAGAAGTAATTGACCTTTTAAAAAATCCGCAATTGGCCGAAGGCGACCAAATATTTGCCATACCTACCCTTGTTCGTAAATTTCCTGAACCCTTAAGAAAAATAATAGGTGATTTATCCAATAAGGAAAAAGTATTGGTTGGGTTAAATATCCGTAATCTAAATGACAGTATAGAGTGATGATATGAAATCAACCGACAGGGAATTATCAAGTTTGAAAGAAAAACTTATATTGAAACTTTATGTTTCGGGTATGACCTCGAAATCCATGCAGGCCATTGAAAATATTAATCGAATATGTACCGATTTATTGGAATTAGATTACAACATCGAAATTATCGATATTTACAAAAAGCCGGAATTAGCCGCGGAAAACCATATCATTTTCTGTCCTTCCTTAATAAAGTTATCCCCATTTCCCAAAAAAGTTGTCATCGGTACCTTATCAGACAGTGATTTGGTAATAAAAATGTTAGGAATACCTGGTAAGAGAAAGGAATGAAAAATGGGTCAAAAGAGGAGATGCAAAGACGCATCAATGAATTGGAAGTTAAGCTTGAAGAGTCTGAACAGCTAATTAACGCAATAAAAACAGGAGAGGTCGATGCATTTGCGATCAACAACACCTCGACGTCCGAAATTTATACGCTACAAACAGGTGATTATGCATATAGGGTGTTAATAGAGGAATTTGGTGAAGGAGCACTAAATGTAACCGAGGATGGCTTAATAGTATACACAAATTCTTATTTCTGCGAATTGCTCAAATTACCATACGAACGGGTGATTGGATCTAAAATCATTGAATTTATTGATGAGGATTCTTTGGACTCATTTAATGAATTATTCCGAAAATCATTTACTGAAGGTGGTAGGGATGAGTTGAATCTGATTGGAAAAGATGGGCCGATTCCTGTTTCAATGTCACTAACTTCATTACGTCCAAAGCTCCCGACGGTAGGAATTATAATTACCGATTATATCGAGAAGAAAAAAACGGAAAATTTAATATTGGAATATCAAGCCCATTTAGAGCGTAATAATAAGGAATTAAAAGCCAGCAACGCAGAGTTGGAATCCTTTGTTTACATTGCCTCACATGATTTACAAGAACCCCTGCGCAAGATTCAGATGTTTGGATCACGTATCTCGGACATGGAATTACAATCACTTTCCAAAAATGCGAAACAATATGTCGATAAGATGCAACAAGCTGCGCAGCGAATGCAAATCCTAATCAAGGACTTACTTACCTATGCTCGCACCAACAAACCAGATCATCAATTTACGAATATTTCACTACAAAATATTGTCACCGAGGTAGAAATGGAACTTAATGAAGAAATATCTTCCACGGGGACCATTATCGAATGTAGGGAAATGTGCAGCGCAGACATAATTCACTTTCAATTCAAACAACTTTTAACTAACCTTATCACCAACTCCATTAAATTCGCAAAACCTGATGAGCCACCAGCCATTGTCATTATGAGCAAAATAATTCAAAGTAGTGAAATCAAAGAGGCAAATAGAAATTTGGCATATAAGAAATATTGCCATTTTCAAATCTCTGACAATGGAATAGGTTTCGAACAACAACATAGTGAGCGAATTTTCGAAGTATTTCAGCGCCTTCACAATCAATCAGAATATGCTGGCACTGGCATAGGACTGGCCATTGTTAAAAAAATTGTCGATAATCATGATGGAATTATTTATGCGAACTCTTCACCTGGCAACGGAACCGTTTATGATATTTTTCTCCCCTATCATATTGGCAATTAAATTGCATGCACAATTTTTGAAATAAAAACGAACTCGACTTTTTGATTGACGGGTCATATACTTTTGCCAGCAAACAATCGCGTACGATCAACAATTTTATAACTATGAAAGGAGATAAGGAGAAAGCAACAGCAAGGTGTAATAAGGAATTATTATGTCTTTATTGCCATAATAAAAACACACATATGTTTTTTGAGAGGAGGAGTCTATGCAAGCGCTCCATTTCCCAATTCGGGATTTCATCAAAGTACTCACCTTTCCACAAATCCATATCAGGGTATATCTTTCGAACATGTTTGGAATAACGTACTGCCTTCAAAATCCCTATAATTTTACCAGTAGTAATGTCCGTATTGATTTTATTTAATAAGACCCACGTTTATCAAGCTTATCTTAATGGTGGCCATGAGGAAGAAGGGCTTACTTTCAGCGTACTATTATTTGGGTTGCAAATGGTTTAGCATGATTTAAAATATTAGTAAAATCCCCATAAAATGAGCATTTCAAGCCATTAGAAATTAAATAAAATCATGAATAAAGAGATTAATTGTCCGAATTATTTATCACGACTAATTAGGGGCTAAATTTTTAGTATTTGGTTCAATTAAATTGTCCGATTGCATCAAGATGTTAGTTGTATTTAAATTTTCTTTGTGATTACCTATCCAATGGTGATAGAAACGGAATTAATTACTAGAAAATTTTCGATGACATATTGTTTGGGCATAAAAACAAAACAAGGGCTTGTCGCAATAGCAGACACGAGGATAACAGCGGGAAGGAATAAATCAACTAAGAAGAAGATTTACGTAGAACAACGTGAAAACCATTCTCTGTTCATTATGACAAGTGGACTCAGGTCTGTCAGGGACAAAGCGGTAATCTACTTTCAGGAACTTTTTGAAGAAGGTCTCGTGAGGCATAATAAAATGTATAAAGCGGTGAACGCTTTCGGGGCACAGGTGAAACGGGTGGCAGAAGAGGACGAGGCAGGCCTGGTGAAAGCTGGTCTTAAGTTCAATCTCAACACTATTATTGGGGGACAACTTAAAGATGACGAGGAACATAAATTATTCCTGATTTACTCGGAAGGAAACTGGGTTGAACTGAACGATGATTCGCCCTATGTAATTATAGGTAACTCGGGACACGGCAAAACTGTGTTGAATAGGGTATTGACCAGTGATTCTACTATTGGAATGGCCTTAAAGGCAGGCTTTCTTTCCTTCGATTCAACAAGAATTAGCTCGAACGATGTAGGTTTTCCCATAGATGTGGTTTTATATGAAAAAGGTGCATTTGCAATGCGTGAAAGCCGTTTTAGAGCAAAAGATATGCGAGTTGTCTCTGAAACATGGGACACGAAGTTGAAAGAAGTTCTTGATGAACTTCCTGAAGATTGGATCTGGGAATCTTTTGATAGTACTCTTATTAAATAAATTATATATGATATTTGAGGTAAATAGTGCTCTTTCGTATTCGGTAAATGGTCCGGCAACATTTATTTTTAACATTCATGCACTAAACACCAATAGCCAAAAGGTGTTGAGGGAAGAGCTGATGGTCACCCCGGAAATACCATATGAGGAATTTTCTGCCCATGATGGCAGTAGTAGGTTTATACGTTTAAAAGTATCTAAAAGTACTACTTTTGATATCACCTATTCCGCGAGCGTGGAGATGAATTACGAATTGATAGACGGGAGTGTCTCGGCAAAGAGGGTGTCAATTGTTGAACTGGACAGTTATATTGCCTCTTTTCTCTATCCGAGCAGGTATTGCCAATCCGATAAATTGATGAAGTTTTCCTTCAAGCAGTTCGGTCATCTTACATCAGTGTATGATAGGGTGCTTGCCATAAATGAGTGGGTAAATAGTAATATTGATTATGTTAGTGGCAGTACAAATTCACAGACCTCTGCCGTAGACACTATTATTGAAAGGGTTGGAGTGTGCCGTGATTTTGCCCACCTTGGTATAGCCCTTTGTAGGGCTTTAACCATTCCGGCCAGATATTTCACCGGCTATGCGTTTCAATTAAAACCTCAAGACTTTCATGCCTGCTTTGAGGCATATATCGATGGGAACTGGATAATATTCGACCCCACAGGGTTAGCTCCTTTAAACGGACTAGTGAAGATTGCGAATGGCAGGGACGCTGCAGATGCGGCGGTGGCCAGTATATTTGGCAATGCTGTTGGAAATTCTATAAATGTAGAATGTAAAACTTTAGAAGAAGGCTTTGTGCCCTTCCAATATATTAATAAACAACAAGGAATTTCATTCAATTAAACAAGAATGGAAAAATTTCACCGGCACTGATTTTAGAATCAATTAATTTTAAGTAGTCTACTTGGCTTGTAGCCCCAATCTGTGTTGTTCGTTTCTTATTCGATTATTGGGCCCAAAATTGTTTATTTCACACTCTTTTAGTCATCGCAGTAATCGTAAAATTCTGTACAATATTATTTCAGAGTGTAAGTCCGTGGCATATTTCTGGACTTTTAAATCCGCTATATGTATGGTTCGAGCGCAAAAAATCCCGCTAAAAGCGGGATTTCAAATTATTTTGAATTCGCACATTAACCGGCAACTTTTTTCAAAACTTTTTTAGCGGATTTTTTAGTCTTGGCATTTTTTGCCCGGATATCCTTCTCAAGGTTTTCAACAGTTTCTGCAATTTTATTACCTGTTTCATTTAATCGTGATTTTAACTTCTTCTTTTTTGAGGGAGACATGCTAATATACGACCAATAAGCCGCGGCACTGGCTGCAATACCTGCTAAAATCCATAAACCCTTTTTATTTTGCTTTTTCATAATAGTATTCTTAATGTTATATTATTTTGAACATTTTTGATGCGCCATTTTGGAAGCAGAATTGATTAAAGCACTATTTCCAAAAGCTCATTGTTTTACTTTTAAACCTCAAAAGCCCATTGATAGATACAATGCAATGGAGACTTATATGACGTTTAACTAACCTAATTCTCAATACTATTCGAAAATACGCTCTAAAATTGTAGTGTCTTAGCCCTAATGAATAAATTAATATCCTTAATAATCTCTGGTATATTTTAAATTATTGGAATGGATATATTCGAGATCTGTAAGATCAAACTGGACACGCCCATGCGCAGCAACCAAAGGAACTACAGCAAACAACCTTACATCCATCGAAAATCGAGAAAGAGGATAGCACGCTGTTCTCACCGCTCTGCCACCAGTTCATCATCAGTAGGAACTATGCCAAGTCCTTCGAGGGAATTAAGACAAGGGTACTGGCAAAGATATCGGCATTGACCTTAGTACAGAGTACAGTACATCAATAAGACGATATTCAACAAAAACATCAACAATGTAAAAATCGGCATTATTTTAAATGCACAATGGGTGGTAAGTTATTATTTTAATGATTTTGTTAAAGGGAAATTGGGCGAATTTGGTATATTATTGTCCCACTGAACCCGTTTTACCTACAAACGTTTTAAGTGTTATATATTCTTGTTATAAAGATGAGGTCATTACGGGTTGAATTTCACGTGAATATTAAATCAAAGAAAGTGTAAAAACTAATTTTATTTTCTGTTTCGATTCTTTTTAAATCTGATTCTCTTACATTTTCTATTTCCCTTGTGATGTCTCATGATTAAACGAGACGTATCAAAGCGACTTGGGCATCGAGAAATTCGTACTACGGAAATCTACACCAAGATAATCGATAAAAAAATGAAGGAGGCATCGAAATTGATTCCTGAGTTAAGTTTCGACATGAGCCAACTCAATTTTATGTTTATTGGTGTCTTATAAAGGTCAATCAACGAAACTACTAAAAGAAAACAGGATGGGGAAACTACTCGAATAACGCTCCCTTAAATTTAAACTCTCCTGATAAACAGCCGGTTTATGGCCTTCGAATTATTAGTCTGCCTTAGAGGTGAATTGATGCTCTATTTTTATTAAGCAAAAATACTACCTAAAGATGATGGTTTAATACTTCCACTTTCAACATGGAATCTGGGGGCACGTTTTAGGCAATTAACCTTAAAGATAGGATTTAGGAACCACATTTGTCTTTTCCACCATCCCACATATTTCGTATATTTAATATGCGATACGGAGCTAATTTTACCCGCATTCGGCAAGAATGGTTGTGTATGAAAATTCCACTAGATTTTCCTAATGAAAGGAGTCCAAGGGCTAGTAGCTCAAGTCTGAAAGGCACCAAATTTCGTCGTCTGGCTGCCATAATGTTTTCCGACATGTTCGGTTACACAGCACTTATGCAGCAAAATGAACAATTAGCCAAAGAAAAGCGTCAAAGATTGAAAATAGTGTTGGAATCTTCAATAGCTGCTCACAATGGCAAAATTCTTCAATATTATGGCGATGGTGCGTTAAGTATTTTTAGCAGTGCGGTTGAGGGGGTGCTTTGTGCAATTGAGATACAACAAAAATTAAAACAGGAACCCAAAGTTGATCTGAGGATAGGTATCCACTTAGGAGATATTTTAATAGAAGATGAGATTATTTATGGTGATGGGGTTAACCTAGCGTCAAGGATCGAATCACTTGCGGTTCCTGGGTCAATTTTTATTTCGGAAAAAGTATTTGATGAAATTAGAAATCAAGATAATCTGACAGCCAGGGAATTGGGTTACTTTGAGTTCAAAAATGTAATAAAGCCCATCTTGGTATTTGCCTTGGATGGTAAAGGTTTGATTGTTCCTACTCGCAGTTCATTAAAAGGTAAGACCAAAGACCCTTCCAATCGTCTTGCCGTTCTGCCATTCATTAACATGAGTGGTGATTCTGAAAATGAATACTTCAGTGACGGTGTTACGGAAGAAATATTAAATGCGATTACGAAGGTAGAGGGGCTTGAGGTAACCTCCCGAACCTCGGCCTTTGCATTTAAGGGAAAAAATATAGATGTCCGAGAAATTGGGTCACAGCTAAACGTAGATAGGTTGATAGAAGGAAGTATTCGTAAAGTTGGCAACCGTGTACGCATTACTGCGCAATTAATAAATGCAACGGATGGATATCATATTTGGAGTGAAACTTATGATCGAGATCTTAGTGACATATTTGCCGTGCAAGATGAAATTAGCAATATTATCGCGAATAAACTTCGTGAGAATTTGACTCAAAAAAAGCATGACGAACCACTTGTAAAGGTGCCAACACAAAATCTTGATGCCTATACACTTTTCCTAAAAGGTCTCCATCTTCATAATAAGATTACTCCCGCTGATGCTAAAAAAGCGATAACGTTTTTAGAAAAAGCCATTGCACTAGAGCCAAGGTATGCTAATGCCTTGGCATTGGCTGCTTCTTGCTATGCTTTTCTAGGAGCCACGGGACAGATACAACCAAAAATAGCTTTTGAAACTGTACATCGGTACAGTAGGATAGCATTGGAAGAGAATAGTTCTTTGGCTGCCGGATACGTAGCCCTAGGTTCGGCCTATTTATTTTACGATTGGAATTGGAAACTCGCCTATGATTCATTGCAAAAAGCAATAAAGCTAAATCCAGCGACAACGGGAGCTCACCAGCTGCTTTCTTTATATTATATGATTACAGGTCGAAAAAATGAAGCCGTAGATATTATGGAAAAAGCATTTGAAGTGGATCCATTATCTCCTATCGTCAACAAATCACTTGCCGATGCCTACCTTTATGCTGGTAGAATTGATGATGCATTAAATCAAGCTGAGTTGTTTTTAGACATATCCCCTCACAAGGCCGTAGCTTTGGAGTTAAAAGGCTGGTGTGTCGGCGCAAATGGGAATTGGACGAAGGCATCCAAAATATTTGAAGAAGCACTCCAATTGAATGCCAAACCTCATTACAAAGGGCTTTTTCCTTTGGGGTGTTCATATGCAAGCTCTGGGCAAGTCGAAAAAGCATTAGGGTGCATTCGGAAGATAGAACAGTGGCAGTTGAACGAACCCGAAGCTGTATTGGATGCAGATTTAGCAATGATCTGGTCTCTTTTGGGTAATAAGAGTAAGGCTTTTTATCATCTATTTCAATGTGTTGAAAAAAGGATGGGACCCGTAGCGATAATTATTAAACATCCTTTATTTAAAGTACCTCATGATGACCCTAGATATATAGCATTGATAGAGAAATTGAATTTGGTTGAATACACCTAGACCAGAATTTAAAAAGTTCAAGAATAAAGCACATCCCAAAAACCATTTATGATTAAACGTGGATGCAATAAATTAAGAGATACAACTAGAATATGAAGACCATTCCGATCAGGGAAATTAAAGCCCCACAAAACGAATCAAAAGCTTCGGAAAGTTTTAGTATACGTAATGTTCAAAACATGCTTTCCGGTGAAGATATGGTTCAGGGGCTTCATCGTCATGATTTCTTTTACATATTAACCTTAAAAAAAGGTAAGGGAAGTCACTCGATAGACTTCAACACCTACAATGTCGTAGACCATTCTATTTTCATTATGCGGCCTGGACAGGTACATGAACTTGCGCTTAACAGGGAAAGTACAGGATATCTGATGGAGTTTAGGAGGGATTTCTATAATTTAAACGACACGGTTGCCAGTCAGTTTTTAATGAAGGCAAGTGGTATTAACTTGTGCAATCCGGATACCAAAAGTTTTAAGAAGTTATTTGCTTTGTTGGCTCTGATTTTTTCGGAATATGGTGATAAGAAAGAGGGATATCAGGAAGTCATTAAAGCGAACCTGAATATTTTCTTTATCGAATTGGTGAGAAACAGACAGCCAAGAAATGCTGTCACGGCCAGTGTCAATAAATATACACAGGAGAAACTGGATAAATTCACCGAGCTTCTGGATGCCCACATTTCCAGCCACAAAGAAGTTTCCCAATATGCCGATATGCTGAACCTCTCAACGTTTCAACTCAATGCCATTACCAAGACAACTTTGGGCAAAACGAGTTCCCAACTTATTAATGATTACATCATCCTTGAAGCCAAAAGATATCTGTTAGCTACCTCAAATCAGGTCAACCAAATTGCATATCACCTAGGCTATGAAGATGTCTCGTATTTCATAAGGTTTTTTAAAAAGCAAACCTCATATACGCCCGAAGCTTTTAGACATAATTCCGGGTAAATCCTATTAAACTTCATTTTTGTCCTATCTGGCAGGTTATTGTGTACACTACTTTTGTATGTGAAAACTCAAATAAAGACGTTATGAAAACAAAAATGAAATTAATCGCATCTCTAAAAATATGGGTGGTTATATACCCATCTATAACCTTGTTTCTCTACATGTTCGGAGAAACAATGTCAGTGCTGCCCTTGTATCAGCGGACACTACTGCTGACTCTTTCACTGGTTCCATGGATCGTATTTATCGGTCTGCCCTTTGTGAATATCGTAATAAGTCAGTTGAACTCTCAAAAAAACAAAAAGTAAAATAGGATGAAGGGATTAGAGGGACATAGATGAAATCATCAAGACATGATATGAGCAAGGAGGATTTACTTTGCTTGCCATCTCAATACCCTTTGTCATAAAACTTTAATAACGTAAGATAATGAAAGTCAACAATCAGTTTGATGTAATCATCATTGGAGGTAGTTATTCAGGCCTTGCCGCAAGTATGGCCTTAGGTAGGGCTTTGAGAAAAGTGCTAATTATAGATAGTGCCATGCCTTGCAATAGGCAAACACCACATTCACATAATTTTTTAACTCAGGACGGCTCAACACCTCAGGCTATAGCCACTTCTGCCAGAAAGCAAGTACAACATTATAAAACTGTACACTTTTTCGACGGATTGGCAACGAAAGGAAATAAAACGGAAAGCGGATTTGAAATTGAAACTTCAAACGGCGAAACATTTCAAAGTACAAAATTAGTTATTGCTACTGGAATTAAAGACATCATGCTACCAATTGAAGGATATGCCGAATGTTGGGGAATATCGGTACTTCACTGTCCCTACTGCCACGGATATGAAGTAAGAAATGAAATAACTGGTATTTTGGGCAATGGAGAATATGGTTATGAGTTCTCGGCATTGATTTCAAACTGGACCAGTGACCTTACTCTTTATACCAATGGCAAATCAACTTTAACTAAAAATCAAATCGACAAACTGGTGAAACGACATATACAAGTTGTTGAAGATGAAATTTTTAAATTGGAACACGAAAACGGTTACCTTCAAAATATCCTTTTTAAGAATGGAAATAGCTTACCCATTAAGGCCTTATATGCTCGAAGTCCATTTGTTCAGCATAGTGACATACCCCAATCCTTAGGGTGTGAACTTACAGAGGACGGGTATATAAAGGTAAATTCCGAACAAAAAACAACAGTACATGGAATTTTTGCCAGTGGTGACAACACCACGCGGCTACGTACTGTAGCCAACGCTGTGGCCATGGGGACTACTGCCGGGATGATGGCAAACAAAGAATTAATTGAAGAATACTTTCTATCATTATAAAGCATAAGACCTATGAAGTCATAAAATGCAATGTCTATAAGTTCGTGATAGAAAAAAATTTATCGAAGCACTCGAACAAATCCATTATTTCCATTAAAATCATCTGAACCAAAGCAACGGAAGGTGGGCAGTTTATATAAACAAATAATCCAAAGCCCTTGTGCCCAATCTATCTTTAAATACACTTCATTCGCCTTTTTTCCCAATTCATACATGTCAGTGTTGGTAAGCAAATAACGAGGAAATACCTTCGATTGGTTTAAAAAACAACTCGGTTCATTCGCAAACAGCTTAACATTATTATACGAACATTTAAATCAATTAATCACTAAACTTTTTCAATTATGAGCACTAAAATTCTAAATTTTTCGGTTGCGGTCGGGATCCTTTTGATTACTCTTTTGGCATGTATGGGCAAATCAAAAAAAACCGACGGGAAAGTGGTAAACATTGAGTCCGCCCCGTTAAAGGATTCGTCCGCACTTGTTGCACGTGGGCAGTATTTAGTCAATTCAATAGGTTGTGCCGATTGTCATTCCCCGAAGCGAATGGGTGCAAATGGGCCAGAAATAATACCAGAACTCAATCTATCTGGGTTTCCTTCCGACGGAACTGTTCCTCCTATCGACCTGAATTCGATTTCTAATGGGTGGGTCATGTTTAATCCAGATGGCACAAGTCATCTAGGGCCTTGGGGCCAAACCTTTGTGGCCAATATCACCAGTGATCCTAGTGGAATTGGCAATTGGACAGAAGAAAATTTTATCCGCTCAATCAGGCAAGGCAAGTATAAAGGGCTTGAAAACTCAAGGGACTTATTGCCCCTGATGCCCTGGTATTTCTATAAAAACTTGACAGATGACGATTTGAGTTCGATTTATTATTATCTAAAAACCACGAATCCGGTATACAATATAGTGCCAGCTCCCAAATCGATGGAAGAATTAAAGCAAAATGTGTCGGCCAAATAAAATGAAGTTAAGCTCATACGACATTTTTTAAACGGTTGACCGACTGGGGTAAGAAATTTTTTTGGTTACTGATACAAGAATGAGATATGTTTTATACACCACTTTTCTCAATTGATAGGTATCTTTATTAAGCCAGTGGATTGTCAAATTAAAACAGGCTTTAATTTGGATTGGAAATATAATGAAAATACATCTGCCCCGATACAATGGTTTGGATAACCTGGTGATGATGCTTTTATCGCCTGTATTTGTTTTTTTGCTCAATTGGATCAATTTCGGCCCGGAATATTTTTCCGGACTTGGGTATTTTCTATTGGTCACGACGGTTTCGCTCGTATGGTACTGCCTAAATTTTGTGATTTGCGGTACCATTGCGGTTTTTTTTAAGAAAAGATTTCCCTCCGAGTCCGAAGTGGCGAAACGATTGTTTTTGATGCTCACGGCTTTTTTGATAACCACCGGATTATTTTTGGTGGCCCTATTTAATATATTCGAATCCATACCCTATTTTAATTATCGATTTAACGAGAATGCCTTTGCGTGGAGCTATCTCCTATTGGGCATTATTAGTATTTTCTTTACTTTTTTAATGGAAGGGATTTCCCGATTCAAAGAGTGGCAAAAAAACCAAAAAGAAACTGAAAAGCTAAACCAAGCCTATAAGCAAAGTCAGTTACAAGGGTTGAAAAGTCAAGTAAATCCACATTTTTTATTTAACAGTTTAAATTGCTTGTCATGTTTAATTCAGGAGGATGAAGAGCGGGCCGAAAAGTTTGTCGATGAAATGAGCAAGGTATATCGCTATATGCTGCGCAACGATGATGATCCTTTAGTAACCCTAAAAACCGAATTGATATTTGTAGATTCTTATATGTATTTGTTGAAAGTCAGATTCGGTGATGGGCTTCGGTTAAAAATAAATGTTACCGATGAAGATAAAATGAAACTATTGGCGCCACTTACCTTACAAGTGATTATTGAAAATACTTTTGCCCAAAATACGCTCTCCAAGACCGATCCGCTCACGATCTCTATAAGTTCGTTGCGTGATGGCATCCTTGAAATAGAGAATAACATACGGCCCAAGGTTATTACCGATACGCTAGATTTTGATTCCGACCTAGATAATTTAATCAATAAATATGAATTATTGGATCAACCCATTTCTATTCGTGAGACCGCGAATAAAAATAGAGTGATACGGCTCCCATTAATCAACTAAAAAGAGGAATTGAGGCCATGAAACTAGTAAAACCTTCAAAATTGGAACTGTATTCATTCCTGTTTTCAATGCCCTTGATTTCGGCAATTGTAAACCTAGTTCTATTTGATGCCAGGTTATGGAAAGACTATAAGGTATGGACATATTCCGTACCACTAATTTATGTTATAGGAATTATTTCATGGTACCTACATGTGTTGTATAGGAATTGGATAGAATGTAAATTTCCTGAACTTAACCAAAGCGGAGGACGGATCCTAGGAAAGGCATTGGTACTTTTTTTCGTTATGACACCAAGTATCGTGTTGATCCTTTTTATATATGATCGGTTTCATATATTGGCGTATCGCTTTCAATACGATGACCTTTTTAAAGGCTTGCTGGTCGGAGTTGGTATAAATATTATTTTTGAAACGCTTTACGAAGCCGATTATGTTTTTACTAAGATGAAGCAAAGTTCACGGGAAAAGGAAACTATGCAAGAACTTGCCATGCATCAAGATTTCGATACCTTAAAGAATCAGGTTAATCCACATTTTTTATTCAATTGCCTCAATACCTTGTCCTCTTTAATAAGTGTTGATAAAAAACGGGCAGAAGTGTTTCTTAACGAGCTTAGCAAAGTGTACCGATACCTTTTAAAAAGCAATGAAGAGGAGGTCAGTACCGTGGCACAGGAAATCATGTTCATTGAATCATATTACAGCCTTTTGCAAACACGATATGGCGATGCCGTGCAGCTCAATATTCAAATTGACAAACGGTATGATTCTTATGTATTGCCATCCTTGACCCTACAATTGCTGGTCGAAAATGCCGTAAAGCACAATACACTTTCAAAAAACAGTCCTTTAGTAATCGATATTTTTACGGCCGCAGGAAATAAACTGGTGGTGAGCAATAACCATCAACCGCTAATGGTAAAGGCTCCCAGTACTAAAATCGGTCTTCAAAATATAAAAACAAAATATGCCTTGTTGAAGCAATCAGGGTTTTTGGTTATGAAAGATGAAAAGAACTTTACCGTGGTTTTGCCCTTGATTTGGAACCAACGGCAAACCACGGTCTAATTGGTGCTGATACCCAAAAATAATTCTACCAACAATTCATTCCCCTAAAACCGCAATTCATGTTATTGTTTGTGCAAACAATTCTTTTTACTTTTTAACCTATTACGTTTTACACTAATTTTATGGTAACCTCTTTTACCGACGCGGAACATGAAAATAGTGCTAATTGAGGATGAGGATCTTGCGGTAAAAAAACTCCGAAAGACATTGGACGCCGTAGACTCATCGATTGAGATTGTAGGAACTGCCGATAGTATTAAAAGCGCAGTGGAATGGATTAAGAATAATCCTGCCCCAGATTTAATACTAATGGATATCGAGCTTGCCGATGGGCAAAGCTTTGAAATATTCAATCTTGTCGACGTAAAAAGTCCTGTAATCTTTACAACCTCTTACGATGAGTTTGCGCTTAAGGCTTTTAAGGTTAATAGCGTGGATTATTTGTTAAAACCCATCCAAAAAGAAGAGTTGGTGGCCGCCATAAATAAATATAAAAGATTAAAGGGTGCCGATCAAACCAATGCAAATTTTGATAGTTTGGTAAAAGAACTACAACAAAAATTGCAGCCCAAGGAATATCGCAAACGTTTTTTGGTCAAGCAAGGCCAAAAACTAATTAGTGTCGAAATAGAGGATATTTCCTATTTTTTTAGCGATGGTCGACTTAACTTTTTTAAAACGAACGATAACCGAATGTTCGTGGTAGATTATACTATGGAAGAGCTTGAAGAAATGCTCGACCCCCAAAAATATTTTCGTATCAGCCGCTCATTTTATGTTTCGGTCAATGGTATTGACAAAATTGACGACTACTTTGGAAATCGCCTGATGCTTGGTTTAAAACCACCTGTGGATAAGCAGGCTTTAGTAAGTAGGGAAAAGGTAACGGCGTTCAAAAAATGGATGGGGAAATAATAAAATAGAAACATGTTTACGTACCAGCAAATACACGAAGCTTTCGATAAGGTCACAAGTGGTGCCGACTTTCCACAATTCGTACAGGACTTAAAATCCATAGGGGTTTTATATTATGACAATTTTGTTGCCGATGGTCGCACAAAATACTTCGGTTTAAATAAATTCACGCTGGAAGGAAAGCCCAAATACCCAATGATTTACGTGACTAATGAAAGTTCAGCGGATAAATTAAAAAATGCCATTTATATCCATCAACGGGGAGAAACCGACTATCCGACATTTTGTAAGCAAGCTGCAGAGGCGGGAGTTGAAAGGTGGCGGACACATATGATCGAAATGACAGTAACTTACTTCGATAAACTAGGAACCGAACTTACTGTTGAACCAATCCCCAAACCTTGATAGGAAAGTGATTAGAGGTTAACATTGGTATTATTGTACATAAGTGGCGTAAACCTATTTTTATTAATTTTGGCTCTTGTTCAGGCGCGGTTTGGGCGAATCGGTATTCTCAATTCCAATATTGAATTGTTCTCAAGCACCTGCAAATCTACAGTCGCACTTGTGGCGACGGCCCTTTTGACCAGCTCTTGACGCTCTTTAAGACTATTCAGCTGCTGAATATCACAACATTTACTGTTGAATTGCATCGAATAGATAAGGTTCGATTTTTCAATTGTCAAATGAATTTTGCACCGGGAAGCACAGGCAATTACCAAACCCAGAATACTATCTTTAAACAATAAAAAAACCTCATGTCTAAATTGCATATCCAATCGTAACGATTTCACTCTTTCATCCACCAAAATTTCGATTCCGGCGTTGTGGCGACTATTTAGGGCAGCGATATATTCCCCCATACGGTCCACTGTCTTTTCCATACTGTCATTATCAGGAGAAATGCTCCAAAGCATATCATCCATGGCAATTATCATGTTGTGGCTCTTGGAGTGGATTTGATCAATAAATTCCGTGGATTTTTGTAGATTGGTCTTTGCTTTTATTTTTGCCATCTCACTTAAAATATTGATTTGGTTCAAAGCCGTGTTTACCTCCCCATGAAGACTAGTGGCAATATTGCTTCGCATTCTATGTTCAGCTTCCTTTCGCTGCATTCTAATTTTATCCAACCAGAAAAAAATAACGCCTATCGATAGGGCGAGTAACCCGTAAAACCATCGGGTCTTCCAAAATGGTGTTCGCACGGTAATGTGAAGTATTAGCGGATTCGCGCCTTCATCACCTTCCGCATTGATTGAATTTGCCTGAAATTGATAGGAATTTGGCGGCAAATAAGTGTATACAAGTTGTTGTGACCTATCCGCTATTTTCCATTCATTGTCAAGACCCTCCAATTTATATTTGATGCCGTATGCCGTGTTATATGACATAGTCGATAAGTCTATGGAGATCGAATTTTGGTTAGGGGGCAGTTCTATGGCTTGTAGTCGCAACAATGAATCAATGGGCAAAGATCGGTTCATCACTTTAAAATCCGTCATATTCACAACAGGATAGCTGGTGTTGATTTTAATTGCGGCGGGATCAAAAGCGATTATACTTTCCGAAGCACCTAAAATTATTCTTCCATCGGGCAACAGATGGGAAGCCGAAAT
>CBDULZ010000089.1:0-21217 GCA_965368185.1 uncultured Kriegella sp.
ATCGGGAGGGAGGAGCTAGCCCTGATTCAAAATTCTATATAAAATTTCAATTTGTGTGCTCCCCTCTTTTAAAGAAAGGGGAGTTTAGTTTAAAAGCAACTCTAACACCTGAATAGCGGCTTCGGGAATTTTTGTACCCGGACCGAAAATAGCAGTGGTACCCTTATCAAGTAGAAATTCATAATCTTGTTTGGGGATAACACCACCGACAATGACCATAATATCGTCCCGACCATAGTCTTTAAGCCGTTCAATGACTTGTGGCACCAATGTTTTGTGTCCTCCCGCTAACGAAGAAATGCCTAAAATATGTACGTCGTTTTCTACGGCCTGTTTCGCTACTTCTTCCGGAGTTTGAAAAAGCGGACCGATATCAACGTCAAAACCGAGGTCGGCATAGCTGGTAGCTACCACTCTGGCGCCCCGGTCATGGCCATCCTGTCCCATTTTGGCAATCAAGATCCTAGGGCGACGCCCTTCTCCCTTTGCAAAACGGTCGGCCAGCGCTCGGGCCTTTAAAAAATGCTCGTCTTTCTTCACTTCTTTTGAATACACCCCTGTTATGGTTTGCGTTTGTGCCACATGACGCCCAAAAGCGACTTCAAGTGCCGTACTGATTTCCCCCAAAGTTGCCCGTAGCCGTGCAGCTTCTACCGTTAAAGCTAATAAATTATCGCTAGCTTTAAGAGGGTCGGTATTCTTTTCGTCGGTAATCTCGGACATCCTTTTTTTGGCTGCTGCCGTTACTCTTTTTAAAGCACCTTTTACAGCTTCGGTATTCCTTTTCTTTTTAAGTAGTGCCAAACGTTTTAATTGTTGGTCGCGTACCGCTTTATTATCCACCTCCAATATTTGCAGCGGGTCTTCATCCTCGAGTTGGTACTTATTGACACCGACAATCAGGTCTTGGTTGGTATCAATGTTGGCCTGTTTTTTTGCTGCGGCTTCCTCGATACGCATTTTCGGAATTCCCGCTTCTATGGCCTTGGTCATGCCGCCCAATTCTTCGACTTCCTGGATCAGTTTCCAGGCTTTGTGTGCGAGTTCATCCGTTAATTTTTCCACATAGTGGCTGCCGGCCCAAGGGTCCACCGTTTTGGTAATTTTGGTCTCTTCCCGTAGAAAAAGCTGTGTATTCCGTGCAATTCGTGCTGAGAAATCGGTGGGTAGCGCAATGGCTTCGTCCAAGGCATTGGTGTGCAGGCTTTGGGTGCCGCCAAAAACGGCCGCTGCCGCTTCAATTGTCGTTCGGGCCACATTATTAAAGGGATCCTGTTCCGTAAGACTCCAGCCGCTGGTTTGACAGTGGGTACGAAGGGCCATGGACTTCGCATCTTTCGGATTGAACTGTTTTACCAATTTCGCCCAGAGCATACGACCCGCCCGCATTTTGGCAATTTCCATAAAATGGTGCATTCCAATACCCCAAAAGAAAGAAAGTCGCGGCGCGAGGGTGTCGATATCGATTCCGGCTTTAAGTCCCGTACGCAGGTATTCGAGTCCGTCGGCAAGAGTATAGGCCAACTCGATTTCCGCCGTGGCACCAGCTTCGTGCATATGGTAACCCGAAATACTGATACTGTTGAATTTTGGCATGTGCATACTGCAGTATTCGAAAATAGCACTGACGATCTGCATTGAAGGCGCTGGCGGATAAATATAGGTATTGCGTACCATGAATTCTTTAAGGATGTCATTCTGAATGGTGCCCGTAAGCCTTTCTGGTGCTACTCCCTGCTCTTCTGCAGCTACAATGTAAAATGCCATGATGGGCAGTACGGCCCCGTTCATGGTCATGGAAACCGACATTTTATCAAGCGGAATCTTATCGAATAAGATTTTCATGTCCTCAACGGAATCGATGGCGACCCCCGCTTTTCCGACATCACCCGCAACGCGCTCGTGATCGCTATCGTAACCACGATGGGTGGGCAGGTCAAAGGCTACCGAAAGACCTTTTTGGCCCGCGGCCAAGTTTTTTCTATAAAAAGCGTTACTCTCCGCGGCTGTTGAAAATCCTGCATATTGGCGTATAGTCCACGGGTGTTGTACGTACATGGTGGCATAAGGTCCCCGTAAAAAAGGCGGGATGCCTGCCGCAAAATCAAGGTGCTCGAATTCGGGCGTCGGTGTAGCGCCTGGCGAAGTCTTTTCCTGCGAACCTTTTTGGCTCAATGTTAGCTCTTGTATGTTCTTCCGCTTCATTATTCTTATTCCAATTTCTTCTTTTGTGCTTTCTAACCGTGAATTCCTATCGCGAACCCCGTTTCTTACACTTCCTATGTTGTCCTAATTACGCACTGTCCACTGTCCACTGCTCACTGTTAATTGTTCACTGCTTACTGTCTACTGCTCACCGCTCATTGTTAACTGTTCATTGTTCACCCTTCAACCTTTTCTGCTCCCCAGCTTCTGCCAAGCGCTTTGGAATAATGGGAACAATCAAGGTTTTTCGAGGGTTCGTTTTTACAAACGGATACAGTTCCAATGTATTTTTCACAGTTTCGGAAGGTTTTTGAAAGGCATTGGTGCCGACCAGTATTTCATTATGGGCATCGAATAATTGTTGTTCCTTTTGGGCACTTTCATTTATTTTTCGTTGAATGGTACCGGTTTTCAGCTGTTTTAAAAATCCGCCACTTGCTTCAATAGCTTTAAAAAGGTCCAATGCTTTTTGGGCCAACTGTTGGGTAAGGGTCTCTATATAGTACGAACCTTCGGCAGCATGGGCGACCTGATCAAAGTGGCCTTCGTGTTTGAGGAGTAACAACTGGTTTCGTGCCAATCGTTCCCCAAAATCATTGTCTTTATGGTAGATGGCATCATAGGGTGCATTACAAATCGTATCGGCCCCTCCGATGATGGCGGACATACATTCGGTGGTCGTTCGCAGCATGTTCGTGTTAGGGGCGTATAGGGTTTTGTTACGTCTAGTGGGTACGGCCACAATATGGCAATCTGTGACCGTTTCATACCTGTCGGCCAAGGCGAGCCATAAGAGCCGCAAGGCGCGGATTTTGGCTATCTCAAAAAAGTAGTTGCTGCCCACGGCCAATTTAAAGGTAAGTTTCTGGAATAGGTCAGGACCGTAATTAACCAAGTATTCATGGGCGTGGGCGAGGGCATAGGCCAATTGTTGTACGGTAGTTGCCCCGGCATTCTGGTATAACGAAGCATCGACCGATAAAACACTTACATTGCTATGCGCTGTTGATAACTTTAGCATTTCTGATACCGTTCCTAGGTCGGTGGCTTGGTTGGAATACCAATTTCCCGATTGCACCAAATGCCCGATAGGGTCGGTGTGCAAAAAACGGTATGTGGCGTTGGCTGCCTCTTCTAAAAGTTGTTCGACATACGATTTCGATAAAAAGTGAAGCTTGAAATGGAGTGTAGTTTTGGCCAAGTCGATATCCTTGAGCAGTATTTTAGCTGCGATCTTTTCCGATGGAATAGTAAAAACTAAACTTTCTGCACCGCGTTCCAACGCATTTAAGGCTTTGGCATTTGTCTTTTTGGCATCGGATACAAAGATTTCTTGCCCTATGGCCCAAGTTTCAGGTAGGTCTGGTTGTACCAAGTGATTTTGCCCAAGGTCATCGGCATGGTAAAAGGGTTTTATGGGGATGCCTTCCAAGGACTCATAGATAAGGCTTTTGTTGTAATCGGCTCCCTTTAAGGCATATTGGATCTGCTGTTTCCAAGCTTTTGCCGAAACGGGTTGAAAATTAGCAAACAGTTTTTCTTTCATAAAATCCTAGCACTATTTCGCTTATGAAAAGTACGATTTTAGGACTTAATCAGAAATAGGGTTAGGAAGTTTCTTTAAAATGGGCGCAACACTAGGGATGCCTTGACAGGTTTACCAGTGTAAAACCTAAGCTTGTTTTCCTTTAAATTTTTCTTCTAAAAGATAGTAACCAAATACGGCCCCATAAAAAATATAGCGCTTCCACATACGTTTGGGTTCCTTTATCAGACGCCCTAACCACTCTAGACCCAGATTTCACCAGATTTTTTAGGGTCGTTGTAACTGGCTAAGGGAGCATCATAAATTGAGAACATTACTCATAAGAAGGTGTTTGGTTTGGTTGGTATTGGCAGAATCCCACGTCACATGTTGAAATATCGTTTTACTTAGGCAATAGGAAAATACCATCGCCCTTACTTAAAGGCCCTTATTTTCCATCATTCATAATAGAATATAGCGGCTGAGTGCTTATTTTTGCGCAGTTTAAGGAAATGGCCCTGTTAACCAGAAAAGTGTGAAGGATAAAATACTTGCCAAACTAGGAATACAAAGCAACCGAACAAAGAATATTACCAGACATGTATTATGGTCTTTTCTTTTTAAAGGTGGGCATATTATATCTATGTTTTTATTGGTTCCCTTGACCATTGAATTTCTCGATACTGAAAATTACGGTATTTGGTTGACAATAAGTTCGTTTATAGGTTGGTTTTCATTTTTTGACATCGGTTTGGGTAATGGTTTGCGCAACAAGTTTGCTGAAGCCAGGGCTTCGGGTGATATAGAGTTGGCAAAGGGGTATGTAAGTACGGCCTATTATACGATTGGTAGTATTTGTGTGGCTTTTTTTGTATTCGCGTTGCTAGTTAGTTATAATGTTGAATGGACCAGGGTCTTCAATGCCTCGGATGGACTACGGGATGACCTACAACTACTCATGCCCATAGTCTTTGGCTGTTTCAGTTTGAAATTGATCGTCAAGCTTGTCACGTCTATCTACATCGGGGATCAAAACCATTCGATACAGGGTAAGATTACATTTTTCACTTCCACCCTATCCTTGTTCACAATTTGGATGTTAACCAAAACGGCTAATAGTTCGTTGATCTTGTTTGGTTCGATTTTTTCGCTATTGCCCATCGTTATTTTGCTTGCGGTAAATACGTATGCCTTTTCTTTTGATTATAGAGAGTACAAGCCCAATATAAAGTATTGGAAAAGGTATTATTTTAAGGATATATTTGGGCTTGGGCTGTCTTTTTTTATAATACAAATTGCAGTTATCGTAATGTATACTACAGATAATTTCATCATTACCCAGTTATTCGGCCCTGAAGAGGTTGTGCCCTACAACATTGCGTATAAGTACATCGGTATTTCCCAAATGATATTTGTTATTATACTCACACCTTTTTGGTCGGGCATTACCCAAGCCTATACACAGGGGGAATTGAAATGGATTAAGGAGTCAATGGATAACCTAACAAAAATAGCGCTGGGAACAGTAGTTTTTACAATTGTTTTGGCACTTTTGTCTCCCTTTGTATATAAAATATGGATTGGCGACATGGTTACCGTTCCTGTTTTACTGACCGTTTGCATGGCTTTTTATTTCTCCATATCGGTAGCCTACGCACCTTTTAATTTTTTTCTAAATGGTATTGGGAAAATCAAGGTTCAAATGTATTCTTTTGCCATTGGTGCCCTGATCAATGTGCCTTTATCGATAGTTTTAGTACGTTATTTTTCGATGGGGGTAGAAGGCGTTATTATTTCTACCATCATTTGTGTACTGCCCAACTTGATCCTCTTTCCGATCCAATATAATAAACTTATCAATCGGAATGCCCTGGGCATTTGGAATAAATGATATGTAACCAAAAACGGAAAGTGGGTTTGTAAATGGCAAAGTACCCTAAATATAGTTAAAGAAAATTACGCATATTGAAAAGCCTTAAATTTAAAATATCCTTTGTTGCCTTACTACTTTATGAGTTGACCATGATTGTCACGCAATTGGAGGGCCTTTCTTTTTTTAAGTTGCTCCTTACGGGTTTGGTTTGGGGGTCTTTCGGAATTGCATTTGTCCTTTTCTTTAAAAAATATGAAGTACTTAAAAGAAGTATGCCACGTATCGCTTTTTTGCTTCTTCAACTGCTTTTTATATGGAATGTAATCTGCATTATTAGAAGTTTAGTTTTTAAAGTAGGCACCATAACTACCTTGTTTGGCAATGTATATACAGCGCTGGCCTTATTGCTTCCTTTTGTAATCATTTATTCGATTGATATAAAAAATCTGAAAGTGGTCAATTTTCTTATGATTTTGATGCTACAGTTGGGTTTTGTCACTTTCATTCCTTTCTTGTTGCTTACCGGAGGACTTTTTACCGAAACTCAAGTTTTATTTCTATTTATACTTTTTCAGCCCGTTGTGTTTCTGATTACGCAGTTGCCGTTCCAAAATCAAAAAAACAAAATCGTCGTTCTTGTAGGTGCCATACTATTGGCCTATGTTGCGCTTCTTTTTAGTAACCGTACAACATTTATTAGGGAGGCGGCCCTTTTTATGGCGTTGATCCCCATTGCCTTATATCGTCGATTGCGTTATAAATGGGTTCTCGGATTTTCGTTCTTGTTGCTTTTAATACCTTTTGTATTGCTACAACAGAGTATTGCTACAGGTGAAAGTGCCTTCGAAACCTATCTGTCACCTAGCGGGGATGACGAGATGAGCATGGACACCCGAACTTTTTTATATATTGAGTTGTATGAAGATTTATTTTTAAATAATCAACTGCTAGTAGGAAAAAGCGCCAATGGTAAATATTACAGTGAATATTTTAGCTCACAAGAAGGCGATGCGGAAATTCGTCTCGATATCGAGGTAGGTGTGTTGGCCATGCTACTTAAGGGCGGGTTTATAGCGGTCATTTTAAATTTAATGATTTCTATTCTAGCTATATTCTATGCCTTCTTTAGGTCACATAATACCTATGTGCTGGGAGCGGGCTTTATGTTGCTCATTCATACGGTACTTTTATTCATAGATAATAGAATCGGGTATACGAGTTATAACTTTTTAATTTGGTTATTTATAGGAGTCTGTTTATCAAAGGAAATTAGACACATGAATAATGTTGAGATAAGAAATCTCTTAAGGTCAAAAAGAAAAACAATATGAATACACAACCGTTAGTTAGTATAGTTACGGTAGTTTATAATGGTGAAAAATACTTGAAACAAACCATTGAGAGTGTCATAGGCCAAACCTATACCAATATTGAATATATTATCATAGACGGAGGCTCTACAGATGGCACTTTATCAATTATTAAACAATACGAAGAACATATTAGTTATTGGGTAACCGAACCTGATAAAGGGTTATACGATGCCATGAACAAGGGTATTGGTGTTGCTAGCGGTGCCCTGATAGGAATGATCAATAGCGATGACTGGTATGAACCTACAACGGTGGAATTGGTGGTGCAGGCTTACGCGCATAACCCAAATTGTCATATCTTTCATGGAGATCGATATGATATTCTGGAATCTGGCGAGAAAAAGCTTTATAAGTTTAATCCATCGGCCTTAAAACTAATGTATTTTAGAATGACCTTTAATCACCCAAGTATGTTTGTGACTCAAGAAGAGTACCGCGAACATCGTTATAACAGCGATCTAAGGTCTGTGGCTGATTTTCAGTTTGTTTTGGAGGCCTTTATGAAAGACCGTAGTAAATTTTGCTATATTGAACGACCATTGTCCAATTACAGGCTAGGGGGGATAAGTGCACACCTTAATAGAAGGGACACGTTGAGAGAGTCTTTTTTGGCGCGAAAGAACGCTGGTTTTTCGTTGCTGCCGAATATTTTCTCTGTATTGGTACGATTGGCCTCTTGGGTCGTAAAGTATTTTCTAAAAATTTTTAAAAAATTTCAATATGCCGTGAGACCTTCAGAAAATGTTTAATTATTAAAATGTATTTCAGTTTTTGAAGTAGATAGATAAAATAGGCAAATTACGTCGCTTCCATTCAATTTATCTGTCCAAATTATAGACCAATATCAAACCGACTACAATAACCGACCAGCCATTGAAAACCAAAATGATTTTTAGTTTTTTCGATTTTTTAAAAGAAAGAAAAATCGATTATAGATTGCTACATGGCTACGTAGGTATCTTTAACAAAATTGACAATTCTTCCGATTACGATGTTTTAATAAAGAAGTCCGACTTCTCTAATATCGATCAGATTATTTCAGATTTCTGTGAACGGTATGATTATGCTATCGTTCAATTATTTTATCACGGTGCCTATGCCAAGAATATTTTTGTATATGACCAAAAAAGGAACGAACTCCTGAATCTTGATATTTATGGTCAACCCTCAGAACGGGGAATTACGATTTTTACAGAAAGACAGGTCTTTCGAAAAAAAAGGGAATACAAAGGGGTCTCCATTTTAAGGCCACATCAAGAATTCATTACATATGTGATCAAAAAGGTATATAAACAGGATATGACCATATCCCAATTCGAACACTTAAAAACACTATACGTCAAAAAAAGAGGCAAATGTGATAAATATCTTAAACGGATTTTTAAAAATAGGAGTGAAGATATTGTAAGGGCATTTCATGATTCGAATTTCAGTTTTTTTGAAGCACATATTACAGAACTCAAACAGGATTTGCAATCCTCGGAAAATTCAAAACCCCATTTTTTTTGGGGTATTAATAAACTAGTAAACCGCATCACAAGGCCGACGGGGTTGGCTATCGCTTTCTTAGGCCCCGATGGCGCTGGAAAATCTACAATAATTGAACAGCTATTGCGCCAAAAAATGCCTTTTAGACAATACCATTATTTTCACTTAAGGCCAACTACACAGGGTAAGGGTTTAAGAAAGATAATCAAGGACCCTCATAGGCATAAAGTGTATTCGGCGTTGGTTTCATATATGAAATTAACATATTTTATTTTTCAGTATAATTTAGGATGGTTCAAGAATATTCTCAAGTTAAAGGTGCGGTCTTCCTTAATTATTTTTGATCGTTATTATGATGATCTCCTTGTAGATCATCGCAGATATCGTTATGGGGGCAGTAAGGTCTTTGCTAGATCTCTAAGGTATCTAATACCGAGACCAGATCTGTATTTTGTCTTAACAGCAGATTCAAACATAATTTTACAGCGAAAGAAAGAAGTCAGTTTAAGTGAACTAAACCGCCAAATAAGGGATTATAGGGTTTTGGCGGATAATAAAAGATACTACAATATTGATGTAAATAGATCGCCCGAAGCTGTTGTAGTTGATATCACCAAAATTTTAATGGAGAGGATGCATGAACGCTACTAAATACCTTTCGGAAGGCACCTATGTCGTATTGCCCAGTAAGACAACCCCTAGGGTGTATCTCGCTGTCGGCAACAAAAAAACGGCCAAGTTGTCCTTTACACTTTACAACCCATTTTCGAAAAAGGCTAAATTACTAAAGGCCATTGCAAAGTTCGTATTTGTGCACTGTAATCCTTTGGCAAAAAGAATTCTGCCCATCGTTCAAGTTAATAAATCGAAATTCATTAAAAAACTAGAAAAAAAGCTCGAAAAGAGGCTTACAAGTTCAGTATATATCGCTACCGATAAGGAAAAATTTGTACTGCAACTACAAGACCGTAATGGCATTGTCGGCTATTTAAAGTATGCGTTTAAAGCGAAAGGGATGGAACGCCTAATAAACGAAAAAAAGGCAATCAAGGTCTGCGCAGGGTTGGATTTAGTGCCAGAAATCATTTTGAAATCAAAATACAAGAAAAGGCCATTTATACTGCTTGAAAACCTCAATGGTTCCTTCGGTCTACCAAATAGGCAAGAATATAAGTCGATTTTAAAATCGTTGGAAAAAGACCGTTCGTTCAAACTTCGTATGCATCCACGGATCCTATCCTTAAAAAGTAAGTTGGCGGCGTATGATTTAGAATCACTTGCACATTTATTGGATAAATTGGTCAATTCATCAGAAAACAAATATTTGGAAGTCTATGAGCACGGCGATTTTGCTCCTTGGAATTTAATACGAACTGAGCAGGGAATTGTACCTTTTGACTTTGAATACTTTGAAAAAAATGGGCTGCAGTATTTAGATGAAATCAAGTATCATTTTCGAATTGAGCATCTTTTAAACAATAAAAACGGAATGGATCTCGTTGAGGCCGTGGCGGTAAATGTGCCCATAGATGAGTTTAAGGTGCTATTTCAGATTTTTTTGATCAAGGAAATAATTAGAATACACGAAGTAAAAGACAACTATGGTTTTGAGTTATCGTTGCTAAATACATTACGCAGTGAAGAAGCTTAAAATACTTGTGTCAGCTCATGCCTGTAGCCCTTATGAGGGTTCTGAACCTGGAATGGGCTGGAATTTTGTTTCTGAATTAGGCAAACACCACGAGTTACACATAATTACCGAAAAAAATAGGTGGGAAGCACCGATTAAGGCTTACATGAAGGAAAATCCTGAACTATGCCAAAATCTCCATTTTTATTTTATCGAAAAAGTGCGCAATGATAAACTTCGCAAAATATGGCCGCCTTCCTATTATTGGTTTTATAAGCAATGGCAGAAGAAAGCATATAATCTTGCATTAACATTGGATAAAGAAGATGATTTCGATATAATCCACCAATTGAATATGGTGGGATACCGGGAACCTGGATACCTTTGGAAAATGAATAAACCCTATGTTTGGGGCCCGGTAGGAGGCTTCCAAAACTCACCATGGCGGTTTTTGCCCGGCCTAGGGCTTAAAGGAATGACCTTTTTTGCCGCACGAAATATTATCAATCTTTGGCAATATCACTTAAAAAGACCTAGAAAATCGGCAACCCATAAAAACGGGGCCGTGATAGCGACAACACCTAATGATGCCAATTTAATTTGGAAGCTCTGGCACAAAAAAGCCGAGATAATTTCAGAAGTAGGGCAAGATGGAACCATTTCTTCTTTGCCTTGTAAACGGAAACCCAATGAAGCTTTAAAAATTATTTGGAGTGCACAGCATACAACAAACAAAAACCTACCCTTGCTTTTTAAAGCACTAAAAAATATTGCCATTTCCTATGAACTACATATTTTGGGCATTGGGGAGATGACCAAGAAATGGAAGAAAAAAGCAAAAAACCTGAATATTGAGAAACAATGTATATGGTATGGCTGGTTAGAGCGGCAAAAAGCCCTTGATATTGTGAAAAGGGGGCATGTGTTCTGCATAACGAGCATCAAAGAATTAACGGGGTCCGTCACTTTAGAGGCCCTGTCGCTTGGGTTGCCCATCATCTGTCTTGATCATCTAGGCTTTTCACACGCGGTAACCGATAAGAGTGGTCTTAAAATTCCCGTCAGCACACCGGCAAAAACCATCAAGGGTATTCAGCAGGCGCTGGAAAAATTATACAATAACGAAAGCTTTCGCCAAGAGCTGAGTCAAGGGGCTTTTGAACGCGCTGCTGATTTCAGTTGGGACAAAAAAATAGAGAAATTGAATAACATTTATTATACACTTCTAAAAGCCAAAGATAACATATGAAGAAAGTACTCTTTGTTCTTCATTACCCTCCACCCAGGCACGGTGCGGCTATGGTTGGGGGCTATATCAAGGAAAGTAAGCATGTAAATAGTTCTTTTGACTGTAGGTATGTGAATTTGGGTACCTCGGTAAGGGTTGATGAAATCGAAAAGGTTGGCTTTCAGAAGATAAAACGTATTTTTCAGATAGGGTGGCGAATACTCCGATATTTATATGTATTTAAGCCAGATCTGGTATATTTTTCCTTATCCTCAAGTAGGGCCGGCTTCTATAAAGATGCGCTGTACGTTCTATTGGCCAAGCTGTTTCGAAGAAAATTAGTATATCATTTTCATAATAAAGGAATTAGTAAACGACAAGACAAATGGTTCGATGATTTTTTGTATAAATTGGTTTTCAAAAAAGCCGACGTAATATTACTGTCAAAGTATTTGTATTATGATATCGAGAAGTATGTCACGGAAGACAGGGTACATTATTGCCCCAATGGAATACCGAAACTAAATGACCTCTTAAATAAAAAGACCGCTGAGACGAGCGTTTCTCGTAAAGTTGAAATTTTATTTTTATCCAATTTGATAGCCTCCAAAGGGATTTTTGTGTTGTTGGAAGCTTGTAAAGTTTTACTTGACCGAAAAGTGGCCTTTTATTGTACCTTCATTGGGGGTGAAGGTGATGTTACCGCCACGCAATTTCAAAAAAAGGTAGTCGATCTAGGACTGGAAGCCAATGTGGTTTATGCAGGACGAAAATATGGCGATGAAAAAATTGAGGCCTATTCAAGAGCGGATATCTTTGCATTGCCGACCTATTATCGAAATGAATGCTTTCCATTGGTTTTATTGGAAGCAATGCAGTTTGCGCTTCCCGTAGTTGCTACTTCTGAAGGTGGAATCCCAGATATCGTAGAAGAGGGTATAACGGGCCTAATGGTGCCACAAAATGACCCAGGGGCATTGGCTGCCACATTGGAAAATCTCATCGAAAAGCCAGAGTTGCGTTCTAGGCTCGGAGCGAACGGAAAAAAACGTTATGACTCAAATTTTAGATTAGAGACTTTTGAAGCGCACTTTGTCTCAACGATAAAAAAAATACTTCGATGAATACGTATAGGTGCTTATCATATCATGGGTTTGGTGGTAATCGAAATAAATATACCCTTGACAAAAAAGCGTTTGTCCGGCATTTAACTTTAATCAAAAAGAATAATTTATCGTTTAAAAGTTTGGAGGAGGTTAATACGATTAATTATGACAAGGCCTCTGTTGCACTAACCTTTGATGATGGTTTTACATCAGATGTGTGGGCAGCGGAAAAATTAATGGAATTTGGTTATTCGGCCACCTTTTTTTTGGTTGCATCAAATATTAGGGGATCAAATCGTATGTATATGAACAAGGCCCAGGTAAAAGAGATTTCAGATATGGGCCATTCGGTAGGGGTACATGGTAAAACACATACTTGGTGGACATCAAAACCAACAGCGGTGCTGTTGCAAGAATTGAACGATACAAAAAAGTACCTGCAAGATTTGACTTCGAGTGAAGTTGTATCTTGCTCAGCGGTTGGGGGTAAACTAAACAACAAAATTCTTAAGGCGCTGAATGAAAATCAAGAATTTAAATTTGTTAGAAATACCATTCCTTGGTTTACGACTATTAATGCATTTGAAGTAAACTCTACGATTATTATTAAGGGCGATACGGAGCACGTATTCCTCAAAAAGGCAACGGGCGATTTAAATTGCTATCGGTATTTATTTGCGAAGCAATTCATAAAGAATGGTGTTAAAAAAGTACTAGGCAAGTGAGCAAAACCATAAGTTTTGATAATTATATGCCATTCTAGGCGAAAATGGGGTCAGTAGTTCTCCAATAGCGTATTATTCAGTAAATTTGCGGTTTTTGTAGCTGATTAAAACCTAGCTTTTTAGAGTTCTAATACCCATGTATTTCTTTAGAACTTGAATTTTGCCATAAAATAGTAGTATTAGATGGAGAACCCACGACATATAGGTGCAGAGGAAGTAGATGAATCTTTAATCTCTAAAGAAACGATTCTAAAATATATTCGTCATTGGCCCTGGTTTGTGGTAGGGGTTGTTGTTAGTCTGTGTATCGGCTATGTCTATATGAATGTTACGGACCCCACGTATTCTTCCTTCGCCGAAATAAAGATCATAAATGACGACAATCAATCTGATATCGCTTCGCAAGTTACTTCGAGTTTCGGTTTTGGGGGTGATGTCAATTTAGAGAACGAAGTAGCGGTGCTTAAGTCTTTTCGGCTGCTAGATCAGGTAGTGGAAGAGTTGAATCTTGATATTGCTTGTTATGAAAGCGGTTTTTTTAAGTCGAGCCTTCTTTGGAACCCGCCTTTTGCGATTGCCAGAAAAAATGCCAAAGATGGTTTGGTCGAAGCGAGGGAATATGGGGTCGAAGTCATGAAAGAGAAATTTATTGTGACCGATGAAGATGATACTGTTTATACCCTGCCCTTTGACAAACCGCGGGTTGACGTGCCTCAACTTCCTTTCCATATTGTACCCACCGAAAATTTAGGCTTGCAGGAAGATCGAAAGTATAAGGTCGTTGTAAAACCAAGAAAGAAAACGGTTTTTGACTTGATTGAAAATATTGAAATTGAGGCGGTCCATAAGAAAAGCGAGGTGCTTTCCCTATCGATTTTAGGTACTAATCGGCAACAATCAGAGGCTATTTTAAACACAATTATAGATAAATTTAACCAAGACGGTATAGCTGATCGGCAATTGGTCTCGAAGCGAACCTTAGATTTCATCGATGAAAGGTTTATGTATTTGTCTGGGGAATTGGATTCCATTGAATCGGGAAAACAAGATTTCAAAAAGGATAACAAACTTTCCAATATTCAGGAAGATGCCACCTTTGCACTACGGAGAAAGTCTCAGACCGATGCTGAGGTAGGTGAATTGCGTACCCAGATCTCACTTGCTAGTTTGCTTAAAAGTGGCGTTCTTAAACAAGATGCCTATAGTTTGTTGCCTTCTGATATCGGGCTGCAGAACGGGAGTGTAAATGCCTTGGTTTCCGATTACAACGAATTGGCATTGCAGCGATCAAAATTGATAACCAGTGTAGGTAAAGATCATCCTTCGCTACAACTTTTAAACCAACAACTGGAGCAAGGTAAAAATAACATCCTTAAAACGGTCGATGTGTATCAAAGTCAATTGCGTACATCTTTGGGGCGGCTTAATAGAGAATTGGATATCGCAGGGGATATGTTCTCCGAGCTTCCGGAAAAGGAAAAAACCTTACGTTCGATAGAACGGCAACAGAGCATTAAGGAAAAACTTTTTCTTTTGTTATTGCAAAAGCGGGAAGAAGCAGCGATCAATTATGCCATAACGGCACCTTCTTTTAAGATTGTAGATTACGCGGTTACCGCCGACAAGCCCGTAGCGCCAAAAAAAGTGCTCATTTATCCCTTGTTTTTTCTCATGGGGTTGGTCGTGCCAGCTGGGTTATTGTATGTACGCTTTGCAATGGATACTACCGTTCATGACGCTTCGGAAATTGAGAAGGCGAACCCGGGAATACCGCTCATTGGTGAAATTCCGAGTTTTCAAGATACCACAGTTAAATTTGATTTCAACCACCGCTCTCCACTGGTTGAATCGTTCCGTATTTTAAGTACCAACGTAGACTATCGACAGCCTAAAACGGATAATGATAGCGAAGGTTGCCATGTGATTTATGTGACTTCGGCAGTCAAGGGTGAGGGAAAAACCACGGTTTCATTGAACTTGTCATTGGCATACGCCAGTTTAAAAAAGAAGGTACTGCTTGTAGGTTCCGATTTAAGAAATCCACAATTGCACAAACATTTTGAAGGGATTACAAAAAATGCACTAGGGTTGTCCGATTATTTGAACGACCCAAAAATGGATTGGCAACAATGTATTCAACAAGGTTATGGATCAGATGGCTATCATAAAATTTGTTCAAACGGAACCGTTCTTGTGAATCCTCCCGAACTATTATCCGGACCTAGTTTTGAAAAATTTATAGAGAAGGCTAGAAATGAGTTTGATTATGTTATCGTCGATACGGCTCCGACCTTATTGGTGACGGATACCTTATTGATTTCCAAGTATGCAGATACCACCTTGTTCGTCGTTAGGGCCGGTTTTACAGAGAAAAATTTACTGGCGTTTTCCAGAAATTTACATAACACGAAAAAAATGCCCAACATGGCTTATGTACTAAACAATGCCGGCTTTGATGAAAATTACGGGTATAATTATGGCTATGTCTATGGTTATGAAAATGACAACCATGATGTGCACTATCAAAAACGGAATTATTGGTCAAAACTCTTACGAAAAAAGAGCGCTTGATTCAAATGGTGTTAGATATTTTTTGTTTAGTCCCGTAGAAGTATCCCTCTTGTTTATGATTGTGGCGGGTTTAATAGGCTTTTTCATCTCCACGTACTGCATTGATTACGGTTTGACCTATGATACTTAGGTCAAAGCCCATGGTCCATTTCTCCACATAAAAAATATCGAGTCGTACACGGTTTAAAATATCGGTTTTTTTAAGTATTTCCCCGCGATAGCCCTTTACTTGTGCCAAGCCGGTTATACCCGGTTTTACAAAGTGGCGTACCAAGTATTTATCGACCGAAGTTTCATAGGTCATGGTATCCAATTCCATATGGGGGCGTGGGCCTACTACGCTCATATCGCCCATAAACACATTAAAGAATTGGGGCAATTCATCGATACTGGTCTTACGTAAAATTTTTCCGATGCGGGTAAGTCGCATATCGTTCTTTGTGGCCATTTTAGAATTGGCGTTCTTGTTGTTGTCGGTCATTGACCGAAATTTATAGCAATAGAACGCCCTACGCTTAAATCCATGCCTTTTTTGTTTAAAAAATAGATTGCCCGGCGACTCTAACTTAATCAGCACGTATAACAGGGGGGTTAGCCAAGAGAGTACGAATAGAATGACTAGCGACGAAAAGATGAGGTCAAAGCTGCGTTTAATGATACGCGCAAACTCGGTATCCAAGGGCACTTTTCGTAGGTTGAGTACAGGTACATTGCCATACGATTCTATCAACATGGCACGGGAGTAAATTTCTTTATTATCAAGAATTATTTTAAACCTGATCAAGTTGTTGTCTGCAAAATAGATAAGGTTTTTTAACTGTTGGTGATTGAATTTTGAGGCTACACAGTAAATTTCATCGATATTGTTTTCTAATATATACCCAAAACAGTCGACAATTTTGCCCAAATAGTTAGGGCGTTTAGAGGGTTGGTCGTCAAAAAAACCTTTGTACCGATAGCCTAGGTCGGGATCTTCAAATTCTTGTTTGATCTTTTTTAGGTTGGCATCTTTTCCAATAACGACCGCACTGACCGAATTGCCGCCAAAACGCCTATATTTTCGTAAAGTCCAAAAGAAGATCAGTCGATACCACAATAAACAGACACAGACTAAAAAAAATACTAAAAGTTGGTAGTACAGCGAAGTAAAGTTTCGGCCCATAAGTCCGAATAATGCAAAATAGGCTAAGCCAAATATGGCGAATGCTTGAATCATTTTATGAAAATTGGTCATAAAACGTTCTTTTCGACTTTTCGGATAATAGTTTAAAAAATACGAAATGACCAACCAAGAAGCATTATAATACACCATATTTAACGAATTGAAATAGGTGTGTGGTGTAAGATAATAAAGCACCCAATTGATAATAGTCAAATCTATGACAATGGAAAAGGGCATAATAAGGTCTGAATTCTTAAACCTTTTCATAGACCAAGTTCAAAATTTCCGATGATAATTTTTATCATAACCTATGATTTTGATACAAAAAATACCCATTGGCACTAGTGTATTTGACACGGGATAGCCATAAGTAACTTAAGAAAATAAAGGTTGCGTTTGTAGTGTTTTGGGGGAAATAACACTCGGTTTTATGTATGGGTAAATATATGACATAGACCCAAAATGTACAAGGGCAATGCTTTTTAATGTTAATAGATCGTATAGTGGAAAAATAGCGCCTTGCCAAATAGGAACTTTTGGCAACTGGTAGGAATACGCGCCTTTAAGGATGAAGAATCAATCTAGCTCGATACGGTTGAACCTAACCAAATCAAAAATGTTTTATGCTAAAAAAAGCGTTTATATTCCAGTGAGGAGTTTGTGTCACCCGATTTATTTTTCCATTCTTCCCATGAGATGGTCACGTGATCGCTGTCGGGTGCTAGCTTACTATACATAAATGCTTCCGTAAACGGCACATCTTCGGAGAAAAGCGCGGCCCCTTCTGCATTATCGTCAATAAAATAGCGGTTGCCATGCCAGCTGTTGCTGGTTTCGTCCGGGTCGATATGGCCATCGAAAAGTGTGGCTACGCCTTCGGTCCAAGTCGAAGGGTTTGTTCGCTGCCAAATGTGGTTGTCATCAATTTCATTATTGATGCCCCGGTAGATCTGTCCCGGATAGATTTTACTAGTACCTCTTTCCTTATCCCGTATAGTGATGCCGTTTTCGCACCAACGGACAAAATTATTGTGTACCCTGTTTCCTTGGCTGTTCGAGAGATAAATACCTCCGAACCCCGTACCATATTCTATGGTGTTATGGTGGATGTTCGCCGTATGGGAAATTTCGATGAAAATACCCCTATAGGTGTTGATGATTACATTATTGTAGATTTCGGCTTCTCGGTTATCGATATCGTTCCAAATACCGGAACCTGTTGGATTATCGTGTATGTAATTGTGCGACCATATCGCTCCATCCGTCATTACGAACTTCGACCCACCCGCTTCATGTTGTGGATCATAATCGTTAAAATTGCAATTGTACCATTCGTTGTACTTCACTATTGATCCTCGGCGATTAGGGTGGTCCACCTCATGATATCCATAACCGTAAATTCCCAATCGACCGGCCGTAAATTTGTTCCATAGCGCCTTTGATCCGTAAATCACGGCTATGGCCTCGTTATGTGAATGCACTTCGCAATTGAGTATGGCACCGTTTTCTATGGTTTCTAAGGCCGCGCCTCTAGGGTTTTTCGGATTTTCCGGATCGTTCCACGTCGGATATTCCCTCACCCTTAAATTACAGATATAGCCGCGTTCCATAGATCGTATGGCGCGCGTTGCTTCTTCACTGTCACCTTGTATACCTGAACCGTCGAGTATGGCACCATATTCACCGACAACGTCTTGATCGTTTCTGAGTACCGCATTTTTTTGGTCTTGGTACACCCCTGCACGAAGGAAGAATAAGGTGCCTTTGGGGTAGGCATCAAATATGGCCTGTAGGCCATCCTCAGAACCGTTTACGTCCTCGGGACCTATTTCGATCCGATCCGCCCACTTATCCTTAATTCGCTGCGGGCAGTTTTCATGTTCGATATAGTTCATGACTTGCCCCCGTTGTAAGTTTACCTCTTTGGGGTATATTTCTCCTGTATCAAGGTCATAATACTTTTCGTCTAGAAGTCGCGTTCCGGCAATTATGGGATCGCGCCAGAAGTCGGTTTCTGTGTCGGGCAATGGTGTAGGGGTCTCATCTTCAGACGCTGATGGATCTACCTCGACGGTTACGGTTCCTGTTTCGGTGGTTACCGTACCGTCTTCATTTTCGGTCTCCGTGGTATACGTAAATGTGTCTTCTTGAACCTGTTCTGTTCCCTCGTCTTGAGTCGTTTCTTCAATTGGCGATTCATCAGTCGACGTACTTTCTTCTTGTACAGACTCGTCGATTACCTCTTCTACGTTGGTAGTTTCCTCCGTTGGGGTTGGTTCCTCCGCATTGGTAGGCTCTTCGGTACTGGTTTCTGCTGTTATGGTTTCTTCGAATGTACTTTCTTCCGAGTTGCCTTGCTCCGTGCTATCTTCTTCAGTCTGAATCGTTACTGTCCCTTTCTCCTCAGTTTCGGTTGTTCCGCTTTCTTCGGGTGGCCCTTGTTCCGAGCTAATTTCGGTATCGTTGAGCGCAGCAGGGGTATAGGTTATTGTGTTGTTTTCGTTGATAGTTATGTGCCCATTTGCCGGGGATGTGGTTGCAACAATTTTTGTGTTGTTGGAGATATAGAGATCATTCGAAAAAACATCCAGAATACTCATTTGATTTGAGGGAATTCTAAAATTATCGTCGGAGACGAATGTCTTCTTTTCAACTTCTCCATTTTCGTTTGTATAGTCGTGAAATAGATCGGCATCATTTTCACATGCTAAAAGTAGCAGGGACAAGAAAATAAAAATACAAGGGTGAAACGGAATTTTTGAAATACAATTAAATGCCATCACTGTAAAAATTTTCAAATTATGCGAACCAAGGGCCAAAATAGGGTAAAAAACAAATTCTAAACGCTGTTTTAACAACAATTAGGACTTATTTAAAAATTCTTTATTACCTCACGTATTACCTACTACAACATAGAAGTAGGTGTACGAAAAAAGATGCAAATTAGTCAAAACTTCTTGTTATGACTGTTAAAAATGGGATGCGTCGTTGCAATTTTTATGCCTGCTGCTCGGCAAAGACATTGAACCCAAGATCATCGACAAAGAAATAATCTGTATATATCGGTGCACCATACACTATCAGGGCGGTCTTCCGCATCGAGTTCATTTTTTATTTGCCCCTAAGTGGGAAAACAATCGGGGTTTACACAAACTGACGTAGTCGGCGATATCACAGTGTAGTTTTTTTAGCGAGCATGATAAACACAGGTACCTCTTGTTTTAGTAAAAAGTATGGTTTTGGGCATAAACGCAAAAAAAAATTCAAAACGCTTGAATAGCGGGGTGCAGCGTAAAGATCAACTGGACTTTAGGCAAAAAGGACTTCTCATTTAAAGTTATTCTGTTTGGCGGCGGCTACTCAGGGGTTTATTTCTTAAATCGCTATCTTGCACAATTTTTAAATGCTATTTTCCATTAGTCATAAATGAGCGAACACTCCACAAACGTTTCGAAAACGCATTTGCCCAACAGACAGCGCTATTTGGAATACGTACATCAAATTTTTGATTCGGGATGGGTAACCAACAATGGCCAACTTCACCAAGAGCTTGAAGAAAAGTTGGCCAACTACTTAGGTGTCGAGTACCTCGTGTTAACCTGCAACGCAACCATAGCTTTGCAAATTGCCTATGAGTTGCTTGATGTCAAAAAAGAGGCGATCACCACACCTTTCTCTTTTGTCGCCACTACAAGTTCGTTGCTTTGGAAAGGCATTTCACCTGTTTTTGCCGACATTGAAAGAACGACTTTAAATATCGATCCTCAGCAAATCGGCGGAAAGATCAATTCAAAAACCGATGCGATAGTTCCAGTGCATACCTATGGCAATGCCTGCGATATCGAGGCTATGGATTTCCTATCCGAAAAACACGGTATTCCCGTAATTTATGATGCTTCCCATTGTTTTGGGGTCAACTACAAAGGGGAGAGTATCCTAAAACAAGGTGCTATCTCGGTAATCAGTTTTCATGCGACCAAAATATTTAATACGGTGGAAGGAGGGGCGTTGATACTGAACTCGAAAGACATGTACGACAAGGCCAAAATGATGGTCGACAATGGTATTAAAGACAAGGTGACCATGCCAATACTGGGTACCAATGCCAAAATGAGCGAGTTTCATGCCGCTATGGGCCTATGTATTTTGGAAGAAGCGGCTGAAATTATGCCAGATAGAAAAAAGGTCCATGATTTGTACATGGATCGATTACAACATGTACCCGGGATTACTTTCCCAAAATTCAATGCCAATTGCAGCCGCAATTACAGCTATTTCCCCATAATTGCATCCAATGAGGCACTACTAAAGAAAATAGAGGAAGCCATGCA
>CBDULZ010000090.1:0-21079 GCA_965368185.1 uncultured Kriegella sp.
TTTTAGGATTCAACACTTCAAAACTAAGCGTGAAACACTCCCTCCCCTAATTTTAGGTATGGACAAAGTATGGACATGGCACTGTATTTTTCCTCTGAATAAACATGGACAAAGTTATTTCCAAGAAATAACCAAAAACACATTAAACCTAACAGATACAGTAGTTTACATACTTTATACATTTCATTCCAAAGGCAAATTGGATGGACTTTCTATGGACAAAATATTTTTAGGGTTCGGACTACGGTACTAGCTGAAATGATATATTCGTTACCTTAGAATTCTAAATCAAGAAACCAGTATGAAACTAAAGACATTACTACTTCTACTAATTTTTATACTTTGTTCACTTATCGGGTTTGCCCAATACGGGTCGGATCAAAAAAAGATTGATAGTCTACTTTCAGTATTCAAAAGCGCCAAAAAAGACACCAATTCCGTCTATATTTTGGTTGATTTATGGCGCTCCACGATTAATAGCGATGTTGATAGTGCCATAAAATATGCGAAAGAAATGATCGAACTCTCGAATATACTAAAGTATGACACCGGAATATCGACAGGGCATCAAAGATTGGGAATTGCCTATTCGTATTTATCGGATTATTCGGCCTCTAACAGAGAATATTTAAGAGCATTGAAAATATATGAAAAACACAATAGCCAAAGAATGATGGGTTCGATGCTATTCAACATTGGAATCAACTATCAAGGACAGGGCCTTTACGACAGTGCTTTTCACTATAATAAATTGGCTGAATATAAATTTATCGAAATACATGACACCCTTCGCCTAGGTAGTGTTTATGACCATGTTTCCGGCATCTACCTTGAAAAAGGACAATATCTTTTATCCTTACAAAATGCCATTGAGGCTTCTAAAATATTCAAGAAACACAATGATTCGGCTCGATATGGCGATGCTTTGATTAAGATTGCCGACAACTATGAGAGTATGGGCAATTTTGATGACGCCGAGAACTACTATAGACAGTGCATAACCTTATTTGAGAGCACCAATGACATGTATTATAAGTCAATCGCCTACAGAAAACTTGGTATTTTGTTCAGGAACCTAAAACCAATGCAAAGAGACAGTGCCGAACACTATATTAACCAGGCCGCTCAAATTGCCGTAGCCATCAAAGCCCCATCATTGGAAGGAATAGCTCTGAATGATTATGGCCACATATTTCTAAAAGTTGGTGACAACCAAACGGCTAAAACCTATTTTCTTAGAGCCTTGGAGCTATCTCGCTCAATTGGAACAAAAATGGGCGAATCGTCAAACTTAATTGATTTGGGAAAAGTAGATTTTGAACTTAATAATTTTGATACCGCATTACGAAATACCCTTCTAGGAATTCAGATAGCTAAGGATGCCGAAATTCGCGACAATATAAATCGTGGTTATGAAAGTCTTTCAAAAATTTATAAAAGCCGTAACAATCTAGAAAAGGCATTGTATTACCAAGAAGAGTTCAAGCAATTAAACGATAGTATCTACAACATCGAAAAGGCAACGAAATTAAATGAGTTGCAGACCATTTATGAAACCGAAAAAAAAGAAGCTTCCCTAGCGCTTCAGAAAGAAGAAATAAATACCCTGAATGAAAAAGCCAAGGTCGATAAATTGACCAAAAGCCTCTATGCAGGCGGCATGTTTTCATTTCTAGCCGTTTCCGGGTTACTGTTCTTCGGGTTTCGCCAACGTATAAAAAGGAACAAAGTAGCGCGTGAGAAACAAGAAGAAATCTACAAACAGCAAATTGAACATAAAAAGAAGGAACTGGCCAGCCAAACTTTACATTTGGTACAGAAAAATACCTTCATTCAAGAGTTACAGGAGAACTTGGAAAATTTAAAAAATTCTCCGGAAAAATTTAAAATAGAGTTCAGACGTATCGTGATGCTTTTAAAAAAGCAGAACGCTGAAGACAAAGACTGGGAAGTATTTAAAACTTATTTCGCGGAGGTCCATAATGACTTTGATCAAAAATTAAAGACTGTTTACGCTGATATTACCGAAAAGGAAATCAGGTTGGCGGCCTTTCTCCGTATGAATCTTTCCACTAAGGAAATCGCGGCCATGTTCAATGTAATGCCCGATAGCATTTTAAAATCAAAATACAGATTAAAGAAGAAATTAAAATTGGATAAGAAAACAGATTTGAACGGCTTCTTAAATATGCTCTAAGGTGTTTAACTGAATTACCGCCTTACATATTTTACTATAAAGTCAAGGTTATATTATTGTCCAATCATTGTGGGCAATAAAATTTGTGATAACGGTAACTATATTTTTAGCGCTTAGCTATTATTACCAATAAATAATCAATATTCACTTCTAAAACACTCTTTTATCATGGAAGAAAAAATTAAGAAAATAGCTTCCATAGGATATGCCGCAAAAGGAGCAGTTTATGCCATCACAGGGATTTTGGCTTTTTTGGCCGCTTTTAATATGGGAGGGGATAAAGCTGGAAAAATTCAGGTTCTCGATTTTTTAGAAAAACAAGCTTTTGGAAAAGTTTTATTGGCCATTATTGGTTTGGGTCTCATCTGCTACGCGCTTTGGCGTTTTATTCAAAGCACTCAAGACCCAGAAGGTATTGGTACTGACAAAAAGGCCCTAATTAAACGTGGGAGCTTCTTTGTTGGTGGTCTGGTTTACCTTGTACTTGGTATTTTTGCAATAGTTGATATTTTTTACGAACCCTCAAGTTCAGGTGGAAGCAATGAAAAGGCTATTCTTCTGTCAGGAACTACCGGAAAGTATATTTTTATCGCCACCGGGTTAGCCCTAGCCGCAAAAGCAATTTACCAATTTGTAAAGGTCTATCAGGGTGATTTCCTTAAAAAACTCAATATAAAATCGGTCTCAAAACTTTCAAGGCAAAGATTTATTAAGAATATAGGATACGCCGGACTAATTTCGAGAGGAATAGTAGAAAGCCTTATCTCCTACTTTTTTCTAAAAGCCGGATTTGCTTCCTCCAATTCTCAAAGAACGATCAAGGGTACTTCGGAAGCCTTTTCATTTCTAGAGGAAAATGAATGGGGCTCTTGGTTGCTTGGTGTTGTGGCCGCAGGGTTGGTCTGTTACGGTATCTATATGTTTACAACGGCTAAATACAGACAATTCAACTGATGAGGCAACACTGGTTTTAAAACTACACACGAAAAACCTAGAATCTTCAATTCATTTCGCAAATAGATAAAATCCATTTAAATTTTACAGGGTATAGTGTATCTTTACAGCGTGGAAACAACAAGAAAAATAATCCTTTTTGACGGGGTCTGCAACCTGTGTAACAGTTCTGTGCAATTTGTCATTAAGCGAGATAAAAAGGATATCTTTCGCTATGCAGCTTTACAAAGTGAAGTGGGCCAATCGTTATTGGCTGAGCGAAACATCGATACTTCAGAGGTTGATTCCATTATACTTATCGACCCGGGCGTCGCTTATTATACCAAATCAGATGCGGCCTTGGAAATATGTGGGGAAATTGGAGGGGGTTGGTCGGCACTGACTGTCTTTAAATGGATTCCTGCCAGTATAAGAAATATCGTATACGATTTTGTGGCCAGAAATCGCTATCGCTGGTACGGTAAAAAAGACCAGTGTATGATTCCCACCCCTGAATTAAAGGCTAAATTTCTATAAGTCCACTTATTCCTCGAAAATTTCATCCAAAGCCTGAAAATAGCTTTCGAACTCAACTAGGTTATTGTGGTTTGCCTGTTCGATCGAAAAAGCTTTTTTGAATTTTGTGGACGATAATTTATAAAGTGTATTCTGATGTTCATAAGGCACCAGGTCATCGTCCGTACCATGTATAAAATAGGTTGATGAATTTTTGATACGTTCGATATTCCTGTGGTTCTGAAACCGATATTTCAGAAATAGTTTAGTTGGAAGTAGCGGATATGACTCCTGGGCAACATCTAAAACACTTGTAGGGGTCGATTCTAAAATCAGTTTTTGAGGTTGCCGACCCACGGCCAGATGCGTAGCGAAAAACCCACCTAATGAACGTCCAAAAATAATTATATTCTTTTCCTTAACGTGACTTTTACAGTAATCGTAAAATAGAACGCCATCAGCAAGCATAAGTGCTTGCCGTCTTTTCCCAATGCTTTTCCCATAACCTCTATAATCCCACACCACAACGTCGTAATTGTATCTGTTCGATAACTCTTCCGCCCATTTGCCCCAGGCATCCAAAGCACCGGCATTGCCATGACAGTATAATATAACGCCCTTTGGTTCGGGTTGCTTAAAATGTAATCCGTTTAGAACGGCTCCATCCGCAGCGGTCAAAAAAAGTTCCTCGTAGGTGGTAGTGAATTGATATACATAATCTTGAGGAAGTTTAACACTTCTAAAAAGCAGTCTTTCTTGAAAAAAATATAACATACCTATTGAAGCAATTAATAGCGTTATAAAACCTAAGCATAGAACTTTAAGTCTTTGCATTTTTAGTTTTTTTTCTTCTAAAACTAAGGCTGCTATTCTCAGGGTCAATTTTTTTGGGCAACTTTGCGTATAAGATTTCCTCTAAAAACCGGTGAAACTGTGGATAGGTGTGTAAATTATTATGTCCACCACCTATCACGGGATATAATCGGGTAATTTCAGGTTTTATCTTGGATAGCTTTATACTCGTCTTAAAAGGAATAAGTTTATCGTTGGTACCATGAATAATTTTTATCGGACATTCTACATATTGGATCCATTTATATGTTTTTATGGGAAAACGAAGTACGAGCGACATCGGCATCATGGGCAAAAAGCGCTTGGCAATATGACTCACGCTGTAATACGGGGCATCTAATATTAGCATACGCGGATTATTGGTAGATGCCAATTTAGTAGCAAAGCCAGAACCCAGTGACCTGCCATACAAAATTATATATTTTTCATCTACCTGTTTTTTTAGTTCGTCATAGGCGTATTGTAAATCTCTTTTGATACCGTTCTCCGTCCTGATACCCGTACTTTTCCCAAAACCACGGTAATCAACCATTACCACATCAAAACCCAAACGCGTAAAATCAATGGCAAATTTCCCCCATCCTTTTAAACTTCGAGAATTTCCCTTAAGGTAGAAAACGATACCCTTCGGATCTCTGACCTTAAAATGCACTCCGTTTAAATTGACGCCTTCGTCAACTTCGATATTATATTCGTCAAAAACTTGATTGGCATATTTGAACTCAAAATCCTCGGGTAATTTTTCAGGTTTGAAAATAAAGCGTTCCTGTAGAAAATAAGTAGCAACATTCATTGCGACAAAAAGTAAGAAGACCACCAAGAGAATTATACCCCACATAAGCTATCTAAAGATACTCTAAGATAGGAAAAAGAATGTAGTACCCTTTCTATTCCATTTAAAAACAGTTCGTTAGTTTTTCAGAATGGACCATCACTATGTTTCCAAAGTATTCTCGGTCAAATGATAAATCATTTGACCTCATCCAAATGGTCATCCCAGTTTTCGACCTTCGGTTTCCCCATTTTACCGACTGATTTGGCAACCATCATTGCAACGGTAGCATCGCCAGTGACATTTACGACCGTGCGACACATATCTAAAGGACGGTCTACAGCAAAAATAAGGGCCAAACCAATGGCCAGTTTATCAGGGGGAAAACCAATGGCCTCTAAAACGATGACCAACATGACCATACCAGCCCCTGGAACAGCTGCAGATCCAATGGAGGCTAATAATGCAGTAAGCACAATGGTCAATTGACTCGCCAAGGTAAGCTCGAAACCCAGTGCCTGTGAAATAAATACGGCCGCAACACCCTGATAGAGACTTGTTCCATCCATATTGATAGTCGCACCGACGGGTAGTACAAAACTCGTAACCTCTTTATCTACCCCGATATGTTCTTCTACACGTTCCATGGTTACTGGCAGTGTTGCCGCACTTGAACTTGTCGAAAAAGCCAACAACTGTGCGGGACTAATTTTACTGAGAAAGGTTAAAGGGTTGTATTTGGTAAAAGAGGCAACGACCAAAGAGTAGAAAGCAATCATCAAAACTAGCCCTAAAACCACTACGCCGGCATATTTTAAAAGAGCTACCAATAATTCGGGGTCGCTCGACGAGGCCACTACGCTGGCCAGCAAGGCGAACACTGCGACCGGAGCCGACAACATTATCAAGTCGACCATCTTTAAGACCACGTAATTAAGGGAATCAAAAAAATCTTTTAATGGTTTGGCGCGAGCTTCTCCTATCAAAAGCATTGAAATGCCTAAAAAAATCGTGAAGAAAATCACCTGTAACATCAAGCTATTATTGCTCATTGCAAAAATTGCGTTGTCAGGAACCATATCTTCCAAGAACTGCAGCGGACCACTATCTTTTTGTTTTGAGGCCTCTTCTAATTTTGAGGTAACCCCACTGTCATTGGAATAGGTTTCGGTGAGTTTTGCAATCGTATCTTCGGAAATACCTTCTCCCGGCTGCAAAATATTGACCAATACAAGCCCAATCGTGATTGCAACTATGGTTGTACAAATATAAATTACTATAGTGCGTAGACCAATATTCCTGAACTTCGAAATATCCTTTAAATCAGATATTCCCTTTACCAAAGAGGCTAAAATAAGGGGAATTGCGATCAGTTTGAGAAGTTTGACGAAGATGGTTCCAAAAGGTTGTATCCAATCAGATACGAATTGTTCGCCCCAACTTAGTTGGGTCATGCCGAACCCGAACAAAATGCCCAAGATCATTCCAATCAAAATCTTCCAATGCAGCTCCATTTTCCTCATAAATTGTTACTTTGGTTTATTTGATCAATATACCAAATTACAACTAGAACCGCTAAAAAGTGTACTATAACTTGGAGCCCCGGCCAAGAAGCATAAAATCGGCAAGAACCAGAGCAGTCATGGCCTCTACAATAGGCACAGCTCTTGGAACTACACAGGGGTCATGGCGTCCTTTACCTTGGGTCATCACTTTATTACCTTCCTTATCAATGGTCTCATAGGGTTGAATTACCGTAGCGACTGGTTTAAAGGCGACATTGAAATAAATATCCATTCCATTGCTTACCCCTCCTTGAATACCTCCGCTGTAGTTTGTTTTGGTGGTTCCATTAGTATTGAATTGGTCATTATGTTCACTACCTTTCATTTTAACCCCTTCAAAACCACTACCATACTCAAAGCCTTTTACCGCATTGATCGATAGCATGGCTTTTCCTAAATCGGCGTGTAATTTATCGAAAACAGGTTCTCCCAAACCGATAGGCACGTTTTGGGCGACGCAAGTAATAACACCGCCAACCGTATCTCCTTCTTTTTTAATTTTCTTGATGTACTTTTCCATCTTGTGGGCCATTTCAGGATCGGGGCAACGAACAGGATTTGATTCGATCAAAGAAAAATCCAATTCATTGTAGGCCTTAACCATTTGTAAGGCCCCCACTTGTGAGACAAAGGCATTTATTTCAATACCCTGCAAAAACTGTTTGGCTATAGCGCCACCCACTACCCTACTGGCCGTTTCACGGGCAGAACTCCGTCCACCGCCGCGATAGTCGCGAAAACCATATTTCTGATCATATACGTAATCGGCATGTGAAGGCCGATAGGAATCTTTGATATGGGAATAATCCTGTGATTTTTGGTTGGTATTATGAATGGCAAAACCTATTGGCGTTCCTGTCGTTTTTCCCTCAAAAATACCAGAATAAAACTCTACGGTATCCGGCTCCTTACGTTGCGTCACTATGGCCGACTGTCCCGGTTTTCTTCGGTCTAAATCTTTTTGAACTGCTTCAAAATCGAGTTCAAGCCCCGCTGGGCAGCCATCTAATACACCACCGATAGCTCTCCCGTGAGACTCTCCAAAAGTGGTCAATTTAAAAAAGTTTCCAAATGTATTTCCGGCCATGTTCAGCTATGCTTAGTATTAGAGGGCAAAGGTAATTTTTAAAATCCCCAAAACCAAAACCGCCCATTTATTATTAAAAGTGCCCCTTCCCCAATCTTAACCCTAACTTAACCCCAAGTAACAATTTGTTTATTCAAACTTCACATCTATCTTACTACCAATGGTTTAATTTGTAGTAAACAACCCAGTGAAAAAAAGAAAAATAGAAATTGCAGTCATCTCCGATGTTCATCTTGGTACCTTAGGGTGTCGTGCAGAAGAGCTACTTTCCTATTTAAGCAGCATCAATCCGAAAAAACTCATCTTAAACGGTGATATTGTCGATGTTTGGCAATTTTCAAAACGTTACTTTCCTCCTTCCCATATGAAAGTACTGCGAAAAATAATCAGCATGGCTTCAAAGGGTACCGAAGTATTTTATATTGTGGGCAACCACGATGAAATATTGCGAAAATTTAGCGGCAGCTCAATGGGCAATCTGCATGTAGTCGATAAATTGGTATTGTCACTTAATGGCAAAAGAGCCTGGTTTTTTCATGGGGATGTTTTCGATCTGCCTATTCAAAATGCGAAGTGGCTTGCTAAATTTGGTAGCTATGGGTACCACCTCCTAATTCTGGGAAACAAGTGTTTCAATTGGTGGCTTTTGAAACTGGGAAAGGAGCGGTATTCCTTATCCCAAAGAATCAAGGCAAGTTCAAATCGAGCGGAACGATACATTAAGGATTTTGAGGAATCCGGAGTCCGTATGGCCATTGAACATGGCTATGACTACGTGGTATGCGGACACGTACACAAGCCCAAAAAAGAGGTATACACTACTAAAAAGGGAAGTTGTACCTATCTTAATTCCGGGGATTGGGTAGAAAGCCTGACCGCTCTGGAGTACACCTTTAAAAGATGGAAAATCTACCGTTACAATCAAGATAAACTTTTACCATTTTTTGCCGATGAGGAGTTAAAGGAGATGAACATCAATGAATTAATTGCCTCTATAGCTACTCCCATAAAGAAAAAAAGCAAAGACAACGAATCAATCGATTAGCGCATTTTTTAAAATTGTTATCGGATGCAGAGCCTTCCTTTTCGTACCATCATATATTTGATGCCTGCAACTCGTACCATTTGCGGCGATGATTACATTCTCCGCAGATTTTCGAACCGCCGGAAATAATTTGAGTTCCCCGACCTTCATACTCACGTCATAATGTTCTTTTTCATAACCAAAGGAACCTGCCATTCCGCAACATCCTGAAGCAATAATCGTAACCGAGTAATTTTCTGGAAGATTCAATACATCAAAGGTTACCTTTTGATTGCTCAATGCCTTTTGATGGCAATGGTTGTGAATCTTAACTTGTCTTACATCTTTAGTAAAGGAATCGGAGGTTATCTCCCCCTTCTGTATTTCCATAGAAAGAAATTCCTCGATTAAGAACGAATTCAATGCAATGGCGTTTGTTGTATCGACATCATCGGAAAACCGTTTGTATTCATCCCTAAAGGTCAATACTGCTGAAGGTTCTAACCCAAGAACGGGTATTTGTCTATCGGCGAACTTTTTCAGCTGGGCTATATTTTCGGTCGCTAATTTTTTGGCTTGCCTTAAAAACCCTTTTGATATAAAGGTACGCCCACTTTCTGCATAAAACAGTTCCACTTCATACCCCAATTTGATCAATACCTCAATAGCATCTTTACCCAATTCTATATCAAGAAAATTCGTAAATTCATCAATATACAGAACAACTTTTCTTTTAGATTCATTACTTTGTTTTTTAGATAATTGCAAGTGTTTATTAAAATTAAAACTTGAAACTTTTGGAAGGCTTCTTTCTGAAGCTACCCCAGCCGTTTTTTTCAACAAACTTCCTAAAATCGATGAATCATAAATGGCATTGGTTACGCCTGCCATTTTGCTTCCTAAACGATTAAGTTTTGTGTTGTAGGCAAACAGTTTACTTCGAAATGGGTATCCATTGGATTTCTGATATTGATATAAAAACTCTGCTTTTAAAGTAGCTACATCGACATTGCTCGGGCATTCGGAAGCACAGGCCTTACAACTCAGGCATAGATCAAATACTTCCTTTAATTCTTTATGGTCGAATTTATTCGGTTTATCGGATTGTGTCAAAAATTCCCTTAAGGCATTGGCCCTTCCCCGTGTAGTATGTTGTTCGTTTCTGGTAGCATGGAAGCTCGGACACATGGCTCCCGATGTTTTTTCTGTTTTTCTGCAATCGCCGCTGCCATTGCATTTCTCGGCAGATTTCAAAATACCTTCACTGTCGGAAAAATTCAAGATGGTCTTAATTTGAGGTTCTTCACGATCAACCTCATACCGTAGTGATTCATCCATAGGAAAGGCGTCTACAATCTTTCCAGGATTAAATATATTGTTAGGATCGAAATAAGATTTTATGCGCCGCAACAATTGGTAGTTCTGCTCCCCAATCATCAAGGGAATAAATTCAGCACGTACAATACCATCGCCATGTTCCCCACTAAAGGAGCCTTTGTATTTTTTGGTGAGCTTGGCCACATCGGTAGTAATCTCCCGAAAAAGGGAAACATCCCCAGATTTCTTCAAATTAAGGATAGGCCGCAAATGCAATTCCCCAGCACCGGCATGCGCATAGTAAACGGCATTTTGATTATACCCTTTCATAATAGCACTAAACTCCATTATAAATGGCTTTAAATCTTCAAGTGCAACGGCCGTGTCCTCTATACAAGCAACTGCCTTACGATCACCCACCATATTACCAAGAAGTCCAAGTCCGGCTTTTCGGAGTTCAATTGCCTGGTTAACCTCATTACCTTTCAGCACGGGGTGTGCATAACTCAATCCTGATTTTTGAATTGTGGATTTCAATTGGGCTAATTGGCTTTCTAAATCGGCATCGGTTTCCGCTTTGACTTCCAACAGCAGTAATGCAGCGGGATCACCATCTACAAAAAAGCGGTTCTTTAATTGTTCCCTATTATTTTTTGTGCAATCCAGAATGACCCGATCCATCATCTCACAGGTATGCAGATTATGGCGCATAACCGGGATCACATCGATCAAACAGTCCTCTAACGTTTTATAATGTGTAACCACCATTGCGGAAAGCGCCGGTGGTACTTGGGCCAACTGCAAAGTGATTTCAGTAGTAAAAGCCAAGGTGCCCTCGCTTCCGGCCAAGAGTTTACAGAAGTTAAAATCTTCTTCGGTATTTCCGAAAATACGATTGTGTAATAATTCATCAACCGCATAGCCCGTATTTCTGCGATGAATTTCAGGTTTTGGAAATTCATTCAAAATACTTTTTCGTAGTTCGTTGTTAGACAGCTCTTTTTTTACATTATTGTAGATTGATGATTCAAAGGTATTGGACTCCGATTTAGCCTTGAATTCATCAGGAGTGACCGATTTGAACTCCACTTCACTTCCATCGGAAAGGATAGTTTTTAAGGAAATCACTTTGTCTCGTGTAACGCCGTACTGTATTGAAGTAGTTCCCGAAGAATTGTTTCCCACCATGCCCCCTATCATACAACGGTTCGATGTTGAGGTATTCGGTCCGAAGAATAGCCCGTAAGGTTCCAAATATTGATTCAACTCATCCCGAATGACACCCGGTTGTACGGTAACTTGTTTTCGCTCCTTATCGAAATTTAGAATTTTAGTAAAATGTCGTGAAACATCTACAATAATTCCATCACCAACACATTGTCCCGCCAAGGAAGTGCCCGCAGTTCTTGGAACAAGACCCACTTTGTGCTCAGTAGCAAATTCGATTAACAATTTAATATCGTTATTGCTCTTTGGAAACGCAACAGCCCTTGGCATTTTGCGATAGACAGATGCATCCGTAGCATAAAGTGTAGTGGTCAAGACATCGGTTCGTAGTTCTCCTTCAAACCCTTTAGCCAAGCTATTTAGTAAATTTTTAAGCAAGTCGAAACAATTTTGACGGCTAAATTAAGTTTTTATTGTTTTATGGAGGCGCCTCAGCGTGCCATTTTTTAATTTTAAAAATAGAAATACAACGCTTATGAAAATTTTTAAACTCTTTGTTTTTGCCCTGTGCTTTGTTTCGGTTTCCGTCAATGCCCAAGAAATATCGGATCATGCGCTCGGACTCCGGTTGGGTGACAGTGATGGTTTCGGTGCCGAAATTTCGTATCAAAAATCACTGAGCAGATATACTCGACTAGAGCTCGACCTAGGCTGGCGTGATAGCCGTAATTATGATGCCTTTAAACTCGCTGCCCTGCACCAATGGGTACACAGTATCGATCAAGGATTTAATTGGTATTATGGTGCAGGAGGAGGATTGGGTAGCGTAGATTTCGCACGAAGACCCAATGACACCCCTGATGGCGGGTTGTTCGTATTTGCTGCCGGAGATATCGGAATAGAATATAATTTCGACTTTCCGCTACTGTTATCCTTAGACTTTAGGCCAGAAATAGGTGTAGTTGGCTATGATGGTTTTTCAGACAGCTTCGATTTCGATATTGCCTTAGGTATTCGGTACCAATTTTAGCAAGTTAAAAAAGAATACACTTTTGTTAAAAGTCCTGACATGTAAATGTTAAGGGCTTTTTTTATATGCCTATATATACCTACATTTGCAGATCTAAAAAAACAATTTGATGAAAAAGATTTTTATTTCCTTTTGTACTTTAATGGCCATAGTTAGTTGTAGCGATAAAAAAGATAGTTATAACATAGCAGGAACCTTGACTGGTGACCTTGAAAATGACACCAAAGTCTTTCTTCGAAAAATGGGCGAAAACAGACAATTGGTCGACGTTGACACTGCTTTGGTACAAAACGGAAAATTCACTTTTACTGGAGAGGCGGGCATTCCAGAACTGCACTATGTTTTTGTAGACCAATTACAGGGAAACATGGTGGTTATCATCGAGGATGGAGAAATTCAGCTAAGTGCCCAAAAAGATAGTTTAGGACTTGCGCAGGTCGAGGGAACCCCACAAAATGAACTTTTCTCTGATTATATGGAGCAATCTTTGGCCATTTCACAAAGAGCCCAAAGCGTTCAAAGCGACCTTCAAGGAGCAGCCATTAAAAAGGACACCGTCTTGGTCAATTCACTGCGCGATGAAATGATGGAACTTCAGGAAGAGTACAAAAATTTTGAACTGGATTATATAAAAGACAATCCGACTGGATTAATTTCAGTGTTGTTGATCGATAGGGCCATGGCTTCAAGAATGGTTGCTACTGAAAAAATTCAGGCCCTTTATGATGGTCTTTCCCCTGAAATCAAAGAAACTACAGTTGCTAAAGATATACTGAAGAATTTGGAAGCGTTAAAAGCCAAGGATGAAAATGAAAAAAATAGCGCAGTTGGTGCCAAGGCCCCCAATTTTTCTGCTCCTACACCAACTGGGGAAGAGTTAGCCTTAAATGATGCCTTGGGCAAGGTAACACTTATCGATTTCTGGGCAGCATGGTGCAAACCTTGTCGTGCGGAAAATCCTAACATTGTAAATGTCTACAATAAATATCATGAAAAAGGTCTGAATATCATCGGGGTTTCGTTGGATAAGAAAGCCGAAGATTGGAAAAAAGCTATTGAAGATGACGGTTTAACCTGGAACCATGTTTCAAACATTGCCTATTTTGACGACGCGATCGCTAAACTTTATAATGTCGATGCGATACCTGCCGCTTTCCTATTGGATGAAAATGGGGTCATAGTTGCCAAAAACCTTAGAGGGCCGGCTTTAGAACAAAAGGTCGCAGAGCTTCTGCAATAGTTAATTGCTAGAAAAAATAAAAAAAGTCCCTTGAGATTTTATATTCAAGGGACTTTCTAGTTTTATAATAATTATTTGATTAGAACGCGCCTTGAATATCAATAAAACTGCCTAAAACTTGCGCATCATCTTCCAGCTTGACCTCTCCAAAAATGTTGACAATCGAAGCATTTCCAATGAATTCGATCGTTGCTCCTTCTTTTAAAGTTAAATCCCCATAAATAGATAAATTGCCTTCAACACGAAAAGTGGCATTTTTTTCAACAACGATATCCTTCTTTTTATTATTGTTTCCCACCACGAGTGTTCCGTTCATTTCAAATAGCGCATTGTCATCGATTTTAACATCGTTGCTCACTGTCCATGATCCACACAATAACAAAGAACCAAAGACCTCTATTTTCTTGAACCTTTTAGATCCGCTATATTCACTAGTATCTCCCTCGTCTACTTTCAAACTTGAACTACCTGAGTAGCTCAACAATGACGAACACCTGTTGGTCAAGCCTTCATCGGGTCTGTTCAATTTTACTATTTGCAGCCCACTTTTTCCTGAAGCGGCAAATATGTAATCGCCCTTTGATTCAACATAGTTGATCGATCCTTTCAATTCGATGATACCCACCAAATCGGTATTGTCTCCTTGATCTTCAGACAAACAAAGTCCCGCACCGCCATTGGCCATGAGCAATATATCTTCATTGGTAACTACCGCATTGGTCACAACGTCGCCGCTATCTACTCCTTCAGGATTGATCAATATCGGAACATATTCTAACAAGGTACCTGTAGATACACTATAAATACCTGCGCCTTTTGAGCCTTCAGATACTATAATATTATCTCCTGAAAAAGCTAATGTTCTTTTGTTATTGTCACCAAAATCTGAATCTATGGCAATTTCCTTTATGGTTTGAAAACTATCATTAAGAATACTAACGCCCTTGCTGGCGTCCAATACCGCTATAGTTTCATTGTTCACGGCTACTGCACGCAAATCAGCGAATGGAATCTCATTTTGTATTTCAATATTATTTTTAGAATAAGAAGTTAAGAAACCTTCTTTTCCACTCGTTACGATTACGGCGTTGGAAGTTGTTTCTACATCGGTGGCATTATATCCTTCTTGAAATCCATAGGTTATTCCGGCATCGATATCAAGTCGACCATTGGAAGCAACGATACGTGCGACAAAGGAGTTTGAAGTAGCCGTAACCGATTTTTCGGCATCTACGCCACCTACGGCGTAAACATAACCGTTTTCGTACTTGATGGAGTTTATATCGGCATTGCTGTAATTCAAGCGAGAAGTAACCTTTGGATTATTTGGATCACTAATATCAATAATATCAATACCCCCGGCGTAACCATCTTCAACAGTGTTATAGGAAACGTAAGCATAATCACCATCAACATGTACATGTGATGCCGTGAGGTTGGTCGCTCCTGAAAAAGAAGGAGGGTCGACCTGTGCGACAAGTGTCAAAGGATAATCGCCAGCTTGCTCTTCATCCGTTGTTTTACTCGATTTTCCCGCCGTAGCAGTATCATCTTCAAATATATCAAGAACACCTGCGTTGTCATAAACAATGCTGTTTGCCAGAATTTGCTGATTGCTCTCTAGTTGAATGTCGTCTTGTGGGTCACTATAAACGGTTGTTTCGTCACTACAAGACACTACAAGGCCTAAAATAGCAGAGGCTATTAAAAATCTATTTTTCATAATAAGTAGGTTTACCAGTTAGATTTGGGTTCTAACGTAACGGCAAAATTAGGTAGAGCGTATATGTCATGCCTATTTTTTTCGACAAAACGCAGCTAATTTGGCTTGTTTGGTCGATATCACGCCAAAATGAATCTAAAAACAGCCATAAAATAGGTTTTAAATCTTTCCCATTTTTTCCATAACAACCAGAATAACAATAGGAATAGCCAAGAGAACCACCATCAATGTTTCCGTCACCAGTAAATCTGGTTTAAAAAGCAATGTAATCGCGTATCCACCTATGGCTCCACCAAAATGAGCGGTATGGCCGATATTGCCCATCCTACTTTTCATTCCGTAAATAGAATATAGCAAATACCCAATACCGACAATATAAGCCTTAATTGGAATAGGGATAAAAAAGAGCATTAAATCCATACCCGGTTGTAATAGAATGGCAGCATATAAAACACCCGTAACCGCACCGCTGGCCCCTACTGCGCTATAATACGGTTCACTTTTGTGAAAGAAAAGGGCTAAAAGGCTTCCTGCCAATAAGCTGGCAAAATATATTACGATAAATTTTCCCGGTCCGAACCAACTAATCACAACATCGGCAAAAAAATAAAGTGTAAACATGTTAAAGAACAAATGTGCCCAATCAACGTGCAAAAACCCGGAAGTAAACATACGTTCTTTTTGTCCGGCATTTATGGGGCCGATACCAAACTTATAGCGCTCAAAAAAAGAGGGGTCATTGAATCCTTTTAAGGAAACTAGCACATTGGCTACGATAATGGCGATCGTGGCCATATGAAGATTATACATAGTAAAAGCTGTTATTTTATGTTTGGCATCAAATATAGCTATATTTGCGCAGTATAAATGAATACATGCAGCTACTCGTTTTTATCTTGGTTTATCCACTCCTTTGGCTCATTTCCATCCTACCCCATCGGTTGTTCTACGGTTTTTCGGATTTTGTTTTTTTCTTGGTTTACCATGTTGTCGGCTATCGTAAAGATGTAGTGCGAACCAATCTAGAATTGGTTTTTCCTGAAAAATCGCAAGATGAAATCAAAAAGATTCAAAGGAAGTTTTACAAACATATGTGCGATATGTTTTTGGAAATGGTAAAAACGATGAACCTCTCGAAGGAGGAAGTCAAAAAAAGGTACCAGATTACCAACATAGAAGAATTTCAAGAAATCGAGAAAGAAAAAACAGTTTTGGTGGTTTGCGCCCATTATGCCAACTGGGAATGGAACGTAAGTATAAACAACTACGTAGAAACCAAAGGATATGCCGTGTACCAAAAGATAGGGAACAAATACTTTGATGCCTTTATTAAAAGGGTCAGAGCCCGATGGAATACGACCTTGATTACCACTTCGGAAACTCCAAAAACAGTAATACAAAACGAAAAAAACGGAATAAAGGCAGGTTATGGTATGGTAAGCGACCAATCACCGCAGGTGAGCCGCGCCCAATATTGGAGCCAATTTATGGGGGTTACTGTTCCCATTTACAATGGAGCGGAATCACTTGCCCGTAAATTGAATTTGGCCGTGGTATTCTTAAAAGTCTCAAAAGTGAAGCGAGGTTATTATCAGGCAACATTTATTCCAATTACCCTGGAGGGAAAAAATACAGAGAAAAATGAAATTACGGAACAGTTTCTTCGTCTAACCGAACAACAGATTAGAGAGCGGCCGGAACACTACCTTTGGACCCATAAAAGATGGAAACACAGGGATAAAGTTCCTGAAAAATTTAAATCTTAAGATTAGGCAAATAGTCTGGACGCAAGTTCATTTACGTCCGTATATCCCAAGATTTTCCAAATATTCATATATTGCTACCAATTTTATGTATGTATGGAAATTCTCGAAACAATTTATCAAGAAGTCATCGGTTTTTTAGGAATCTCCCAGGCTTGGGAAATTTTAAAGACCGGAAACTTTACTGCGTTGAGAACTTACGAGGGTTTCACAGCATTTATTTTCCCCATTATTCCGTTCTTGGTGCTTTTAGAGCTGGCGCTAGGTCTCATTTATAAAAAACCCCACTCCAAAGTATATAAGGTAAATTTTCTTATTTATATATTCAATCGGGTCGTAGGTCGGTTTATCGCCATTGCAATGGTCACTTGGATTATTGCATTGCTGCAACCCTTGGCCCTTTTTCAAACGAGTTTTACTTGGTATTGGTTTATATATGGTTATATCGTATGGGAGTTTGGTCATTTTTTATATCATTACTGGGGCCACAAGGTTCGCTTGTTTTGGTGTCTACATTCTACACATCATGCACCCGAAGAAATGAACCTATCAGTGACCTACGCCCACTTTTTTCTTGAGGCCCCCTATGCTGATACCATTAGAACCACAGTTTGTATATTGGCCGGTATTGAGCCTACCATGCTCTTTGTTATCATGTTTATTGACGGAACCTACGGTGCATTTATTCACGTGGGTGAAAACTTAATGAAAAACGCTCGGTTTGGATTTTTAGAGAAATTCATGCTTACCCCATCGCATCACAGGGTCCACCATGCTAGAAACCCACTTTACATGGACACAAATTTCTGTAATCTTCTAAATATATGGGATCGGGTTTTTCGAACTTATCAAGAAGAACAGGAAGATGTAAAAATTGAATATGGGATTACCCGTGAAATGAATTCGGGAAATTTCATGGATGTCTATTTTGGGGAAATTGTAGCCTTGGCCAAAGATGTTTGGCAAGCTCCTGGAATCAAAAATAAACTTCGCTATCTTGTTATGCCCCCAGGTTGGCATCATTTGGGAGACCATAAAACTGCTAAAGTGGTACGTACCGATTACCTTAATTCTCAAAAAATTAAGGCGTAAAAACCAAAGTGGCCATAACGATACAATGGTCGCTGGCGTAATTTTCGCATAACACTTTATATTCCAATACTTCCCAGTGTTCCGGTTGATTGTATAGAATGTAGTCAATTTTTTTATGTGGACTTGTTGAAGGATATGTACCTTGCTGAGCTTCCGCGATTGTAGGTTTTGTGAATGCCATTGTGATAATATTAATGGTCTCGCTGTCCGGTTCTGCATTCAAATCTCCTAAAAGCAATGTTGGGTACTTTGATTCGCCTAACTCTTTTACCAGAGCTTTGGCCTGCATGATTCTATCCTTTTCTTCCTTTTGATGGTCTAAATGGGTACCCACAAACTGAATGACATTGTCATTTTTTGTTTTTATCCGAACAACCGCGGCCGCCCTTGGCTCTGAATTCGGTAAATGTGGAAGAGAGACATTCTCCGTACCTATAAAACTATATTTCGAAAGCACCCCTTCTCCATATTCCCCTTCATCGAAATACATGGCCCTAGCAAATATAGAAGCCATTTGGGTACGATATCCCAATTCGGTGGGCAAATCGTACTTCTTGGCCCTATTCGTTTTAAAATCAACCTCTTGAAGTGCGACAAGATGAGGGGAATACGAATTTATTATTCCGGCAATCGTATCTAGGTTAAAATCATTCTTTACCGTGGCTCCATGAAGAATATTAAAACTCATCACTCTTAGTGTGTCCGATTGTGCCTGACTTACTAATGAAACCAGACCCACAAAAAGAAGTATCAGTAGTTTCTGCATTTTTTAATTTTCTAATTTATAGACCGGCAACGGCTTTGATTTCCTCAATAATCCTATCCGCCAAATTATCGGCCTTTGATTGACTTTTTGCCTCGGTATAAATTCTAATAATTGGCTCAGTATTTGATTTTCTCAAATGCACCCAATTCTCAGGGAAATCAATTTTCACACCATCTATTGTTGTGATGTCCTCGTTTTTATACTTGTCGACCATTGCGGTTAAAATGCCATCAACATCTAAATCGGGTGTCAGTTGAATTTTCTTTTTACTCATAAAATAGCTAGGATAGCTGTCACGAAGTTCGCTGACCGTACCACCGCGTTCCGCCATCAGCATTAGAAACAAAGCCGTACCCACCAAAGAATCGCGACCATAATGACTTTCAGGATAAATAATACCCCCATTGCCTTCTCCACCTATAATAGCTTTGTTTTCTTTCATCTTGGTCACAACGTTCACTTCGCCGACGGCAGAAGCCTCATAGGTTCCCCCATGCTTTTCAGTAATGTCTCGCAAAGCCCTTGATGAAGATAGGTTCGAGACCGTATTTCCTTTAGTTTTTCCCAAGACATAATCGGCACAGGCAACCAAGGTATATTCTTCCCCAAACATTTCGCCATCGTTTGTAATGAAAGCCAACCGATCAACATCGGGGTCAACAACAATACCAAAATCAGCCTTTTCCTTCACGACCAAATCGCAAATATCACCTAAATGCTCTTTTAAGGGCTCGGGATTATGTGGAAAATGTCCGGTTGGATCACAGTATAATTTTATCACTTCTACATCCAACGCCTCCAATAACTTCGGAATTGCAATACCCCCGGTTGAATTCACGGCATCAACAACGACTTTGAACTTGGCCTTTTTAATCGTTTCAGCATCCACCAAAGAAAGCTTCAAAACTTCGTCGATGTGTATGTCGATATAGGCGTCGTTCTTTGTTATTGATCCTAAATCGTCAACTTCTGCAAAATCAAACTCCTCTTTTTCAGCGAGGTCAAGAATAACGGCTCCCTGGGCAGCATCTAAAAACTCTCCTTTTTCGTTTAATAGTTTTAGGGCATTCCATTGTTTGGGGTTATGGCTGGCCGTCAATATTATCCCTCCATCCGCCTTTTCCAAGGGAACTGCAATTTCTACCGTGGGGGTTGTCGATAAACCTAAATCGACTACTTCAATACCCAAACCGACGAGAGTCGACACCACTAAACTCTGAATCATTTCTCCCGAAAGTCGTGCATCACGGCCGACAACCACCTTTAATTTTTCCTTTTTCGAATAGTTTTTCAGCCAACTACCATAGGCGGCCGCAAATTTAACGGTATCTATAGGTGTAAGGTTATCGTTGGTTTTCCCCCCGATTGTTCCACGAATACCTGATATTGATTTTATTAGTGTCATGTATTTTAAATGTTTTTGCAAATATACAGGTCTAGCGTTAACCTTAAGTTACTTATTAGTAATTTCGAAATTTAAATTTGCTATTCCCCATGAACTATTTGGCGCATATTTTCCTATCATTCAACAACCCAGAGGTAACTATTGGCAATTTTATTGCAGATAGTGTCCGCGGCAAGAAATATAAGCATCTCCCCGTTCCGGTACAGAAAGGAATTGTATTGCATCGCGCCATAGATACCTATACCGATGCCCACCCTACTGTACGTAAGAGCACCAAGCGCCTTCACAAAAATTACAGTCATTATAGCGGAGTTATAGTAGATATTTTTTATGACCACTTTCTGGCCAAGAACTGGACCAAATATTCAACAGTACCCTTGCCTGTTTTTGTGGATGAATTTTATGATTTACTTGAGGATAATTTATCCATTCTTCCATTGAACATCCAACGAATGATGCCTTACATGATTACCGACAATTGGATTTTAAACTATGCCAAGTTGGAAGGCATAGCCCGCGTTTTGGAAGGCATGAACAGAAGAACCAAGAATCGGTCAAAAATGAATTTTGCCATTGTTGATCTTGAGGAGCATTATGATAAATTTGAAAAGGAGTTTACCTCCTTTTTTG
>CBDULZ010000091.1:0-21059 GCA_965368185.1 uncultured Kriegella sp.
TTGAAATTATTAGACTTAAAAAATGAATAAAAAAAATAAATACACACAACAATGGTAACCGTTGCACAAGCCGTTAGTTGAGAGAACACAGATCCGTTCAAGCCTCTTTAAGAGGCTTTTTTCATGTCAAGTCAGAAATGGAAAGCCAGTTTTCCATGCTTTGCAAAAGCTCCCAACAAGTATTCCAAGGTGTTTTCCATAAATGCCGACAGGGCAAGTTGCCCCGCCCCGCTTTTCGAGCGTTTTTGTTCGAATTTCAGATACTTTTTGAGATTGTATGCTATCGCCGCGAGGTGCATGTAGCCTTCTTAAAAATGGGAAGGATACTGCAGGCTTTACGCAACTGCCCACCCTCCCATTCGTATGCGACTCCAAGCGTAGGCATGGTCTTTGTCAATGCCCAGACGGATCACATTTTTTCGTTTTCCTAAGATTCAGAAATCAACTCCCTGTCCTTATTTTCTAAAGGTAAAAATTGTACATCTAAATAACCGCCACTAGCATTGTCATCGGTCACTATTTGGGGTATTCCCTTAACTAATTCCATAGAAAAACCATGGGTATGTCCTGCAAATACGCCAAGTAGGTTTGTAGCTGAAAATACCTCTTTATGAAAGTCAAATGTTGTTTGGGTATGGCCCGCCTCCGGCCATTTTGGTCTTCGCTCAATTTCAAAATTAGTATCATTCGCTGCGCCCCAATTCGGGTTTCCACAGCCGAATGAGATGCGTTTTCCCGGGGCGTACATCGGAATATGAACCAGAAGCACCAAGGGCAAACCACTTGCTACTTGTTCTCTAAAAAAAGCCAGTTGATCTTCATTAATCTGGTAGGTAGAATTATCGATCGCTATAAATCGAACCCCTTTTACATCGGTAGTTGCCATCAACGGATGCTTTCCCTGGTATAAAGGCAACAGCCTTTTTTGTGTCCATGTATCGCGTAATTCTTCCAGCGTACCTTCCATTCCTTCATAATGCCAGTCATGATTGCCGGCTATATAAATATATGGAATACCTGTTTCCTTTAATCGTTCCAAAACCCATTCGACCGCACTTTCAGAGGGAAAACTAAAAAGATCGCCTACCAAAGCAATTAAATCTGCCCGGGCTTCTTTGGCTAGTTTTAAAGTTTCGACAAACGTTTCTTCCGGGTTGGTCTTCTCTCCAGTTTGAAAATGTGTTGTTTCATTATACGCCTTCGCCATTCGACCACTAAATTCTTGAAAAGGAATTCCCCTTGCATCATCTTTAAAAAGATGCGTATCCGCGATATGAAAAATAGTAATCGATTCTTTAATAGCCTCTGAATAGAAAGACAACGTATTCCCTTCAACAGTAGCGCAATTTTCAAGTTTCATTTTGCGCTTTCCATTCTTTTTGTTGGCAAAAGCCTTTCCTGTTAGTCCCAACCCCAATAGCGCTGCGGTGGTTTTTTTAAAGAACGATCTTCGTATCATAAAGCGTTGAATTGATTGTAAAGCTTTTGTGCTAAAATCAAGATAATCACAAATATAACATAATTGGCCTGCCCTATGGATAAAAAGCAACCGCTGAAACCTGAAGATACTTGTCATTTAACCGAATGGTCTCCACCTTTACCTTCCTAAAATATTGTTTAATCTAAATACTAATTTACAAGCCCCTATCTATATCTTATAGGAATAGACGTCCATTTTTATTGCCTACCCATCATTTTACATACTTATATTTCTTAATTTGGAAGAATAAAGATGTTTACGGATTACTAGTGGGTTTGTCCCTGATAATTTAAAATCCTGAGGGGGCTCCTGAAAAACTGCCAGCGGAAAGTAGAATAAAGGGGAATAACAGCAACCTTTTTAAAAATTATGCAAAACTTTTATTGCTTTTAAAACCATGACGGTAAAGTAGAATATTGAAAGTTCGAGGGGCGATAAAACCATTAATCAATACTTCTACCGCTGCATTAACTACAAATACAAAAAAAATGCGATATATCAAAGATGCCTTAGCCATCTTAATTCTGATTTTGATAGTTCTACCCGTAAAAGGCCAGACGAACTTGGGCATATTTGACAATCATTTAGACATAGGCAATTGTGCGAATAAAGGGTTTGCCTATTATCAGGAAGCAGATCAAACCTATATAATCGGCGGAAGTGGCAAAAACATGTGGTTTAATGAAGATCAGTTTCATTATTTATGGACTACACTTCAAGGTGATTTTATTTTAAGGGCCGAAGTCGATTTTATGGGAGAGGGGGTCGATCCACATCGAAAAGTAGGTTGGATTGTCAAAAATGATTTAAACAGCGAAACACCCCATGTCAATGCCACCACTCATGGAGACGGATTAACTTCTCTACAATATCGCAAAACGATTGATGGCAACACGGAAGAAATAATCTCGAAAGATAGCTTACCCGATGTTATTCAATTGGAAAGAAAAGGGGAAGATTTTATAATGTCGACCGCCAAGTTCGGGGAAGATTTTGTTGAGGTTAAATTGACAAGTGCACACCTAAAAAACCAAGTCTACGTAGGCCTGTATGTTAGCTCGCATAACTCTGATATTGTAGAGGTTGCCAAGTTTAGAAATGTTAGGATTGTTTGCCCAGCGTCCCCGGATTTTCAGCCCTACAAAGACTATATAGGCAGTCATCTCGAAATCATGGAAGTAGCTACAGGGCATCGAAAAATACTTCATAGCACATCGAACTCGGTTCAGGCGCCTAATTGGACGGTAGACGGAAAACAATTGATCTATAACTCTGAGGGGCGACTTTACCGATATCATTTGAATGATGGAGTTATAAGTCCGTTGAATACGGGTTTTGCAATCAAAAACAACAATGACCATGTATTATCATTTGATGGCACTTTATTGGGCATAAGTCATCACAACAACAACGACAACAATAGTTCTACACTCTATTATCTGCCTTCTCAAGGAGACTCAATTCCCGTGGTGGTTACTAAACCTGGTGTTGGGAATTCTTACCTACACGGATGGTCTCCCGACAATCAAAAGATGATTTTCACAGGCCATCGAAAGGGACAATACGACATTTACTCGGTTGATTTAAAGACCGGCAAAGAAAAACAATTAACCAATCAAAAGACACTGGATGATGGGCCGGAATACAGCCCAGACGGTGCGCATATTTTCTTTAATTCGGTTAGAAGCGGTAAAATGAAACTTTGGAGCATGGATTCCGAAGGAAAAAATCAAACGCAGCTAACTTTTGACGAATACAATGATTGGTTCCCCCATGTTAGCCCTGACCAAAAATGGATTGTTTTTATATCTTTTCCAAAGGATATTGACCCGAATGACCACCCATTTTACAAACATTGCCTATTGCGTATCATGCCCTCTAAAGGTGGCACCCCAAGGATAATTGGATATTTATATGGTGGGCAAGGCTCTATAAATGTACCAAGTTGGTCACCCGACAGTCGATTCATAGCATTTATTTCAAATTCGAAGTTATAGCTGTAGTAAACCTGATTAGTTATGGACGGCACCACAGTATTTAAAAGACGGTACTATGCCTCAAAAAACTAATTAAAGACAGTAAATTCATCGCTGCTGAAGGTATCCTTTTATTTCTTAATTTAGTAGTATATAGCTGTATTTTAAATAGTTATATTAAAAAGTGCTGAATTATGAAAATACCAACATTGATTTTCCGGTTTTTGATTCCTGCTATTATTTCTTTTAACTGTCAAGCGCAACAAGGTGTAACTATCGAGAATGACCTTGATTCAAGAAATTATAATGGCCCCAAAATAGATATGCATATTCATGCATTTGATGCGAATAGTTCATTCAATCGAATGCTTGACCAAGAAATGGATCTTGCGATGACCGGCAAGGTATACAAAGCTTCCGCCACGATGGAAAAACTTAAAGATGAAACCTTCGCCAAGTTTGAAGAATATAATATTGTTAAGGCAATGATATCACAAGGAGAGCTATGGTATGATTATGCTCCCGAGAAAATAGTAATGGGAAACAATCATTTTCTATCAATAGAAGAACTTAGGCAAAAACACAAAGAAGGGAAGTTGGACGTGTTGGGCGAAGTTGCCCCGAACTACCAAGGTAAATTACCAACTGATGAAAGCCTGGAAAAATATTTTGATTTGGCCGAAGAATTAGGTATTCCATTCGGCTATCATATGTTTCCCGGAGGTCCTCCGGGGGCAGCCTATATTATGTATCCTAAAGTAAGGGCATTTCAGGGTAAACCGCTTCAATTGGAAGAAATATTGTTCTCACATCCAAAATTAAAATTGTACATAATGCATGCAGGCTGGCCTTATTTAGAAGATATGAAGGCCCTTATGTATGCACATCCGCAAGTATATGTAGAACTTGGGGCAATTGATTGGGTTTTACCCAAAAAGGAGTTTCACAATTTCTTAAAAGGATTGGTCGAGGCCGGTTTTGGTAAAAGGATCATGTTCGGAACAGATCAAATGGTTTGGGTAGAAACTATAGATGATGCCATTGCAGCGGTGAATTCGGCCACTTTTCTGTCCTTGGACCAAAAGGAAGATATTTTTTATAACAATGCTGCGCGTTTTTTAGGATTGAGCGATGAAGAAATTAAAAGTCATAAAAGTCAATAAATTTCCGGGCATCACAGCGCATTCACTTGGCATAAGTCCAGTTCAACATAGTTGAGTCGAAAACAAAAAAGGGGTGTCTAAAAAGCCGTTGTAACCGTTTTTGCGAGGCACGAAGCAATCTGTAAACTGCTGAGAAGTCTAGAACAGATTACTTCACTTCGTTCGTATTGACATTTGATACTCGCTTTTTAGCCCCTCTCCTTTTATTGTAATGCCTGGGCAATATCTGCAATGATATCGTCGATATGTTCCAAGCCTACCGAGACACGTACCATACCGTCGGTAATGCCCGATTGATTGCGTTCTTCGGCTGATAATTTGCTATGGGTCGTTGATGCAGGGTGGGTTACGATACTTCGCGAATCGCCCAAATTCGCGGATAGGGATAGCATTTCAATAGCGTCAAAGAATTTTCGTCCCGCTTCTAATCCGCCTTTGACTTCAAAAGCTACGACACAGCCACCGGCCTTCATTTGTTTTTTGGCAATTTCATGCTGGGGATGCGATTTTAAAAATGGATATTTTACCCAGTTCACCCCCTCGTGACCTTCTAAAAACTCAGCCAATTTTAGGGCATTCCCGCAATGCCGATCAACACGAACAGCCAAAGTTTCCAAACTTTTTGATAGTACCCAGGCATTGAAGGGTGATAACGATGGGCCGGTAATTCTTGAAAAACGATACACCCTATCGATAAGTTCGGCGGTACCAACTGTGACCCCGGCCAATACCCTACCCTGTCCGTCCATTAGCTTGGTCCCCGAATGGATAACGAGATCTGCACCGAACTTTATGGGTTGTTGCAGGTAAGGTGATGCAAAACAGTTATCGATGATAAAAATCAAATTGTGTTTTTTGGCAATTTTTCCCAAAACCTCAAGGTCAAGAATATCGACCCCAGGGTTCGTAGGCGATTCGGCATAGAGAATTTTAGTGTTCGGCTTTATTAAACTTTCTATGGTATCGACCTCATCAACCTTAAAATAAGAATGATCAATATTCCATTTTGGAAAAATATTGTTGAATAGTCCGTGAGTAGCACCGAAAATGCTTCTTGCAGAGATCACATGATCACCACTGTCGAGCAATGCGGCAAAAGTCGAAAAAACGGCCGCCATACCAGAGGCAAACGCAAAACCACTTTCAGCGCCCTCCATCTGGCATACTTTCTCAACAAATTCGGAGGTATTGGGGTTGGCATACCTTGAATAGATATTCCGTTCTTTCTCTTCGGCAAAGGAGGCACGCATGTCTTCTGCATCATCGAAAACAAAACTGGAAGTCAAGTACATTGGTGATGAATGCTCCAAAAATTGTGAGCGCTCCAATTGGGTACGTATGGCTTTAGTTTCGAATTTTTTATTGTTCATTTGTTTGTTTCTTGTGTTCTACTCTGTTCAATCTTCTTACTAATTAGCGGGTATCTGCGCGTAGTCGAGGCTAGCCTTTTTCAGCAATCCGTAATATATCTCCAAAAACACCCCTTGCAGTTACGGCGGCACCGGCACCGGCACCTTGAATGACCAATGGGTTTTCACCATACGATTCCGTATAAATTTCGATAATTGAATCAGACCCTTTTACTTGCCCCAAAGCACTTTCTTTCGGCACGGAAACTAATTTTACGTCCAATATTCCTTTTTCCTTTTGCAAATTACCGTGCAAATCCCCAACATAGCGCAGCACTTGATTAGGCTTTTGATTTTTCTTTATCTCATTGAACTTGTCATCCAACACATCCAGGTTCTTTAAAAAGAAATCTACATCTCCCTTCTGCAATGCGCTCGAAATCAAATTCTCTATATTGATATCGGAAAATTCATTATGCAAGTCGAGTTCACGGGCCAAAATCAACAATTTACGCCCCACATCGTTTCCGGAAAGGTCTTCTCGCGGGTCTGGTTCGGTAAAGCCTTTTTGCATCGCATCTTTTAAAATTGAGGAAAAAGGTGCATCTACCTCGGAAAAAGTATTAAAAATATAACTTAATGAGCCCGAAAAAACGCCCTTGATCCGGGTAATATTCTCTCCCGACAAATGCAATAGCTTGATTGTATCGATCAATGGCAATCCCGCACCCACATTGGTCTCGTACAAATACTGTTTTTGATTTTTAACCAATTCTTCACGCAGTAATTCGTAATAATCAAACCCTAAAGTATTGGCAATTTTGTTGGAGGATACCAAATCAAATCCATTTTCGACAAACTCAAAATAGTTTGCCACAAAATCGGTACTTGCCGTATTATCGACCACTATTAAATTCTCAAGATGGTTCTTTTTCGCATAGTCAAAAATGTCTTTTAATTCATACGGCTGCCCTTTATCCCTGATGGCCGATTTCCAAGTCTTGGGAATCCCATCTTTACTGAACAATACTTTTTTAGAATTGGCGACCGCAAATACATTCAAATCTACCTGCTTCCTTTTTTCAATGGTCTTGGAAGATTTCAAAATTTGGTCTATTAAAGTGCCTCCGACGTTTCCATGCCCAAAAATGGCGATATTAACCTTTTTGCTGATACCGAAAATTTGTCCGTGCATGACGTTCAGCGCTTTATGCAAGTCGGATTTCTTAACCACCAGGCTCACATTTTTGCCGGAAACCGTATTGTTAAACAGCAAAGGAACAATCTGGTTTTTAATCAAGGCATTATAGGGCTTATGAAATGTACTTAAATCTTGACCTACGATAGAAATTACCGAAACCTCATCGGCCACAGTAATCGTATTGATATCCTTTGATTTAAAATCACCTGTAAACTCTTCTTCCAAAGCTCTTTTCGCACGTTGTGCACGGTCTTGTTTGACAACAAGGCCGATTCCCCTTTCCGAGGAACCTTGGGCAATGATACTTACACTAATATTATTGGCCTCTAGGGTTTTAAAGATACGGGCATCGATCCCTACCTTACCTAAAAGCCCCCTACCTTCTAGATTTATCAATGCCACATCTTCAATGACCGAGAGCGACTTGATACCTTCTTTGCTTGATTTGGCACTGATCAAAGTGCCTTCATTGTCGTCATTATAGGTATTGAGAATACGCAACGGAATGTTCTTCTCGATCAGTGGAATTATCGTTTTCGCATGTAAGATTGTAGCCCCGAAATTTGCCAGTTCGTTAGCTTCGGCATACGAAAGGTTGGCAATACGTTTCGCCTCGGAAACATAATCTGGATTCGCCGTAAAAATACCATCTACATGTGTGTAATTCTGTAATTCTTCGGCATCTAAAAAATTAGCGATCAAAGCCGCTGAATAATTGCTTCCGTTTCTCCCCAATGTTGTAGTTTCTCCCTTTCGGGTCGACGCAATAAATCCTGTTATTACAGCTACATGATCTTCCCCGAATTCAGAAAATCGTTTGAGTACGTTCTCTTTGGAAACGTGTTCCAAAAGTTTCGCATCGCCAAAGGTATCATCGGTTTTAATAAATTCCCTGGCATCGAACAATTCTGCCTTAATGCCTTTTCCAATCAACAATTTAGTGATAAGCTTGGCCGAAATCAATTCACCATAAGCCAACACCTCATCCTTAATTTTAGGACTATAATCACCCAATAACGAAACCCCTTCAAAGAGTTTTACCAACCCCCTGAATTCATTGGAAAGATTTACGTTTTTAAAAGAATGCTTTTGGTATTTTTCAAAAGCCTCAAAATCTTTTTTATAATCTTCCCCGTTTGCGGCCTTTTCCAACATGACCTCTAACTGATCCGTTCCTTTTCCACGGGCGGATAAGACCACGGCAATATTTTCATCATTTTTAACCTTGCCTGAAATAATTTCGAGTACCCTGCCAAGGCCTTCACCGTTGCTCAACGATTTACCACCAAACTTTAAAACCTTAATCTTTTTTGATTTTCCGTTTTGGTTAAATATGCCGTTTAGCAGTTTCTGCATTTGATCGAACTCAATCAAAAAAGCATCATGACCGTGAAGGGATTGTACTTCGCCATAGGTTACATTGCTGTTCGCCTGAGCCAATTGTTTGAAGGTATCTTTATTTTCCTTTGCCGTAAAGAACAAATCGGAATCGACCCCGATAATATGAATATTGGTATCACTATTCTGCAAGTCAATAAATGCCTGTTCCCCATTTCTGGTGATGTCGATTGTCTTCAGCAATTGATTCATCAACTTATAGGCCGACAACTGAAACCGATCTTTTAATTTATCACCGTGGTGCATCAACCAACTTTCAACGTTGAACACCTGAAGTTCTTTATTGGTACTTCTTTTGAACCGTTCTTTAAACGATTCGGGTGTGCGATAGCACAACATGGCATGCATGCGCGCATCGTGCACGGGATGTTTTGAATTGACTAAAAATTGCTCTTGAATCTGGCAATTGGCAATGAGCCAATCGGTCGATTTCCAATCCGATGCCACAGGAATAAGATGTTCTGTTATTTTCGGATTCAAGGCTGCCATTTCCCAGGCGAGGCCTCCTCCCAAGGACCCCCCGATTATGGCAAACAATTTTTTTATTTTGAGCTCTTGAAGTCCCCATAAAAATATGTGTGCCATATCACCGGACACAAAATCTTTATAATTCTCGATAACAAAACCATCATGCCCGTTACCGGGAACATTGAAGGCGAGAATCGTATATTTATTGGTATCGATGCATTTGCCCTCACCAATAATTGCAGACCACCAGCCTTCGTCTCCGGTGACGTTGGAGTTACCGGTCAAAGCATGATTAACCAAAACAATGGGCGCCGAGTGTAATTCTTTACCAAATACTTGATAAGAGAGATCAATAGGCTGAGAGACCCCGCTAAGCGTGGTATACTTCTTTAGTTTGAGGTGATGTAACATAGTCATCAATTAGACCTTTCGGGCATTATTGACCCGAAAGGTCCGTTTCAATTTATAGTGTTGCGAAAGCTTGTTCTAAATCGGCTTTAAGGTCTTCTAAATCTTCTAAACCGACAGATAAGCGGATCAGGTCTTGACCAACCCCGGCGGCATCTTGCTGCTCGGCCGTCAATTGCTGGTGCGTTGTACTCGCCGGATGAATTATCAGTGATTTTGTATCTCCAATATTTGCTAACAAAGAGAAAATTTTAGTGGCATCGGTAAATTTCTTTGCAGCTTCAAATCCGCCTTTTATACCAAATGTCACCAATCCGCTTTGTCCTTTTGGTAAATATTCCTGTGCCAAATCGTAGTATTCGCTACTCTTCAAGCCTGGATAGTTTACCCATTCCACTTCTTCCCTACCTTCCAACCAAGTAGCCAAGGCCAAAGCATTTTCACTGTGCTGTTTTATGCGTACCGATAATGTTTCCAAACCTTGAATAATTTGGAACGCATTAAACGGACTTAAAGCTCCACCGAAATCGCGTAACCCTTCCAAAATCAATTTAAAAGTGAAGGCGGCGGCTCCCAAAGCTTCGCTGTATACCAAACCGTGATAACCTGCGGAAGGCTCTGTGAATTCTGGGAATTTCCCGTTTGTCCAATCAAAAGTTCCTGCGTCGATTACGGCTCCACCTAATGAAGTACCTTGACCGCCGATATATTTTGTAAGTGAATGTATGACTAAATTTGCCCCATATTCAATGGGATTCAACAATGCAGGCGTAGCAACGGTATTGTCAACAATAAATGGCACTTGCGCCGTTTGGGCCTGTTTTGATATTGCTTTTAAATCAAGCACATCCAATTTCGGATTTCCTAGCGATTCTACAAAAATCGCCCGGGTGTTGTCTTGAATCGCTTTTCCAAAGTTCTCTGGATCAGAGGCATCGACAAACGTGGTCGTAATACCCAATCTTGGTAGGGTAACGTTCAATAAATTAAACGTTCCTCCATATAAACTACTAGAAGACACAATATGATCGCCTGCCTTTAAGAGCGTCATTAAACTTGTAGAAATCGCAGCTGCACCAGAAGAAAAAACTACTGCACCGATACCACCTTCTATGGCTGCCAGCCTATTCTGTAAAATTTCATTCGTAGGATTGTTCAATCGTGTGTAAATGAAACCTAATTCCGCCAGCGAGAACAAATTAGCCGCATGATCGGTATTATCGAATACGTACGATGAGGTTTGATAGATAGGCACAGCCCTTGTCCCACTAGTTTTGGTCGTATCATGCCCAGCATGCAGTGCGTTCGTTGAAAATTTTTGGTCACTCATAATTCCTTAGTTTTATGTATCCCCTATTAAGAGGACACTGGTTTTTTAAAAAACTCCCTGTTTCACGGGAATATAATAATTCCTGAGGCATGAAAGTCCTCAAAAAAAATTAAAAAGTCAAACCCTGCGCCAACCGCAATCGGGTAAAATCAAAAAGTTAAAAAGAAAGAGAAATTACTAATGTAATTTGTTTTTCGTTATCTATTCTTGCCTTTAAGTAAAAAGGTATTGAATTATGCATTCAACCTCAAGATAGAATTTAGCACCTTCTTTACGTAAAGGTTGTAAAGGGTTGCTAAGGTTTCAAAGGGTCTATTCCCTCCACCTTTCTTGATAACCATTCAACATGTGTTTGAACTTTGGATTGACAAATATAATGGCGGAAAACCAAAATGCAATGATTATTTTCAAAATAATTTTCCGCCAATGCGGGGAATCACCCCAAATTATACTCAAAAAGAACAGCTTAAAAGTTTACAGCTTAAAAGCAGCTTTCACTTTCTCGACCATATCCAATTTTTCCCAGGTAAATAATTCCACTTCTTTTTCCACCCTACCGTTATATGGCGATTCGAATACTTTAGTCACCACTCTATTCGTTTTACCCATGTGGCCATAGGCAGCGGATTCGAGATAAATAGGTTCCCGTAATTTCAACCTTTTTTCAATAGCAAAGGGTCGCATATCAAACAGCTCGGAAACCTTTTTAGCAATTTCACCATCGCTCAAATCAACATTCGCCCTGCCATATGTATCAACAAAAATAGAAGTGGGTTCTACTACCCCAATAGCATAACTTACCTGCACCAATATCTCATCGGCAACTCCGGCAGCAACTAAATTTTTAGCCACATGTCTAGAAGCATATGCTGCACTTCTGTCAACTTTGCTTGGATCTTTGCCACTAAATGCACCACCCCCGTGTGCACCTTTTCCGCCATAAGTATCGACAATAATCTTTCTGCCGGTGAGACCGGCGTCACCATGCGGGCCTCCAATAACAAATTTTCCTGTAGGATTGATGTGATAGGTAATCTGATCATCGAACAAAGCCTGAATCTTTTGCGGCAATTGTGCCTTTACCCTTGGTATCAATATAGAAATAATATCTTCCTTTATTTTTGCCAACATGGCATTATCGTCTTTATCAAAGGCATCGTGCTGGGTTGAAATAACAATAGTATCGATACGCTGAGGCACATTGCCATCTGAATATTCAATGGTTACCTGTGATTTCGCATCGGGACGTAAATAATCGATATCTTTTAACTCGCGCCTCAACTCGGCCAAGACCTGTAGTATCTTGTGAGAAATATCAAGTGCCAACGGCATGTAATTCTCAGTTTCCTTTGTAGCGTAACCGAACATCATTCCTTGATCGCCTGCGCCCTGTTCTTCCTTTGAACCCCTGTCAACTCCTTGATTAATATCTTGAGACTGTTCATGAATGAGTGAAATGACACCACAAGAATCTCCACTGAACTGGTACTCTCCTTTGGTGTAGCCAATCTTGTTGATTATCTCGCGAGCAATGGTCTGTACGTCTAAGTAGGTATTGCTTTTCACCTCACCGGCCAAGACAACTTGCCCTGTTGTAACCAAGGTTTCACAAGCGACTTTACTTTCTGGGTCGAAAGCTAAAAAATGGTCTAATAAAGCATCACTGATCTGATCGGCAACTTTATCTGGATGTCCTTCACTAACAGATTCCGAAGTAAACAAATACGACATGGTATTATTTTTTTTTAAAGAAGAAGATTTAAAAGATTGCTGCAAGCTAAAGGAAGTATGATATACAAATATCAACTGCTTTAGCATTTTTTATACTGAATAAACTTATAAATCAAACCCTTGACCGGGTTGTGAAAATTATTCAGAATATTTGAGGTTGCAATCAGTCAAATCCCTCCTCATGATTATGAGCTACAAAAGTATAAAAAATGTTTTGTTATGGAAGATATTGGATTGTAATTTGTCAAACAGTATTGAAAATCAGTTTTACTGCCGTGGCTCTTCAGGTTGTGTTACCTTATATGTCATACTTAATCGAAAACAGCACATATCTGGGCTGAACAAAATAAGACTGCGTAGTGAAATAGAGTTCATTCGTACTGTCTTGATTGAGTATACCGGTATTAAATAGGTTGGTGCCCTTGACACCGAACTCCCATCGGCTATCTCGTTGTTGGTAGGTTAAATTTGACTCTAAAAAGCTATACCTATTGCCTATCGTATTGTCTTTATCGGTATAGTTATAATAATCATAGTCTAGCGTAAAAATAAAATTCTTTAGAAAGGCCGTATCAAAACGCGCGTAGGGCCTACTTGTATAAAAGGTTGTTTCACGTCCGCCATTGTCATAATTATTTACGTTATAGCGATATCCCAATTCAAGATTCGGTGCATTCTTAAAATTAGTAGACAGCGCCCCCGTATAGTTCTGTGTAAAGGAATTCGAGGTACGCTGCACGTTGTCTATCAAGTTATTGGTAGTAGACCATGACACACTTCCCCTGACCGAACCTTTAATTTTGCCAAAAGTACGTTCATATCGGCCATTCGCTGACAGTGATTCATCTTCAAAATTGGAATTTATGGTCGAACCGATTCGATTAATGCCCACAATTTCGGCACTGCTTTTCAGGGCATCGATTCTTTTCGTATAGGTAACATTCCCAAAGATGTTTGTAAAATTGAACATATTAAAGCTGAAGAAATTTAGCGAGAGGTTATGATTCAGGGCGCTTTCAAGATCTCTATTTCCGCGGTAAGCCGAATTGTAATTATTGAGTACATACCCTTGAGCAAATTTATTAACATCGGTAAATGAGCGGGTCACCCGATAATTAAACCTTAGGTTTTCAGATTTTTTCAGTTGGGCATTGATGTATACATCAGGTAGTAAAGAAGTAAGATTGTCTTCCACAACATTTCCCAATTGCTCGTTCTTGACATTGAATTGATGTAAGGTGAGCCCAGGGTTAAAGGTAAAAATTCCAGAGATGACTTTATAGTGGAAACCCAAATACAGATCCGAAACGTTAAAAGTCACGTCATTTTCATAGTCCGATCCGGTCATATCCAAAGTATTGCCCCCATCTAAAATTTGATAAATGGCCGAGTTAAAATTCTGATGGCTTTGGGTCGTTCCCAAGGTAAAATTCAAATTACTTTTGGCACCCAAGACATAATAGTAATCAACTTTGGCATCGACTTTATTGGTTACCACATTCTTTACTTGGTTTATATTATATACATTTTCATTTTCGTCGACAGGAAAAATACTGGTAAAGGCGAACTCATCTCTTACCGCCTCATAAAATGGATCTTCATCTTGGTACAAATGTTGGGCTTCGACGGCAAAAATGTTCTTGTCGTCTAACGTATAATAGAGATTTACATTTTGATTTACCGATAATGGTTTTTGTTTTTTAACTTCGGAAATTTCATCGGTGATATTCGATATAGAAAGTACATCTACGACCTCGTTATCGTCTGATTGCTTTAGTAGAGCATCATAATCTAACTGAAAATCGGCATTTGGTTTGTACCGCGCACTAAATTTTGCCAATCCCAAATGCACAGTCTGATCGGTATTCGTAGTAGCGTTCTCGACATCATCACTAGCAATATAAGTGGTACTTCTTTGCGATTTCATCAGGGTACCCGTATAGGAATAGATTCCGAATCCGCTCAAATCCAATGTTTGGGTCGGGGCATAACTAAAATTTACCGCCGCAAATTTGGTGTCGATATCATTAGCCCTATTGTTCTGGGCCGTGGAAAGGCCCAAACCGTCGGAACCTACGTCGATGGAACTACCCCCTCTAGAATTTATATTTCTAAATCCTCCCGTAAAATTGCGGTAATCGTTTCGGGTAAAGGGAACTTCGCCCAAATTATTCATATCTGTGATTATGTTTATACTATAATCGGGACTGTAATAAAACAGCTTCGGATGTGCCAAGTACCTGTTATCTGGACCGTAGCCTGCCGTGAGCTCACCGAACCAAAACTTCTTCTTACCCTCTTTCAATCGAATATTCAGGGCCACATTATCATCGTCATTCGTGAGCCCTTTCAATTGTGACACCTCGTTATAGTTCTTTAATACCTCAACTTTGCTCAGGGCATTGGCAGGAATGTTTTCTACGGCCAATTTCGAATCTCCATCAAAAAAGTCCTTTCCTTCGACCATCACCTTGGTTACGGTCTTTCCTTCCACTTCGATTTGGCCATCGTCATTGACCTCGATTCCGGGTAAATTTTCAAGTACATCCTTTAATTTTTTCTCGGTGCCCGAAACAAACGAATCCGTATTGTACACAATCGTATCGCCTTTTACCGAAACTGGCATTTCATAGGTCACTTCTACCTCGTCAAGCTCGGCGGCCTGTTCTTGCATTACGATGTCTTTAATAGCATCGACCTCGCCCGCCGTAAATGTAAAGGATTCTGTTTTAAGCCCTAAATAACTTACTTTGACCGTATACTGATTCGCCGTTTTCAACTTTAATTTGTATTGTCCGGCATGATTCGTAATTCCGTAGGATTCCAGCCCTTTTGTCGCTGTGTTGATGGCGATTACATTTGCCATGTCGACCCCTGTTCCTGTACTGTCCTTAACAGTACCCGATAGTGAAATTTCTTGGGCCGAGCCAACAAAGCTCAAGGCTAAAAAGACAATAAAAGGCAAAGAAATTTTCATTCAAATATATTTTGAAGTAAAAAATGGTGAAGTATTATTGGAAAGTCAACTCTAAGATCTGCCACCGCCTCGCCCTCCGGGACCCCCACGACCATTACGAAAATTCTCTCGCATCTCTTTCATCTTCTCACGTGAGATTTCATCGTATTCCGCTTGGGTCACCTTCTTGCCTTTACTAGGTGCCTTAATTTCGATTTTTTCTTTGGGATTCATGGTAATCTTAGAGCAAACAATGGTGGTTACATCATCGCTTACGGCCAAGATAAGGCCTGGTAAGCCCCAATAGCCCGAGGGGCCTTGGTTTATAGGAATTTCCGGTGTGTACCATGCTACGATAGAAACCTCTTTCTCTATGAACTCCTCTTCTTTATTTTCCTCTTCCCTACTGTTATTATCCCGTCTTCTGAAAATGGCCCGCATATTCGGTCGCTTTATGGTCTTGACCGCCGTGGCTTTAAATGCGGTATAATTGCCAATTTGTTTGGTATCACTTTCCAATTTCCATTCTAATTTTTCAAGATTATCCTCGATCAAGAATATTTTTCCGAAAAGCTCATTCTTGGTCAGGTATTTTTCGTCTTTAATATTTTTATATAAATCTCCACCCGCACTTCCCATAGCTCCAAAACGCATTCCTCTTCCACGGCTACCCGGCTGTTCCAATTCCTCTACTTCTTCATATATCGATTCTGTCGCATTGAAGGCAAGTTCATAGGTTCGCTCGTTCGCCTTCTTCATGCGCTCCATAATTTCTTTTTTTCGGTCTTCCGGCATTTGCCTATTGCCAAAATCCATATCGACCTGAGTCTTACTTTCGTAGGTGGCATTTCCCTGAAATTCTTGTGCAAAACCAAAATACATGGCAAAAACTATAAACAGCGCGGTCAATATTCTATTTTTCATCTGTTGGTTTTTTTGTTTTATAAGAATCTTCGTAAATCATTTCAGTTGGCTTACCCAACTTCCATGATTCATTTCATGCGGTTCATTCATTACTACGGGGTTGGACTATTTAAAATGTAATAGGTTTAATACGTAACCAAAAAAAATAAAATATCTTCCATCCATTTTTTTTCTTGATATTATTGTAAAGGTTTTTACTTCCTATAGTTATCTTGTATCTTGTACTCCCCATTAACCGAATTGAAAAAACACTAACCATAAATCAGAATACCCTATGCATATTGCTGTTGCTGGAAATATTGGTGCCGGTAAGACTACTTTGACAAGACTTTTGGCCAAACATTACAATTGGGAAGCGCATTTTGAAGAGGTTGTCGACAATCCGTACCTAGACGATTTTTACAATCAAATGGAGCGATGGAGCTTTAACCTACAAATACATTTTCTCAATCACAGGTTCCGGCAAATCTTAAAAATCAGGGAGAGTGGTAAAAGCATAATTCAAGATCGTACGATTTACGAAGATGCCTTTATTTTTGCTCCCAACCTACACGCGATGGGATTGATGACCAATCGCGATTTTACGAACTACTCAAGTCTTTTTGAACTCATGGAGAGTTTGGTGCAGCCACCCGACCTTCTTATTTATTTGAGAAGCAGTATTCCTAATTTGGTCAACCAAATCCATAAAAGGGGAAGGGAATACGAAAACTCCATTTCCATTGACTATCTGAGCCGATTAAACGAACGCTACGAAGCATGGGTACATGGTTATGAAAAGGGAAATCTTCTGATTGTCAATGTTGACAACCTAAACTTTGTCGACAAGCCCGAAGACCTGGGCATCGTTATCAACAAAATAGATGCAGAGATAAACGGCTTATTTTAAATCGCTCACGCCTATTCGGTTCTTAAACTTTAGTGAATTCTAGATAAAACCGTTTTCGCGAGCATGTTCAATCGCCTGCTCGCTACTTTCGACCAATAAAACAGGGGTTGTCTTATATTCCATGAACAATCCCTTTATTCGGGTCATTTTTTTTCGGTGCTTTACACTTCTCAAGTAAATAGTTAAGATTCTATCAGGGTAGGCCTTTGCAATTTCAATATAGATATCGGCATCGTGCTCACCACTATCACCAATCAAAATAAAAGGCAGTTGTGGGTACGTTTTAAGAATATTGATGATTTCCTTTTGTTTTTGAGGTTTTTCCGAAGCTGTTTTTCGCTGGAAGATGGTTGAAAAGCTTCTAAGCAAAATCGGTCCTTTGGGAAAGTCGTTTCCTTTTAAAAAGAATTCGAGGTAGCGGTATAGATTCCACGGACTATGGCTCACGTAAAATATGGGATTCACTCCTTTTCCCGTTTTGCCCCGATGCAAAAGATGATAGAAATGAGCTGCACCCTTTAATGGGGAACGACTTCCTGCATGCTTGAAAAAAGTATTGAATAACGCGCGCCATTTCAGAAACGAAACTACACCCGTATGCAAAATGGTATCATCTATGTCGCTAATTATACCGTACTCCGCTTTTTTCGAGGGAATCAGCACTTCCCCCGGAAAACGATTCTGGTGCAAAATTTCTCGTTTTAAGGAAGCATCGTTATACGAAATCTCATAATTCAACCATCCCTCTTCATTGGTAAGTGCCTCAAGATTTTCAGAAGGCTCGTCCAAAAGATAATACCCCTCATTGTCGGTCGTTCCAACTACCGTTCTACCATCGGGCAATCGTAGCGTCAGACCGGTATTGCGGACTTCGTCGGTTCCGAACCGTTTCCACGTATTGATGATTAGCTTGAGAATTCCTTTTTCCGCCAGGCCTATCTGTTCATCTTCCAGTGCCCTGCCACGTGCATATAGGTGCGTATCGGTTCCGTAGCACTGAAATGCGATAATCTGCAACTTATCTTTTTTATTGAAAAATACCATTGTACCAAATATAGAAATAAGACATTAGATATGGCATCTATCATTGCCAACTTTCAGGTCTTGAAACGGCGTCGTATCTGTCTGTATTTCAATATTGGTTCCTTCTGCTTGAATTTCCCTCGATCAAAAGCCCAGTTCCCTCACTGGTCCTTTTTTTCGGTAGAGCTACATCATACATTTATCACAATAGAACATCAACCAACAAAGCTTTTAACATTATAAACTTTAAAATTTAATACGATGGAACCAAAAAAGAATCCCACAAAAGATTTGAACAACAAAAGAGGACTTTATTTTGTAATCGGCTTATGCCTGGTGATGCTACTGACCTATGTTGCCTTGGAATGGAAGACCTACGACAATGTGCATGGTTATGACATTTCACTGAATGTGGCCGATGAATTAATAGAAGAAGTGCCCATTACCATGCATATAAAAACGCCACCGCCCCCACCGCCCGTTCCTACACCGGTAATCATTGAGGTGGTGGAAGATGACAAGAAAGTCGAGGAAACGATAATCGAATCTACCGAAACCGATCAAGAAGAAGTAATCGAAGTACTCGATGTAGTCGTTGAAGAAGATGAAGAGCCGGTAGAAATATCTTTTATGGTCATTGAAGATGTTCCCATTTTTCCAGGATGTGAAAAGGAAAAGCACAAGGGCGCAGCAGCCATGCGTGCATGTTTTCAGGAAATGATGAACAAACACATCAGTAAAAATTTTAGATATCCCGAAGGGGCACAAGAAATGGGAATTCAAGGAAGGGTCAATGTTATGTTCGACATTCAAAAAGATGGGAGCATCGGCAATATTCGCATGCGCGGACCGGATAAAAGCCTCGAAACCGAAGCTGGACGGATCATTGGCAAACTTCCTAAAATGACACCCGGCAAACAACGGGGAGTACCGGTGCGGGTTCCGTTCAGTATGCCCATAAATTTCAAATTACAATAAACGAATATGTGTTCTATTCAGTGGAGGTCCGAAATAAAGAATTTCTTGGAACCGACTATCCCCAGGGCCGAGCAACCGGAGTATGATACCGTTTCCATTTTGTCGTGAAGGTCAAAAATCGCCCCGAAGACCTTCGGGGCTGTATTTTACCTCACCCGGAACTGCAAAAGAGCAGTTCCGGCCTCTCCTTACGAGCGGTGGGTCGGCAACCCCGGACTAAGGGTCGAGAAATTTATAGTTTAAAAATGCCATGATTCGGGCCATAACCACATTATCAATAGTCCGGCAATAATGGAAATTCCAAAAGAAATGGCAATCCATTTCGCCAATTGTCTCGTTCCCAGTACTGCGGCCATTATTCCTTTAAACAACAAATTGGCCAGCGAAGCCAACAATATTAGTTTCCAACCGGTATCGGTTTTAAGTCCGCCATTTTTCATTAGTTGCGAAAGTGAAAGTGTAATCGCATCTACATCGGTCAACCCACTAACGATGGCAACCGCATAAAGAGCATTGTTACCAAACTCTTTTTCGGTAAAGGCTACTGCCAGTAATATCAGACCGTACAAAAGACCAAAGACCAAGGCGCTTTTAAACTGGGCCGGATTTTCAGGTTCGGGCATGACATCGTCGGTGCTCTCTTTATTTACCATATAAAAAAGACCGATGCAAATACTGCCCATCAAAACGAATTGCACGGCCAATGGAAAGATAATCTGTGGTAATTTCTCGGGAATAACGACCCCAACTTCAATAAGTACACGAACTAGGGCTATCGCCGAAGCCGTAGTAATGATAAATGCCGCCATTTTATCGATGGAGCTGGCGTCCTTGGTCTTTCTGGCGTAACTAACTGTAGTCGCCGTACTACTGATCAGACCACCTAGTATACCGTTGGAGATGATACCTGTTTTTTTGCCCACAAATTTGTAGATAAAATAACCGATTACACTAATACCCACAATCAAGACCACCATAAGCCAAATATTGTGAGGGTTCAAAACATCCAATGGACCGAAAGTCTTATTTGGCAAAATGGGCAGTACGATTAAAGAAATACCAACAAAAGTCATTATGGCCGTTAGATCTTTATCCTTTAATTTATCAATAAAATTGTGCAGATGCTCTTTTATGTATAAAAGAACTGCCATGGCCCCACCGACAATAATTCCTATGATTTGACTACCGAGAACCAAATAGGCGCTTATGGCAAACATCAACAGTACGGCAACTTCGGTAGTCTGACCTATATCGGGATCCGATAGTTTTCTAAGTTTAACAATATTGGCTGTTACCAGTAGTGCGGTCAGGGCCAAACCAAATACGGGAATAATAAAGGGGTTGTCTAAATCACGCGACAGAAACCCGGCGATTACACCCAAAACGGCAATCAACGTAAACGTTCGTACGCCCGCCATTTTATTATCTGCATGTTCTCGCTGAAGACCCACTAAGAGCCCCAACCCGAACGCAATGCCCAAAGTTGTAATGTCTTTATAGTCCATAGTTCCAATATACTATAAATCAATAAAAAAACCCTGACAATTACGTCAGGGTCAATTTCTTTTTTTAACTCAAAAAATAAAAAGATTTGCTTTATCTCGTTATTTTTTTGATATCTATCCTTTCGATAGTAACGTTACTTTCATTGTCGTTGCCATTTTCCGTAGTATTCTCAAAAGCATCCAATTGGCTCTTTACTTCGGCTTCGGTTCCCTTAAAGGTTTTTTCCTCCACTACCTTTTGGCCATTAACCACAGTTGAATAGGCAATCGTTGCCTCGGC
>CBDULZ010000092.1:0-20077 GCA_965368185.1 uncultured Kriegella sp.
CTGGAGCGATTGTGCCAAGAAGGCTTGCCATACCGATATCCTGATGGGGGCGATGCTGTTCTCGCAAACTTGGAAAAGGAATTGGAACTTATCAAAACTATGGGTTTCGTCTCTTATTTTCTCATCAATTGGGATATTGTTTCCTATGCCCGCGTACAAAAATTTTTCTATGTAGGCCGTGGTAGTGGGGCCAATAGTGTTGTCGCTTATTTATTGCGGATTACCGACGTAGACCCCATGGAACTCGATTTATACTTTGAGCGGTTTATTAATTTGTATAGGGCCAATCCACCTGATTTTGACATCGATTTTTCTTGGAAAGACCGTGAGGAAATGACCCAATACATATTTGATGGGTTTCCGAATGTTGCATGATTGGGTACCTATCTTACGTTTAAGGAAAAAGGCATTGTTCGAGAATTAGGAAAGGTGTTTGGCCTGCCTAAAAGCGAAATAGACTTTCTATCGGAAGGAAGGTATCGGTATGAAGACCTCGATGACGTTTCACGCCTGGTTATAAAATATGGCCGTTTGATCAAAGGTATGCCCAATTATTTGTGTATACATGCCGGAGGTATTCTCATCAGCGAGAAACCTTTGCATTGGTTTTCAGCACTCATCTGCCGCCCAAAGGTTTTGTGACTGTTCAGTTTGATATGGTCATTGTCGTAGATGAAGGCTTGTACAAATTTAAAATTTTGGCGCAACGTGGCCTTGCCAAGATTAAGGAAACGATGGAAATATTGGAGCGCGACCGTCCCGATGAATTCGCAAAAGTCGATATTCACAATATCGTTGTATTTAAAAAAGACCCTAAAATCAACAATCTTAGAAAAAACGCACTATGTATGGGCTGTATATATGTAGAGTCGCCCGCCATGCGCATGCTGCTAAACAAGTTGGAGGTCGATAATTACATGGGACTTGTGGCGGCAAGTTCTATCATCTGACCTGGCGTTGCTAAAAGCGGTATGATGCGCGAGTATATTTTTCGCCATAGAAACAAAGGCAGGGCATAGGAAAAAGCCCATCCCGTAATGTTTGATTTGATGCCCGATACATATGGGGTGATGGTCTAGCAAGAAGTTGTTATCAAGATTGCCCACCATTTTGCCAACCTTACCTTGGGTGAAGCCGATGTCTTGCGAAGAGGGATGAGTGGTAAGTTCCGTTCGCGGGACGAGTTCCAAGAAGTAAAGGAGAAGTTTATTGAAAACTGTCGAAAAAAAGGGGAAGACGACCGTATTATTTTTGAAGTTTGGGAACAGATTGCCAGTTTTGCCGGTTATGCCCTTACTAAGGGGCATTCTGCATCTTATGCCGTCGAAAGTTACCAAAGCCTGTTTTAAGGGCGTATTATCCGTTGGAATATATGGTGGCGGTGCTTAATAATGGCGGCGAGTTTTATCGTTCCGAGTTTTATGTGCTCGAGGCCCGAATTTTGGGCGATACCTTGCATGCACCTTGTATTAATAAAGTTTGGCTGTCAACCGTATTTATGGCAAACAGATGTACTTGGGGTTTATGTATCTACGCGATTTGGAAGGTCTTGTAATGGAACGTATCCTGAAAGAACGTTTTCACCATGGGTTGTATGGTACCTTGGAAGATTTTTTAGATCGCATCATTATATCCATAGAACAACTGAGTATTTTAATACGGATAGATGCTTTTCGGTTTACGAAAGTGAATAAACAGGAGTTGTTATGGAAAGCGCATTTATATTTAAACAAGCATGTAAAAATAGACCATCCGAAATTGTTTCCGCCCAAGCATCAAGATTTTAAGATTCCTACACTACATACGACCAATCTCGAAATGGTTTTTACCCAGTGGGAACTCTTGGGTTTTTGCCTATGCTTCCATTCTTCTCTCATAACAGTAATAATAAAATAACATTAAGAAATATAATGTTTTTATATCCTGAAATAGGTGATCAAATGTATTTTATGTACTCAGCTTTAACTTATTAACCTACTGAAAATATGCGGCAACCATATTGAAGAAGTGCAATTCGTCGATATAAAAATACATTTGAACTACACAACAATGTAGTTCAACGAATAAATACTCCGTTTAACGATTATTTGTCTTCGCATTGATAATAATGACAGATAAAACTTGTTCTATAAAGACGAAAAACCCTACAAAATAAGGCTTATGATCTCAAATCTACTTTTTAGGACAAAGCACTTTATACTACTATTACCACTGTTTTTTTGCTCCCTTTCATATTCCCAATCAAATACTTTTGCCAATGTAATAGTTAGTGAAGATGAGGTAACCGCATCAAACAATGCTATTGATTCGAATTTGTCAACCGAAGCTCAAATAAGTGCAAGCTCTGGTATAGCTTTGGGCATAGGTGCCTATAGTGGGCATTTGGAACTTGAATATGCCACTACCGTGCCGGCGAATACGACAAGTTTTGTCAAGATTGAAGCGGAAGATGATATTCTTTCTAGTTTGCTCGGTGGTAGCTTGGCGAACTTACTGTCAAACATGACGGGAACATTGTTATTAGGCAACCAAGAGTTTGATGTCGCTATAAAAAACAATAGCAATACCGTATTGAACGGTAGTTCGTCCTCATTGGTTGCTGATAATTTGGGAATTGTTATCGACGAAAATAATGGGTTTCATTTGGCAATAAGTCCAGATGCTCCTTATAATAGGATACGCCTTACGAATAGAGTTGGGTCATTGATAGGCCTCGGAAATACAAGAAATCTTGATGTTGCTGGAGCTTATTATGCTTCCGGAAGTGATAACTGTGGAGAACCCGCTTTTACTTCTTTTGATGGTAACGGCATTACCTTGGATGTATTGAATATTGCCGGTTCAGGAGTTACCAATCCTAATTTGGCCATTGATGGCGACCCGCTTACCGCTTCAGAAATTGGATTTGGTGTGCTTGGTGTCGCAGCTGACATAGAGCAAGTCTTCTATTTCGACCTACCTACGGATCCTACCGATCAGGTATATTTTAATATAGCAATGGATCCTTCACTATTGCAGGCGGGTATTGCCAATAATATCGAATTTATTGGCGAAAACAATGATACTGGAACGACAACTAGCTTTACCCTTTCAGATTTACTTGATCTTGATGTACTTGGTTTATTAGAAAACAATGATATTGCGACCATAGCGATTGATCCGAACATTCCCTTGGATCGTGTTAGCGTTAGATTGTCATCTTTACTTAACGTTTCGTTGGATCAACAAATGCAGGTTTACGAAGTATTCAGTGCTCCTGAACGTCCTATTATTTCTGGATCTTCGCAAAACATTGCGATTTGTACCGGTGATACGGCGGATTTAGTTGCTGAGGTTCAAAACGCGACAGGAACTGAATTGAGATGGTATGATGCGGCGGTGAACGGTAATCTTTTGGCAACAGTGAATTCTGGAGAGGCATATACTACTCCAGTCCTAACTGATAATGTGACATATTATGTGGCCTCTGCAAAAATAGGCTGCCCAACAGAATCACCTAGGGTTGCTGTTGATGTTGAAGTATTTGATATTCCGACCGCGAATGATATTACTGTAGTGGGCAATGAAAATCCTATTTGCTCGTCAGCAGATGTGGTGTTGGTACCTTCTAGTACCATTGATGGATCATTCGGATGGTATTTTGATGCGAATAGAACACAACCTATTGCAGATGGTATGGTCGTTGGTGGCGCTACCTATACTATAGATTCGGATGGAATCTTAACTATTACAGGTCTTACCGAAGTTGGATCACCTCACACTTATTTCGTAGATATAACCCAAGCATCGGCAGGTTGCACGAACGTCATTGGCGATTTGAAAACGGTCGAAGTTGATATTGTCGATTCAACGGCAAACGTTTCGATTAATTCGATTACCGATCTTACCTTAACGGATTTATTGAATATTGTAAATAACAATGCTTCTATAAACGTAAATGGAACGGTTTCGGGTGTTGTAACCCCAGGAGAAGAAGTAAGCCTGATAGCCAATGGCCAGGTTTTTACCGGTACTGTCGCTACCGATTCCACTTTTGATATCTTGGTTGACGGCATTGATTTGATCACAGATCCCGACAATACTATTGATGCTTTGGTCAATGGGGCATTGTGTACCCTTACGGAAACCTTGCCTATTGGCTTGCCCGAATTGATCATCGACAATGTTTCCCAAGTATTTTGCGCTATTGACCTCGCAACGGTTGCAGATTTACAGGTAAATACAAGCGATGTGGTGTTTTTTAATGACCTGTTGGCGGGTACGGAGCTCAACGCCTCAACGCCATTGGTAAACGGTGAAGTTTATTTTGCAGGGTTATTGAATGTGCCAACGAGCGTTCTTGCGCGAATTCAAGTTACCGTAGAGATAATCGATACCCCGGCCCCAACCACAACTTCAACGACACAATTGTTTTGCACCGATCAGAATCCGACGGTTGCCGATATTCAAGTAAACGAACCCAATGTCGTTTTTTATGACAGTGAGACTAGTACCGATCCATTGGAGGCCGATGAACCGCTTGTAGATCAAGGAACCTACTATGCCACGAATATTGAATCTGGTTGTGAGAGCGATGAAAGGCTCATGATTACTGTTGAAATCAAGGACAACGAACCAATGTCTTTTACTGGCGAAATTGAAGAAGCCTGCCAGAACCGGTCTTACACCTACTCCACCGATGTCAATAAACAAAATTATAATTGGCAAGTCGTTGGTGGTGTTATTACCGAAGGTGGTACGACAACCGATAATTTCGCAACAGTGGAATGGACAGAACTACAAGGCGCCCAACTAAACGTTTCGTATGAAGATGACCAAAGCTGTGAGCCGATAAAGAGCATCAGTCAGGAAATAACCGTTACTACTTGTGGTATGGTGTTAGGAGAAGAATTTTGCTTATTCGTCTACAATGAATTCAGTCCCAATAATGACGGTTTCAACGATTTCTTTGAGATAGAATGTATTGAGACCTATTCATCGACCGTCAAGATATACAACCGTAATGGTAATCTGGTTTTTCAGGCTAATGATTATCAGAATAATTGGAATGGGGTTGCTAATGTAAACGGCGTGCTAAATTCAGGGACCCATTTACCTTCTGGGACTTATTATTATGTGATTGATATTCCTGAACTGGAACGAAATTTCGCTGGCTGGTTACAATTGGCCAGATAACGCCACCAGTAATACGACCAAAATTAAAACTACCAAATCTTATTGATTATGAGACTTAAACAACCAATTATAGCTATGCTCATAGCCTTTTGTCTGTTCATGAAGGCAAATCAGGCTATGGCGCAACAAGCACAACAGTATACGCAGTATATGTACAATACTGCTGTTTTGAACTCGGCGTATGCGGGGTCAAGCGCCAATTTAGAGGCCACATTGCTGCACAGGTCGCAGTGGGTAGGTATTGAAGGTGCTCCAGAAAGTCAATCCCTCTCCGTTGTCGGAAAATTTAAGGAAAAAATCGGGTTGGGGCTAACCCTGATGAACGATAATAGTGGTGCTGCCAATAACATTAATGTTAACGGGTTGTTCGCTTATCACTTATCAACTGGATACAAAACAAAATTGTCATTGGGCATAAATGCCGGCTTTGATGTGCTTAAAGTAGACTGGTCGAAAGGTACCTATGCCGACAATCAAGACCCGGTTTTTGCTGATAATTTAAATAAAATAAGACCTACCGTTGGTATTGGGGCTTTCTTCTATAGCGATCGTTGGTATTTAGGTTTTTCGACAAACAATTTGCTCAGCTCTCAATTGTACAATGATGACGATGAGACGGTAACCGACAGAAAGAACCAGTACTATTTTATGATGGGTTATGTTGCCGACATCTCGAATACTTTGAAATTTAAACCTGCGCTTTTGACAAAGCATGTTGCAGGAGCCCCGATTACGGTAGATGTTTCCGCGAATTTCTTGTTGAAAGAAAGATTTGTCTTAGGTGTGGCTTACCGCTATGATGACGCCATTAGTGCCCTCGCCGGATTTCATTTGGCAAAAAGCTTTTTCATTGGTTATGCCTTTGATTATTCTTTAACGGGCCTTCAAAGTTACAATGATGGGTCACATGAAATAATTTTGAAATACTCGCTTTTCGATACGAAAAAAAGAGCATTGTCTCCTAGATTCTTTTAAAAATATCCACATGAAAAAACTATTCCTATATATCTGTATTACGTTCTTCATTGGGGTTAATGCCCAATCCAAAGAAGAAAGAGCCGACAACCATTATTTAGATTTCAAATTTGATAAAGCCATAGTGCTTTATAAAGAATTGGCCGCCGAAAAAAGGAGGCCTAGTTTAAATGTAATTCAAAAGTTGGCCAATAGTTATTTCAATATCAACGACTATCAAGAGGCTAAAGTTTGGTATGATAAATTGTATTCGATTCAAGGTAAAGAAGTCGGTGAGGGTAATATTATTAAGCTGGTGCAAAGCTTAAAGGCCAGCATGGAAATTGAACGCGCTGATGAAATTCTTAAATCGTATTATACTGACGAAAGGCGGTTGAAAATGATATTGTCTCAAAAAAAGTACTTGGACAGCTTATTGAGAGAAAAAGAAAAATATGCGGTTACCAATTTGCCTTTTAATAGTAAAAAGTCGGATTTTGCACCTACCTACTATAAAGATGGTTTAGTATTTGCCTCCTCTAGGGATACGATTAAGCCACATGGCAAAATTTACCCGTGGAATAGGCAGCCTTATTTAGACCTTTACATAACGGCACCTGATCATTCCAATTTCATTCCCGAAAAGTTTCTGTCCAATATAGAATCGTCTTACCACGATGCAACCATAGCTTTTTCTTGGGATGGTGAAACAGTTTATTTTACAAGAAATTATTTAAAGAATAAAAACAAGCTAAAAGCGAATGAAGATGGGCTGTCCAATATGCAGATTCTTAGAGGTGTCATTTCGAATAATGAGCTTATCAACGTTACTTCTTTGAATTTTAATAGCAAAGAATACTCATGTGGCCATCCTGCCTTAAGTCCTGATGGCAGGTATCTTTATTTTACATCGAATATGCCAGGTGGTTTCGGCGAGAGCGACATTTACATGGTTGAATTAAGTAATAATGGGGATGTTTTGACCGATCCCGTAAATTTAGGTGAAGCTATCAATACAAAGGGAAGAGAGATGTTTCCCTATGTCATTGATGAGGTTCTTTATTTTTCTTCAGATGGTCATTATGGTCTAGGTGGTTTAGATGTTTTTGGATCCTCTATCGTATCGAAGAATGAATATTCACTTCCTTTAAATATGGGGAAACCCATCAATAGCAATATGGATGATTTCTCGTTTATAAGAACCAAAGAAAGAGGCAACGGCTACGTTGCGTCGAATCGGGCTGATGGCAAGGGTGACGATGATGTTTATAGATTCGAAAAAGTGAAACCTGTCGATTGTCTGGAATATTCCGGGTATGTACTTGATAAAAATACAGGTGAGCCAATTGCCGATGCAAATGTCGAATTGACAAATACGACAGATGAAATGATCTATATAGTTCGTACCGATGAAATGGGCTTTTTTGAATTTATAATGCCATGTAATAAAGAAAATAGAATTTCATTTAGCAAAGCAAGGTACTCTAAGGAGGCCATTACTGTAGTAACTGGGGAAAATCCTGAAGAACCATCTAAGAACAATAAGATTTATCTACTTCCTTTTGATAGTCTCGTGGAAAAGGATGGTGATATTGAAAAAATTAAGGTAAATCCCATCTATTTCGATTATGATAAATGGGATATCACCCCAAGAGCTGAAATCGAACTCAACAAAGTATTGTTTGCCATGCAAGAATTCCCTGATCTTAAAATTAAAATCGAGTCACATACCGATTCAAGAGGAACGGATGAATACAACTTGGAGCTTTCAGATAACAGGGCCAAAAGCACTAGACGGTATTTATTATCTAAAGGAATTTCTACCGAGCGTTTAATCAGTGCTAACGGTTTTGGGGAGTTGCGTCTAAGGAACGAATGCGGAAACGGAGTAAGATGTTCCGATCAAAAACATTTCGAAAACCGCCGGTCTGATTTTATTGTAGTAGCAGACTGAGTTTGGTTTTATAAAGTTCAAGTAAAAAAGAGTGCCACTACCCTGGCACTCTTTTTAGTTTATAATTGTTTACCCCAATTCCATTGTTAAAAACAAGGATGTTTTTTATTTTTATGGAAGAATCCAAACTGTTGGCAATTACAAAGAAAGTAAACTAAAAAGAGCCTGATCAACTAAGATCAAGCTCTTTTATGAGAACACTATATGAAAATGAAAAAATTTACTTCGTTTTAATTATAGTTCAAACATACCACTGATTCATCTGTTTAAAAACTTTTTGATGTGAGCTCTAATAAACTTGTGGTGTAGACAGTCAAATTTGTTATGATGGTCCCAAATGATGGTTAACAATTTCTTTTCAATGGTTTTCTGGATTGATGATGTTGCACCGATAGAGAGGAATGAAAACCTTGGAGAGATTTCAAAGAAGTCCTAAAAGCATAAATAACTGGAATGAAAAGAATATTCCCTTTGAATGAAATGACCATTAAACTAAATGATTTTCGTTTGAACTTTTAAACAGGAATCAAGTGCTCCTTTAATTTAATGTTTACCTCCTAAAATATGTTTATTTTAGAACCATGGATGATTTTAATTGGATATTTCAGCTTTTAGGGCGTTTCCACCCCCTGTTGGTACATTTTCCGATAGGGCTACTGGTCGTTGCGCTGTTCTTTGAGCTGCTTACCATTGGAGGAAAGCGGCCCGGACTCCGAGAGGGTATCAATTGGATGGTTTATATTGGTGCTACTTTTGGCGTGCTTGCCGCTTTGTTAGGTTGGTTGCTTCGTACGTATGACGATTATAGCGGAGATTTGGTGACCAACCACGAAAATATAGGTATTGCCACAGCTGTATTTAGTGTTATTACGGCCCTATTGCTGTGGAATACCCTTAACGGAAAATTGGGCGATTACCGTTTATATCGTTCCGGACTTATAATCACCGTATCCTTGCTCGCAGTGGCAGGTCATCTGGGGGCGAGCCTTACCCATGGCGAAGACTATCTGACGAGTGTTTTGCCTGGCAATAAAGGAGCATACGATAATAGTAAATCCGTTGCCCTGCTCGCTGAGCTAAAACAATCTGATTCGCTGTCCGAAATCCAGCAAGACAAACTCAATTTGGAGGTAAGGGCGATTTTTGCGCACAATTGCTATCAATGCCATAGCGAAAACAAGCAAAAAGGGGAATTGGTTCTAGAGAATAAAGAGGGCGTCTTTAAAGGTGGTGAATCGGGCGTGGTAATTGTCCCCGGAAAGCCAGCGGAAAGTGAATTGTATAGAAGGGTTACCCTGTCGCCCAACGATGATGAGGTAATGCCAAAGAAAGGAAAGGTGTTGAAAGATAATGAAATAGCATTAATCAAATTATGGATCCAAAATGGGGCGCATTGGTCCGATCAAGCACTTAAAGTATTTCCTGAAGCGCCCCTAACCCTTGAGAGGCCAGAATTGCCAAAAGTTGAGGGTCAAAGCCACCCCGTTGATAAATTGATGGGTTCTTACTTTGAAAAAAATAGTATTGAATGGCCGGAAACCGTCGACGATAGAACCTTTATCAGAAGGGCATATATGGATGTTATCGGGTTGCTTCCCGAACCTGGGGCCATTGCCGAATTTGCCAACGATTCAAATCCACGTAAAAGAAGCGGACTCATAGATTCTCTTTTAGCCGACACCCATAATTATACACAGAATTGGTTGAGCTTTTGGAACGATCTCTTGCGCAATGATTATAGCGGAACCGGATTTATTACGGGAGGAAGAAAACAGATTACCGACTGGTTATATACATCCTTGGAAGAAAATAAACCCTACGATCAAATGGTAAAGGAATTGGTCGATCCCACCGATGCTTCAGAAGGTTTTATAAAAGGAATCCAGTGGAGGGGTGTCGTCAATGCCAGTCAGCGCACCGAAATGCAGGCAGCCCAGAATATTGGACAATCATTATTGGGAGTCAACGTAAAATGTGCCTCTTGCCATAACAGTTTTGTGAGCAATCTTACCCTGGCGGAAACCTATGGTTTTGCTTCCATTTTCGCCGATTCGGTGCTTGAACTGAATCGGTGTGACAAACCGTTGGGGAAAATGGCCAAGGTCAACTTTCTATATCCCGAATTGGGCGACGTGGAGGCCGCGAGTGTTAAAGAACGGTTGGAAAAGCTTTCTGAAGTGATAATCAAACCCGAAAATGGCAGATTGTACCGTACCGTTACCAATCGCTTCTGGAAACGGTTAATGGGGCGAGGTATTGTCGAGCCCGTCGATGAAATGGACAATGAACCCTGGGATGCTGATCTGCTCGATTGGTTAGCGTCCGATTTTATAGCCTCGGGTTATGACCTGAAGCATTTAATAAAACAGATCATGACATCAAAGGCGTATCAGCTGCCCACTGCCCATTACGAAAAACTCGAAGATATCAAATCTGATTATGTGTTTGAAGGGCCTGTTCTTAGACGTATGAGTGCCGAGCAATTTTCCGATGCGGTGAGCCAGGTAATTACCCCCATGTACGCCGCCGTAGCCTTTAATCCGAAAGGAGAGGAACTACCTTCCTCAAGAATATGGCACCGTGAAATTAAGTTTGATCGCGATGTATTGCCCGAACCAGGGAAACGATATTTCCGAAAAACGATTGCACTTCCGAAAAAATCCATAACAAGTGCCAAAGTTTTGATATCGGTCGACCATTCATATACACTTTACATCAATGGTAAAAAAACATCCGAAGGTTCTGAGTGGACAAAAGTATACCGATCTGATGTGACAACCCTTTTGTCAATGGGGAAGAACACGATAGCAATAGAAGGTGCCAATGAAGGAACCATTGCCAATCCCGCAGGGATATTATTTTCCATGAAAATAGTATATGACGATGGTACTGAAATGATTTTGAACTCTGATAAAAGTTGGAAAAGCACTTCGGAAGAACCCGAACAGGGATGGACAAATGTGAGGTTCGATGATAGCAAGTGGTCGGAAGTACGTAATTACGGAACCTCGAATTGGGGGAAGCTTATTGATTTTTCATTTGAAGAACATAATGGGGAGTTTGCCAGGGCTAGCCTTGTGCAACAACACCCGTTCATGAAAGCTTTGGGTCGACCAAGTAGAGAAAACGTGGCAACCTCAAGAGATGATCAAGCCACACTTTTACAGGCATTGGAATTGACCAATGGTGAATTCTTTAATAACGTTCTGAAAGAGGGCGCAGGCCAGTGGTTGGAAAGGTATGGAAACAACAGCGAAAAAATCGTTGAGGAACTGTATCAAAAATCCTTGGGCCGACAACCAACTGGAGAAGAGATGAAAATAATGTTGACCGTTTTGGGCGACCAACCAAAACAGGAAGCATTGCAAGATATATTCTGGTCCACAATGATTTTACCGGAATTCCAATTTATAAACTAGAGATGATGATGGACGAACAAAGTACACGTAGGGATTTTATCAAGAAGATGACGGCGGCAAGTTTGGCGGCTTCGGCGACTACTATTCCGTTGGCTAGTTTCTTAAGTTCATGCACGAATACTGTGCCAAAAATTCCCTCGACCGCCGACACCGTTATTTTATTGTGGATGGCCGGAGGCATGGCCCACACCGAAACCTTCGACCCCAAGGCGTATGTTCCGTATGAGAAGGGTGTCGAAAGCAAAAGAGTGCTGAGTACGTTTCCTAAAGTGCCGACTGCCGTTGACGGACTCGATTTTTCGAAGGGATTGGAATCGATAGGAGGCATAATGGACAAAGGTGCCATTATCCGTTCGTACAAATCCGCTGATCTGGGTCACATATTGCATACAAGGCATCAATATCATTGGCATACCTGCTACGAGCCTCCCCAATCGGTTCAAGCGCCCCATATCGGTGCATGGATCGCAAAAGAACTGGGGCCGGTGAATCCGGTGATACCGCCATTTATTGCCATGGGACAACGATTTACTGTAGGAGAGGCGGAAGAGTTGAAAGCATTTCACTCGGCAGGGTTCTTGGGTAGCGAATACGGACCGTTTTTGATTCCTGACCCTTCCGGCGGACTTGAAAGTGTGCGTCCACCACAAGGAATGTCCCTCAAAAGATTCGAGGCACGATACAAATTGTACAAAGAATTGGCCAATAAGAGCAAGGTTATGGAGCGTGGTAGCGATTATCAAAGGGAATCGCTAATGCGGTCGATGGAACAGTCATATCGCTTGTTGAATTCACCTGAGGCAAAAGTCTTTGATTTGTCAGAGGAACCGAAAGAAGTCTACGATACCTACAACACGGGGCGTTTTGGTTTGGGATGCCTTTTAGCCAAAAGGTTGGCCATGAACGGAGGAAGGTTTATTAGTGTTTCTACGGAATATGAACCATTTTTGGGATGGGATACGCACGAAAACGGCCATATGCGACTCGTCAAGATGAAAGAACTTATTGATCGACCTATTGCCCAATTGGTGAAAGATTTGGACGAGAGCGGACATTTAGATCGAACATTGATTGTATTGGCAAGTGAGTTCAGTCGTGATGCCATTATGGAAGGCCGGCCTGGGGAACAGGTTCAGGATCAGGTGTCTCAACCCGATGTCATCGAAGACGAGAAGTTTTATGGAATGCATCGTCATTTCACCGATGGAAGTTCTATACTTATGTGGGGTGGAGGTATTGAAAAAGGTTTGGTATATGGAAAAACGGCAGATGAACGGCCCTGTTCCTCTATAGAAAATCCCGTTGTAATCGATCAGGTGCATCAATCGATCTATCATGCATTGGGCATGCACCCTGAAACACATTATACGATTGAGGGAAGACCATTTTATACTACTCCAGACGGACATGGCGAACCCATATTGGATTTGTTCGGAAAACCCATGAAGAAGTCAAAAAATCAAGATAAAGAGGTACTGACCTCGTAGTGCTAAATGAAATAGAAAATTTTAATGCGTAAATATATTTGCCTACTACTAATCGTTTTTTTTTGGTCTTGCCAAAATTCAGATACAGATCAAATAAGCTTCAATCGAGATGTCAGGCCCATTTTAAATAATAAATGTCTAAGATGTCATGGCGGGGTCAAGGCAAACGGTGAATTTAGTTTGCTTTTTGAGGAAGATGCTTTTGGCCCGACCCAGTCAGGAACACCAGCCATTGTTAGGGGTAATCATACGAAAAGCGAATTGTACAAACGAATTGTTCATGAAGACCCAGAGCTTCGCATGCCTTTTGATGCACCTGCGCTTACGCAAAGAGAAATCGATGTACTTGTACAATGGATTGATCAAGGAGCGAAATGGGAAAAGCATTGGGCCTATATTCCACCAAAAAGAGACATCGAACCTCCGACTATTGATAGCCTGTCTTGGGCAAAAAGCCCGTTCGACCAATTTGTTTATGCCAAAATGAAGGAAAAGGGATTGTATCCTTCTCCAGAAGCTGATAAGGCAACGCTTCTCAGAAGATTGTACCTGGATCTTATCGGTTTACCCCCGACCTTACAGGAAGTCGAGGCTTTTATGGCAAACAATGCTGAGGATGCCTATGAAAAAGAGGTGGACAAACTATTGGCTTCAGCACATTTTGGCGAACGTTGGGCGACGATGTGGATGGACCTGGCTCGATACGCCGATTCTAAAGGATACGAGAAAGACTCCAATCGCGAAATATGGAAATTCAGGGACTATGTGATCAATGCTTTTAACGAAGATATGCCTTTTGATCAGTTTTCGATCGAGCAATTGGCCGGTGATCTTTTGCCGCATCCTACCGAACAGCAGTTGATTGCTACGGCTTTTCATAGAAATACCTTGGCAAATGATGAAGGGGGTACCGATAACGAGGAGTTTCGTATAGCGGCCGTAGTCGAAAGAGTGGCGACCACATATGAAGTTTGGCAAGGAACTACGATGTCATGTGTACAATGCCACAGTCATCCTTATGATCCTTTTCGTCATGAAGAGTTTTACCAGTCCATGGCATTTTTCAACAATGCCAGGGACAATGATTCTTATTTTGAGGAGCCCAAACTTTTCACCTATTCCGAAGAAAATAAAAAAGAGGTTGAATCACTTTTGGCGTATATCGATGCCGAACTTTTGGCTGGAGATACTGCACCTAAGGCTCCGTATTTATATAGGGAAAAGGAGGCTGTGTTAACTCGGTTGGGTTACCGAACACATGAGGCCGAATCATTTTATGAATCGAGCCCCTTCATTGAATTGGATGAAAGTTTGAGTTTGTTATGGCAGGTACAAGATAGTTCTTGGGTCAAGTATGATCAAATTGATCTGGAAAATATCGAGCAAATCGGTTTTTTCGCTTCGGCGACCATTGGATATGCGGGAGACATTTCAATCCATATTGATTCTTTAAAAGGGAAAAAAATTGGAGCCATTAAAATCACCAAGACGGGAGAATCAAAAAAGGGTGTCGATAACAGAAACAATACACACGAATTTAAGGCAACTATAGATCCAACAGAGGGCAAGCACGACATTTATTTAAGATTCTTTAAGGGGGAACGTTATGATGGCCATCTCTTTTATTTAGATAAGATGAGGTTTTATGAAAGCGAACCGCGAATGAAATTATATAGTACCGATTTCAACCAAAAGTTAAAGAAACTTGCCGAAATCCCTACCACTTCGACACCTATTATCGAAGAATTACCAGAGATCGAAGCCCGCAAAACATATGTGTTTGACCGGGGTAGTTGGCTGAGTTTGGGGAACGAGGTACAGCGTGGTATTCCCAACATATATGGATATCCTGAAGCAGAAGAACCAAAAGACCGTTTGGCCTTTGCCCAATGGATGATAAGCGAGAAAAACCCCTTGGCCGCACGTGTAGCAGTCAATCGTTTCTGGGAACAACTTTTTGGCTTCGGGCTGGTCGAATCGATGGAAGAATTTGGTACGCAAGGAGAAAAGCCCACCCATCCGGAATTATTGGATTGGATGGCCGTCCGGTTTGAAACGACCCACGATTGGCATGTGAAGCCGTTGCTTCGAGAATTGGTGCTTTCGGCAACCTATCGACAATCATCGGATGCCGATGTTGAAAAAATCGAAAAGGATGCCCGAAACCAATGGCTTTCCCGGGGCTTTCGAACCCGCTTGTCAGCCGAACAAATACGGGATCAAGTCTTGACCGTAAGTGGTTTGTTGAATCCTTTAGTGGGAGGCCCAAGTGTCAATAATAGTAGTGTTGATGGCGGATGGACGGGCATTCCAGATTGGGCTATTAAAGGAGATTCCGCTAAGTATCGGCGATCATTATACACTTTATGGAAACGAGTGACGCCACCCAATGAAATGCTTACTTTTGATAGCCCGGACCGATCGGTTTGCACCTCGCGTCGAATTCGTACGAATACACCATTACAGGCCCTGAACCTATTGAATGACGAAACGTTTTTTGAAGCGTCGAATGCACTGGCGGTCCAAATGTTACAAGCCGATGTAAATTCAGAAAAGCAATTGATGTTCGGTTATGCTAAAGTAATGGGGCGTACGATAAGTGATAAAAAACTTCTATTATTGAAAGAGCTCTACCAAGATGCCCGGGTGCATTTCAAGGAAGAAAAGAAAGCCTCCAATTTTCCGGAAGCCGCATCTGAAAAAATAGGTGATGAAAAGATTGATCTTGCAGCACTGGCAATCGTAGCCAATGCCTTGTTGAATTTAGACGAATTTATTGTAAAAGGGTAGCCATGGATATTTTAAACGAAGCACATTATAGGCAAAGTGAATACAATACCCGAAGACATTTTTTAAAGAAATGTGTGACCGGAATGGGAGCTGTTACCCTCGGTTCGATGATGGGGGGAGCTGATCTTTTCGCTAAAAATTTGCTGTCGTCGGGTGGTGTTGGAATGCCACATTTTGTTCCGAGGGCTAAACATGTGATTTATCTTCACATGGCCGGGGCTCCTTCACAGCTTGAACTTTTTGATTACAAACCTGAACTTCAAAAGATGAATGGGCAGTCTTGTCCGCCTTCTTTACTTGAGGGTAAGCGCTTTGCATTTATTAGGGGCGTACCTCAAATGCTGGGTCCGCAGAGTACTTTTAAGCAACACGGTGAATCGCGTACTTGGATATCCGATTATTTGCCTCGATTTGCTGAAGTTGCCGATGAGGTTACATTCCTAAAATCGGTACACACAGATGAGTTCAATCATGCTCCTGCCCAGTTTTTAATGCAGACCGGGTCACCGCGGACAGGGCGACCCAGTTTAGGCGGTTGGGTAACCTACGGTTTAGGCTCGCCTAACGAAAATTTACCCGGTTTTGTGGTCTTACTTTCCGCGGGAGGTCCGACAGGGGGAAAACGACTCTGGGGAAGTGGTTTCTTGCCCACCGTACACCAAGGTGTACAATGCCAATCTACCGGTACACCAGTGCAGAACCTTAAGAATCCGAAAGGTGTCGATAGCAAGATGCGGAAAAAATCTGTAGCTATTATCAATAAAATTAATGAGCTGGAATACCAAGAAGTCCAAGATCCGGAAATTTTGACCCGAATTTCACAATACGAAATGGCCTTCAAGATGCAGACGTCTGTTCCGAAAGTGATGAATATCGATAGCGAACCCGCTTATATTCAAGACATGTACGGAGTCACACCAGGCAAGAATTCATTTGCGAACAACTGTCTCTTAGCGCGCCGGTTGGTAGAAAATGGGGTGCGTTTTGTGCAGTTGTACGATAATGGTTGGGATATGCATGGAGCGGGACCCGGTGGTGGTGTAGGTGACGGTCTAAGGCAAAAATGCAAGCAGATAGATCAACCGATGTCGGCACTTTTAATGGATCTTAGGCAGCGGGGAATGCTTGAAGATACTTTGGTCGTTTGGGGCGGTGAATTTGGCCGAACGCCCATGATGGAAGCCCGTACCGGTAAGAATTTCCTTGGGCGTGACCACCATAATGAAGCCTTTACGATGTGGATGACAGGAGGTGGAATCAAAAAGGGACATACCCATGGCGAAACCGATGAAATCGGTTATTCGGCAATTAGCGGTAAAGTACATGTGCATGATATACAGGCGACCATTTTAAATCAATTGGGGCTAGACCATGAACGCTTGACCTATCGCTTTCAAGGTCGTGACTTTCGACTCACAGATGTTCATGGGAATGTGATCAAAGATATTTTGGCCTAAACTTCGTGGAAGTAATGCCCTGTAGGACGCAAATAAGACTTATCTAATAAAACCTGAATGGGTATTGAGCATAAAGATTGAAATTTTCATAAACTAAAAAGAGCCTTATCCAGTTAGACAAAGCTCTTTTACGAGAACACTATATGAAAATGAAAAAATTTACTTCGTATTAATTACATGACAAACTTACGACGTGGTTACCAAGACGACAACTTAATGATGTGAGTGTCTCCAATTCTGTTGTGAAAGACTACTTTTTTGATGAACAGTCGATGTAAAGGTTTTAAGACCACTTATAATCTATTAGTTGACGTATATCTTACTACTTTATGTCATAAAATTTTAATAGGTGATGGAAGTGTTTTTTTGTAGTTTCATACGGTAAACCAGTTTATTGTAAAACATTTTCATGATGAAATTCATAAAACTACATGTAAATGGACAGGAGCATGAAGTCGAAGTTGCTGCCGATACTCCATTGCTATATGTGTTGCGCAACCAACTTCAATTAAACGGACCTAAATTTGGTTGTGGATTGCAACAATGCGGCGCTTGTATGGTGTTGAAAGACGGCGAATCCGTTCCTTCCTGTATGCTGCCTATCAGTGCTGTAACAAAATCAAAGATTCGCACTTTGGAAGGATTGATCGATGAAAACGGGAATTTACATAAGGTTCAGCAAGCTTTTATCGATGAACAGGCCGCCCAATGCGGTTACTGCCTAAATGGGATGGTCTTGGCATCTGTAGCGCTACTCGAAAAGAATAATACACCGACCGATGACGAAATAAAAAGGAAATTGGCGCTGAATATTTGTCGCTGCGGAATTCATGCAAGAGTGCTAAAGGCAGTTAAAAAAGCTGCATCAAAATAAGGGAAGTATGACAGCTACACGACGTGATTTCATCAAACAATTAGGATATGTGAGCATTGGTTTTTCAATGGTCGGAACTGGTGGTCTGGCAAATTGTGGCATTATCCATACGGACAAAGCTAGTTTTTTAGAAAGACTTCCGGAAAAAGATCAGATCAATGCTTGGTTACAAATATTGGAGAATGGAAAGGTCAGGGTCTTGACCGGAAAAATTGAATTGGGTCAAGGAATCCGAATAGCAGTCGCCCAAATGGCTGCGGAAGAACTGAATACCGATTTAGCTTTGATCGAGGTAAATATAGCGGAAACCGGCGTGACACCAAACGAAGGTTTTACCGCAGGAAGCAGTTCCATTGTGTCAAGCGCAATGTCAGTTCGTAAGGCCGCCGCCGCCGCACGCGAGATTATTCTGAAAATGGCTTCCGAAAAATGGGGAATAGCCATTTCAGAACTACAACTGAGAGATGGCCAGGTCATAGGGCCGAAACAGGAGATAGCGTTATACGAGCTATTAGACGGCAAACAAATTGAAAAAACGATAGCACCAGCAACAGAATATAAGGGGAAAACTATTCGAAAATATGTAGGTAAACCTATCCCCAGAAAAGATATTGAAGCAATGGTAAGGGGGCAAGAAGTATTTGTGCAAGACCTTCGATTTCCGGGTATGGTGCATGCCCGTGTAGTTCGTCCACCTAGTTATACGGCAAAATTAGCATCTTTTAATGACGCGGAACTTAAAAAATCACCGGATCTTTTAAAACTGATTCACAAAGGGAGTTTTCTTGGGGTATTGGCAAAAGATGAGTATCAGGCCATGCTACTTATGGAAAAAGCCAAAGCACTTGCAAAATGGGACGCTCCACAACGCTTGCCCGCCAATATTAATTTGAAGGAATACTTGAAAACACTGCCTGCCGATGTGGAAACACATGAGGAAAAAGGCGATACGGAGACTTCTCTAAAGCAGTCCGAAAGCCTACTCAGTGCATCCTTCTTTAAACCTTACTTGATGCATGCGGCCAATGGTCCGTCATGTGCCGTAGCACTTTTTGAGGACGGGGAACTATATGTATGGACACACAGTCAGGGTGTTTATCCCTTAAGAAGAACTCTGGCAAAACTACTTAATATGTCGGAGGAGACCGTTCATATAAAGGCGGTTCCCGGTTCGGGTTGCTTCGGTCAAAATGGGGCGAATGATGCCGCGACCGAGGCGGCACTTATGGCGATAGAATATCCTGAGAAACATGTTCGCCTCCAATGGAATCGGGAAGACGAACATGGCTGGGAACCTTACGGAACGGCTATGATCGTAGAATTGCAAGCGGGTCTCAGCAAAAGTGGGAAAATAAATGGTTGGAATTGTCACATTTGGTCCGATGGGCATAGCAATCGACCGAACGGTAACCCCAACACGCTGCTTCCCGCCCAGTTTTTAGAGGAAGGTTATGGTCATCCCGGAATTGGTTATCGTGGCGGAGCCGTACGAAACGCAAGTCCGTATTATGATATTCCCAGCCTCAAAGTCGAGACGCATATTTTTCAAGGTCCTTTACGGGCATCTTCGTTACGGGGGCTCGGAACGTATACCAATGTTTTTGCTATCGAATCGGTAATGGATGAATTGGCGCGAATGGCGAACACGGATCCTTTTGAATTTCGAATTCGGCATTCTACGGATGAAAGGTCTATTGTCTGCATGCAAAAGTTAGAGCAAAAGCTAATAGGTATTTCCCTGCCAGAAGGCGAAGGTTTGGGCCATGCATTCTCCCGTTATAAGAACAATGCGGCTTATTGCGCCATGGCGGCACATGTATATGTCGATAAAATAACTGGAAGCGTACAAGTCAAAAAAATGTGGGCCGTTGTTGATGCTGGGGAAACGATCAACCCAGACGGACTAAAAAATCAAATGGAAGGGGGAATGATTCAGTCGGCTAGTTGGGCACTTAAAGAGGAAGTCC
>CBDULZ010000093.1:0-19919 GCA_965368185.1 uncultured Kriegella sp.
ATAAAACCCGATAGTATTCAGTTGATGAGTTTTGGAATTGTGGCAGGGGAATACAATGACTTTTTCCAAAAAACGGGAGATATTTACTATTTAAAAAGAGCCGAACAAGCACTGGAAAAAGCCGTTGAAATTGCTGCTATCGGAAAAGCCGGCTATTACAGGGCTCTGGCCAGAAACTATATATCGCAACATCGTTTTAAAGATGCGCTTCGATTGGCAGACGCCGCCCGCTCAATGGGCAGTAGAGTTACGGATTCTCAGCGATTGCTGTTTGATGTTCACATGGAACTTGGTAATTACAAGGATGCGGAAAAATATCTTGACAGTACTAAGAATATGACAGATTTCGGCTATTTGATCCGTTTGGCAAAATGGAACGATTACAAAGGTGATTTAGATACGACAATACGGTTTATGGAAAAGGCACTTGCGGAAGCTGAGCAAATGAAAAATACTGAACTTAAACTTTGGTCTTTTACCAATTTGGCCGACTATTACGGTCATGCAGGAAGGGTCAAAGATTCGTATCAATATTATTTAGAGTCCTTAAAATTGGATCCGGGTAATGCCTATGCCAAAAAGGGTATCGCTTGGATTGTTTTTTCCTATGAGAAAAACCCAGTGGAGGCCTTGCGAATATTGGATTCGGTAACAGAGAATTATAGGGCCCCTGATTTTTATCTGTTAAAGGCGGAAATTGCTGAATTTATGGGTCATGATATAGAGAGTCTATCTAATTTGGATATGTATTTCAAAGTAGTTCAGAATCCTGCGTATGGCGATATGTACAATGTTTATAATGTAGGTCTCTATATCGACAAGACCCAGCAATACAAAAAGGCCATCAACTTGTCGAAAAAGGAGGTTGATAATAGAGCTACGCCAGAGTCCTACAGTCTTTTGGCCTATAGTTATTTGAAGAATGGGGAAACGGAAAAGGCCCATAGCATAGTTAAAGAACACATTGAAGGAAAAACTTTTGAACCACATATACTGTATCGCAACGCGGAAATTTATAAGGCGGCAGGTGAAAAGGATAAAGTTGTACTGTTAAAAAAAGAACTTATGGGTGCAATTTATGAATTGGGTCCGTCGATGGAAGATAAAATTGTTCGTTTGGAGTAAAAAAATGATGTTGTTTAAGAAAACGGATTTGTATTAATAGACTTTTTTAGGTTTTTTTTAGATCATGCCCCAGTTGTAGGAATTGGGGCATTTTATTACGCAATAGGGTAGGTTTTTAGGAGATTTTTAACTTTTCTGTAGGAACATATAACAAAATTTAGTAATCTTACGTTACGTATTGAATGAAATGTAATTTTAACACCTCAAGTATTACAATAGAGAAGTGAAATTTAATCAATATACCGACCAAATTAAATCCCCCGATACTTTATGGAATACATCCTCTTTGCCCTGTGGATATCAGTAATGCTTATTGTTGCTTTTAAAGTTTTGACCGCCCGTAAGGCTTTGCGAAAGACTTTGAAAGCCCGGAAATAGCAATTACCTTATTTAATAATACTTTTTTCCACGTAAATTCATTGCCTAAAGAACACTTTGGCGATTGTATTCTTGCTGTCAACAAAATACGCTTTGAATGTAGTTTTGCACGGTGGTAGTAGAAGTTTACCCAATAGGCTAGGGGCAATTCCACTTTCCTTACAACATTTTCCGAATCAATATTGGAAGCAATAAAAGGTCTAATATTAATGCAGTCAATAGCGTAGCACTTATTAACAAGCCGATGGTAATGCTTGGTTTATGAATGGAAAACAATAAAACCATAAAACCAAAAAACAGGGTGACGGTTGTAATTATTAGAGCTCTTCCTGTTTCTAGAAATGTTTTTTCCAAAGCGGCATCTTTGTCCAATCCTGTAGACCTACAGAGTTTATATTTTCCCAAGAAATGAATGGTGTCATCTACGGCAATGCCAAAAACGATGGCAAAAACGATCGAAATCGAGGCTTCTAGCGGAATACCTAAAAAACCCAATAAAGCTCCTGCGAATAATAGGGGGACCACATTTGGAATCAGCGATATCAGGACTAGTTTTACATTCTTAAAAAGAATCGACATTAGTAGTGCGACTAGTAAGAGTCCGAGTGATAATCCCTGAAGTAGGCTATCTCGGGCGTAAATTGCATTTTTATCCAATAAAAGCCCTTTGCCGGTCAACTTGAATTGCACTAAAGCCGTATCGGTTTGTGTGGCGACAAACGTATTTATCTCGTCATAGATGTCGTTTAAGTTGTCTGCTCCGACATCAAGAACCCTTGAGGTTATTCGAGCCTTTGTTTCCGTAGAATCTACAAATTTCAGCACTTGTCGTTTGGCGAGGCTGTTGATTTCTTTTTTATAGTTTTCGAATGTGCTTTTCTTTTCAGGTAAGGAAAAGTATTCCGCTTTGTTAAGGTGATGCGCCCTATGAATCGATTTGTATAGGGACGTTACCGATTGTACATTGCCAATGGCGTCTATTGTCTTTAGTTTATTCGCTACTTTTTCGATCTCCTGTAGAATTGCAAAATCGGTGACTCTGTTCGGTGCTTTGGTTATAATAGCCACTTCTAAAGGCCTAAAGCCAGAATAATTCTTTTGAAAAAAGATGAAATCTTCTGCAATCGTGCTTCCCTCGGGTAATACCTCAGAAAATTGATAGTTCGTGCTGATTTTCGAGATACCCAAAAAGCAGGTGAGTACTAAAAGTAGACTCCCGAATAGTATGGCCCGCTGTTTTTTTCTTGTAAACACATTTAATTTACCTAAGAAAATCGACCATTTAAAGGTTGTATCTTTCTTTAGTAATAGGTGCCGGGGCCTGACCATTAATAGTAGTGTGCTGGTCAAAAAAACAACAGTAATGTAGGCGACGGCTACACCGATGGCCGAATTGATTCCAAAATTACTTATACTTTCCAGTCGGGAGTATAGCAATGATGCAAAACCAATTGCTGTGGTAACCGAGGTTAATAACGTAACAAGTCCGACCTCTTTAAGCGCAGCGACCAGAGCGGTTTCCTTGTCTTCCCCCATCCGCAATTTTAGGAGGAAACTGTCCATAATATGTATAACATCCGAAGTGCCAACAATTAAAAGCAGTATCGGATAAAAGGCGGCTAAGGCATTCAGCTCTTTTCCCAATAAGGAGAGCACACCCAGAAAAAGTAATAGCGCCATAACGATCGAAAACAATGATATGAGTACTATAGCGATACGGCGGTAAACCAAAAGAAGTATAAAAAAAACCAGAACGGTTGAAATAATAGTGGTCACTATCAGTTCCCGTTTTTGCATCTGAACAATAGCTTCATAGAAAAACGCACGGCCCATCAAATGATAATCGTCCAATTTATTTTTTGTTAACGATTGGCGTACTTCGTTCAGTAATTCGAGTGATTGATTGTAATTGAGTTCATCGTCGGTTTCAAGAGCAATGACCATTGAAGAACCTTGTGCATCGATCAAGGTATTCATGAAAAGTTCATTTTCTTTTAACTTTTCCCAATCGGCGGAGTATTTCGTGGAATCCTTTAAATGAATGATGGGCAATCTGGTATAACCAAAGGAGGTTTTCAAAGGATAAAACAAAGTCGTAAGCGATTGGCTTTCTTTTACGAAGGAGAATTTTTTTGAATCCAGTGAAAATTGATGGAACTTTTCCAAAAAACCACTATTAAAAACCGATGGCTTATTTTCTATGGCGATTAGCAGAAAATTGTCATCGCTTCCAAAATCTTTGATAAAATCCTTGTAGAAGATTAAATCTTTATCTCCTTTTGGAAAAAATTGACTAAAGTCAAAAGAGAATCTCAAATTTACCAATAGAAAAACGGATAGAATGGCCAAACCAAAAAAAATGGGAAGTACTGCTTTTTTTACTGCCAATAATTTGCGCATAAAATTTTGGTTGTTTTCGAAGGCGGATTTTTTAAAAAAGCTTAATCGAGGCAATTTAAGAAAACGGATGTCTATTCAATCGAAAAGAATATAATTAAATGAACCGAAGCACGGCAGATGAAAAATGTATGCTGTTGAATGCCCATTCCCTGAAGGTCTAATTTTGACGAGCCTTTGTTCAAGATGGTTCTAGCTGTTTTTGGGTTTTAAAGAGAGGGTTTTGTGTATCAGAGTATTAATGGATTCATTTTTTAAGTGTATCGCCCAAAGTTTTCGACAAACGGTAAAACCAAAAGAATATATTTTCGTAAGTAGAATACAGACCGAATGGAACTTTTCAGTTCTTAATATGAATTAAATAATAGACTTATGGATTATTATTTCTTTACTATCTGGATAATTTTAATGTTGCTAACTTGTATGGAAGTGTTAACCGCATATTATTTCTTGCAGAAAAAAATAGCAGCATTACAAATAAGATTGGACAATAATCCTAATCTTTAATTATAAACGAATTGTTTATACAGATTTCAATGTTCGTATATTGGAAAGTATTTGCACATAGTATTTATATCGGCCAGAAATTTTATCGGACGGGGCAATAAATAGATTTCAATTTCAATATTTTGCCATCGGGTTTTCAAATTTCATCCTATTTATTTTATGCACTGCATCGACTTAGTGTCTATGACTAGGCCGTGCGACGATTAACCGTTATTCATTTAAATGATCAAGAACATTGTAGTTCCGATTTCTATTATTTGCTGTTGTTATCTTACAACGGTTGCCCAAACCACGAACAAAACAAAACAAGACAGTACAAGCAAAAAGAATTTAAAGATCTCCGCTTTTCCGGTAGCTTTCTATACACCTGAGACCGCATTTGGGTTCGGAGGTTTGGGGATAGGTACTTTTTGGTTGAATCCTAAAATCAGGGAAACACGACCTTCTTCGGTTCAACTCGGTATCAGTTACACGACAAGAAGCCAATTTTTACTGTATATGCCTTTCGAATTTTATCGCGATAACGAGAAATGGCGAGTTATCGGTGAACTCGGATTTTATAAATATTTCTATAATTTTTTTGGAGTGGGTATGGATGCCAAGGAGGAAGATGAAGAAACGTATGAGGTAACTTTTCCAAGGGTTCGCTTTTCTATAGTTCGCGAGTTGTTTACCGATTTTTCATTAGGCTTGGGTTATGAACTCGACAATTTTTCAAATTTAAAAATTCAGGAAGGAGGTGTTTTAAGTTCATCCGAGGTTATTGGAAAAAGAGACGGCACTATTTCAAATATTGGTGTTGTCGCTTTTTATGATGCAAGAGATCATATCTTCTATCCTACAAAAGGTTTTTACATTCAGGGAAATGTTTTTACTTCTTCTAAAATATTGGGGTCTTCTTTTGCGTATTACAAAGCGGAACTTGATATGCGATATTATCAAAAACTGGGTAAGCGGCATATTTTAGCCTCCAATCTTTTTTTGGCCAATAGTAGTAAGAATACCCCTTTCTACGACCTCTATTATTTGGGATCGAAACGAACACGGGGCATAAATAACCGTCGTTTTCAAGACAATGCCGAATTAAGTTTTGCATTGGAATATCGGTTTCCGATCGCTGGTCGGTTCGGAGCGGCGGCCTTTGGCTCTACCGGAACCGTCGCACCAGACCTGGCAAAGGTGTTGGAGTCATCTTTCCGAAATGCTGCTGGCCTTGGATTACGGTATATAATAAACAAAAGAGATGGTGTGCGTCTTCGGGTTGATTACGCCATGTCAAATGAAGGGGGAAACTTCTATTTTACTATCAAAGAGGCATTTTGAAACAACCTGTTGCGCCTAAACACTTTTACCTAGGCAATGGTATTTAAATTATCTTGGTAAGATGTTCTAAAGTGCGATCCAATTATCAAGGTCAAGGGTCCAATCATAATTTTTATACGTAATATCTATTTGTTTTGTGGTAGGAATTATTTCAAACTCCTTCAATATTTTTTTGACCCCTTTTTTGCATCCGAAATCTCCCCTGAACCAATTGAATAATGAGGTGACCGCAACTTCTTTTTTGTTGGAATCGTAGTCGGAAGTACGCTTTAAATAACTTTCGGTGCCCTTATCAAACTGTTCGTCAAGTCTCTCGGCATAATAAACAGCAACAGGCGGACAATCTTTCGCTCCACAGTTTAAAGCAAAATGAATGCGGTAATCACGTTCACGCACCCTCAATTTCCGCTCAAATTTATTTGGAAACCATTTTCGCACTAAACCAAGGCCCAATGGCCATTGTGACTTGCGAATAATACCGTGTTCTATTTTCTCGAACGAAACCAACCTACCGGCAATCGGAATTTGTTCGCTTTTAAAGAAGGCTCTCTTGTCTTTATATAAGTCCGGATTTTCAGATAATATAACTTGAATGTAGGCATTATAAATGTTCACCCAAAAGGCCAATTTTTGTTCATCTGTTACTAAACTTTCCTCTAAAACTTCTAAAGTAGTACTGTATAATTGTGCTCTGATATCATTCGTGTCATCATTGGTTCTAATATTGCCCAAAAACCTTTCAGAAAGTTGATTGAAATCTATAGATGAAGTACGTTTCTCTTGGGCTTCGATGGTATAAAGGGTAAGTATAAAAACGGAGAAAATAGTTGATTTTAGTACTGAATTTTTCATTGTTGCCATATTTTCTTTATATCACTTACGTAAATTCAAAGGGCAAGGTTTGGTTGCTTGGTCGAAAAAAAAGATAATACTATCAAAAAATAATGAGGTATTATTTCATACCTCTGAATAATTGTGCCTATTTTACTACAACATAATTATGTAAAGAAATACATAGAATAGGATGGGTTAATTTCAAAAATACGACCTATCTAAAATAATGAACAGCATTCGTTTATGATCAGTTTAATAATTCCTGCGCACAATGAATACCATAACTTAGCGTCACTTTTGGCCGACCTGTCGGGTGTTTCAATGATAAGCAAAGTGGAAGTTATTGTGGCTTTGTCTTTTTGTAATACCGATGATTCAGAAAATATCGAGGTAGGCGAGCATATTCGATTTTGGCGCTGCAGTGGTACAGGTAGGGCCTTACAAATGAATGAGGCGGCTAAGTTGGCCAAAGGCAACGTTTTTGTTTTTCTCCATGCAGATGTGAGACCTCCAAAATCGTTCTTGCTCGATATTCAAACTACGATTCAAGATGGTTACGAGGCAGGTTTCTTTTCATACCGATTTGATAAAGAAAGCGTATTTCTCAAAATTAATGCTTCCTTTACCTCCAAGGATGGTATATTTACGGGAGGTGGAGATCAGTGTCTTTTTATTCAAAAAACTGTTTTCGAAGAATTGAGAGGCTTTGATACGAAACAGGTGGTCATGGAAGATTTTGAATTCTTCGAAAGAATGAAAAAGAACGATGTGCGTTATAAGATTATAAAGAACGATTTAGTGGTTTCCGCCAGAAAATATCAAAACAACTCATATATTAGGGTCAACCTTTCCAATCTGCTTCTCGTCATTTTATTTAAATTGGGATACCCTGCAAATAAATTGAAAACCCTGCATAACCGTTTGATTCGCACCCATATCAAAACGGTTTCCGAATAGCTTATGAAAGAAATTATTAATGGTATTCAACAGATAGGTATTGGAGTGACCAATGCCAAAGAAGTTTTTAATTGGTACCGAAAACACTTGGGGTTTGATATTTTGGTCTTTCAAGACGAAGCTACTGCCGGATTAATGACGAGATATACCAACAATAGGCCATTTTCCAGATTGGCTATGTTGGCGCTGAACATGGTTGGTGGAGGCGGACTCGAAATTTGGCAATTTAAAGATCGGATCCCTGAAGCCCCACAAAATCCTATTTTAATTGGTGATTTGGGCATTAATATCATGAAACTTCGATCAAACGCTATCAAGGAAGCTTATAGCGGATTAAAAAAACTACAATTACCATTTCTTACCGAGCTTTGTACCACTGAACTTGGCCGGTCGCATTTCTTTTTTGCTGATCCCTGGGGGAATTTGGTGCAGATGGTAGCCGATAATTACTGTTTTTGTCCATCAAAATCGGCTTCGGGCGGAGTTTTAGGTGTGGTTATAGGAGTTTCCGACATTGAAACATCGGTCAATTTTTATAAAAATCTATTGGGTTATGATAGCATCGCTTACCATAAAAAGGGTAGGTTTCAAGATTTTGGCAATTTACCCGGCGGAAAAGCTTTCTTTGAAAGGGTGCTTCTAAAGCGAAGTGCTACAACGGTCGGCGGATTTGGAGAACTTTTCGGTCCCGCTGAAATCGAACTCATTCAGATTGAAGGCCGTAAGCCCGATAAAATTTACAAAAATCGGCTTTGGGGTGATTTGGGCTATATACATTTGTGTTTTGATGTGCATGGTATGGAGGCCCTTCGAGCGCATGCGAAAGCCCTGAATTGTCCATTTACGGTCGACAGTGCCGATAGTTTTGATATGGGTGCGGCAGCGGGTCATTTTAGCTATGTGGAAGATCCTGATGGCACACTGATCGAGTTTGTAGAAACCCATAAAGTTCCGGTACTAAAGCGGTTGGGCATTTATATCGATTTAAAGAACAGAAATCCGCGGAAACCACTTTCAAAATGGCTGGTCAAGGCCATGCAAGTGCACCGTGTGAGAAGTGATCGTTAAATGGTGATGATAACTTCAAGTTGACAAAAGCGACAGATTTTGCAGAACAGATTTTATTGCGCATATCCTCTTATTATACGCGATACTATTTTTAGGATATCAACCTGATTTTGCATAAGAAAATACTTTAATTTGCAGGGTAAATTACAACTATAAAAAGACTAGAAAAGGTTTTATTGAAGATGTATTTACAGCTTGGGTAGTTGGGATATCCAACATTTGCAAGCGATGAAACAACTCAAAGTTAAAGTATTTTAAATGATCGAACCAACGGAAGAGCAGAAAAGACTGGAAGCGCATTATTCTAAAGAAAAAGATTGGTTGAAATGGGGGCCATATCTAAGCGAGCGGCAGTGGGGCACGGTCAGGGAAGATTATAGCGAAAATGGCGACGCATGGAACTATTTTCCGCACGACCATGCCCGAAGTAGAACGTACCGATGGGGCGAGGACGGCATCGCGGGTATTTCTGATCGTTATTGCAATATTTGTTTTGGCATTGGGCTATGGAATGGTAAAGACCCCATAATAAAAGAGCGACTTTTCGGTCTCACGGGTCCTGAAGGCAACCATGGGGAAGATGTGAAGGAACTTTATTATTATTTGGAGAATACGCCGACACATTCGTACATGAAACATTTGTACAAATATCCCCAACATGAATTTCCGTACGACCGACTTGTTGAGGAAAACAACAATCGTAATGAAAGTGAACTAGAGTTTGAATTGTTGGATACGGGAATTTTCGATAGCAATGATTATTTCGATGTTATAACTGAATATGCCAAGGCCGATGGGGAAGACATGCTTATAAAAATATCGATAAGCAACCGAAGCTTAAATTCGGCGTCACTCCATGTGCTACCAACACTTTGGATACGGAATTTTTGGAATTTTGCCAAGGTATCCGAGAAACCCATAATAAAAAAACAAGGTTCAAACGATGTTCCTTTTGTATCGATTACCCATAATTATGTAGGTAATTATAATTTATATTTTGAAAAACCCGCTCACCTACTTTTTACAGAGAATGAGTCCAACAGAGCCAGGGTATTTAATGGCACCAATGACCACCCTTATAAAAAAGACCTTTTTCATGATGCTGTATTAAATGGCGATTATACCTTGGCAGAAAATAGAGGGCATGGCACTAAATTCACACCATTATACGAACTCAATATTGGGGCGGGGGAAACCCGGGAACTAAAATTGAGATTAACGACCGACACATTGAAATCCCCTTTTGATTCGAAGTTCGACACCTTATTTTCGAAAAGAATTAATGAATCGGAGGCCTTTCTTGAGACGAATACCAAAGGAAATTCCGAGGAGCTTAAAGCATTGCAACGACAGGCGTTGGCCGGAATTTTATGGTCTAAGCAATATTACAATTACGAAGTCGAACGATGGCTGAAGGGAGACCCGAATGGACCGCCGCCCCCGGTACAGCGTTTTAACGGAAGGAACAGTAGTTGGAAAACCTTGCGCAACCATGATATATTGGCAATGCCCGATAAATGGGAATATCCGTGGTTTGCCGCATGGGACACCGCCTTTCACTGTATTACCCTCGCTATGGTCGATTCCAACTTTGCGAAACAACAATTGCTTCTGTTTACCAAAGAATGGTATATGGCGCCGAACGGACAAATTCCGGCTTATGAATGGAATTTTAGCGATGTCAATCCGCCTGTACAGGCTTGGGCTTCAATTCAAGTATATGAAATTGAAAAAAAGAAAACCGGTAAGGGAGATATCAGTTTCTTGAAAAGGATGTTTAACAAATTGGCCTTAAATTTTACATGGTGGGTCAATCGTGAAGATAGTTCGAATAACAATGTTTTTGAAGGAGGGTTTTTGGGCTTGGATAATATTGGGGTATTTGATCGAAGTAAGGGTGTTCCCGGTGGGGGTGTTCTTGAACAGGTCGATGGCACTTCGTGGATGGCCCTATATTGTTTAAACATGCTCGAAATGGCTTTGTTGATTGCGATGGAAGATGAAACTTTTGAAGACATGGCACTCAAGTATTTCGGACATTTTGTGTTTATAGCGGAAGCACTTAATAATATTGGTCAAGATTACGCTGGATCCTGGGACGAGGAAGACGGTTTTTTCTATGATAGGCTCATTTTGCCAAGTGGAGAATCCGTTCCGATTAAGATACGATCTATTTCCGGGCTCCTCTCCATGACGGCCGTATTGAACATTAAAAAAAGTTGGTTGGATAAATTGCCGCGATTTAGAAGAAGTATGGAGTGGTTTAGAAAACATCGTATTGAAAACGCTAAATATCAGGTCATGGAGGAATATTCTGAAGATAAAGATGTTCTTCTGTCTTTGGTGCCGAAACAACGATTGCAAGTGATGATGAATAGTGTATTGAGCGAACAAGAGTTTTTGTCTAACTATGGTATACGGTCCCTGTCAAAAATTCATGAAAAGCCATACACCATTGCTATTGAAGGAGTTGATTATTGCATAAACTACGAACCGGCAGAATCAAATACGGGTATTTTTGGGGGGAACTCGAATTGGCGGGGTCCGATTTGGATGCCCATGAACTATCTATTTATCAATTCGATACTAGAGTATCATGATTATTTTGGTGACAAGGTAAAGTTCGCTTATCCAACGGGTAGTACGAATATGCTCTCTTTAAAAGAGATAAGCGACCAAATCTGCAAACGGTTGGTTCAAATATTTAAAAAGGATGAAGCTGGCAATAGGCCTGTTCATGGCCTTCATGAAAAGAAGTATACTGAGGCTCATTTCAAAGATCTCGTGTTGTTTTATGAATATTTTCATGCGGACAATGGTCGAGGGGTAGGGGCCTCGCACCAAACGGGGTGGACGGCTTTGGTGGCTAATTTGATCGATCAGATGTCATAGAGTTGAATGAGATTAAAAATTTGCTTCGTTAGAACCAGCCATACCTGGCCCAGTTTCTAAATAAATGAATAAGGGTATACTAAATCCATTTGCATTCTTTAGTGGGGAGTAAGCAAAAATCATTTTTACTTGAATCTTATAGTTTACTTTAAAATACATGTTTTTAACGAATCCGAACGTAACATGTAAAAGTCTCATTAAATGATTTTTTTAAGAGAGTTCGGATAACTGGGTTTAAATAGAATCTAAGGGCATCACCCAAATTATTTGAAATAAGCAATATTTTATTACATTTATCTCAATCTTTATAAGAATTGAACGCTAATTAAGATATATTCATAAGTGGTCAAGGTTAGTATGTTCCGAGTTGTCGAAATATATTTTGAACGAAAATCACCCAACCAAGCCTTTCTTGTTCGGTATTGAACGAATAGGCTATACTATATATAAAGGAATTAATGAACACGAGCAATTCTAGATCGAAACTTTCCCAAGAGGAGGAGGCAATTGTCTGGAAAAAAATAAAAAATGGTGATACCAATGCTTTGGGCGAATTGTACGACCAATTCGTTGATATACTATTTTCCTACGGAATGCAGCAGTCGAATCATAAAGATCATGTCATGGATTGTATCCATGACCTTTTCGTCGATTTGTACAAGTATCGGAGCAACCTTGCTGTAACCGATAATGTGAAGTTTTATTTACTTCGGTCGTTAAAGCGAAAAATCAATAAGAAGTACCGTAGAAAAATTATTCCCATCCAAAGTGAAGCTTTGTTGAACGGTGTTGAAGGGCATAGAAATTATGTTACATCCCACGAAGACGAACTTATCAATGTCGAGAGGGCCAATGAAAAAAGCTTGAAATTGGTCGATGCCCTAAGTACACTTACCAAAAAACAAAAAAAAGGACTGTTCTTGCGTTTTAACCAAGATAGACCCTACGAAGAAATCGCAGAAATTATGAATGTCTCCGTTGCCACCGCCCGAACTATTATTTATAGGGCTATCAAATCACTAAGAAAGTACCCGCTTTCCCTAGTGGTTTTGTTCCGTATTCTTTTTTTTCTGTAAAAAATCAGTTTTACTTGTCTATAAACGACCGATTGATTGCTTATTGAAATTGGGGTGCTTCCCGATTGTTGTTAAACAAGCATAGGAAGCAGAAAATTTCGATTGCCTTGAACATCTATCATAAACTTGTCAAAATATTGGTATTGTTCACCGTTCTGTGGGGTTGCATGTCTTTCTTAATAGTAGAGAAGAATCCAAAACAAAGAAAGGAGAGGGCTTTTATTGCATATATAAAAGATTCGGTGCAAGTTGAGGTAGACTTAATATACAATCGAAAAAATCTACCCGACCGTTATTTTAGTCATGTCGTAACACCTGTATGCGAAGAGGGAATTTGCTATGAGCTGGTGGTTGATTTGACTTGGGACCTTTTAGGTAATTTTTTGGAGTATAAAGAATCAAGAAAAGATCCGTTTACAAAGTTCGATCACATTCGATTTACCGATTTCGACCACCAAAAAATGAAAGAAATTTTGGCGGACAAGACGTCTTTATTGGCGAACTATGAGGCGAAAGATTTGGTCGACCCGAGGATTGAAATTAAATCCGATGTCATTGATGGTGTTACCGGGGCAACCTACAAATCACTAAGTGGGGCGGTCGTTAAGGGAGCCGTATATAGTTCGCATACACTATGGCATATTGTTAATGGTGTTATTTCAGCTAAAATTGGCGAACATACCGAGGCGTTGTTGAATGACGACCTATTGGTTCAAATGCTACAATCGAGCAATTACAATCAGCAATTTTATGCCTTGAATAAAATCGATGTGGAAAAAAAAGAATTTCAACCTTATCTTTTTGATTTGCTAACCACAGGCGAATCATATGTTCCGTTTTTTGCGATAGAGAAATTACCGAAAAGTGTATGGTCCTCTGCCGAATATCAAGAGCGATCAGCTAAACTCCTGCCTGTGCTTGCTTTTGAAATGCAAAATGAAATACTTAATAAACTAAGCAGAAATGCCTTGAGTGGGAAAACGTTAAGGTCGCTGATGGAAAATAGTAAGGTGTTGCGAGAGAATCAAATTGAAAAGGTCTTCACCATTCTCAAAGACAATTCGAAAACCCTCGAAAATAATGAAATCGACCTGCTTGTCGATTTGATGGATGCTGAAAATGCAATACTGGCAAAGAACGCTTACCGATTGTTGTCCCAGATAAATACGGGATACAAAAAGGCGGATCAAAAACTTAAAAACTACGAAAGACGAATTAAATAACATCAAAAAACAAACACAATGGCAAAGAGAAGAGAATTTATGAAGGCCTTGGGGCTGGGCTCCGGTACGTTTTTAATGAGTCCAATTACACTTTTTGGGAATAGTGCGGAAGATGAAATTGAAAGATTTATTGCAAACAAGGGCAAAAGTCCTAAAGACTTTACAATTGACACCGATGTTTATCGTAAAGTAGAATATCAAGCCGATATAGTAATTGCCGGTGGAGGTATGGCGGGTATTTGCGCCGCATTGGCAGCTGCAAGAAACGGAAGCAAGGTCATATTGATCCAAGACCGTTCCCGTTTGGGCGGAAATGCGAGTTGTGAAATTCGAATGCATATTTCAGGGGCGAGCCAATTAAACCAGGTATGGCGTGAAACCGGCATATTGGAAGAATTGGTGTTGACCGAGGCTGTGACCAATCCGCAACGTTCCTATGAAATGTGGGATTATGTCTTATACGACAAACTGGTTTCAGAAGAAAATATTACGCTATTGCTTGATACAGCACTTTACGATGCAGAAGTTGTCGACGGTCAGATTAAGAAGGTATGGGCGCTTTGTTCCCCAACCGAGGAAATTTCGATTATTACCGCCGATTTTTTTGCAGATTGTACTGGTGATGCGACCTTGGCCGCTAGGGCAGGGGCCGAGTACATGAGAGGTAGGGAAGCGAAATCGCTGTGGGGTGAATCACTTGCCGTCGATGTCGCCGATCAAAAGACCATGGGTAATAGTTTGCTCTTCATGTCTAAAAAATATGACAAGAAAATGCCGTTTACACCGCCTAAATGGGCTAGAAAATATACTACCAAAGACTTCATCCATAGAAATATTGAGACTTATGAATACGGGTATTGGTGGCTAGAACTGGGGGGTGAAATTGATATCGTGCGCGACGGACAACAAAATAGGCATGACTTAATGAGTGTGCTCTTTGGGGTTTGGGATTATATCAAAAATTCTGGAAACCATCCCGATTCCGAGAATTGGGCATTGTCATGGGTAGGGATGATTCCCGGTAAGCGTGAGAGTCGAAGGGTTGTGGGAGACTATATCATGAAACAAGAAGATGTTCAAGGGGCAAAACTTTTTGAAGATCGCGTGGCCTACGGCGGATGGCCTTTGGATGACCACCCCCCGGGAGGTATGGATACTACGGGAGAGGTGCCCTATATTTCTATTCCATTAAAAGGCCCCTATTCCATTCCTTTCAAATCATTATATAGTAAGAATATCCGTAACCTGTTGATGGCCGGTCGTAATATTAGTGTTTCCCACGTAGCCCTCTCATCGACCCGGGTAATGGCAACTTGTGCTACATTGGGGCAGGCAATCGGTACGGCTATGTATTACTGTAAACAACAGAATTTGCTTCCTTCTCAATTGGGTAACGATAAAGCGCATATGGAAAAGCTGCAACAGATATTGCTCAGACAAGATCAGGCTATTTTGGGGGTGCTCAATACAGACCAAAAAGATTTGGCAAAATCGGCCGTGGTAAAAGTTTCTTCAGAGACAGAAGACGGAAAGGCGACAAACGTACTAGATGGCTTCAATCGTGAGATTAACGACGGTAAAACGCATAAATGGTGTGGCGATATGAATTCTGGGGAGCAATGGATTGAATTAAGCTGGGAAAATCCAGTAAAACTGAACACGGTTCAGTTGACTTTCGATACAGGGCTTGAACGGTTTTTAAGGCTTTCTGGGCAAGATTGGGTTAATGACCAACAAGTGAGGGGGCCACAACCCGAGACCGTTTCAGACTATTCTATTGAGGCCATATTGTCAGATGGAAAAAAGGTAGTGGCTAAAAGCGAATATAATTATTTTAGGAGGGTCGAACATCGCTTTGATACCTTGGAAGTGAATGCTATTAAATTGAATATTCAAAAAACACATGGTGACCCCTTAGCCAAGGTTTTTGAAATACGCTGTTACCTCGAATAGGGGTATCGTCAATAAATCGACACGAGGCTACTGGCCCATTTTGAAGAATGTTTGAAAAAGTACATTTTTTTTGTCTATAAATAAAAAGGTAGCTACTTATCTAGATATGGAAGTGTTTCAGCAGTTTATAAATTTTGGTTTTTAGAATAAAAAATTCCTCTAATGTTATTCAAGATTCCGAATGGATAAATAATTATAGGTATGAATAAAAAGAAAACAACCAACATAGATTTTACTTCGCTTAGTGATACCGAAAAGGGAGCATTGAAAAGTAAGATCTATAAGTCCGTTGATCGTTTAAAACAAAGAAGATTGCATATTCGCTATGCGATTGGTACTGCGGCTTCGATTGCGGCTCTTTTGACCTTGGGCCTTTATTTTAATCGTCCCGTAGAGACGTCAATTACCGATTTTGTTAAGTCCGCTAAAAAGGTCGATGTAAACAGTTCCGACAAAGTCGTATTGATTCTGAACCAAGGGGAAAATGTAGAAGTTGAAGAAGATTCATCCGATATCTCCTACTCGGCTACAGGTGAAAAAGTAAATGTTGGCGGTTCAAAAGTTGTCGATCAAAGTGCTACATCCTCAGAAAAGGAAACCATATTCAACACCGTGCTGGTGCCCTATGGAAAACGATCGAATCTCAGACTTTCCGATGGTAGTATGGTGTGGCTGAACTCAGGTTCGAGATTGGTATATCCCGCTGTTTTTAAAGGAGATAAAAGAGAAGTTTATTTAGAGGGCGAAGCGATTTTTGACGTTGCACATGATGCTGACCATCCGTTTATGGTACTTTCCGAAAGCCAAGAGATCGAGGTGTTGGGTACGGTGTTCAATGTAAGCAACTATTTAGATGATACCCGAGTAAACACTGTATTAAAGAGTGGAAGTGTAAAGATTCAATACAGGTCCGATGTTGCCGGAAGGGTTGCAGAGAACATTAAAATAACCCCAGGTACATTGGCAAGTTATGATAAGAAGAATAGAAAAGTGACTTCTGAAAAAGTAAATGTCGACCACTATTTTTCATGGCGAGAAGGAGTCTTTATCTTTAAAAATGATAATCTCGAACATATTATGAAACGACTTGCACGCTACTATAATGTGAATATTGAGATTGAAAACCCAACCTTGGCCGGGGAGACTTTTTCAGGATATCTAGACTTGCGTGAAGATGTGGAAAAAGTCATAGGTATTATTAAGGAAACCACACCATTGGAGTATACTCAAATCAACGAAAAAAGAATAAGTATTAACTAAAAACCTGAGACTATATGATATAATGACCAACTAACCAATTCTAAAAAAAGCCAGAAGATGTTGGCCCATCTCCTGGCCGGAAAATTAACATTGCCAAATAATTTGGCATCATTAACTCAACTAAAAACAAAATTATGAATAAAATCGTCAGTGGCCCTGCTCTCGGGGTCAAAAAGACACCGATATGTAACCTTTTCACCCTTATGAAAATATTTGCTTTATTTATTTGTATCGGTCTTGGTTCGGTATATGCGAATAATACCTATGCGCAGACTAAGATAGATATAGACGTCAATGAAGTGACTTATGAAGAGTTGTTCAAAGAGATCCAAGAACATAGCGAGTTTATTTTTTTCTATAAGGATGAAGTGTTAGATGCAAAAAGGAAAGTATCGATTCGGTTAAAAGAAGCAGAACTTTCCGCTATCTTGGAACAAGCTTTTCGAAATACTGATTTAGACTATAAAATCGATGACCGCCAAGTGGTTATCAAGAAAAGACCAAGCCCGCCCGTTGGAGCAGGCGATACCAAGGTGCAAACCATTGTACAGGAGTTTATGACATCAGGTACGGTTACTGATGGTGATGGTGTACCGCTGCCAGGTGCCAGTATTGTTGAAAAAGGAACATCCAATGGTACGCAGACCGATTTTGATGGTAACTTTTCATTGGGCGTTGAAAATCAAAATGCCGTACTGACCGTTTCTTATATTGGTTTTGCGACCGAGGAAGTAGCTGTTAACGGCCAAGAAAATATAAATATCGTGCTTAAGGAAAGTGCGGCAGGTCTTGAAGAAGTTATTGTTGTAGGGTATGGTACCCAAGCAAAAAAAGACCTAACAGGTTCGGTAAGTGTTGTTGATGGTGATGAAATTGCCGCACGAAGCACTACCAATGTTTCCAACGCTTTACAAGGTACTGTTGCGGGGGTCAGTATAACACGAAGTAACTCCGAACCTGGTTCAGGCAATGAAATAAGGGTAAGGGGCGTAACCACCTTGCAGGGTGAAAGTGCCCCCCTTATATTAGTAGACGATGTACCCGTTTCGAGTATCAATGATGTAAATCCGGATCAAATAGAGAGTATTTCTGTACTTAAAGATGGTGCTTCTGCCTCTATCTACGGATCAAGGGCCGCGGCCGGTGTAATTATCATTACCACCAAGCGAGGTAAAAGTGGGGTCTTTAATATGGGGTATAGCGGGGAATATATTATCAATACCCCTACCGAAACGAGACAAACTGTGGGAGCGGTCCGTTACATGCAGATGGATAATGAAAAAGCATGGAACGACAATGGCAACGATAATAACGAGTATCCTACTTGGTCAGAAGATTTAATTGCCAATTACCCAACGAATAGCGCTATTAACCCTGATCAATTTCCCGATACCGATTGGCGTAGTTTAATACTAAGGAAATCTGCTACGGGCTATAGACATAATATCTCTTTAAGTGGAGGCTCTGACAGACTGAAGACCAATGCGAGCTTCGGCTATGAATATCAAGATGCACTATATGACGGACGCGATTGGAAACGATATACGACCCGCGTAAACAACGATATCAAAATCTCCGATAAGATGGGTGCTAATTTAGATTTTGCACTTAAGATAACAAGGGATGATCGCCCCATGTTAGACCCGACCGAAAGAGCCATACGTTCAGCACCCGTATATGCCGCTTTGTGGCAAGATGGTCGAATTGCCGAGAGTAAATCAGGCGATAACGTATATGCCGAATTGCACGAAGGCGGTTATAGTAACAGTGATACCTATTTGTTCTACGGAAAGGTAGGCCTATTTTATAAGCCGATTGAAGACTTAAAAATATCACTAAACCTAGCGCCGAATTTTGAATTCAATAAGTATAAGCTCTTCAATAAGTCCATTCCTTATTGGGCGTTTAATGATCCTGACCAATTGGCCAACCCTAATTATATCGCCGGTCATAATGCCACCCAAACCTATCTTAACGAAGTAAGGTCGAACGACAACACTTTGACAACCCAAGCCTTGGTAAACTATGATAAGATTATAGGTGACCATAACATAAATGGGGTACTGGGTTATGAGGAATTCTCCGCTGAATATGAAAGACTTGACGTAAGGGGTACCGAATTTGTTACTGCCGATTATCCATTTCTAAACCAAGCCCCTGTCGACAAGGTTTTTGATGATGGATCAAGTATTTCCGAGAATGCCTATGCTTCGTATTTTGGAAGATTGGCCTATAATTATGATAGTAGATATTACATTCAGGGAACGGTTCGAAGAGATGGTTCCTCCCGTTTTGGAAAAGACTACCGATGGGGGTCTTTCCCTTCTGTATCAGCAGGTTGGGTGCTGTCAAATGAAACGTTTATGGAGTCCTTGGAATCCACTATTTCATTTTTAAAGTTAAGAGCTTCCTATGGTAGTCTTGGTAACGATCGATTGGGTAATTACTTGTATTTATCCGTCTTACAGTTCAGCAATACGTTAATTGCGAACGGAAACGACGTGGAGGCGGTGCGCTCTGCCGCGCAGCGATTTTTGGCGATTGAGGATGTGACTTGGGAAACGACCACCTCGTTGAACTTTGGTATTGACTTAAATATGTTCGATAGCCGCTTGTCATTTACTGGGGATTATTTTAAAAAGGAAACTACCGATATGCTGCTCGATTTGAGTATTCCGGCATTCGGAGGATATGATGATCCAACGGTAAACGTAGGAAGTATGGATACCGACGGATGGGAGTTGTCACTTTCTTGGCGAGACAATATTGGAAACCTAAAATATGGAGCTTCGGCCAATATTTTTGATTCCAAATCAATTATCGGTGATGTCAATGGGAAACGCCTTTTTGACGGGAATATTCTTTCTGAGGAGGGCAGCGAATTTAGGTCATGGTATGGTTATTTATCCGACGGTATCTATCAAAC